>NZ_FOCU01000009.1:298496-308846 GCF_900110195.1 Pseudomonas sp. ok266 | reverse complement strand
TTGAAAGAGGCGCCAAACGCGTTTCAAGCCTGTAAAGGTGTAAACGATGTCCCCGGTCTAATTTGTAAAGGATGTACCGGTCTCTACAGTGAGGGGCTTTTGATCTGTTCCAGAATCTGAGTTCGACTCGGTATTTCAAGTCGGCGTAGCTCTCCCAAACACCTCGGTCAGTCCCCTCTCCCTCTGGGAGAGGGCTAGGGTGAGGGGCTTTTGATTGTCTGCGGCAAATAATGGCGTCGACTCAAGTCGCCACATTCAAATACTTGCCCACCGACGCCGTTTTCTCCAGCGAGTACTGTTTGCTCAAATTGGCAATCATGCGGTTCAGGGCTTCGGTGGTGCTCTGGGTAGAAGCGGTCTGTTCTTCATCCGGCCGTTCTCGCCCTGCCTGTAAAGCCGCTTTCAGCTCGTCGCTGCTTACACCGCCGCTGCTGTCGCTATCGAGCACCTTGAGCAGCGCGGCACTGGTGTCAGTGCTGGTGGTTGAAGTCGCGCTGTCGCTGGCTTGCAGTGCGCTGCCGAGTTCTGTCGCGGTCACGCTGCCGTCGCCATCCGCATCAAGTTGGCTGAACAGTCCGTCGCTGTTGATGTGTGGCGGCGATGGAGGTGGCGGGGTCAGGCTGGCGGTGAGTTCGTCCTGGCTGACGGTGCCGTCCTTGTTCTTGTCGAGGGCGGAGAAGATTTCGTTGCTGTCGGCAGTGCTGCCGGCGCTGGTCAGGCCGCTGCTCAGTTCGTCGCTGCTGATGGCGCCGTCACCGTCGCTGTCGAGGGCGCTAATCAGGGCGTCGGCGAGGTCGGTGTCCGGTGCTTGATCGTGTGGTGGCGGCGGGGGCGCCATGGCGGTCAATTCTTCGGCGCTGAGGCTGCCGCTGGCATCGCTGTCCAGATCGCCGAATTGTTTACTCAGGTTGACCAGCAGGCCGTCGTCGGATTTCTGCGACAGGGCGCTTTTCAGTTCGTCCTGATCCACCGCGCCGTCGCCGTTGCTGTCGAGTTTGGCGAACAGTTCTTTTTGCAGTTGCTGGCTGCGGGCGTTTTGCGTGGAGGTACTGCTGGTGCTGGTATAGCTCGTGTAGTTGCTGACGCTACCAATCATCGGACTCACTCCCTGGAATGGAAAACCGGTGGGTGTACCGGCTTATGCAGCGTCGGGGCGCAAGTTGTCGGGGGTATGTGGGATTTGTACCGGTGGGTACACACGATGGAATGAACACCAAATACCTTGTAGGAGTGAGCCTGCTCGCGATAGCGGTTTATCAGTGACATTTACTGTGACTGACACTCCGCTATCGCGAGCAGGCTCACTCCTACAGGTGGATTGTGTGTTTCTCAGGTGCGCGGCAGGCGAATGATGGCGGTAAGGCCGCCGCCCGGTGTTTCGTCAAGATTGAGCTGCCCACCCAAACGCTGGGCCGCTTCGCGGGCAATCGTCATACCCAGCCCGACGCCGCCAGAGTTGCGATTGCGCGAGCCTTCCAGCCGATAAAATGGTTCAAACACCGCTTCACGCTTGTCCTCGGTGATCCCCGGGCCGTGATCGATTACGCGGATCAGCAGTTGCTCGCGCTGATCCTGCAATTCGATGCGTGCCTGGCCGGCATAACGCAGGGCATTGTCCATGAGGTTGTTGAGGCACGAACGCAGCGCCATCGGCTGTACCGGCAACGGTGCGCAATGGCCGCTGACCTGTACGTCGGCGCCTTGATCCTGCGCGTTTTCGCACAGTGATTCGACCAGCGCCTGCACATCCATCAATTGCAAGGCTTCGCTGGTGCGCTGTTCGTGCAGGTAGGTGAGGGTGGCGTCGAGCATGCCGATCATGTCGTCGAGGTCCTGGCGCATCTGGCCTTGCAGCTTTTCATCGCTGATGTTTTCCAGGCGCAGTTTCAGGCGTGACAACGGTGTGCGCAGATCATGGGAAACCGCGCCCAGCATCCGTGCGCGCTGCTGCACCTGTTCGCGAATGCGTTGCTGCATCAGGTTGAAGGTGTAGGCGGCTTGTCGCGATTCCCGCGGGCCGGACTCGTCGAGTGGCGGGCTGTCGAGGTCTTCGCTGAGGCGTTCGGCGGCGTCGCTCAGGCGCTGGATCGGGCGACTGAGCAGTTTGGCGCCGTACCAGGCCGCGATCATCAGCGTGATGAATTGAAAGGTCAGCGGCACCACCGGGCCACCGAACCACGGACGCGGTGGCCGTGGCGGGTAGCGCGGATCATGTGCCATCGGTTGCCCTTCGGCGCCTTGAGAGAACTCCGGTGGCGGTGGGGGCGGCGGTGGCCCGTAGTGGTGGAACCAGGCGAACGCCAGCAGGTGCGCCAGGACAATCGCCACGAACAGCACGCCAAACAGGCGCCCGAACAGCGTGTCGAAGCGCGCCCGCATCAGCCGATGTCCCGCGCGTCGAACAGGTAACCCTCACCGCGCACGGTTTTGATCAACTGCGGGGCTTTCGGGTCGTCGCCGAGTTTTTGCCGCAGACGCGAGACCAGCAGGTCGATGCTGCGGTCGAAGGCTTCGATCGAGCGGCCACGGGCAGCATCGAGCAGTTGCTCGCGGCTGAGTACCCGACGCGGACGTTCGATAAACACCCACAGCAGGCGGAATTCGGCGTTGGACAGCGGCACCACCAGACCATCGTCGGCGATCAACTGGCGCAGGACGCTGTTCAGACGCCAGTTGTCGAAACGAATGTTCGCGCGCTGTTCGGTTCGATCGTCACGCACCCGGCGCAGAATGGTTTGAATGCGCGCGACCAGTTCGCGTGGCTCGAACGGTTTGGCCATATAGTCATCGGCGCCCAGTTCCAGGCCGATGATGCGGTCGGTCGGTTCGCAACGTGCGGTGAGCATCAGGATCGGGATGTCCGATTCGGCGCGCAGCCAGCGGCACAGCGACAAGCCGTCTTCGCCGGGCAGCATCAGGTCCAGCACGACAACATCGAAATGCTCGGCGAGCAGCGCCTGACGCATCGCCGCGCCGTCGGTGACGCCGCTGGCGTGGATATTGAAGCGCGCGAGGTAGTCAATCATCAGCTCGCGGATCGGCACGTCATCGTCGACGATCAGCGCGCGAATGCTCCAGCGCTTGTCGTCTTTAGGCTCATCCGTCGCGGTCATTTGGGTGTTGTGCATGAGGCTGTTCATCTGCCAGTAGGCCGCCAACCACAAAAGATGGGCTGCGAGGTTGTGGTTTCAGCATAGGCGTCCGGCCGTGAGGCGGGAAGTGCTGATGTAAGGACGTATTGCGGCTGGCGAGGCTAGCGCGGGTGCTTGTTGCTGGCGTGTCGGTTGTGTATCGGAGTCGACACAATAGCAGCGAGCGCTATGCTGATCACGGCCAGCGCGACGATTTACCGATCATCGGGTGCCGCGCTGCCGCCGGTTCCGCTACAATGCGCGCCGATTTCGACCTGCCTGAGAGCCCATTCATGTCCGCCTGCCAGACTCCTATCATCGTCGCCCTGGATTTCCCTACCCGTGACGCCGCACTGAAGCTGGCCGACCAGTTGGACCCGAAGCTGTGCCGGGTCAAAGTGGGCAAGGAACTGTTCACCAGTTGCGCCGCCGAAATTGTCGGCACCCTGCGTGACAAGGGTTTTGAAGTATTCCTCGACCTGAAATTCCACGACATTCCCAACACCACCGCGATGGCCGTGAAAGCCGCTGCCGAGATGGGCGTGTGGATGGTCAACGTGCATTGCTCCGGTGGTATGCGCATGATGGCCGCTTGCCGTGAAGAGCTGGATAAACGCAGCGGCCCGCAGCCGTTGCTGATCGGCGTGACCGTGCTGACCAGCATGGAGCGCGAAGACCTGGCCGGTATCGGTCTGGATATCGAGCCGCAAGAGCAAGTGCTGCGTCTGGCCGCGCTGGCCGAAAAGGCTGGCATGGACGGTCTGGTGTGCTCGGCGCTGGAAGCCTCGGCACTGAAAACTGCGCACCCTTCGCTGCAACTGGTGACCCCGGGAATTCGTCCGGCGGGCAGCGCGCAGGACGATCAGCGCCGCATTCTGACTCCGCGTCAGGCGCTGGATGCCGGTTCCGATTATCTGGTGATTGGCCGTCCGATCAGCCAGGCGGCAGATCCGGCGCAGGCGCTGGCTTCGGTCGTAGCCGAAATCGCCTGATCAGGCACCGCAAAACCCTGTAGGAGTGAGCCTGCTCGCGATAGCGGTGTGTCAAACAACGGTAATGTTGACTGACACACCGCTATCGCGAGCAGGCTCACTCCTACATTTGTTTTGTGGTGGTTTTAGATTTTCAACACCAACTTGCCGAAGTTCTCACCGCTGAACAATTTCATCAGCGTTTCCGGGAAGGTCTCCAGCCCTTCGACGATATCTTCCTTGCTCTTGAGCTGCCCCTTGGCCATCCAGCCGGCCATTTCCTGCGCGGCGCTGGCGTATTGCGCCGCGTAATCCATCACCACAAAACCTTCCATCCGCGCACGGTTGACCAGCAACGACAGGTAGTTGGCTGGCCCCTTGACCGCTTCCTTGTTGTTGTACTGGCTGATCGCGCCGCAGATAACCACCCGCGCCTTCATGTTCAAACGGCTCAACACCGCATCGAGGATGTCGCCGCCAACGTTATCGAAATACACATCGACGCCTTTCGGGCATTCGCGTTTAAGCCCGGCCACGACATCTTCGGACTTGTAGTCGATGGCACCGTCAAAACCCAACTCATCAATAAGGAATTTGCACTTGTCGGCGCCGCCGGCAATGCCAACCACGCGGCAGCCTTTGAGCTTGGCAATCTGCCCGGCGATGCTGCCCACTGCGCCCGCTGCACCGGACAACACCACGGTGTCGCCGGCCTTCGGTGCGCCGACATCCAGCAGGGCGAAGTAGGCGGTCATGCCGGTCATGCCCAGCGCTGACAGGTACACCGGCAGCGGTGCCAGTTTCGGATCGACTTTGTAGAAACCTCTTGGCTCGCCGAGGAAATAATCCTGCACGCCAATGGCGCCGTTGACGTAGTTCCCGACCGCAAAGCCAGGGTTGTTCGAAGCAATGACTTTGCCTACGCCCAGCGCGCGCATGACTTCACCGATACCGACCGGCGGGATGTAGGACTTGCCTTCATTCATCCAGCCACGCATCGCCGGATCGAGAGACAGGTACTCGTTCTTGACCAGAATCTGGCCCGCCGCCGGTTCGCCGACCGGTACTTCCTGATAGGTGAAGGTCTCGCGGTTGGCCGCTCCCACCGGGCGTTTGGCGAGCAGGAACTGGCGATTGGTCTGGTTGGTCATGGCAGGCACTCGAACGGAATGAAGCCTTGTTGATAGACCTTCGCCGGCATTGGCGCAAGGTTGGCTGATGCGGCGAATGCACGCCGATCCAGTGCAGTGATGATCACCTGGCCGGTTTTATCACTGCGACGCATGGGTACATAAACAGCCATTGGATAGTGCTGACGCTCGGCAGACCTCAATGGCTATGCTGCCATTCCATACATCCCCTGCATCTATCCCTTCGAGGACATAACAATGAGCATGACGTTTTCCGGTCAGGTTGCTGTAGTCACTGGCGCGGCCAACGGCATCGGCCGTGCGACCGCCCAGGCGTTCGCCGCCGAAGGCCTGAAAGTGGTGGTCGCCGATCTGGACGCGGCAGGGGGCGAGGGCACGGTGGCGCTGATTCGTACAGCCGGCGGCGAAGCGACCTTCGTGCGCTGCAACGTGACCGTCGAAAGCGAAGTGAAGAATCTGATGGACGAGGTCATCAATACCTACGGCCGTCTCGACTACGCCTTCAACAATGCCGGCATCGAAATTGAAAAAGGCAAACTGGCCGAAGGCTCGATGGATGAGTTCGACGCAATCATGGGCGTCAACGTCAAAGGCGTCTGGCTATGTATGAAGTATCAACTGCCACTGCTGCTGGCGCAGGGTGGCGGGGCGATCGTCAATACCGCCTCGGTGGCGGGACTGGGCGCGGCGCCGAAGATGAGCATCTACGCGGCGTCGAAGCACGCGGTGATCGGTCTGACCAAATCGGCAGCCATCGAATACGCGAAGAAGAAAATCCGCGTCAACGCTGTGTGTCCGGCGGTGATCGATACCGACATGTTCCGCCGTGCTTACGAGGCCGACCCGAAGAAGGGTGAGTTCGCCAACGCCATGCACCCGGTCGGGCGCATCGGCAAAGTCGAGGAAATCGCCAGTGCCGTGTTGTACCTGTGCAGCGACGGTGCGGCATTCACCACCGGCCACTCGCTGGCAGTGGATGGTGGCGTCACCGCTTTCTGAATCACGCCCAAGAACAACAGCCCGCATTCGTTGCGGGCTTTTTTGTGGGCAGCGGTCAGTTCCGTGAAGCCTCTTAAACAATGTGTATCAAACGGTTAGAACGGTCGCTTTTGGCGGCGTTGTCGCACAGCCTGTCCGGCGCGGCTGTGATTTACTGCCGCCAGCAAAACGGACAGGAGTTTGCTTGCTCATGGAATTGAGAATTGATCGACAGGCAATGGTGCCGGTCGTGCAGCAGATTGTTGACGGACTGACCGAGTGGATCCTGCAAAGTGGCGTACCGCCGGCCACCCGTTTGCCGTCCGTGCGGCAAATCGCCCGGGGCAATCTGCTCAGCCAGTCGTGTGTGGTCGAGGCGTGTGAGCGGCTGGTATCGCAGGGTGTTCTGAGTTCATGCCAGGGCACCGGGTTCATTGTCGCCGCCTCGCCCTCGGCAACAGGCGCAGAAGATGAGCTGGCGCCATTCGAGGGCCGGTTCGCCTGGTGCGATGCCGTGTGCGAGGCCGCGGGCGGCTTGAAACTTGGCGCGGGCGGACTGCCGCATAGCTGGCGTGAACCTGACGACCTCAGTTATGCCCTGCGCGAGGTGGCTCGCACCGACATGGCCAGCCTGTTCAACTACAGCACGCCCTTGGGGCTTCCAGCGTTGCGCGAGCAAATCGCCAAGCGCCTGAAACTGTTCGGTATCGAGGCCCGCAGTGCGCAGTTGCTGAGTACCTGCGGCGCCAGCCATGCGCTTGATCTGATCGTGCGCACCTTGTTCAAGGCTGGAGACTGCGTGGTGGTCGAGACGCCCGGTTACGCGCCGTTGTTCGATCTCCTGCGGATGCACGGCGTGCGCATGCTCGAGGTGCGTCGCACCCCGAACGGGCCGGATATCGACGCACTGGAAGCGTTGCTGCAACAGTTTCGCCCCGGCGCGTTATTCATCAACAGCCATCATCACAACCCCACCGGCAGTTGCCTGTCGCCGAGCGTAGCGCAACGCATCCTGCAACTGAGCAAGACCTACGATTTGCGCGTGATCGAAGACGATGTCTACGCAGACTTGCACACCGGCAACGGCACGCGCTTGGCGGCTCTGGATGATGAGGGGCGAGTCATTTACGTGGGCAGTTTTTCCAAGACGCTGAGCAGCTCGTTGCGGGTCGGTTTCGTTTTTGCCGACAGCGACATGGTCAGACGGCTGGCGCAGGTCAAGATGATCAGCGGTCTGGGGGCGTCAAGGTTTACCGAAGCGGTGCTGGCCAGCCTGATGGTCAGCGGCGCTTACCGCAAACTGGTGCAGCGCCAGCGTCAACGCCTGAATGCCGATCGCGCGGCCGCGTTGCAGGCGCTGGAGGACGCCGACTGGGAGGTTTTCGGCAAGCCTGCAGGTGGCTTGTTCATCTGGGCGCGCTCGCGCATGACCGATCAGATTCGGCTGCGTCGGCAGGCTCAACGTTGCGGCGTGTTGCTGTCAGCGCCTGATGCATTCAGTCCCAATGGCGAGTCGGGTGATTGGCTGCGCATCAACGTCGCCTATGCCTGTGATCCGCGCGCCCGGCAGTTTTTTCGCTACACCGGTTCGGATCGACCTCAAGTGTTCTGAAAACGACGTAGGCGTAGCTTTTTGCCATTATTCCGACGCCAGAGACTTGTGCTGTTTCATGGCCGTTGCGACTCTTCGCTCTACTGACAATGGCAGGGGACTACGCGCAATGATTTCGGCCATGCAAGGACGTTTTGCCAACCTCGGTATGGCGAAAAAACTGGGTATCGGGTTTGTGCTGGTTTTGCTTCTGACCGCGCTGGTGGCGGCCATCGGCGTTTGGTCCCTGCAAACCATCAGTCAGCGTTTCGACGGGCTGAAACAGATGTCTTCGCTCAACAGCGGCTTGCTCAAGGTGCGCCTGCTTGAGCAGGAATATGCCTTGCGGGGCGATCCGAAGACGGCCGATGCCCTGCGTAAGGGCGTCGACGGACTGGTTGCTCTGGCTGATCAGCTCAAAGCGCAGTCGGCGGCGAATGTGCCGGTCATGAATGATGTGCAGCAGTCGCTGGGCGCTTATCGTAAGGCGTTCGACGAGTTTGTGTCGTTGACTCAGGCCAAGGACCTGGCGCTGGAAATGGCCAGTTGGTCGGTGTCCAGTGTGGCCAACAATCTTGACGTATTGCAGGCCGGACTTGCCGACGACGGTGCTTATACCTTGAAGGACACCGAGGGCAAGGACGGCGCACAGTTCATCGAGCAGGCCAGTCAGGTCAGCCAGGTTTCGCGGTTGATGCTGCAAGCGATGAACGAAGCGCGGATTCGTCTCGATCAAAGCCGCAAGGGCGATGCCGACAGTGCTGGCAAGGGCAATATCGAACAGGCCGCACAAGCGCAGGCGCAGGCCGAAGAATTGAAAACCACGGTCAAGGACGAGGGCTATCTCACCGTGCTCAATGAAGTGTCCGGGCACATCGCCGGTTTCAACGACAAACTGGCCGAGTACACCGGGTTGCTCGCGCAGGAAAAAACCGTCTACGAGCAATTGCACCAGCGTGCCAACGAAGTGGTCGAGCGGGTGAATCAGGCGTATGTCGCTGAAGACGGCGCGATGCAGGCAGAACTGAAGAAAAACTCGCTGCTGATCATCGGCTCATCGGCGCTGGCATTGCTGGTGGGATTACTCGCCGCGTGGCTGATCACCCGACTTATCGTCGCGCCATTGCGCAGTGTGATTCAGGTCGCGCAGCAGATTGCCGCCGGCGACTTGAGTGCGACCGTGGCAGTGACCCGTCGCGACGAGATCGGTCAGTTGATGCTGGCGATGCAACAGATGGGCGCGGGTCTGAGCACCATCGTCAGTGGTTTGCAGGCGGGGATCGAGCAACTGGCCAGTTCGGCGCAATCGTTGTCGGCAGTCACTGAGCAGACCAACCTTGAGGTCAGCAGCCAGAAGGAAGAAACCGAGCAGGTTGCCACGGCGATGAACCAGATGACCGCCACCGTTCACGACGTTGCACGCAACGCCGAAGAAGCGGCGCTGGCCGCGCAGACGGCGGATGACAAGGTCGAGAGTGGGCAGCAGGTGGTGCGCCAGAGCATGGCGCGCATCGAGCAATTGGCTGACTCGGCGACGTCGGCCAGTTCGAGCATCGAAAGCCTTAGTGCTGAAATCCAGAATATCGGCACGGTGCTCGGGGTGATCAAGAGTGTTGCCGAACAGACCAATCTATTGGCGCTGAATGCGGCGATCGAGGCTGCGCGGGCCGGGGAGCAGGGCAGGGGCTTTGCGGTGGTGGCTGATGAGGTGCGTGCTTTGGCTCGGCGCACGCAGCAATCGACTGAGGAGATTGAACGGCTGGTCAGTGCTTTGCGCTTGGCGGCGCATTCCTCGGTGCAGCAGATTCAGAGCAGCGGCGAGCTGGTGAAGCTGGCGGTCAGTGATGCGTTGCAGACTGAGAGTGCGCTGGGGAGTATTGCGGCGGCGGTGTCGTTGATTCAGCAGATGAATCAGCAGATTGCGGCGGCGGCCGAGGAGCAGAGTTCGGTGGCGGAGGAGATCAATCGCAGTGTGACGAGTATTCGTGCGAGTGCGGATCAGTCGTCGATTGCGATGCGTGGGAATGCGGCTTCGAGTGTTGAGCTGGCGCAGTTGGGGGGGGAGTTGCGCGGGATGGTTGGGCATTTTCGGCTTTGACGCTTTGACGCTTTGACGCTTTGACGCTTGGCGGCCTTTGGGCCGACCAGGCTCTTGGGGTTTTGGGGGGATATCCGTTGCTGCGGGTGTTGCTCATTAGGGTTCCGCCCTTACGGCGGGTCACTTTTTACAAACGCCTAAAAAGTAACCAAAAACGCTTGCTCCTACGTGCGGCCCGCTCGCTGGGGCTCGGGGTTCCTTCGCTCCGGGATCGATCCGGGCGCAGCGCCTACGGTTTGCTTCGCTGCACCTCCTCTCGCTGTGTTTGGCTGCGCCAAACGGTCGCTGCGCTCCCACGCCCGGATCAATCCCTCCACTCAGCCTTCCGACGTCGCTGGTGGATCAAGATCAAGAGCTGCAGCCGAGCTAACGCTCATCCTGTTGAGTGGTGAGAAGCTGATGCGGTTGCGAGGAGGGTGTTGCTTTTGCT
>NZ_FOCU01000009.1:0-298048 GCF_900110195.1 Pseudomonas sp. ok266 | reverse complement strand
GGAGTGAGCCTGCTCGCGATGGCGGCCGGATAGCCGACCAACCTCTGTCAGATGTACTCAGCCCCCTGTGGGAGCGAGCCTGCTCGCGAAAGCGGCCTCACATTCACCGGTTTTCTATCAGGTTCACTCCCGCGAGCCCACAAAAAAGCCACCTTTCGGTGGCTTCTCTTCCAGCATCTGCAATCAGTCGTAAATCACTTTCTTCTTCCAGTCCGCATCGGCCTCGACATCTTTGAGGCCGGCGGTCAGTTGGTTTTCTTCACCTTCAACCGGTGCAATCTTGTCCATGACCTGGGCGTTCGCGCGGGCCAGGAGTTTTTCCAGGTATTGCAGTTGTTCTGCGTACATCTGCGGATCCTGCTGTTTGCGCAGGTATTGCACGCCGCGTTCGAAGGCGAGGCGGGCCTGGCCGGGCTGGTTTTGTTGCAGGGACTGTTGGCCGAGGTTGTTGAAGAATTCGATGTGCAGCAGCACCAGAATGTGGCGGACTTCGCGGATCCAGTGTTTGGCTTCATTCGGTGGCAGGAAACCATCGTGGGCGGCGCGGGTGATCTGGCCGTGGAGGGCTTCGAGCAGGAAGCGCACGTCTTTGGCTTTGGCTTCGGTCAGGATCGGTGCCGGTGGGTTGTTGACCGGGATCGATTCGCCTTGGGCGACCAGGGCGCTCAGTTCGGTGATGCGTGCTTTGGTGGTGGCGCTGGTTTTTTCCAGGTTCAGTAGGCGCTGGCAGACGTTCAGTTCCAGACGGGTCAGCAGCAACTTGAGCGCCGGGGTCATGAACTGGCCGGGGAAGGTTTCGGTCAGTTCGCCGCAACGGCGCAGGCGGTCGTTGAGTTCGACCTTGGTGCGGGCCTTCTCCAGTTTGTTGTTTTCCACCACATGGTTCATGTAGCCAATGGCGATCAGAATTGCGATCCCGGCTATGACAAGCAGGGTGATCATGAGTGGTGTCACCGGTAAGACCTCTTTATAGGGTTCGCATGCGAGTGTAGTGGCTGGGCATTTAGTCGCCTAGCGCCGCTCGACGAGTTGGATCGGCAGGTTCAATCTGTATCGGCCGCACGCTGCTTATATGAATGCTGGCGCTGCGAGTGCAGATTGCCATCACTGTGGGTGGACTATAGCGTCTTGGCGGGTGGCGGAATATAGGCGTCAATCGTCGGGCGACGGAAAAGCCCGATTGCCGCCGTAAAGCAGGTCGAAGTCATTGATTTAAATAAATTTATATCAGGGGGTTGACGACCTCTCAATCCATCCATAGAATGCGCGCCACTTGCAGCGTAAAGCACACAGCGAAGCGCGGCAGGGAGTGAATGTTGTAGTGTGTCCCCTTCGTCTAGTGGCCTAGGACACCGCCCTTTCACGGCGGTAACAGGGGTTCGAGTCCCCTAGGGGACGCCAATGCGGGAATAGCTCAGTTGGTAGAGCACGACCTTGCCAAGGTCGGGGTCGCGAGTTCGAGTCTCGTTTCCCGCTCCAATTTTAAACAGCAGCGCTTTCGGGCGGTGCTGAGTGAAACCAGAACCAAGTCTTCGGATACGGATCTGGACACCGAAACACACACCATGTGTTCCGGGTAGCGTGTCCCCTTCGTCTAGTGGCCTAGGACACCGCCCTTTCACGGCGGTAACAGGGGTTCGAGTCCCCTAGGGGACGCCATTTGCGGGAATAGCTCAGTTGGTAGAGCACGACCTTGCCAAGGTCGGGGTCGCGAGTTCGAGTCTCGTTTCCCGCTCCAAATTCTAAAAACGCCGCTCAGTGAGCGGCGTTTTTATTAGTGAAAGTTGTAGCCTGTGTCCCCTTCGTCTAGTGGCCTAGGACACCGCCCTTTCACGGCGGTAACAGGGGTTCGAGTCCCCTAGGGGACGCCATTGCGGGAATAGCTCAGTTGGTAGAGCACGACCTTGCCAAGGTCGGGGTCGCGAGTTCGAGTCTCGTTTCCCGCTCCATATTCACAAAAACGCCGCTCAACAGAGCGGCGTTTTTGTATGCGCGATTTGTGGCTGTGTCATCAGCCATAAAGAAAAAGGCCCGCCGAAGCGATTCGGCGGGCCTTTTTGCGTTGTGCGTTTGCTTACCAGGACAGCATCAGTCGGCCAGCAAACAGAATAAGCACCACGCCCATCGTGCGTTCAAACCAATGGCCCATGCGCATGAACAGCAGGCGAACCCGATTGCTTGAGAAGAACAGCGCGACCACGACAAACCACAGCGCATTCACAAAGCACATCCACAGCCCGTAAAAGGCCTGGATTTGCAAGGGTGTGCTGGCGCTGATGATCGTGGTGAAGATGGCCAGGAAAAACAGTGTGGCCTTGGGGTTGGTTGCATTGGTCAGAAAACCGGTGCTGAAAGCTTTGAACAGGGTTTGTTCGACCACGGGCTCGTCCGCGATTTTTTCACCTTCAACGGCCGATTTGGGTTTGCTGCGCAACAGGCTGACGCCCAGATACAGGATGTAAGCACCACCAACCACCTTGGCGACAGTCAGCAGCCACGGGGTGGTGTGCATCAATGCCCCGACACCCAGCAACGTGTAGAGCACGTGCACGGAAATCCCCGCGCCGATACCCAGCGCCGTGCAGATCCCTACCAATCGGCCGAACCGTACGCTTTGGCGTATGGTGACTGCGAAGTCCGGGCCGGGAGCAACCACAGCCAGAAAGTGAATGGTGGCCAGCGCCAGAAACTCGCCCAGATAATTCGAATACATCTCAGCTCCAATAGGTCAGGGGTGAAGCATTGCCGCGATAGCCGACAAAAAAGGAAAGGCTCAAACGCGGATCGGCCACGCCCGGGGTCACCGAGTGCATGCGCCGCGAGTTGAACATGATGAAATCACCGGGTTGCGGTCGGACTTCAAGCGCAGGTGGACCGAGCAGCGCTGGTTCAATGCCATAACTGTCGCCACGCATCTCGTCGAATTGATCCGGGGTGATGTCGTCGTCCCATATCTGCAACGCACCGCCCTCGGTCGGCATATTCAGATAGACGTTGCAGGCGAACTGCGCCTCCAGGCTGCGGGCCTGGAAACTGTCCGGAGCGTCCTTGGCGAAGATGTCGTGATGGGCGAGGAAGCACACCCCGGGTTTCACCACGCGCGAAAGGCCGACATACATTTTTCGGCCGTAGAGGTTTTCCAGGTGTGCGCCGGCCGGCCAGGATTCGTCGAGCATGCAGCGCAAGGTGTCGATCGGTGAGGAGTAGGGCGCGCAGCGATTGCGCAGTTCAGCGATGTTGCTGGTGGCGCGTTCGAAGTAGTCCTCAATCAGCAGCGGTTGGTTTTCCGCCTCGTAAAATGCCATGCCGATGCGGCCGATACTCGGTGCGTTGATGTAACCCTCGAAGCCTGGAGCGAGAATCTTGTCGCCAATCTGAATGGCCAGCGGCTCAGGCAAAAAGCCTTTGACGCGGATGGCGAGGACTTCTTCGTTGGCCAGTTTTTTTATGCACGTCTCATCGAGACGCTCGACGTCTAGCATCATTTTTTTAGGTCCATCTATCGATAGTCAACGGAACCTGCGAATGCGGTTCCCCGGCGTCGGACGCTGCCTGAAGCAGCGCCCGAAATGCTCAATCCACGTTGTAGTGGACGGATAACGTGCCTTTCTTCTGCGAAAGGGACGCGATCGTGACTGTGCCCAGATCCTTCAGGCTGCGTACGTGGGTGCCACCGCAGCCATAGGCGGGCAGTTCACCAAAACCGATTTCCCGCGCACCTTCGCGTAGCGAGGTCAGGCGGGGCAGGTCGTGTTCGATCCACTGGTCGATCCCGTGTTGAACGGTCTCTGCATCGACTTCCTGCGCGGTGTCGCCGGGTTTGAATTGCACTCGGCCTTCATCCGGCCAGTGATGGGCTTTGATCGGCATCCAGCCCAGCGCCTGGACGAAATGCCCGATCAGGTGCCCGGCCGAATGCATGCGTGTATTGAAGTGGCGGCGCTGTTCGTCGATGCGGATGCAGGTCATGCCCAGTTCCACCGGCCGGTCGACAAAATGAATGATCCGGTCCGGCTCCTGCACCACACGCAATACCTGGCTTTCACCGATCCAACCGGTATCACACGGCTGTCCGCCGCCTTGCGGATGAAACAGCGTGGCGCGCAAGACCACGGCGAATTCGTTCTCTTGGGGCGTGCAGTCGAGGACTTCCACATTGGCCTTGAGGTCATCACTATGGAAAAAGAGGCGAAGCGTCATATTCCATGCCCTTATTAAAGTTTCTTTTTTTATTATATGAATCGTGCAATAACGTGATAATCCGTTCAAACATCAAAGGACTTGTGCGCTGTGAGCATCAATCTGCCGCTACCGCTGCTTGGTGAAATGGCGATTTTCGTCAAGGTCGTCGAGACCGGTAGCTTCTCTGAAGCGGCTCGGCAGTTGGGTTCATCGCCGTCAGCGGTGAGTCGCAGTATTTCGCGGCTGGAAAAAGCCTTGGCCACGCGACTCTTGCAGCGCACCACGCGCAAGCTGCGCTTGAGTGACGGCGGCGAGGAGGTATTCAAGCGCTGCCAGGAGATGGTCAGCGCGGCCAAGTCGGTGATGGAAATTAGCGGCCAGTTCACCCATGAAGCGGAAGGACTGGTGCGCGTCAGCGTGCCGAAAGCGGTGGGGCGCTTCGTGATTCATCCGCACATGCCCGAGTTCCTGCGGCGTTATCCCAAGGTCGATGTCGAGTTGTTGCTGGAGGATCGCCAGGTCGATTTGATCGACGACCATGTCGATCTGGCCATTCGCATCACCGATCGACCACCGGCCGGGCTGGTTGGCCGGCAGTTACTGACCATCGACCATTTGCTCTGTGCCACGCCGCAGTACCTGGCCGAGCACGGCGTACCGACTCATCCGCATGATCTGCTCAATCACAGTTGTATTTATCTGGGGGAAACCCCGAGTGATGCGCGCTGGAAATTCAAGAAGGGCAGTAAGGCGGTGACGGTAGGCGTCCGCGGTCGGTATGCCGCCAATCACACAGGCGTGCGGCTGGGCGCGGTGTTGCAGCACATCGGCATCGGCAGCCTGCCGTATTTCACCGCCCGTTACGCGCTTGAGCAAAAGTTGGTGGTGCAGGTGTTGCCGGACTGGACGTTCCTCGCGTCCTATCACGGCGGATTGTGGCTGCTGCATTCGCCGACGCGCTATCTGCCACCCAAGTTGCGGGTGTTCATCGACTATTTGGTGGAGTGCCTGCAGAAAGAGCCGACCTTGAGCAAGCCCGGCAAATCAGTGGGGGAAAGCAATGCGGCGATGGCGTATGAATTGCCCGAAAGTGAAGGGTTGTTGTAGCGCAAAGCAAAAGATCGCAGCCTTCGGCAGCTCCTACAGAGGATTGCGTGAGTCCACTGTAGGAGCTGCCGAAGGCTGCGATCTTTTGATCTTCAACCCACTGTTAAATCAGTGCTTGCTGTCCTGAGCGGACATCGCCAGCAGTTGTTTTTCCTGGTTCCAGTCGAACGGTTCATCGTTCTGTTCAGCTTCGTAGCGACGTTCTTCCAGTGCCTGATACAGGTCGATCTCTTCATCGGACAAGTAATGCAGGCAGTCGCCGGCGAAGAACCACAACAGATCGCGCGGGATCAGGTGGGCGATTTGCGGATAACGGCTAATCACTTGAGTCAGGATGTCCTGGCCCAGGTACTGGCTTTCGATCGGATCGATCGGCAGCGATGCCAGCAGTTCGTCGAAGCGCTCCAGGAACAAGGCATGGCTTTCTTCGGGAACCTGATCGGCCTCACCTACGGCGACCAGGATACTGCGCAGGTGGTCGAGCAAAACAAGATGATCGGCAACGACGTTGGACACGAGATAAGTCCTCAAGAGCAAAACGGGCGCGGGAGTATAAAGCTCCCGCGCCCTCTTGGACATGGTTGTCAGGATCAGCGGACTTTGCCCTCTGCCAGTTTCAGTTCCTCTTTGTCGAAGTCATCGACGTCGATCACCTTGCGTCGTGCGGCTTCGGCATCGCGCAGGCTCTGTGCTTCTCCCGGTTGCAACACCCCGGCCTCCAGCGCCGCATCGATGGCGTGCTCACCTGCGACCGGTTTGACCTGACCGCTTTTCAGCGACGTGTGCAGTTTTTTGTGCAGTGGCTGCGCGGCATTCAGCAAATCACTGGCGTGTTGCAGCGCGCCGACGGCATCGTCTGCCGACTGCGGGCGATAGCAACCGGCAAGCAACTCTTCCAGCGCCGGATCACCTTTGGCGCGACCAATCACGCCTGCCACTTCGGCACCGAGTTTGTCCGACGGGCCTTTGTGACGACGACCGAACGGGAATACGATGGCTCGCAGCAGGCAACCGAACACCTTGTTCGGGAAGTTGCGTAGCAATTCATCCAGCGCCCGTTCCGATTGGCCGAGGCTTTCTTCCATCGCCCAACGGAACAGTGGCTCCATGTACGCTGGCGAATCCAGATCGTGATAACGCTTGAGCGCGGCGGAGGCCAGATACAGGTTGCTCAACACATCACCCAGACGTGCCGACAGACGCTCGCGACGTTTCAGTTCGCCGCCCAGCAACATCATGCTGAAGTCGGCGAGCATGGCGAACGCCGCTGCCTGGCGGTTGAGTGCGCGGAAGTAGCCTTGGCTGATCTTGTCGCCCGGCGCATGCTCGAAGTGGCCGAAACCGAGGTTCAACACCAGCGTACTGGCCGCATTGCTTACGGCGAAACCGATGTGTTTGAGCAGCAAACCATCGAACTCTTTCAGCGCCTGATCCTTGTCCTCACGACCGGCGAGGGCCATCTCCTTCAGCACGAATGGATGGCAACGAATCGCGCCCTGACCGAAGATCATCAGGTTGCGCGACAGGATGTTTGCACCTTCCACGGTGATGAAGATCGGCGCGCCGTTCCAGCTACGCCCGAGGTAGTTGTTCGGGCCCATGATGATCGCCTTGCCACCATGCACATCCATGGCGTGGCTGATGCACTCGCGGCCGCGTTCGGTGAGGTGATATTTGAGAATCGCCGAGAGCACCGACGGTTTCTCGCCCAGGTCCACTGCGTTGGCAGTGAGCATCCGCGCCGCATCCATCATCCACGCGTTGCCGCCGATGCGCGCCATGGCTTCCTGAATACCTTCGAAAGCCGACAGCGGTACATTGAATTGCTCACGAATCTGCGCGTACTGACCGGTGACCAGGCTGGTGAATTTGGCCGCGCCAGTGCCGACTGCCGGCAACGAGATCGAACGGCCGACCGACAGGCAGTTCATCAGCATCATCCAGCCCTTGCCGAGCATCTCCTGACCGCCGATGAGGAAGTCCAGCGGAATAAACACGTCTTTGCCCGAGTTCGGGCCGTTCATGAACGCCGCGCCGAGTGGCAGGTGACGACGACCGATTTCCACCCCAGCGGTATCGGTCGGAATCAACGCGAGGCTGATGCCAAGGTCTTCCTTGTCGCCCAGCAGATGCTCCGGGTCGTAGGCCTTGAAAGCGAGGCCGAGGAGGGTCGCGACAGGACCGAGGGTGATGTAGCGTTTTTCCCAGTTCAGGCGCAGGCCGATGACTTCCTGACCTTCCCATTGGCCTTTGCAGATGATCCCGGTGTCGGGCATCGCACCGGCATCGGACCCGGCGAGCGGACCGGTGAGGGCGAAGCACGGGATGTCATCGCCACGGGCCAGCCGTGGCAGGTAGTGATTGCGTTGTTCGTCAGTGCCGTAATGCAGCAGCAGTTCGGCCGGGCCGAGGGAGTTCGGCACCATCACGGTGGAGGCGAGGTCACCGCTACGGGTAGCGAGTTTCATCGCCACCTGTGAGTGGGCGTAAGCCGAGAAGCCTTTGCCACCGAATTCTTTCGGGATGATCAGGGCGAAGAAACCGTGTTCCTTGATATGCGCCCAGGCTTCGGGTGGCAGGTCCATCGACTGGCCGATCTGCCAGTCAGTGACCATCGCGCAGAGTTCCTCGGTCGGGCCGTCAATGAACGCCTGTTCCTCTTCGCTCAGTTGCGCCTTGGGATAGGCCAGCAGTTTGTCCCAGTCCGGGCGGCCGCTGAACAGCTCACCGTCCCACCACACGGTGCCGGCGTCGATTGCGTCGCGTTCGGTCTGCGACATGGGTGGCAGGGTTTTCTGGAACCAGTTGAACAACGGCGCAGTGAAATGCTTGCGACGCAGGTCGGGCAGCAGCAGCGGGGCAGCGACCACCGCCAGCAGCACCCAGAACACCAGCAACAACCAGCCCGGCGCATGACTGAAAATACCCATCGCCAGCAGGTAGACGGCCACGATGCCCAACGCAGGCAGAGGTGAAATACGCCGGTGGGCGAGATACGCCACACCAACGATCAAAACCAGTATCCACAACAACAGCATATTCAGTCCTCCGTGAACCAAGGCAAATCGACCCTCCAGAGCTTAGACGGCATCTGTAAAACCGGGTGGTCAGACCAAGGTGATTGAAATCGTGGGAAACCCCGGATGGTTTTCGTAGGTTCGGTGGGCAACACGTGTGGGAAATCGTTCGCTGATCCCGCGTCTTTGCGTCCAAGTTTGGCCGAAACGTCGTTATCTCTGTGCTGACGCTGTCGCTAGACTCGGGGCTCACCCAGGAGATTGTCGTCATGCGCGAGTATCTGAGTCCCGGCCGCTTCATCGATAGTGACCACCCGGCAGTGGTGGAGTTCGCCGAACAACATCGGGGTGCCAGCCGCGATCCGCTCGAGCGGGCGATCAATCTTTATTACGCGGTGCGTGAGGCGGTGCGCTACAACCCCTACACCTTCAGTCGCGATCCGCAGACCTTGCGTGGCAGCTATGCGCTGACGACGGGGGAGAGTTATTGCGTGCCCAAAGCCACGCTGCTTGCCGGTTGTGCGCGGCATTGCGGGATCCCGGCGCGTATCGGTCTGGCCGACGTAAAAAATCACTTATCGACGCCACGTCTGCTTGAGTTGCTGAAAAGCGACATGTTCGCCATGCACGGGTACACCGAACTGTTCCTCAATGGACGCTGGGTCAAAGCCACACCGGCGTTCAATCAGAAGCTATGCGAATTGTTCAACGTTGCGCCGCTGGAGTTCGACGGTATCAATGACAGCGTTTTCCACCCGTTCAATCGCGACGGCGCGCAGCTCATGGAGTATCTGGTCGATCACGGCCAATTCGCCGATGTCCCGGAAACGTTCTTCTTCGAACATTTGCAAAAGTGCTATCCGCATCTGTTCACTGATCAGCAGCCGCAACGGCTGGGCGATATGCAGAGTGATTTGAGCCGTACCTGATCCGGCGTATGCTGCCTGCCCACTCATTTGAAAAGAGGCGGTCATGCTGAAGATCTGGGGACGGAAAAACTCATCGAATGTCAGGAAGCCATTGTGGGCGGCTGAAGAGCTTGGCCTGGCCTACGAGGCAATCGATGCCGGCGGCGCATTTGGAGTAGTCGACACTCCCGAGTACCGGGCGATGAACCCGAACGGTCGGGTGCCGGTGATCGAAGACGACGGTTTCGTGCTGTGGGAGTCCAACGCCATCGTCCGCTATCTGCTGGCCAGACATGCGCCCGACAGTCACTGGTATCCGGCGGATCCGCAAGCGCGAGCCATCGCTGACAAATGGATGGACTGGACCACTTCAAGTTTTGCCGGTCCCTTCCGCACGGTGTTCTGGGGCGTCTTGCGCACGCCGGCGGACAAGCAGGACTGGGCTGCGATCAACGCCGCGATCAAGGAATGCAATGAGTTGCTGAGCATGGCCGATCATGCCTTGGCCAGTCAGCCATATCTCTCTGGACAAGACATCGGCATGGGCGATATCCCGCTCGGCAGTTTCATTTATGCCTGGTTCGAGATGCCCATCGAACGCGCACCACAAGCGCATCTGCAAGCCTGGTACGAGCGCTTGAAGCAGCGTCCGGCTTACCAGAAAGCGGTTATGACCGCGTTGACTTAATACTTACTATCGACACACTTGACTGTACTTGTGCGGCGGCGGCAAGCACCATTGCGCTCTGGTGCTGCGGTTGTTTCCCTCGCCGCCCGCCCTTATTTATCCCTTTCTTCCCTTCTTGGTGCGTAAATCCGATATGAGTTCCGCTCTGTCCATCCGGCAGCTAACCAAAACCTACGGCAACGGGTTCCAGGCCTTGAGTGGTATCGATCTGGACGTCGCCGAAGGTGATTTTTTCGCCTTGCTCGGCCCTAACGGTGCCGGCAAATCCACGACCATCGGCATTCTCTCGACCCTGGTGAACAAGACCAGCGGCACGGTGAATATCTTCGGCCATGACCTGGACAAAAATCCTGCGCAGCTCAAGCGCTCGATTGGCGTGGTGCCCCAGGAATTCAACTTCAATCAGTTCGAAAAGACCTTCGACATCGTCGTGACCCAGGCCGGTTACTACGGCATTCCGGCGAAGATCGCCAAGGAACGCGCCGAGCAGTACCTGACCCAGCTGGGCCTGTGGGACAAGCGCGATGTGCCGTCGCGTTCGCTGTCCGGGGGCATGAAGCGGCGTTTGATGATCGCCCGTGCGCTGGTGCACGAACCACGTCTGCTGATCCTCGATGAACCGACCGCAGGCGTCGATATCGAGTTGCGCCGTTCGATGTGGACGTTCCTCACCGAGCTGAACCAGAAAGGCATCACCATCATCCTCACCACGCACTATCTGGAAGAGGCTGAGCAGTTGTGCCGCAACATCGGCATCATCGACCACGGCACCATCGTCGAGAACACCAGCATGAAACAGTTGCTGGGCCAGTTGCACGTGGAGACCTTCCTGCTGGACCTGAAAAACGACTTGAACGCCGCGCCGCAATTGCTCGGTTATCCGGCGCGATTGATCGACAGCCACACCCTGGAAGTTCAGGTCGACAAATCCATGGGCATCACGGCGTTGTTCACCCAGTTGGCGCAGCAGAACATCGAAGTGCTGAGCCTGCGTAACAAAACCAATCGCCTCGAGGAGCTGTTCGTGTCCCTGGTGGAGAAGAATCTGTCGAAGGTGGCGGTATGAGTTCCGAATTCCGTCCCAACCTCGTCGCCCTGCAGACCATTGTTTACCGCGAGGTCAAACGCTTCACGCGGATCTGGCCGCAGACGCTGCTGCCGCCAGCGATCACCATGGTTCTGTATTTCGTGATCTTCGGTAACCTGATCGGTCGGCAGATCGGCGACATGGGTGGCTTCACTTACATGGAGTACATCGTGCCGGGGCTGATCATGATGTCGGTGATCACCAACTCCTACGGCAACGTGGTCTCGAGTTTCTTCGGCAGCAAGTTCCAGCGTTCCATCGAAGAGCTGATGGTGTCGCCGGTGTCGCCGCACACTATTCTGATCGGTTTCACCATTGGCGGCGTGTTGCGTGGTCTGATGGTTGGCGTGATCGTGACCATTCTGTCGCTGTTCTTCACCCATTTGCAGGTGCATCACCTCGGCGTGACCATTTTGGTGGTGGTACTGACGGCGACGATTTTCTCGCTGCTGGGCTTCATCAACGCGGTGTTCGCGCGCAACTTCGATGATATTTCGATCATCCCGACCTTTGTGCTGACACCGCTGACGTACCTGGGCGGGGTGTTTTACTCGATCACCTTGCTGCCGCCGTTCTGGCAGACCGTGTCGTTGGCCAATCCGGTGCTGCACATGGTCAACGCCTTCCGTTACGGCATTCTGGGTGTGTCGGATATCAAGATCGGCATTGCGATCACCTTCATGCTGGTGGCGACCGTTGTGCTGTATCTCGGCTGTGCGCGGTTGCTGGTGAGCGGGCGCGGGATGCGTACCTGACTCCAGACCGAGTCGTGGCCATCGCGAGCAGGCTCACTCCTACAGGGGAACGCATTCCAATGTAGGAGTGAGCCTGCTCGCGATGGGGCCAATCCAGACGCCACAAATCAGAACGGCCTCCCATTGCGGAGGCCGTTTTGCGTTCAGCGCATGCGACTCTTCTTGCGCCGCGCCCATTGCCGCGCCACCCACCAGCGCCAATACATCATCACAATGCAGTAGGCGAGGGCGCCGAGTACCAGTCCGACTACCACCGAGCCGAGCAGAAACGGCTGCCACAACGTCGACAACTCGCTGCTGATCCACTCCCAGGTCAGCTCGTCCGGTAGATGTCGGGCGGGCACATCCATCAAAAACGCCCCGGCCTGATAGGTGCAGAAGAACACCGCCGGCATGGTGATCGGATTGGTCAGCCAGACCAGGCTGACCGCAATCGGCATGTTGCCGCGCACCGTGACGGCGAGGGCGGCGGCCACCAGCATCTGCGCCGGGATCGGCAGGAACGCGGCGAACAGGCCAACCGCCATCGCCCGGGCGACCGAGTGACGATTGAGGTGCCAGAGGTTCGGGTCATGCAGCAACTTGCCGAGAAAGCGTAAGGATTTGTGTTCCCTGATGCTCGTCGGGTCGGGCATATAACGTTTGAATAAGCGCCGGGGCATAAGGCTTCTCGGTCGGTTAAGGCGGCAAGTATGTCTGGATTCTACGAAGCGCCCATTCAGACTTTGTGACAATTGTTGACGACGCGTGTAACCGACAACCGCTATGCCTAAGTGCGGGACTCTCAAGGACGGGCTTATGCGCACAGGGATGATGGCGCTCGCAGCCGGTCTGCTGGTCGCGGTTTTTATGCCGGCATTACCGCCGGTCTGGTTGTTGCTGTTGTTGCCGGTCGTGGCTTTGATGCTGCTGCCGTTTCGCAGCTATCCGCTGGCGTTTTTGCTGTTTGGCTTCACGTGGGCCAGCGTCGGTGCGCAATGGGCGTTGAATGATCGTTTGCCGGCCGGGCTGGATGGCGAAACCCGGTGGGTTGAAGGGTGGGTCGTCGGTTTGCCGCAGAGCAGCGACGGCGTGGTGCGCTTCGAATTGGCTGATGCGCACTCGCGTCATGAAAAACTGCCATCGCTGATGCGGCTTGCCTGGTACGCCGGGCCACCGGTCAACAGCGGCGAGCGTTGGCGTTTGGCGGTCAAGCTCAAGCGTCCCGGTGGATTGCGCAATCCTGAGGCCTTTGACTACGAAGCCTGGCTGCTGGCGCAACGTATTGGCGCCACCGGCACGATCAAGGACGGCCAGCGCTTGAGCGAAGCGCGTTGGGCCTGGCGTGACAGTATTCGCCAGCGTTTGCTGAGTGTGGATGCGCAGGGGCGAAACGGCGCATTGGCGGCGTTAGTGCTGGGTGACGGCTCGGGGCTCAGTCGCGAGGACTGGCAGACTCTGCAGGACACCGGCACCGTGCACTTGCTGGTGATTTCCGGTCAGCACATCGGTTTGCTGGCGGCGCTGATGTATGGGCTGGTCGCCGGCATGGCGCGATATGGCCTGTGGCCGCTGCGCTGGCCGTGGCTGCCGTGGGCCTGTGGTATGGGGTTCGCGGCAGCACTCGGTTATGGCCTGCTTGCCGGGTTCGACGTGCCGGTGCAGCGCGCCTGCGTGATGGTCGGACTGGTGCTGTTGTGGCGCCTGCGCTTTCGTCATCTTGGCGCAGGGTGGCCGTTGTTGCTGGCGTTCAACGCTGTGCTGTTGCTGGACCCGCTCGCCAGTTTGCGTCCGGGTCTGTGGCTCTCGTTTGCGGCGGTAGCGGTGCTGATCTTTACCTTTGGCGGCCGCTTGGGCGCGTGGCGCTGGTGGCAGACCTGGACGCGGGCGCAGTGGTTGATCGCGATCGGCTTATGTCCGGTGTTGCTGGCGCTGAACCTGCCGATCAGCCTCAGCGGGCCGCTGGCCAATTTGCTTGCGGTGCCTTGGGTCAGTCTTGCGGTGTTACCGCCGGCGCTGCTTGGAACCGTGTTGCTGCCTGTTCCTTTTGTCGGCGCCGGCCTGCTGTGGCTGGCCGGCGGTTTGATCGATGGGTTGTTTCACGCGCTGGCGACGATTGCCGGGCATTGGCCGGCGTGGATCGCACCCTCGATACCCGCTTGGGTCTGGGCCATTGGCAGCCTCGGCGCCGGGTTATTACTGTTGCCGCGCGGCGTGCCGCTGCGTCCACTGGGCTGGCCGTTGTTGTTGCTGCTGGTCGTGCCGCCACGCGATCAGATAGATGAAGGATTGGCCGATATCTGGCAGCTCGATGTCGGCCAAGGCTTGGCCATCCTGATCCGGACCCGCCATCACGCGTTGCTCTACGATGCGGGGCCGCGCTTTGGTGAGTTCGACCTCGGCGAGCGTGTGGTGCTGCCTTCATTGCGCAAACTGAGCGTGGAAAAACTCGATTTGATGCTGCTCAGCCATGCCGACGCCGATCACGCCGGCGGCGCTTTGGCGATCAGCCGGGGTTTGACCGTCGATCAGGTAATCAGCGGTGACCCGGCGGGGCTGCCCGCGCAATTGAACGCCGAAGCCTGTGCAAGTGGCCAGCAATGGCAATGGGACGGCGTGCGTTTTCAACTCTGGCAGTGGGCGGACGCTGACGACAGCAATCAGCGTTCCTGTGTATTGCAGATCGAGGCCAATGGCGAGCGCCTGCTGTTGACCGGCGACATCGACAGCCATGCCGAGCGCGTGCTGCTCGACGGTCCACTGGCCGTGCCGACGCAATGGCTGCAATCGCCCCATCATGGCAGCCGCAGTTCATCGTCAATGGCGCTGCTCAACGTCTTGAAACCCGAGTCCGTGCTGATCTCTCGAGGTCATGGCAACTCATTTGGCCATCCACACCCGACCGTGCTGGCGCGTTATCGCAAACTGGGCCTGAATATTTACGACAGCGCCGAGCAGGGCGCCATTCATCTGCAACTGGGCACCTTCAGGGCGCCACGCACGATGCGTCATCAGCGGCGTTTCTGGCGTGATCCGCCCGCACTGGCCCGCTGATCGGGACGTAGGTAAATGGGGCGTCACGGTCGTCGGGGTGGCGGGTCTTAATCGTGGATCGGTATGGTAAAGTGGCGCACTTTTTCGAGGGGACTGTCACTGTGTGGGAATTGGTCAAATCCGGCGGCTGGATGATGTTGCCGATCATTCTGAGCTCCATCGCGGCCATGGCGATCGTCGCCGAGCGCCTGTGGACCCTGCGCGCCAGTCGCGTTACCCCCGAGCATCTGCTGGGCCAGGTCTGGGTCTGGATCAAGGACAAGCAGCTCAATAAAGAAAAACTCAAGGAATTGCGCGCCAATTCGCCGCTGGGGGAAATCCTCGCGGCGGGCCTGGCCAACTCCAAACATGGTCGCGAGATCATGAAAGAGTGCATCGAAGAGGCCGCCGCCCGGGTCATTCATGAACTCGAGCGCTACATCAATGCTCTTGGCACTATCGCAGCCATGGCGCCATTACTGGGTCTGCTTGGCACCGTGCTGGGCATGATCGATATCTTCAGCGCGTTCACCGGCTCCGGCATGACCACCAATGCCTCGGTGCTGGCAGGCGGTATCTCCAAGGCGCTGATCACCACCGCTGCGGGCCTGATGGTCGGTATTCCGGCGGTGTTCTTCCACCGGTTCCTGCAACGCCGCATCGATGAATTGGTGGTGGGCATGGAGCAGGAAGCGATCAAGCTGGTTGAAGTGGTGCAGGGCGACCGTGACGTTGACCTGGCCGAGGGCCGCGCGTGAAGTTCCGTCGCAAACCCCGGGAAACCGTGGACATCAACCTCGCGTCGCTGATCGACGTGGTGTTCATTCTGCTGCTGTTTTTCGTCGTGACCACCACGTTCACTCGCGAAACCCAGTTGCGTGTTGACCTGCCGGAAGCGGTCAGCGGCTCCCCGGCCGAAGACCAGCAAGTCAAGCAGATCGACGTGGCTATCAGCGCCGAAGGCGTGTTTTCGGTGAACAACAAGATTCTGCCGAAGAACGACCTGGCGACCCTGATGGAAGCCATGCAGAAAGAGTCCAACGGCGACACCAACATGCCGTTGTCGATCAGTGCCGATGGCAAGACTCAGCATCAATCCGTGATCACCGCCATGGATGCGGCCGGCAAGCTCGGTTTCAGCCATCTGCGCATGACCACGGTCGAGGCGGCGCCCAAATCCTGATGAGCCTGTCCGATCGCTTGCTCGCCGCGTGGTATCAGGGGCACCCGGCCCTGACGCTGCTGCGGCCGCTGGAAATGCTCTATCGCCGCGTGGTGGTGGGTAAGCGCCAGCGCTTTCTTGCCGGTGAAGGTCAGATCTACCAGCCATCGGTGCCGTTGATCGTGGTCGGCAACATCACCGTCGGTGGCACCGGCAAGACGCCGATGATTCTCTGGTTGATCGAACATTGCCGGCGCAGCGGTTTGCGCGTCGGCGTGGTCAGTCGTGGTTACGGCGCCAAACCGCCGCAACTGCCGTGGCGCGTTGCGGCCGAGCAAACCGCTGACATCGCCGGTGACGAACCGTTGCTGATCGTCCAGCGCACCGGCGTGCCGCTGATGATCGACCCCGATCGCAGCGCAGCGGTCAAAGCCTTGCTCGCCAGCGAACCGCTGGACCTGATTCTGTCCGATGACGGTATGCAGCATTACCGTCTGGCGCGGGATCTGGAGCTGGTGCTGATCGACGCCGCTCGCGGTCTCGGTAACAAACGCTGCTTGCCGGCAGGGCCGTTGCGTGAGCCGATCGAGCGCCTGCAAAGTGTCGACGGCGTGCTGTTCAATGGTGCCACCGAGGATCGCGATGACGGTTTCGCTTTCCGTCTGCAACCGACCGCGCTGGTCAATCTGCGCAGCGGCGAGCGCAAGTCGCTCGATCATTTTTCGCCCGGCCAGGCCGTGCACGCGGTCGCCGGGATCGGCAATCCGCAACGTTTCTTCAATACCCTCGAAGCGCTAGACTGGCGAGCAGTCCCCCATGCGTTTGCCGACCACGCCGAATACAGCGTGCAGGCGTTGAATTTCACACCGTCATTGCCGTTGGTGATGACCGAAAAGGACGCGGTGAAGTGCCGTGCCTTTGCGGCTGACGACTGGTGGTATCTGGCGGTCGATGCGCTGCCGTCGCCGGCCTTTGTGGCCTGGTTCGACACGCAGCTGATGCGCCTGTTGCCGGATCGTCTTTTGCCTTAACTCTTTACTCAGGGAATGTTCATGGACACCAAATTGCTCGATATCCTCGCGTGCCCGATCTGCAAAGGCCCGCTCAAGCTCAGCGCCGACAAGACCGAACTGATCAGCAAGGGCGCCGGTCTGGCGTACCCGATCCGCGATGGCATCCCGGTCATGCTCGAAAGCGAAGCCCGCACTCTGACCACCGACGAGCGTCTGGATAAATGACCACTGCCTTCACCGTTGTCATCCCGTCGCGTTTCGCCTCGACCCGCCTGCCCGGCAAACCGCTGCTCGACATCGCCGGCAAGCCGATGATCCAGCACGTCTGGGAACAGGCGAGCAAAAGCAGCGCCAGCCGTGTGGTCGTCGCGACTGACGATGCGCGCATCGTCGAGGCCTGCAAGGCTTTTGGTGCCGAAGTGGTACTGACCCGTGAAGATCACAATTCCGGCACCGATCGTCTGGCCGAAGTCGCGGCGAAACTGGGTCTTGAACCCGACGCGATCGTGGTCAACGTGCAGGGTGACGAGCCGCTGATTCCGCCGAGCGTGATCGATCAGGTCGCCGCCAATCTGGCTGCCCACACCGAAGCGCGCATGGCCACGCTGGCCGAGCCGATCGAAGACGTGGAAACCCTGTTCAACCCGAACGTGGTCAAGGTCGTCAGTGATCTCAACGGTTTGGCGCTGACCTTCAGCCGCGCGACTTTGCCATGGGCGCGCGATGCGTTTGCCAAGAGTCGCGAGCAATTGCCCGAAGGCGTGCCGTACCGTCGTCACATAGGCATTTATGCCTACCGCGCCGGTTTCCTCCAGGACTTTGTGAGCTGGGGCCCATGCTGGCTGGAAAACACTGAATCCCTCGAGCAACTGCGTGCTCTGTGGCACGGTGTGCGGATTCATGTCGCCGACGCGCTGATCGCACCGCCGACTGGCGTTGACACGGCCGAAGACCTCGAGCGCGTTCGTCGCCTGCTGGAGGCCTGATGCGCGTTCTGTTTGTGTGCCTGGGCAACATTTGCCGTTCGCCCACGGCCGAAGGCGTATTGCGTCACAAACTGCGTGAAGCAGGGCTGGCGGATCAGGTCGAAGTGGCCTCCGCCGGCACCGGTGACTGGCACGTCGGCAACCCGCCGGACAAGCGCAGCCAGGCCGCCGCCAAAGTGCGTGGCTATGACCTGTCGGCGCAACGCGCGCAGCAGGTCCGCCGTGCCGATTTCGCCAGTTACGACCTGATCCTGGCCATGGACAACAGCAACCTGCGCAACCTCAAAGCGTTGCAGCCGTCCACCGGCAAAGCCGAGCTGGACCTGTTTTTGCGCCGTTATGCCGGGGTGGTAGATGAAGTGCCGGATCCGTATTACGACGGCGATCAGGGTTTCGAGCAAGTGCTGGATCTGATCGAAGCAGCCTGTGACCAATTGTTGATCGAAGTGAAGGGCCGGTTATGAGTTTGCAGGTGCAACCGCAGGTTTCCCTGAAACCGTTCAACAGTTTTGGCGTGGATGTGCGCGCGCAACTGTTCGCCGAAGCCCACAGCGATGCCGATGTCCGTGAAGCGCTGGCCTACGCCACCGCACACGATATGCCGTTGCTGGTGATTGGCGGCGGCAGCAACTTGCTGCTGACCGCCGACATTGCCGCGCTGGTGCTGCGCATGGCGACACGCGGGATCCGCGTGATCAGCGATGACGGCAACCGTGTGGTGATCGAGGCGGAAGCGGGCGAGCCGTGGCATCCGTTTGTGCAGCACACGTTGGCGCAAGGATTCTCCGGGCTGGAAAACCTCAGCCTTATTCCCGGTACGGTTGGCGCTGCGCCGATGCAGAACATCGGTGCCTACGGCGTCGAGATCAAGGATGTGTTTGCCGGCCTCACCGCGCTGGATCGCCAGACCGGCGAGCTGCGCGATTTCACCCTCGAAGAATGCAACTTCGCCTACCGCGACAGCTTGTTCAAGCAGCAGCCGGGGCGTTGGCTGATTCTGCGCGTGCGCTTTGCACTCGACCGCATTGCGCATTTGCATCTGGAATACGGCCCGGTGCGTCAGCGCCTGACCGAGCAGGGCATCGAGCAGCCGACGCCTACCGACGTCAGCCGTGCGATTTGCAGTATCCGCAGCGAAAAACTGCCGGATCCGGCGGTACTCGGCAATGCCGGCAGCTTCTTCAAGAATCCGCTGGTGTCGGCGGCCATCGTCGCGAGGATCAAGGAACAGCATCCGGATGTGGTCGCCTACACGCAGCCGAACGGACAAATGAAGCTCGCGGCAGGCTGGCTGATCGAGCGCGCCGGCTGGAAAGGTTTCCGTGAAGCCGATGCCGGCGTGCATAAATTGCAAGCGCTGGTGCTGGTCAACTACGGCGCGGCAACCGGGCTGCAACTGCTCGATCTGGCGCAACGCATCCAGAAAGACATTGCCGAACGTTTCAATGTCGACCTGGAGATGGAGCCTAATCGCTATTGAGGCTACGCTTTCAAAGCGCCATCCAAAGCCCTGCACTGATAAAAAGTGCAGGGCTTTTTTATTAACGCTGGGTTAACTTAGCGAGCTAACGATAACCGTCATTTGCTCCACCAAAGGCCCGGTGCAGACGTTCGCGTCGGCACAAGAGAGCCTGATTAGCCTGAGTCGATCTGCGTGAACCACCGCCGATTCAACGGCGGCAGATTGCTCGACCCCATAACCACTAAAAATATGCGGGCGTGCCCATGATTACCCTGAAACTCAACGGTCAAGACCATCCTCTCGATGTCACCGAAGACATGCCGCTGTTGTGGGCGATTCGTGATGTCGCCGGTTATAACGGCACCAAGTTCGGCTGCGGCATGGGGCTGTGCGGCGCCTGCACCATTCATATCGACGGCTTGCCGGCGCGCAGTTGCATCACGCCGATCGGTTCGGTGATCGGCCAGAACGTCACCACCATCGACAACCTGCACGCCGACCCGGTGGGGCAGGTGGTACAGCAAGCCTGGCTCGACACCGCTGTAGCGCAATGCGGATTCTGTCAGGGCGGGCAGATCATGTCGGCTACCGCGTTGCTCAAGACCAACCCGAACCCGAGCGACGAGCAGATCGAAGAAGCCATGGTCGGTAACATTTGCCGCTGCGGCACCTACAACCGGATCAAGACTGCGATCCGGCAGGCTTCCACTCACTTGAAGGAGGCCAAGGCATGAGTCGCCTTCCGAATGATTTCGCCCTGAGCAATCTCAGCCGTCGCGGTTTCCTCAAAGGCGTCGGCGCCACCGGCGCGCTGGTGCTAGCCGCCAGTTGGGGTTGGCAGGATGCGTTGGCTGAAGACAAACCGAAGCAATTCGGCGCCGATGGCATGCCCAATGGCTGGATCGACGATCCGAAGGTCTACGTCAGCATTGCCGCTGACGGCACGGTCACTGTGGTGTGCAACCGTTCCGAGATGGGCCAGGGCGTGCGCACCAGTCTGACCATGGTTGTTGCTGATGAACTGGAAGCCGATTGGGCGCGCGTCAAAGTGCAGCAGGCGCCGGGTGATGAAGTGCGCTTCGGCAACCAGGACACCGACGGTTCGCGCAGCATGCGCCATTGGTATGAACCAATGCGGCGTTGCGGTGCGGCGGCGCGAACCATGCTTGAACAGGCCGCCGCTGCGCAGTGGAAAGTGCCGGTCGGTGAATGCCACGCGCAACTGCACAAAGTCATTCACAAACCGTCTGGCCGTGAGCTGGGCTATGGCGAGCTAGCCGCCGCAGCCAGTGCGTTGCCGGTACCGACGCGTGACAGCCTGCGCCTCAAGCAGCCGTCGGAGTTTCGCTACATCGGCAAGGAAGGTACGAAAGCCATCGATGGCGCAGACATCGTCAACGGTCGTGCGGTGTACGGCGCCGATGTGCATTTCGACGGCATGTTGTACGCAACTATCGCCCGTCCGGCGGTGTACGGCGGCAAGGTCAAATCGCTGGATGACAGCGCAGCGCTGAAAGTCCCCGGTGTGCTCAAAGTGCTGCAGATCGAAAGCCGTCCGCTGCCTTCCGAGTTTCAGCCACTGGGTGGTGTGGCCGTGGTCGCCAGCAATACCTGGGCCGCGATCAAGGGCCGTGAAGCGTTGAAAATCGAATGGGATGACGGCCCGAACGCCAGCTATGACTCGATCGCCTATCGCAAAGAGCTTGAAGCCGCCTCGCTGAAACCCGGCAAAGTGGTGCGCAACACCGGCGATATCGACAAGGCCCTGAGCGGTGCTGCGAGTACGCTTGAAGCATCCTACTACCTGCCGCATCTGGCCCAGGCACCGATGGAGCCAATGGTTGCCATCGCTCGCTACAAGGACGGCGTTTGCGAAGCGTGGGCACCGAGTCAGGCGCCGCAAGTCACTCGTGAGCGCATTGCCGAGCGTCTTGGACTGCCGTTCGACAATGTCACATTCAATGTCACCTTGCTTGGCGGTGGTTTTGGTCGCAAGTCGAAACCGGATTTCGTCGTCGAAGCGGCGATTCTCGCCAAAGAGTTCCCCGGCAAAGCCGTACGGGTGCAGTGGACGCGTGAAGATGACATCCACAACTCGTATTTCCACACCGTGTCCGCCGAGTATCTGAAGGCTGGCGTGGGCAAGGACGGGATGCCGTCCGGCTGGTTGCATCGCACCGTGGCGCCGAGCATCACCGCGCTGTTCGCGCCGGGGATGAACCATGAAGCGGCTTTCGAGCTGGGCATGGGTTTCACCAACATGGCCTACGCGATTCCCAACGTACGCCTGGAAAACCCCGAGGCGACCGTGCACACACGGGTTGGCTGGTATCGCTCGGTGTCGAACATTCCTCATGGTTTTGCCATCCAGAGCTTCGTCGATGAGCTGGCGCACAAGGCTGGCGAGGATCCGCTCAAGTACCAGGTCAAACTGCTCGGTCCGGATCGGCAGATCGATCCACGCACCTTGAGCGAAGAGTGGAACTATGGCGAGTCTCCCAAGCGTTATCCGATCGACACCGGACGCATGCGCACGGTGCTGGAAACTGCCGCGAAGGCTGCCGGTTGGGGACGCAAACTGCCCAAGGGCCGTGGTCTGGGTCTGGCGGTACATTACAGCTTCGTCACGTATGTGGCGGCGGTGATCGAAGTCGAGGTCAAGGACGACGGTACGCTGATCGTGCATAAGGCTGACATCGCTGTGGACTGCGGGCCGCAGATCAATCCTGAGCGCATCCGCTCGCAATTCGAAGGCGCTTGCGTGATGGGCTTGGGTAACGCGGTACTGGGTGAAATCAGTTTCAAGGACGGCAAGGTCCAGCAGGACAACTTCCACATGTACGAAGTGGCGCGCATGTCGCTGGCGCCGAAGGAAGTTGCCGTGCATCTGGTGACGCCGCCGGGCGAGGTGCCGTTGGGCGGTGTAGGCGAACCGGGCGTGCCGCCGATTGCCCCGGCCTTGTGTAACGCGATCTTCGCCGCCACCGGCAAGCGTATTCGCAACCTGCCGGTGCGTTACCAGTTGCAGGGCTGGCAGAAGGCAGAGGCGTAATGGACGGCGTCGACCTCAATGTCCTGCGCAGCGTCCTCGAATGGCGCCGCGCCGGACAGCGGGTGGTGCTGTTCAGCGTAGTGCAGACCTGGGGCACGGCGCCCCGGGCACCCGGTGCCATGCTCGCCTTGCGTGAGGATGGCGTGGTGATCGGTTCGGTGTCGGGCGGGTGCGTCGAGGATGACTTGATCGCCCGCCTACACGACGGCCGCATCGCCAGCGATGGGCCGCCGGTGCAGTTGATTACCTATGGCGTTACACGCGAGGAGGCGGCGCGCTTTGGCTTGCCTTGTGGCGGCACGTTGCGCCTGACTGAAGAACGGATCGGCGATCCCACGTGGGTTGCCGAGTTGCTCGCGCGGTGCGAAGCACACGAGATCGTTGCCCGTGAGTTGAACATTGAAACCGGTGAAGTGCTTCTGTCGCCGGCCAGCAAGTCCGACTCGCTGGAGTTCGACAGCAAAACCCTGCGCGCAATCTACGGCCCGCGTTGGCGTCTATTGTTGATCGGCGCCGGGCAGTTGTCGCGCTACGTGGCGGATATGGCGCGCCTGCTGGATTTCGAAGTACTGATCTGCGATCCGCGCAGCGAATTCGTCTACGGCTGGGAAGAGCATCACGGGCGTTTCGTCTCGGGCATGCCGGATGAGGCGGTGTTGAGTATCCAGACCGACGAACGTACGGCGATTGTCGCGTTGACCCATGATCCGCGGCTGGACGACATGGCGCTGCTCACGGCGCTGGATTCTCCGGCCTTCTATGTCGGCGCTCTCGGCTCTCGGGTTAACAGCCGGAAGCGTCGGGAGAATCTGGCTCAGCTAGGCTTGTCGGTGCAGGCGATCGATCGGCTGCACGGGCCGATCGGTTTGCACATCGGCAGTCATTCGCCAGCGGAAATTGCTTTGTCCCTGTTGGCGGAAATCGTCGCGATCAAGAACGGCGTCGAGTTGAAGCAGAAGAAAACTTTGGAGGACGCATGAGTCGATCCATTGCAGTGATTGTGCTGGCGGCGGGTGAGGGTAGTCGTTTTCGCCAGGTGGCAGGTGCTGATAAGGACAAGTTGCTGGCGGACTGCACCGGGCGTGATGGCGCGGTGCGTTCGGTGATTGAGCAGGTGCTGTTGAATCTGCCGGTCAGTCTCGACAAGCGTGTGCTGGTGACGACTGAAGCGCGGCCGCAAGCGATGCGCATGGCGCAGGCCTATGGCTGTGACGTGGTCTCGATTGAATCGACCGGGATGGGTGACAGCATTGCCGCTGGCGTCGCGGCATGCCCTGAGGCAGATGGCTGGTTGATTGTGCTGGGTGATATGCCGTTTATCTTGCCGTCGAGTATTGAGCGGGTGGTCGCGGCCATTGCCGATGATGCAGTGAGCGTGCCGGTGCAGGAAGGGGAGTTTGGTCATCCTGTGGGGTTTGGGCGGTCGTTTGGTGCGGGGTTGCAGGCGTTGAGTGGCGATCGAGGGGCCAGACCATTGTTCAAACAGGGCAGGGTGGTTGAGGTGACGGTGGATGATCCTGGGGTGTTGTGGGATATCGATGTGCCGGAGGCTTTGGTTTTTACTTCGTCTTGAGAGCTGCGTAAATTCCTGAGAGCCCCTCACCCTAACCCTCTCCCAGAGGGAGAGGGGACTGACCGAGGTGTTCTTTCGAGGTACACCGACCTGAAACTTTGAGTCGAACTCCGGCCTTGAAACACACGGAGATCGGCTCCCTTTTCCCCTCGCCCTTTGGGGAGAGGGCTGGGGTGAGGGGGTTGATCTAGAGTCCAGCACAAAAAATCGAGGCATAAAAAAACCCCGCCTGAATAGTCGGACGGGGCTTTTTATTGGCTTTGGAAATTACACGAGTGGTTTAGGCTCGTGTTCTTTTTCCTCGGCCTCTTGGTGCTGCTCGACCGCGTCCTGAACGGAGCGTGGTGCTTCTGCAATCACCGACTCAACCACAGCTTCTTCAGTCACCGGGGCAGGAGCTGCCTCGACCACTTCAGCAACCACGGCTGGCTCGGCAGCGACTGGCGCAGCAGCGGCAGCCAATTCGGCTTCCTTCTGCAGACGCTCTTCTTCACGCTTGCGACGACGCACTTCACGTGGGTCGTTTGGCGCGCGGCCGCTTGGCGTCAGAGCGCTGACCGGTGCTGGAGCTTCAACCACCGGGGCTGGCGCTTCGGTCACCACGGGTGCTTCGACAACCGCTGCTTCAACGACAGGTGCTGGTTCGGCAGCCTTACGTTCTTCAAACACCGGGGTTTCAAACACTGGCGCTTCAACAACCGGTGCTTCCACCACTGGCGCTGGGGTTTCAGCAACAGTCGGTTCGGCAACCCAGTTGAAGGCAGTCTGCTCTTCGCGAACTTCACGCACGGTTTCGGTTACGGTTTCTGCGACGGTTTCAACCACCGGCTCCGCAGCCACAACTGGCGCTGGCTCTACCTGAGGCAGGGTCTCTTGAACTGGAGCCACTTCGACTTCCGGAGCAGCAACCACTTCTACTGGAGTAGTCGCTTCAACAACCGGCGCTTCCACTGGAGCGGTTTCCTGAACAGCCGCGGTGGCGCGTTCAGCTTGCTCGTGGGCTTGAGCTTCAGCCGGTGCACTGATCACGGTGCTGGCAACAGCGGCGGTCACAGCCAGGCCAGCAGCCAGATCGGCGGTGCTTGGCGCTTCAGCGTTTTCGCCGGCTTCGGATTCTTCCGAACCTTCGATCACGTTGCCGTTGGCATCACGCTGACGCTCACGACGGTTGCTGCGACGACGCTGACCGCGCGAACGACGACGTGGGCGATCGCCTTCGGCGTTCTCCGAACCGTCTTCCGGCAGTTGCTCTTCGTTGGTGTTCACTTCTTCTTCAGCGACGGCAGCAGCGGCCTGTTCGGCACGCGGTTGACGCTCTTCACGTGGCGGACGCGGTGCGCGTTCTTCACGTGGCTGACGGGTCGGGCGTTCTTCAGCGGTAACGGCAACGTCAGCTACAGCGGCTGGAACGGCGTCCAGTGGCTCGCGCAGTTCACGCACACGCTCTTCACGCTCGCCGCGTGGCTTGCGGTCTTCGCGCGGCGCACGTGGTGCACGTTCTTCACGCGGAGCGCGTGGTGCACGTTCTTCGCGGGCAACTGGCGCTTCGGTACGAGCTTCACGTGGTTCGCGGACTTCACGGGTTTCACGTGGCGCGCGCTCTTCGCGCGGCTCGCGTGGCGCACGTTCTTCACGTGGAGCACGTTCTTCGCGTGGCTTGCGCTCTTCATCGCGGCGACCATTACGATTGCGGCTCTGCTGACGACCGTTGCGACGCTCTTCGTTGCGGGCCGGACGTTCGGCGGCTGGTTTTTCAACCACAACCGGAGCGGCTGGCTCTTCTTTGGTGGCGAACAGGCTGACCAGCGATTTCACCAGGCCTTTGAACAGGCTTGGCTCTGGTGCAGCGACTGGAGCTGGTGCAGCAACGGCCGGGGCGGCAACTTCGGTCGGAACCGGAGCGTTGGCACGGGCCGGAGCAGTCTTGACCGCGGCTTCCTGGCGAACCAGGGTGCGGGTCGCAGCGGCTGGCTGAACTTCTTCGACTTCAGCAGCGGCAGCAGCGATTTCGTAGCTGGACTGGTTGGTCGCGGCTTCCGGGCTGTCGTCACGCAGACGCTGAACTTCGAAATGCGGGGTTTCGAGGTGGTCGTTCGGCAGAATGATGATGCGGGCACGGGTGCGCAGTTCGATCTTGGTGATCGAGTTGCGTTTTTCGTTGAGCAGGAACGCAGCGACCGGGATCGGCACCTGGGCGCGCACTTCGGCGGTGCGGTCTTTCAGGGCTTCTTCTTCGATCAGGCGCAGGATCGCCAGCGACAGCGATTCAACGTCACGGATGATGCCGGTGCCGTTGCAACGCGGGCAAACGATGCCGCTGCTTTCGCCCAGCGATGGACGCAGGCGCTGACGGGACATTTCCAGCAGGCCGAAGCGCGAGATGCGGCCGATCTGCACGCGAGCGCGGTCGGCTTCCAGGCATTCGCGGACTTTTTCTTCCACGGCGCGCTGGTTCTTGGCAGGGGTCATGTCGATGAAGTCGATGACGATCAGGCCGCCGATGTCGCGCAGGCGCAACTGACGGGCGATTTCTTCGGCAGCTTCAAGGTTGGTCTGCAGAGCGGTTTCTTCGATGTCGCTGCCTTTGGTGGCGCGCGCCGAGTTGATGTCGATCGACACCAGGGCTTCGGTCGGATCGATAACGATGGAACCACCGGAAGGCAGTTCAACGACGCGCTGGAAAGCGGTCTCGATCTGGCTTTCGATCTGGAAACGGTTGAACAGCGGTACGCTGTCTTCGTACAGCTTGATCTTGCTGGCGTACTGCGGCATCACCTGGCGGATGAAGGTCAGGGCTTCGTCCTGGGCTTCAACGCTGTCGATCAGCACTTCGCCGATGTCCTGGCGCAGGTAATCGCGGATGGCGCGGATGATCACGTTGCTTTCCTGGTAGATCAGGAATGGCGCGGAGCGATCCAGCGAGGCTTCTTTGATGGCGGTCCACAGTTGCAGCAGGTAGTCGAGGTCCCACTGCATTTCTTCGCTGCTGCGGCCAAGGCCGGCAGTGCGCACGATCAGACCCATGTCGGCTGGTGCGACCAGACCGTTCAGCGCTTCGCGCAGTTCGTTGCGCTCTTCGCCTTCGATGCGACGGGAGATACCGCCGGCACGCGGGTTGTTCGGCATCAGCACGAGGTAACGACCGGCCAGGCTGATGAAGGTGGTCAGGGCTGCGCCCTTGTTGCCACGTTCTTCTTTTTCGACCTGAACGATGACTTCCTGGCCTTCGCTCAGGACGTCCTTGATGTTGACGCGGCCTTCAGGGGCTTTCTTGAAGTATTCGCGGGAGATTTCTTTGAGGGGCAGGAAGCCGTGGCGCTCGGAGCCAAAATCGACAAAGGCAGCCTCAAGGCTTGGTTCGATGCGAGTGATGCGGCCTTTATAGATGTTGGCCTTCTTCTGCTCGCGTGCACCGGATTCGATGTCCAGGTCGTAGAGGCGTTGGCCATCTACCAGTGCAACACGCAACTCTTCGGGTTGAGTTGCGTTAATCAGCATTCTTTTCATGTAGTACCGTCGGTTTCCGGGCTGCCGGAAACGGCGTTCGGCACACACGACTTCTCACGGTCGGTGTCAGGTGCGTCGGGAGTGGTTGGCCATTCCCGTGTCCAGCGATATGCGGCCAATTGGGCCGATATAGCGACGTACGCGTCCTGCTTGCTGTGGCTACTTAAGCACTCAGTCAGGAGGAGGAATCAACCAGCGGCTGTGGACGAGATGAAGCGTCTTGATAAAGCCTATTGCTACACAGTCCAGCGGTTGTGCATCTCCACCCTACACGTATCCCTGATAATTCGGGTGCTGCCGCGCGCAGAATCCGCAGCGGGTTGGCATTTACCGTGAGCTCCGAAAGGGGAGGTCACGCATCATGGCTAATTCAGGCGTTGTTTCCGAAGCATTCGCTCGGGGTCATCTGCAGCTGACTGCACTTTGTGAACTGGCCTTGAATGTGTGCCTGTCAGGCGAGTAAAAACTCTGCTCGACGGTGTAATTCAGGCCTCATGTCACCTGCGCTTGTTACAACTGAAAACTCCACCGTTACGTAGCGAAAGCCCCGTAGGACGGCCTCGCGTCCTGGTGAATTGCGTTGGTCAGGGCCGGTTTTTGACCGTGGTTCCTCTGTCCAGGCCGCTTTTGGCGGCGTTCGCGACTATAGCAGCAATGATTAAGTGCTTCAATTCCATAAAAATTGTTATCATCCGCGGCATGACAACTACTGCCCCTTCGACTCCAGGCGTTCAATTGCTTGAAGTCTCGCCGGAGTATGCCGGCCAACGAATCGACAACTTTCTCCTCGCCCGGCTCAAAGGCGTGCCCAAGACCTTGATTTACCGCATTTTGCGTAAAGGCGAAGTGCGCGTGAACAAAGGTCGGATCAAGCCCGAATACAAGCTGCAGGCCGGTGATATCGTGCGCGTGCCGCCGGTTCGCGTGCCTGAACGTGATGAGCCGGTGCCACTAGCCCAAGGCTTGTTGCAGCGCCTGGAAGCCTCGATTGTCTTCGAAGACAAAGCCCTGATCGTGATCAACAAGCCCGCCGGCATTGCGGTTCACGGTGGCAGTGGCTTGAATTTCGGTGTGATCGAAGCCTTTCGTCAGTTGCGTCCCGATGCCAAGGAGCTGGAGCTGGTACACCGTCTCGACCGTGACACCTCCGGCCTGCTGATGATCGCCAAAAAACGCAGCATGCTCCGCCACTTGCACGAGCAATTGCGCGGCGATGGCGTCGACAAGCGCTACATGGCGCTGGTACGCGGCAACTGGGCGACCTCGATCAAGAAAGTCAGCGCGCCATTGCTCAAGAGCAATCTGCGTTCCGGCGAGCGCATGGTTGAAGTCAACGAAGAAGGTAAAGAAGCCCTGACAATGTTCAAGGTGCTGCGCCGTTTCGGTGATTTTGCCACCATGGTCGAGGCTAAACCGGTGACCGGTCGCACCCACCAGATTCGCGTGCATACCTTGCATGCCGGTCATTGCATTGCTGGCGACAGCAAGTATGGCGATGAGGATTTCACCAAGGAAATCCGTGATCTGGGCGGCAAGCGCCTGTTCCTGCACGCCTACATGCTGACCGTGCCGCTGCCCGATGGCGGCAAGCTGACCTTGCAGGCGCCGGTCGATGAAATGTGGGCCAAGACCGTGGAGCGATTGAGTGCGCCCATCTGATTACAAACTGCTGATTTTCGATTGGGACGGCACCCTGGCCGATTCCATTCATCGGATTGTCGAAGCCATGCATTCGGCGTCCGGGCGCTCCGGTTTCGAGTTGCGCGACGACTTTGCTGTCAAAGGCATTATCGGTCTGGGCTTGCCCGAGGCGATTCGCACGCTGTATCCCGAGATCAGTGACGCCGAAATGACCGCGTTTCGCGAGTATTACGCCGATCACTACATCGCCGCAGAAGCTGTGCCTTCGCCGTTGTTCGAAGGCGTAGTCGAGTCGATGGTGTCCTTTCGCGAGCAGGGTTATCACCTCGCGGTGGCGACCGGCAAGAATCGTCGCGGACTGGATCGAGTGCTCAAGGCTAATGGCTGGGAAGATTATTTCGATATCACCCGCGCTGCCGATGAAACTGCGAGCAAGCCGCACCCTCTGATGCTGGAGCAGATCCTTGCTCATTGTGGTGTGCGCCCGGAGCAGGCCTTGATGGTCGGCGATTCGTCCTTCGATCTGTTGATGGCGCGTAATGCGGGGATGGATTCGGTCGCGGTCAGTTATGGCGCGCAATCGATCGAATCGCTGCAACAATTCGAGCCACGTCTGTCGATCGACCGTTTTTCCGAATTGCATGCCTGGCTGGGGAAGCAGGCCTAATACGTTTTTGCTGGGGTGGATGGCATGACCGACGAATGGAAAGCACCGGCCAAGGCAAGTGCCGACGGCGGTGACGAAAAAAGCTGGAAGCTGTTGGAAAAGACTCTGCTGGCTGGTGTTCAGGAACAGCGTCGTTCGCGGCGTTGGGGGATTTTCTTCAAGCTGCTGACGTTTGTTTATCTGTTTGTGGCGCTGATCCTGTTCACGCCGCTGATGGACATGGAAAAGAGCGCCACGCGCGGGCCGAACTACACCGCGTTGATCGACGTCACCGGCATGATCGCCGACAAAGAGCCCGCCAGTGCCGACAACATTGTTGGCAGCCTGCGGGCGGCGTTCGAGGACAAGAAGGTCAAAGGCGTGATCCTGCGCATCAACAGTCCTGGCGGCAGTCCGGTGCAATCGGGTTATGTGTATGACGAGATCAAGCGTCTGCGCGGTCTGCATCCGGAGATCAAGCTTTACGCGGTGATTTCCGATCTGGGCGCCTCCGGTGCTTATTACATTGCCAGTGCGGCGGATCAGATCTATGCCGACAAGGCGAGTCTGGTTGGCTCGATTGGTGTGACGGCGGCCGGTTACGGCTTTGTCGGCACCATGGAGAAACTGGGTGTCGAGCGTCGCACGTACACCTCGGGCGAGCATAAGTCGTTCCTTGACCCGTTCCAGCCGCAGAAGTCTGATGAAACGGCGTTCTGGCAAACGGTGCTGGACACCACGCACAAGCAGTTCATCAACAGCGTCAAGCAGGGCCGTGGCGATCGTCTGAAAGACAAAGAGCATCCGGAGCTGTTCTCCGGGCTGGTCTGGTCGGGTGAGCAAGCGCTGCCGCTGGGCTTGATCGATGGTCTGGGCAATACCAGTTCGGTGGCGCGTGATGTGATTGGCGAGAAAGAGCTGGTCGACTTCACTGTTCAGGAGTCGCCGTTCGATCGCTTCTCGAAGAAGCTGGGTGCCAGCGTGGCTGAGCAGTTGGCGATGTGGATGGGTTTCCACGGGCCTTCATTGCGTTAAGAAGTTGCAGCTGAAAAAAACCGGCCTTGATGGCCGGTTTTTTGTGGGTCAGGGAATTTGCACGCCTTCAGCCAACAGCATGTCGATCAGGCGAATCAGCGGCAGGCCGATCAGGCTGGTGGCGTCAGGGCCTTCGGTGGATTGAAACAGGCTCACGCCCAGTCCTTCAGCCTTGAAGCTGCCCGCGCAATCGTAGGGCTGCTCCAGTCGCAGGTAGCGCTCAATGCGTGCCTGATCGAGTTGGCGCATGTGCACGGTGAACGGCACACAGTCGACCTGGCATTGGCCGGTCTGGCTGTTAAGCAGGGCCAGGCCGGTGAGGAACGTTACGCTGGCGCCACTGGCAGCCATCAGTTGCTCGCGAGCCTTCTTGAAGGTATGCGGCTTGCCGATGATCTGCTCGCCGAGCACGGCAACCTGGTCCGAGCCGATAATCAGATGGGTGGGATAGCTGTCAGCCAATGCCCGGGCTTTTTGTTCGGCGAGGCGCTTGACCAGTTCGATCGCCGATTCGCCCGGGCGGTGACTTTCATCGATATCCGGCGAGCTGCAGACGAACGGTAGGTGCAGGCGGGCGAGCAATTCCCGACGATAGGTCGAGCTTGAAGCGAGTAATAAAGGCAGCATTCGCGTCTCCTGAGGCAGGTGCGAATTCTAGCGGAGGCACGCAAGTGACGGACAGGGCACAATTTCCTTTGACATGGGTGGGTGCATCCCTATAATGCTGCGCCTATGTTGAATGACCCGATTCCACCTCACGTTGACCCGCGCAAATTGGCTGACCGTGGCACCACCCTTCAAGGTGAACTGCTGCTGGCCGATTTGAAGAGACTCTGCGACCCGCTTTCCGACGATGTCGGTACGGTGCAGGCGAAATTCGTTTTTGAACGAGATGAACGTAAATCTGTGGTGATCCACAGCTTTATCGACACCGAGGTCAAAATGGTTTGCCAGCGTTGTCTTGAGCTGGTCACCCTGCCGATCCACAGCGAATGCAGTTACGCTGTAGTGAAGGAGGGTGCGAATACCCAGTCGTTACCGAAAGGTTATGACGTGCTGGAACTGGGCGAAGATCCATTGGATCTGCAGTCACTGGTCGAGGAAGAGCTTTTGCTTGCCTTGCCTATTGTGCCTGCTCATCATCCGGAAGAATGCCAGCAGCCGGCGGGAGCAGATGAGCCCGAACCGAGCGAGGACGAGGTAACGCGGTCCAACCCGTTCAGTGTATTGGCGCAGTTAAAGCGTGACCCAAACGTTTAGGAGTTAATCAATTATGGCTGTTCAGCAGAACAAAAAATCCCGCTCTGCCCGTGACATGCGCCGTTCGCACGACGCTCTCGAGGCTAGCACCCTGTCTGTAGAAAAAACCACTGGTGAAGTTCACCTGCGTCACCACGTATCGCCAGAAGGCGTATACCGTGGCCGTAAAGTGATCGACAAGGGCGCTGACGAGTAATCACTTGTCCGCTCAAGTCATCGCGATTGACGCAATGGGCGGGGACTTCGGTCCCCGCAGCATTGTTCAGGCCAGCCTTGCTTGTCTGTCTGCTACGCCCTCGCTGCACCTGACCCTCGTCGGTCAACCCTCCCTTCTTGAAGAATTGATCCACGGCCAATCGGCTGCCGATCGCGCGCGCCTGACGATTGTTGCGGCCAGCGAAGTCATCACCATGGACGAAAAACCGACCCAGGCGTTGCGTGGCAAGCCGGACTCGTCGATGCGTGTCGCCCTTGAGCTGGTGCGTGACGGCAAGGCTCAGGCCTGTGTCAGCGCCGGCAATACCGGTGCGTTGATGGCGCTGTCACGATTCGTGCTGAAGACGCTGCCCGGTATCGATCGGCCGGCAATGGTCGCGGCTATCCCGACGCAGAAGGGTTATTGCCAGTTGCTTGATCTGGGCGCCAACGTCGATTGCAGCGCCGAGCATTTGCTGCAGTTTGCGGTGATGGGTTCTGTTGCGGCGCAAACGCTGGGCATCCATCGCCCGCGCGTCGCGCTGCTGAACATCGGCACCGAAGACATTAAGGGCAATCAGCAGGTCAAGCTGGCTGCGACGCTGTTGCAGGCTGCCCGTGGCATCAATTACATCGGCTTTATCGAAGGCGACGGTTTGTATCGCGGCGAGGCGGATGTTGTGGTGTGCGATGGTTTCGTCGGCAACATCCTGCTCAAGTCCAGCGAAGGTCTGGCGACGATGATTGCTGCGCGTATCGAGGCGCTGTTCAAAAAGAATCTGGCCTCCCGTGCCGTGGGGGCGTTGGCGTTGCCGCTGATGAAACGTTTGCAGGCGGATCTGGCGCCGGCGCGACATAACGGCGCAAGCTTTCTCGGCTTGCAGGGTATCGTGGTGAAAAGCCACGGTTCGGCCGGTGTTCAGGGCTTTCAGAGTGCTATTTCCCGTGCGCTGATCGAGATTCAGGAAAATCTTCCCGAGCGTCTCCATGGCCGTCTGGAGGATTTGTTGTCTTAGGCGTTTTCGTCGGACAATGCTTAAATGTGACCGCCCGGTTCAAAGGGCCATCCAACTGTCAGTTTCTTGCGTCCCCAGTGGGGCGCCATTTTCCGACGACAAGATCATTAGGGGCTTGTTACATGTCTGCTTCCCTCGCATTCGTCTTTCCAGGACAAGGTTCGCAGTCCCTCGGCATGCTGGCCGAGCTGGGCGCGGAATATCCGTTGATCCTCGAAACTTTCAAAGAAGCCTCTGAGGCTCTGGGCTATGACCTGTGGGCGCTGACCCAGCAGGGCCCGGAAGAGCTGCTCAATCAAACCGATAAAACTCAACCGGCCATTCTGACCGCTTCGATCGCCCTGTGGCGTTTGTGGCTGGCGGAAGGTGGTGCGCGTCCGGCCTTTGTTGCCGGTCACAGCCTGGGTGAATACAGCGCGCTGGTTGCTGCCGGCAGCCTGACACTGGCTGATGCGGTGAAGCTCGTCGAGCGTCGCGGTCAGTTGATGCAGGAAGCTGTTCCGGCCGGGCAGGGTGGCATGGCTGCCATCCTCGGTCTGGAAGATGCCGATGTGCTGGCTGCCTGCGCCGAAGCGGCGCAAGGTGAAGTGGTCAGCGCGGTCAACTTCAACTCGCCGGGCCAAGTGGTCATTGCCGGAGCCAAGGCTGCCGTCGAGCGCGCCATCGAAGGCTGCAAGGCGCGTGGCGCCAAGCGTGCCATGCCGCTGCCGGTGAGCGTGCCGTCGCACTGCGAGCTGATGCGTCCGGCCGCCGAGCGCTTTGCCGAATCCATCGCCGCCATCGACTGGCAGGCGCCGCAGATCCCGGTGGTACAGAACGTCAGCGCGCAAGTGCCGGCTGATCTGGAAACCCTCAAGCGTGATCTGCTCGAACAACTGTACAAGCCCGTGCGCTGGGTCGAGTCGGTACAGACTCTCGCTGCCAAAGGCGCGACCAATCTGGTCGAATGCGGCCCGGGCAAAGTCCTGGCCGGCCTGAACAAACGTTGCGCCGAAGGCGTGGCGACTTCCAACCTCAATACCCCAGACGCTTTCGCTGCCGCTCGCGCAGCGCAAGCCTGAATCAGGAGATACTTGCATGAGTCTGCAAGGTAAAGTTGCACTGGTCACCGGTGCAAGCCGCGGCATCGGCCAGGCTATCGCGCTGGAACTGGGTCGTCAGGGCGCCATCGTCATTGGCACCGCGACTTCCGCTTCGGGCGCCGAGCGTATCGCTGCGACCCTGAAGGAAAACGGTATTCAGGGCGCTGGCTTCGAACTCAATGTCACCAGCGATGAATCGGTCAGTGCAGTGCTGGCGGGTATTCAGGAACAGTTCGGTGCGCCGGTGGCAATCCTGGTCAATAATGCCGGCATCACCCGCGATAACCTGATGATGCGCATGAAAGACGACGAGTGGTACGACGTGATCGATACCAACCTGAACAGTCTGTATCGCCTGTCCAAGGGCGTTCTGCGCGGCATGACCAAGGCGCGTTGGGGTCGAATTATCAGTATTGGCTCGGTGGTGGGTGCCATGGGCAACGCTGGCCAAGTAAACTATGCAGCCGCCAAGGCCGGTCTGGAAGGTTTCAGCCGTGCGATGGCGCGTGAAGTCGGTTCGCGTTCGATTACGGTCAACTCGGTAACCCCAGGGTTTATCGACACCGATATGACGCGCGAACTGCCTGAAGCACAGCGTGAAGCCTTGCAGACGCAGATTCCGCTGGGTCGTCTGGGGCAAGCTCAAGAGATCGCGTCTGTGGTCGCTTTTCTTGCATCCGACGGTGCGGCATACGTCACTGGGGCTACAATCCCGGTGAACGGTGGGATGTACATGTAAGTAAAATGTGACGGATTGCTTCAAAAAAATGTCATACGAGCTGTCTAAAATCCGTTATAAAGCTGCAATCTATTTATAGGCAGAGGGCTGCAGGGTTTGAGGAGTGAAGCTTTCAGTTGAAAAACTGAAAAGTCTTTCTATACACTTACCCACTGGCCAGCTGCCTGAATTTGTCCATTAGGAGTGAAAACAAGGTATGAGCACCATCGAAGAGCGCGTCAAGAAAATCGTTGCCGAGCAACTGGGTGTTAAAGAAGAAGAAGTGGTCAACACTGCTTCCTTCGTAGAAGACCTGGGTGCCGACTCCCTTGACACCGTTGAGCTGGTGATGGCTCTGGAAGAGGAATTCGAGACCGAAATCCCTGACGAAGAAGCTGAAAAGATCACTACTGTACAAGCTGCAATCGACTACGTTACTAGCCACCAGGCGTAATAGTTTGTAATCGTTGTTTGCTGTCATGGAAAAACCGCACTGCCATCATGGCGTGCGGTTTTTTCTTTAGGCCTGATGCAAAATCGTCATTTGAAAAAGGAGAGTGCTGTGTCGCGTAGACGCGTCGTAGTCACCGGTATGGGTATGTTGTCGCCACTGGGCACGGATGTGCCGAGCAGTTGGCAGGGCATTCTGGCTGGCCGCAGTGGCATTGGTCTGATCGAACACACCGACCTTTCTGCCTATTCCACCCGCTTTGGCGGCTCGGTAAAGGGCTTCAATGTCGAGGAATACCTGTCGGTCAAGGAAGCGCGCAAGCTCGACCTGTTCATTCAGTACGGTCTCGCTGCCGGCTTTCAGGCTGTACGCAACGCTGGTCTGGAAGTCACCGACGCCAACCGTGAACGCATTGGCGTGGCCATGGGTTCGGGTATCGGCGGTCTGACCAATATCGAAGAAACCAGCCGCACTCTGCATGAGACGGGCCCGCGTCGAATCTCGCCATTCTTCGTACCTGGCTCGATCATCAATATGATTTCCGGTTTCCTGTCCATCCACCTGGGGGCACAGGGACCTAACTACGCCATCGCCACTGCATGTACCACCGGTACGCACTGCATCGGCATGGCGGCACGCAACATCATGTACGACGAAGCTGACGTGATGATTGCCGGCGGTGCCGAAATGGCCGCATGCGGTCTGGGCATGGGTGGCTTCGGCGCGTCCCGTGCGCTGTCGACCCGCAATGACGAACCGACCCGCGCCAGCCGTCCATGGGATAAGGGCCGTGATGGTTTCGTCCTGTCCGACGGTGCCGGTGCACTGGTTCTCGAAGAGCTGGAACACGCCAAGGCGCGCGGCGCGACCATCTATGCTGAACTCATCGGCTTTGGCACCAGTGGCGACGCGTTCCACATGACCTCGCCACCTGCCGACGGCGCCGGTGCAGCACGCTGCATCACCAACGCGCTGCGCGATGCGAAGATCAACGCCGATCAAGTGCAATACATCAACGCTCACGGTACTTCGACTTCGGCCGGCGACCTCGCCGAAGCCAATGCGATCAAGACCGTGTTCGGTGATCACGCCTACAAACTGGCAGTGAGCTCGACCAAATCGATGACCGGTCACCTGTTAGGTGCGGCGGGCGCGGTTGAAGCGATCTTCAGCGTTCTTGCGATCAACAGCCAAGTGGCACCGCCGACCATCAACCTCGATGAGCCGGATGAAGGCTGCGATCTCGATTTCGTGCCGCACACTGCGCGCAACATGGACATCGATGTCGTGCTGTCCAACTCCTTCGGTTTTGGCGGCACCAACGGCACCTTGGCGTTCCGTCGGTTCGCAGGCTGATGGACAGCTGGGTCGACGGTCAACCGGCTGACGCTCTGTCGCTGAAAGATCGCGGCCTGGCTTACGGCGACGGTCTGTTCGAGACCATCGCCGTGCGTGATGGACAGCCGATCCTGCTGGATCGGCACCTGACGCGTCTGGCCGATGGCTGTTCGCGTCTGGCCATCGCCGCCGATATCGAACGGGTTCGCCACGAGCTGCTGAGTTATGCGGCAGCGATGGGCGAGGGTGTACTCAAGCTGATCCTCACCCGTGGCGACGGTCTGCGCGGTTACGCACCTGATCCGGCGGCGTCTGGCCGACGTATTCTGCAAGGCAATCCTCCGGCAGCTTATCCCGCTGTGCATGCTGAACAAGGCATTCGTCTGTTTCCGTGCAACACGCGACTCTCCATACAGCCTTTACTGGCTGGACTCAAACACCTCAATCGACTGGAACAAGTCATCGCCCGTGCCGAATGGCAGGACAGCGAGCACGCCGAAGGCTTGATGCTAGATCAGGCCGGTCGAGTGATCGAAGGGGTGTTCAGTAATGTGTTTCTGGTACGCGACGGCGTATTGATCACGCCGGATCTGAAACGCTGCGGCGTTGCCGGTGTGATGCGCGCCGAAATATTGTTTCAGGCCGAGTCACTGGCCATTCCCACGCAGATCGCCGACATCAGCCTCGAACAGCTGCAATGGGCCGATGAAGTGTTTGTCTGCAACAGCGTGTATGGCGTCTGGCCGGTACGCGCCTACGCTGCACTGAGCTGGCCGGTTGGCCCGCTCACCCGTAAACTGCAAACCATTGCCCGCGCCCTACTGGATGCCTGATTTGTGAGACGTAAACTTTTGCTGCTGCTGGAAACCGGACTGGTTCTGGCAGGGCTGTTGATGGGCGCCAGCGCCTGGAAGATTCACTCCGCGCTGGAACAGCCTCTGAACATCACGCAGGAAGAACTGCTGGATGTGCCGAAAGGCTCCACTCCGACCCGTACGTTCCTTTCCCTCGAAACCGATGGCGTCATCAAGGACGCATTCTGGTTGCGAGTCTATTGGCGCTTCAATCTCGCCGGTACACCGATCCATAGCGGCGAATACCGTATGCAGCCGGGCATGACCGTCAACGGTCTGATCGACTTGTGGAAGCGCGGTGAAGTGGTCCAGTACAGCCTGACGCTGGTCGAGGGCTGGAATTTCCATCAAGTGCGCGCGGCGTTGGCCAAAGACGACAAGGTCGAGCAGACCCTCAACGGTTTGAGCGACAGCGACGTCATGGCGAAGATTGGTCATAAAGGGTTGTTCCCTGAGGGCCGTTTCTTCCCGGACACTTACCGCTTTGTGCGCGGCATGTCCGATGCCGAACTGCTGAAGAAAGCCTTTGATCGCCTCGATGAAGTGCTGGCGAAAGAGTGGGAAAGTCGTTCTGCCGATGTGCCGTATACCGAACCCTATCAAGCGCTGATCATGGCGTCGCTGGTCGAAAAGGAAACCGGTGTACCGCAGGAGCGTGGGCAGATTGCCGGTGTCTTCGTGCGTCGCATGGCGCTGGGCATGCAACTGCAAACTGACCCGACCGTCATCTATGGTCTGGGCGATCGCTACACCGGCAAGCTGACTCGGGCGCATTTGAAAGAGCCGACGCCTTACAACACCTACGTAATTCCCGGCCTGCCACCGACTCCGATTGCGATGGTCGGGCGTGAAGCGATTCACGCGGCACTGAATCCTGTGGACGGCACCAGTCTGTACTTCGTTGCACGTGGCGATGGCAGCCATGTCTTCTCTGATGATCTGGATGCGCACAATAATGCGGTGCGTGAGTACCAGCTCAAACGCCGTGCCGATTACCGTTCCAGCCCTGCGCCGGCGACAACGCCTGAAACCGCTCCCGCTGCTGAAGAGGCGATTCCTGCCGCCTCTCCGGATACCGCCCCGGAAGCGTTGCCGCAAGTTACGCCTCAGGAGCCTGCGCCGGCTCCAGAAGCCGCCGCCCCACAAAACACGCAATGACTTTGATTAAGGACTGCCTGTGACTGGCTTGTTTATTACCCTGGAAGGCCCGGAAGGCGCCGGCAAAAGCACTAACCGCGAATACCTTGCCGAGCGCCTGCGCGCCGCCGGTATCGAAGTGGTGCTGACCCGCGAGCCGGGTGGCACGCCATTGGCCGAGCGGATTCGCGAAGTGCTGCTGGCGCCGGCCGACGAGGTCATGAACCCGGACGCCGAGTTGTTGCTGGTATTCGCCGCGCGCGCTCAGCACCTGGCTGAAGTGATTCGACCGGCGCTGGCCCGGGGGGCGGTAGTGCTGTGTGATCGTTTCACCGACTCGACTTACGCCTATCAGGGCGGCGGTCGCGGTTTGTCGCTGGAGCGCATCGCCACACTGGAAACTTTCGTGCAGGGCGACCTGCGTCCGGATCTGACGCTGATTTTCGATCTGCCGGTAGAAATCGGCCTGGCCCGCGCCAGTGCCCGTGGCCGTCTGGATCGTTTCGAACTGGAAGGCCGGGCGTTTTTCGAGGCTGTACGCAATGCGTTTCTGAAGCGCGCCGAAGCCGATCCCGCGCGCTATGTGCGCATCGATGCCGGTCAGCCATTGGCCAAGGTTCAACAATCGCTGGATACCCTGATTCCGAATTTGCTGGAGCTGGCCCGTGGCTGAGGCCTATCCATGGCAGGACAGCCTCTGGCAGCAACTGGCCGGGCGTAAACAGCACGCCCACGCCTATCTGCTGCATGGCCCGGCCGGCATCGGCAAACGTGCGCTGGCCGAACGCTTGATGGCCAGCCTGTTGTGCCAGCGGCCGACGCCGGAAGCTTGCGGCGAGTGCAAATCCTGCCTGCTGCTCAAGGCCGGCAGTCACCCCGATAATTACATTCTCGAACCGGAAGAAGCCGATAAGGCGATCAAGGTCGATCAGGTCCGCGATCTGGTCAGCTTCGTGGTGCAGACCGCGCAACTGGGCGGGCGCAAAGTGGTGCTGATCGAGCCGGTCGAGTCGATGAACATCAATGCCGCCAACGCCTTGCTCAAGAGCCTTGAAGAGCCTTCCGGCGATACCGTTTTGCTGTTGGTCAGCCACCAGACCAGTCGCTTGCTGCCAACGATCAAGAGCCGTTGCGTGCAGCAGGCCTGTCCGCTGCCGGGCGAGGCGATGAGCCTGCAATGGCTGGCTCAGGCGCTGCCGGACTGCTCCGAAGACGAACGTGTCGAACTGCTGACGCTGGCCGCCGGCTCACCGTTGATGGCGGTCAGTCTGCAGTCTCAGGGCGTGCGCGAGCAGCGCGCGCAAGTGGTCGAAGGCGTGAAGAAGTTGCTCAAGCAGCAGCAATCGCCGACGCAACTGGCTGAGGAGTGGAAAAGCATTCCGATGCTGCGTCTGTTTGACTGGTTCTGCGATTGGTCGAGCCTGATCCTGCGTTATCAATTGACTCAGGATGAAGCAGGGCTCGGTCTGACCGACATGCGCAAAGTCGTGCAATACCTGGCGCAGAAAAGTGCGCAAGGCAAAGTCCTCGAGATTCAGGACTGGATTCTCGCCCAGCGCCAGAAAGTCATGAGCAAAGCCAACCTCAATCCGGCCTTGCTGCTGGAAGCGTTGTTGGTGCAATGGGGGGGATTGCCTGGTCAAAGATAAGAATGTGTACCTAGACTCTGAGCATCAGCAGTGGAGGTCAACATGAATGAATCCGTCAGCCCCGGGCCGCGCAACGGCATTTTGTCCCTGAACATCAAGGACAAGTCGGTGCTCTACGCCGCTTATATGCCGTTTATCAAGAACGGTGGCTTGTTCATCCCGACCAACAAGAGTTACCGCTTGGGCGATGAGGTGTTCATGCTGCTCAACCTGATGGACGAGGCCGAGAAGATCCCGGTGGCCGGCAAGGTCGCGTGGATCACCCCCAAAGGGGCGCAAGGCAATCGCGCTGCCGGTGTTGGCGTACAGTTCAACGATGGCGACAACACGGCGCGCAGTCGCATCGAAACCCATCTGGCCGGAGCGCTTAAATCCGACCGTCCCACTCATACGATGTAAGTAGCCGTCTTTTTATGCTTGTAGATTCCCATTGTCACCTTGATCGCCTCGACCTCGCCGCCCATGACGGCTCGCTGGATGCTGCACTGGATGCGGCCCGTGAGCGCGGAGTAGGGCACTTCTTGTGCATCGGCGTGAGTGCCGATAACGCCGCCGACGTCAAAGCCCTGGCTGAGCGTTATGACGATGTCGATTGTTCGGTCGGCGTGCATCCGCTCGATGTACAACCCGGTGCGGCGCCAGCGCTGGACTGGCTGTTGCACGAACTCAATCACCCGAAAGTCGTGGCGATCGGTGAGACCGGCCTCGATTATCACTACGAACCGGAAGCCGCCGAACTGCAGCAGGAGTCGTTCCGTCTGCACCTGCAAGCGGCGCAGCAGACCGGCAAACCGGTGATCATCCACACCCGTGGCGCGCGTGCCGATACCCTTGAATTGCTGCGCGAAGCGGCGTTGCCTCAGGCCGGTGTGCTGCATTGCTTCACCGAAGACTGGGGCATGGCCAAGGCTGCACTTGACATGGGTTATTACATTTCCCTGTCGGGTATTGTCACGTTCCGCAATGCTGATGCGTTGCGCGACGTCGCGAGCAAGGTCCCGGCGGATCGCTTGCTGGTGGAAACCGATTCACCGTATCTGGCACCGATCCCTTATCGCGGCAAGCCGAACCTGCCGCAGTACGTGCGTGAAGTGGCGGAGTTTCTGGCGATGTTGCGTGGGGAAAACTACGAGCGTTTTGCTGAGCAGACAACCGAGAACTTCAAGCGTCTGTTCCCGCTGGCCTGTGTTAAATCTGCCCTGTAGGCCTTAGCCAAATCGCAGGCAAAAAAAACCCGGGTTCTGGGGGGTGAATCCGGGTTAAGACCATTAGGAGTAAAACAAAGGCACGCGGTCCCTTGGTACCTTTACCGGCACGACACTTGGGGGAGATGTCGCCCGACAGTTCAAGTATTGATCAGTCTGGCGTGCAGTCCAGTTAGCCGGTCGGGGTTTTTAAACAAATTTGGAATACGTTCGCTTCAGTTGAGTTCTCATTGCGCCCAAAACGTTCTCAAAATGAACATGAAACACAGATATGGTCGGATGATCCGTGCATTTTTGCGCAAGTTAGGCATAATACGCGGCTTCGAATTTTGACCCTTCAGACCTTTTCTTATGCACAAAGAACCTCGTAAGGTCCGTGAGTTTCGTCGCCGCGAGCAAGAAATTCTCGATACCGCGCTCAAGCTGTTCCTCGACCAAGGTGAAGACAGTGTCACCGTCGAGATGATTGCTGATGCCGTGGGTATCGGCAAAGGCACGATCTACAAGCACTTCAAATCCAAGGCCGAGATCTATCTGCGCCTCATGCTCGATTACGAGCGTGATTTGAACGAGCTGCTGCATTCGGCCGATGTCGACAAGGACAAGGAAGCGCTGTCCCGCGCCTACTTCGAATTCCGCATGCGCGACCCGCAGCGTTATCGCCTGTTCGACCGTCTCGAAGAGAAGGTCGTCAAAGGCAATCAGGTGCCGGAAATGGTCGAGGAGCTGCACAAGATCCGTGCCTCGAACTTCGAACGCCTGACCCTGCTGATCAAGGGCCGTATCAGCGAAGGCAAGCTCGAAGACGTGCCGCCATACTTCCACTACTGCGCCTCCTGGGCGCTGGTGCACGGCGCTGTGGCGCTGTATCACTCGCCGTTCTGGAGCAATGTGCTGGAAGATCAGGAAGGTTTCTTCCAGTTCCTGATGGACATTGGCGTGCGCATGGGCAACAAACGCAAGCGTGACCCGGAAACGCCAAGCAGCTGAGCCATTCAGCCGCCTTATTGCGCCATGAATTCGCTACATGACGCAGTAACGCAGGAATATACTCAGGCATAGGGCTTGCTAAAACTTGATTTGTGAGTCAAGTTTTAGCGGCTCGATTTTCTATCGCCGGAGTGATCATGATCGTTGACCGTCAAGGCAGGCGTTTTCGCAATTTGCGGATCAGTCTGACTTCAGCCTGCAATTACGCGTGTACCTACTGCGTGCCCAACGGCAAGCGGCTGGTGGCTGCGCAGGATGAACTGTCGGCCGAAGCCATGGCGCGTGGCGTGGCGTATCTGATCGAGGCCGCCGGCATCGAGCGGCTGCGAATTACCGGTGGCGAGCCGCTGGTCAGCCCCAAACTCGAAACGTTCATGACCGCTGTCGGCAAGATGGGCCTTGAAGACATCAGCCTGACCACCAACGGTCAACTCCTTGCAAAAAAACTGCCGCTGCTGGTGGATGCCGGTCTGCGCCGGATCAACGTGTCCCTCGATACCCTCGACGCCGGTGCTTTCCGCAGCATCGCCCGTGGCGGCGATCTGGCCACCGTGCTCGACGGCATGGATCAAGCGGCAGCGGCGGGGATGAAGATCAAGGTCAACATGGTGCCGTTGCGTGGGCAGAACCTCGACCAGGTGATGCCGCTGCTGGATTACTGCCTGGAGCGCGGATACGAACTGCGCTTTATCGAGCTGATGCGCATGGGCCATCTGGCCAAGGACTCCAATGCGTTCCTGCAACAGTTCGTCAGCCTGCAGCAATTGCTGCAGCTGATTGGCGAACGTTACGAGTACGCGCAAACCGACGCGCCAGTGGACGCTACGGCGGTGCGCTATGCGATTCCTGGCCTGGGCAACTTTGGCGTGATCGCCAACGAAAGCGTGCCGTTCTGCCGGACCTGCTCGCGCTTGCGCCTGTCGTCGACCGGTTGGCTACATGGTTGCCTGTCGTCGAGCAACCGTCACTATGTCGGCGATTTGCTCGATAAGCCGCGTCATCAGGCCTTGCCAGCGCTCCAGCGTTTGCTGGTCAAAGCGTTGGGCGACAAGCAGGAAGTGGCGTTCTCCGGCGGCGCAACGATCATGAAGATTATCGGCGGCTGACATCCCCCTATTCGCGAGCAGGCTCGCTCCCACCTTGGAATGCATTCCACTGGTGGGAGCGAGCTTGCTCGCGAATACGATTTATCAATCAACGAAGAACCAGAGCTGGCGCAAAAGCTGCATCCTACGGCCATTCGCCGGTTTTCCGTCACCGGCCTCTGGAGGAATAGGATGCGTAGCCTGGTTTTGCTGCTGGCCGTTTTGGCGCTTGGCGGCTGTATGACTGTCAGCGATATGGCCGAAGGCACTCGCTACCAGATGAGCGACGCGGGCTTGCTGGATCATAGCGACAGCCGTCGCGTGAACAACTTCCGCATTCAGCCGGACTCGTTCATCTACATCGCCCAAGGCGCGTTCGCACCGCCGGGCGGTTCCTACCCGCGTCCGAACGTGGTGGCCGAAGAAGCCTTCAAGGGCTTCGTCGAGTACTTCCCGATGGTCCGCCGTGCTCGCGCGCCGGAAGGCCTCGATCAGGCGATGGGCGAAGCTCGCGATGCTGGTGCGCACTATCTGCTGTACACGCGTTTCGCCAAGGCTGACGATCGCATCGGCAACTCCGATGAGTGGCTCGATGAAGAAGCGGTTGATCGCCTCGGCATCGACGGCGGTGTGATTCAGATCATGTTGATCGAGACCAGCACCCAGTATTTGATTGATACTGCACGCATCAAGAGTCGTGGCGGTTTACTGACGTTCCACGACAACAAACCCGAAGACCTGATCGGCCCGCCGCTGGCCCAGTACGCGCGCAGCCTGTTGGGAGTCGGCGACCAATAATTCAAGGAGAACGCCATGAGTGGCCCGCAAAAAGCCAATGACCTGTTGGGACAGATCCCCAAAACCAAAGGCTTGCCGCCGGTGCACTTGTGGAATCCGGACTTCTGCGGCGACATCGACATGCGCATCGCCCGCGACGGCACCTGGTATTACCTGGGCACGCCGATCGGGCGCAAGCCGATGGTCAAATTGTTCTCCACGATCATGCGCCGCGACGGCGATGATTATTTCCTGATTACCCCGGTCGAGAAGGTCGGGGTCAAGGTCGACGATGCGCCGTTTGTGGCGATTGCGGTCGAGGTTGAAGGCGAAGGGGAGGCGCAGCTGTTGCGCTTTACCACTAACGTTGAGGAAACCACCGAGGCCGGGCCGGCGCATCCGATCCGGGTTGAGATTGATCCCGTGACCCAGGAGCCGGCGCCTTACGTGCATGTGCGCACCAACCTTGAAGCGCTGATTCACCGCAATGTGTTCTATCAACTGGTGGAGCTGGCGGTCAGTCTCGAAATCGATGGCCAGCGCTGGCTCGGTGTGTGGAGCGGCGGCGAGTTCTTCCGCGTCGGCCTGGAACCCTGAGCAATACAAATCCCGAACTGTGGGAGCGAGCTTGCTCGCGAAAGCGGTGTATCAGTCAGCCTGGGTATTGACTGACCTACCGCCTTCGCGAGCAGGCTCGCTCCCACATTTGGTTTTGTGGGTTGCCTGAAAAATCCTGATTGACTGTTAATCATATGATGATTAGCGTGTTCACCTATCGCGATCCGCTTTGAGGTGTTCATGTCCAGCAGCTTTCATTCGTCGACCGTTGACTGGCTTGGCAGCTGGATTGCCGCTGGCCAGGTCAAGCCGGGGCAGACCATCAAGGTTGAGGCCGATCTGGGTGAACAGCTCGGCGTCAGTCGCACGGTCATTCGCGAAGCAATCAAAACCCTCGTCGCCAAAGGCATGCTCGAAGTCGGGCCGAAAGTCGGCACCCGCGTGCTGCCGGTGCGGCGCTGGAACCTGTTCGATCCGCAAGTGGTCGGTTGGCTGTCGCGCAACGGTCTGCCGGAAAATTTCGTCGATGACTTGCTCGACCTGCGCCGTACCATCGAACCTATGGCCGTGCGCTGGGCGTGTGAGCGGGCGACGCTGGACCAGATCGAAGCGGTGCAACTGGCTTACAACGCCCTCGAGCGCGCGGTCGACAGCGGCACCGATTACAACCGCGCCGACCAGTTCTTCCACGAATGCATCCTCGCGGCCAGCCACAATCAATTCATTGAACAAATGGTTCCGGCCCTCGGCGCATTGCTGGCGGTGTCGTTCGAAGTGTCTGCTGCCGATCCGGATGAACTGCGCCGCACCTTGCCGATCCACAAGGACATGGCCGACGCCATCGCCGCCCGGGATTCCGCGCGGGGCGTGTGGGCGTGCATGACACTGATCGACAATGCGGACCTGGCGATCAAACGCTTCTACCCGAAAGTCATGGCCGACAAAAAAGCCGGCTAACACCCAGATCCCCTGTAGGAGTGAGCCTGCTCGCGATAGCGGTCTATCAGCCGCATTGAAGTCAACTGACACTACGCCATCGCGAGCAGGCTCACTCCTACAGAAAATCACAAGAACAATGGAGACCGTTATATGCCGTGGACCGCCTTGACCCAACACCGCGCCCGACTCGGTGAAGGCCCGTTCTGGGACGCACCGACGCAGGCGTTGTACTGGGTGGACATCGCCGGCAAACAGGCCCTGCGCCTGATCGGCCAGAACGTGCAGATCTGGCAGATGCCCGAACACGTTTCCGCCTTCATCCCCTGCGCCAGCGGCGATGCACTGGTGACCCTGAGCAGCGGCGTCTATCGCCTCGACCTCGATTCCCCGGGCCTAGAACCACGCCTGACACTGTTCTGCGTCGCCGACCCGCAACCGGGCAATCGCCCCAACGAAGCGCGTTGCGATGCTCAGGGGCGACTGTGGCTCGGCACCATGCAAAACAACATCGGCGAGCAGGGCGAAGATCTGCCGATCACCCAGCGCTGCGGTGGCCTGTTCCGCATTGATCCGGATAAACGGGTCACGCCATTGCTGCGCGGCCTGGGCATTCCCAATACGTTGCTGTGGAGCGACGACGGCACCACAGTCCTGTTCGGTGACAGTCTCGAGGACACGCTGTATCGCTATTTTATTCACGCCGACGGCAACCTTGATGTGGCCACTCCCTGGTACGGCCCTGATCAGAACGGTGGCCCGGACGGTTCAGCAATGGATGCCGAAGGCTACGTGTGGAATGCCCGCTGGGACGGTAGCTGCCTGCTGCGCCTGACGCCTGACGGCAAGGTCGACCGCAGGATTGATCTGCCAGTCAGCCGCCCGACCAGTTGTGTGTTCGGCGGTGAAGACCTGAAAACCCTGTACATCACCAGTGCCAAGAGTCCGCACAACCATCCGCTGGATGGCGCGGTGCTGTCGATGCGCGTGGATGTCGCAGGAAAACTCTGTACACGGTTTGCCAGTTAAATCCCAAAATATGGGATGCAAAATTATATATTGAGATTATTCGGCAGTCGGGTTTATAGTCGGCTCCAGCAGTAACACGCACTCACACTTAAAAAAACAAAACAGGTGAAGTGATGCAGCGAATGTCTATCGCACTCCCGTGTGGAGTCCGCGTCTCGCAACGGCCCCAAGCTGTCGCGTGCGCTTGCCTGTTTCGTTCCAACCGCCTTCCAGACCGGACATCGGCAGATGCCCGGTTTTTTTGTGCTTGCGAAACAGGAGTCCTGATCCATGGCTGAACCTCTTTCCCTGCCGTCGGTGCCCGCACCGCCGAAGGGCGAGCGTCTGAAAAACAAGGTCGTGCTGCTGACCGGGGCCGCGCAAGGCATCGGCGAAGCCATTGTTGCGGCGTTCGCCTCGCAGCAAGCGAAACTGGTGATCAGTGATATTCAGGCGGAAAAAGTCGAGACGGTTGCCGTGCACTGGCGTGAGCAAGGTTACGACGTGCAAGCGCTGAAGGCGGATGTCTCGCATCAGCCCGACCTGCATGCCATGGCCAAACGCGCCGTTGAGCTGCACGGGCGCATCGATGTGCTGGTCAACTGCGCCGGGGTCAACGTGTTCCGTGATCCGCTGGCCATGACCGAAGAAGACTGGCGTCGCTGCTTCGCCATTGATTTGGACGGCGCCTGGTTTGGTTGCAAGGCAGTGCTGCCGCAGATGATCGAGCAGGGCGTCGGCAGCATCATCAATATCGCCTCGACCCATTCCAGCCACATCATTCCCGGTTGCTTTCCGTACCCGGTGGCCAAGCACGGTTTGCTCGGCCTGACCCGCGCGCTCGGCATCGAATACGCGGCGAAAGGTATTCGCGTCAACGCCATCGCCCCGGGCTATATCGAAACGCAACTGAACGTCGATTACTGGAACGGTTTCGCCGACCCGCACGCCGAGCGTCAGCGCGCCTTCGATCTGCACCCGCCGAAACGCATCGGTCAGCCGCTCGAAGTGGCAATGACGGCGGTGTTTCTGGCCAGTGATGAAGCGCCGTTCATCAATGCTTCATGCATCACCATCGATGGTGGTCGCTCGGTGATGTACCACGACTGAGCACAGTGGCTTTCACGCGGATAAATCCGTGTGAAATCCAATCATCATACGATATGACTATTTTCAACAGGCATTGCAGGAACACGCTTTAACGCTTTTCAAATATTGCTCAAAAAAATAACAAGGAGTCAGCTTATGAAACGTCGTTTCGGGATTCGTACCCTGTGCAGTACCGCCCTGGCGGTCACCGCGTTCAGCCTGAGCAGTGCGCTGCTCGCTGCCGACACCGTGAAAATCGGTTTTCTGGTCAAGCAGGCGGAAGAACCGTGGTTCCAGACCGAGTGGGCCTTCGCCGAGAAAGCCGCCAAGGACAAGGGCTTTGAACTGATCAAGATTGCCGTGCCGGACGGTGAGAAAACCCTCTCGGCGATCGACAGTCTTGCTGCCAACGGTGCCAAGGGCTTCGTGATTTGCCCGCCGGACGTCTCGCTCGGCCCGGCAATCATGGCCAAGGCCAAACTCAACGACCTGAAAGTGATTGCCGTCGATGACCGTTTCGTCGACGCCAACGGCAAGTTCATGGAAGACGTGCCGTACCTCGGCATGGCCGCGTTTGAAGTTGGCCAGAAGCAGGGCAACGCCATGGTCGCCGAAGCGAAGAAACGTAACTGGGACTGGAAAGACACTTACGCGGTGGTCAACACCTACAACGAACTCGACACCGGCAAGAAGCGCACCGACGGTTCGGTGAAATCCCTCGAGGACGCCGGGATGCCGAAGGATCACATTCTGTTTGCCGCGCTGAAAACCCTCGACGTGCCGGGCAGCATGGACGCCACCAACTCGGCGCTGGTGAAACTGCCGAGCGCGGCGAAAAACCTGATCATCGGCGGCATGAACGACAACACCGTGCTCGGCGGCGTACGCGCCACCGAAGCCGCCGGTTTTGCCGCGGCCAACGTGATCGGCATCGGCATCAACGGCACCGACGCCATCGGCGAACTGAAAAAGCCTAACAGCGGCTTCTTTGGCTCAATGCTGCCAAGCCCGCACATCGAAGGCTACAAGACTGCCGAGATGATGTACGAGTGGGTCACCACCGGCAAAGAACCGCCGAAGTACACCGCGATGGACGACGTCACCCTGATCACCCGCGAGAACTTCAAGCAAGAGCTGGAAAAAATCGGCCTGTGGAACTGACGCAGTGACGGCCCGGGCAGCCGGGCCGTTTTTCGGTGTGAAGAGGTGGCTTTATGCACGCGCAAGTACAAACACAAGAACAACACGGTGCCAGCGGCAGCCTGCGCTTCAACGGGATCGGCAAAACCTTTCCCGGGGTGAAAGCGCTGGACGCCATCAGCTTTGTCGCCCATCCCGGCCAGGTTCACGCCTTGATGGGCGAGAACGGCGCTGGCAAATCGACCCTGCTGAAAATCCTCGGCGGTGCTTACATCCCGAGCAGCGGCGAGTTGCAGATCGGCGAGCAGACCATGGCGTTCAAGTCGACCGCTGACAGCATCGGCAGCGGCGTCGCGGTGATTCACCAGGAGTTGCATCTGGTGCCGGAAATGACCGTCGCCGAAAACCTGTTTCTCGGCCATCTGCCGGCCAGTTTCGGTTTGATCAATCGCGGTGTCCTGCGTCAGCAAGCGTTGAACTGCCTCAAAGGCCTGGCCGACGAAATCGATCCGCAGACCAAGGTCGGGCGCTTGTCCCTCGGCCAGCGGCAACTGGTGGAAATCGCCAAGGCGCTGTCGCGCGGTGCCCACGTCATCGCTTTCGACGAGCCGACCAGCAGCCTTTCGGCCCGCGAGATCGACCGCTTGATGGCAATCATCGGCCGCTTGCGTGACGAGGGCAAAGTCGTGCTCTACGTTTCCCACCGCATGGAAGAAGTGTTCCGCATCTGTGACGCCGTGACGGTGTTCAAGGACGGTCGCTACGTGCGCACATTCGACGACATGAGCCAGTTGACCCACGATCAACTGGTGACCTGCATGGTCGGTCGCGACATTCAGGACATCTACGATTATCGCCATCGACCACGCGGTGCCGTCGCGCTGAAGGTTGATGGTTTGCTCGGCCCGGGTCTGCGCGAGCCGATCAGTTTCGAAGCGCACAAAGGTGAAATCCTTGGCCTGTTCGGATTGGTCGGGGCAGGGCGCACCGAGCTGTTTCGCCTGCTCAGCGGGCTGGAACGCAACACCGCCGGACGCCTCGAATTGCGCGGTCACGAACTGAAACTGCGCTCACCGCGCGACGCGATTGCTGCGGGCATTCTGCTCTGCCCGGAAGATCGCAAGAAGGAAGGCATCATCCCGCTGGCCAGCGTCGCCGAAAACATCAACATCAGCGCACGCGGCGCCCATTCGGGCCTCGGTTGCCTGATTCGCGGTCTGTGGGAAAAGGGCAACGCCGACAAACAGATCAAAGCGCTGAAAGTGAAAACCCCGCACGCCGGCCAGCAGATCAAATTCCTCTCCGGCGGCAATCAGCAGAAGGCCATTCTCGGTCGCTGGCTGTCGATGCCGATGAAGGTCCTGCTGCTCGACGAACCGACGCGCGGCATCGACATCGGTGCCAAAGCCGAGATTTACCAGATCATCCATAACCTCGCTGCTGAGGGTATTTCGGTGATCGTGGTGTCCAGCGACCTGATGGAAGTGATGGGCATTTCCGATCGCATTCTGGTGCTTTGCGAAGGCGCCTTGCGCGGCGAAATCAGCCGCGACCAGGCCAATGAATCCAACCTGCTGCAACTGGCTTTGCCGCGCCACCGCGCTGATGGCGTGGCGAACTGAGAGGTGACTATGATGACAACCCAAAACGAAACCCTGCCCAAAGAGCGCAAGCCGCTGGACATGCGGCGCTTCCTTGATGACTGGGTCATGTTGCTGGCGGCTGTGGGCATATTCGTTGCCTGCACGCTGCTGATCGACAACTTCCTCTCGCCGCTGAACATGCGTGGCCTGGGCCTGGCGATTTCCACCACCGGGATTGCCGCGTGCACGATGTTGTACTGCCTGGCGTCGGGGCATTTCGACCTGTCGGTGGGCTCGGTGATTGCCTGCGCCGGGGTGGTTGCGGCGGTGGTGATGCGCGACACCAATAGCGTGTTTCTCGGTGTCAGCGCGGCGCTGGTGATGGGCCTGATTGTCGGGTTGATCAACGGCATCGTGATTGCCAAGTTGCGCGTCAATGCGTTGATCACGACGTTGGCGACCATGCAGATCGTTCGCGGTCTGGCTTACATTTTTGCCAACGGCAAAGCAGTGGGCGTGTCGCAGGAATCGTTCTTCGTTTTCGGCAATGGCCAGTTGTTTGGCGTGCCGGTGCCGATTCTGATCACCATTGTTTGCTTTCTGTTTTTTGGTTGGCTGTTGAATTACACCACCTACGGGCGCAACACCATGGCCATCGGTGGCAACCAGGAAGCGGCGTTGCTCGCGGGTGTGAACGTTGACCGGACCAAGATCATTATCTTTGCCGTGCATGGTGTGATTGGTGCGTTGGCCGGGGTGATTCTGGCGTCGCGGATGACCTCGGGGCAGCCGATGATTGGTCAGGGATTTGAACTGACGGTGATCTCGGCCTGCGTGTTGGGCGGGGTGTCGTTGAGCGGTGGGATCGGCATGATTCGGCATGTGATTGCCGGGGTGTTGATTCTGGCGATCATTGAGAATGCGATGAACCTGAAGAACATCGACACGTTTTATCAGTATGTGATTCGTGGTTCGATCCTGCTGCTGGCCGTAGTGATTGACCGTCTGAAGCAACGCTGAGTCAAAGGCTACCCTCATCGGAACGCCGCCCGCCCAGCCCTCTCCCAGAGGGAGAGGGGAAAGGGAGCAGATCTCTTAGCTTTTCAAACCTGAGTTCGACTGGATATTTCAGGTCGATGTAATTGGAATAAACACCTCGATCAGTTCCCTCTCCCTCCGGGAGAGGGCTAGGGTGAGGGGCTTTTGATTCTCCCGCCTTTCGTCACTCTCCCCAAATATTCCTTGCCCGCCCGCACCCGTTTCGGGTATCAACTTGTACATGATTAGACAGGTACGATTTGACAAGAAACAACGGGTGGTCGACGAACTCGTCCGGCGCATCGAAAGCGGCCTCATGGAGGACGGCTTTCTGTTGCCCGGCGAACATCAGTTGGCTCAAGAATTCCAAGTCAGCCGAGGCACGCTGCGCGAAGCACTGGCCGAACTGAAACGGCGCAATTACATCGCCACGCAAAGCGGCGTCGGCTCCATCGTCACTTTCGACGGTGTCGCGCTCGACCAGCGCAGCGGCTGGGCGCAGGCGCTGGCCGACAGCGGCGCGCTGATCAACACCGAAGTGCTGCGTCTGGAAGCCGTGACCCGGCCCGATCTGCTCTCGCGGTTCGGCACTGACCAATTCATCACCCTCGACCGTCGCCGCCGCTCTAACGAAGGCACACTGGTCTCCCTCGAACGCTCTTTGATGCCGGCCACTGGCGGCCTGGAAAGCCTGCCGCGTGTCGGTCTGATCGACAATTCCCTGACCATCACCCTTGCCGCATACGGCTACATCGGCGAACGCGGTGATCAGTGGATCGGTGCCGAGCCGTTGAATGCCGAAGACGCCGAATTGCTCGGGCGCCCGGTCGGCACCGTTTTCCTCAAGGCGTTGCGTACCACCTATGATCGCCAGAACCGTTTCATGGAGTTGGTCGAAAGCCTGCTCGATCCGGTGCATTTCCGTTTGCACCTGCAATTTGGAGAATCGAAATGACCGCGCTCAACCGTGCCCTTGGTGCTTTCTATGGCCTGGCCCTCGGTGATGCACTGGGCATGCCGACGCAATCGCTGAACCGCGAAACGATCAAGACCCGCTTCGGCCAGATCACTGATCTGCAGGATGCCGGGCCACTGCAACCGATCGCCGCAAACTTGCCCAAAGGCTCGATCACCGACGACACTGAACAAGCCATTCTGGTCGGTGAGTTGCTGGTCGAAGGCAAAGGCCGCATCGAACCGGCGATCCTCGCGCAACGCTTGATCGAGTGGGAAGCCGAGATGCAGGCCAAGGGCTCGCAGGACTTGCTCGGGCCGTCGACCAAGCGCGCCATCGAAATGATCCTCGCCGGCCATTCGCCGGAAGAGGCCGGACGCTACGGCACCACCAACGGCGCGGCCATGCGCATTACGCCGGTAGGGATCGCGGCGGATGTTGCCGATCCTCAGCGGTTTATCGCAGCGGTGGTACAGGCCTGTCAGGTCACCCACAACACCACACTGGGGATTTCCAGTGCGGCGGCGGTGGCAGCGGTGGTATCTGCCGGCATCAATGGCATGGACCTGGGCGAGGCGTTGAACCTCGGCCAGCACATCGCTCAGCAAGCCGAGGCGCACGGGCACTGGGTGGCCGGTGGGCGCATTGGCTCGCGAATCAGTTGGGCGCGCACCATCAGTGTCGATAGCGACAAGGCTTTGCTGGCGGATCTGCTCTACGACGTGATCGGTACTTCGGTGGCGTCGCAGGAATCGGTGGTGGTCTCGTTTGCCCTGGCGCAGCAAGTGGCCGTCGGCGAGATGAGCGCGTTTGATGCGTTGTGCATGGCCGCCAGTCTTGGGGGTGACACTGACACCATCGCGGCGATTCTCGGCGCCATGCTCGGGGCCTGCCTGGGTCTTGAGAGCTGGCCAGTGCCGATGATCGACACGGTGAAGGCCGTCAATCATCTGGAGCTGGAGCCGTTGGTGCAGGGGCTGTTGGCCTTGCGCTAACCAGGTTAGCGCCTTCGCGAGCAGGCTCGCTCCCACAAGGATTACACGGTACCTGTGGGAGCGAGCCTGCTCGCGAAAGCCGCACCGCGAATTTCGAATTTTTAACCCGCAATGGATCGCGCAGACAGGCCGAGGACGGCCGCGATGTCTTGTCGTTTTGCATCATTGCCACAACCACAAAAAAGGCAAACAGGAGCACCTTCATGAGTTCATCAAACGCCGGGCAAAGCGCCGGGCAACTGGAAACCCGCGGCATCGAACCGGTGCCGGAAGCCGAGTGCAACGGCCATCCGCTGCAACTGTTCTGGGTCTGGTTCGCCGCCAACATTTCCATCCTCGGTCTGCCGCTGGGCGCCACGCTGGTGGCGTTTCGCGGGCTGGCGATCTGGCAGGCGATCATCGTCGCAATCATCGGTGCTGCCGGTTCATTCGCGGTGGTCGGGATCATATCGATTGCCGGTCGCCGTGGCCGCGCGCCGAGCCTGACCTTGTCGCGGGCGATCTTCGGCGTGCGCGGCAATATCGGCCCGACGCTGGTCTCGCTGATGTCGCGCCTGGGTTGGGAAACCGTCAACACCACCACCGCTGCATTTGTGCTGTTGTCGCTGTGCTCGATCCTGTTCGGCTCGCCAGTGGAAGCGAAAAGTGCGCCGATACTGACGTTGATCTTTATCGCGATTTTCGTGCTGCTGACTCTGTCGGTATCCGGCCTCGGCCATGCGACCTTGCTGGTGATCCAGAAGTGGGCGACCTACGTGTTCGGCGCGCTGAATCTTCTGGTCGGCGGTTTCCTCTGCGCGACCATCGACTGGAGCGCGGTGTTCAACGCTACGCCAGCGCCGATGAGCGCAATGATCATCGGCATTGGCACCATGGCCGCCGGCACCGGCATCGGTTGGGCCAACGCTGGCGCCGACATGTCGCGCTATCAGCATCGCAGCGTCAAGGCTGTGCGACTGGTCGCGTCCGCCGCGTTCGGCGCGGGCATTCCGCTGGTGCTGCTGATCACCCTCGGCGGCTTGCTGTCGGTGGGCAACAACGACCTCGCTTCGGCGACTGACCCGATTGTTGCAATCCGCGACATGCTCCCAACGTGGATGGCCGTGCCGTACCTGATCACGGCGTTCGGTGGCTTGTTGCTGTCGAACAACCTGTCGGTGTACTCCGCCGGTCTGACCACGCTGACCCTCGGCCTGAAGGTCAAACGCGTCTACGCGGTGGTGGTCGATATCGTCGCGATCTTCGCCGGCTCAATCTACTTCATGCTGATCGCCGACAGCTTCTACGGCCCGTTCATTACCTTCATTTCCCTGCTGGCGGTGCCGATCACCGCGTGGGTCGGGATCTTCGTCGTTGACCTGATTCACCGTCATTACTACAGCCCGAAAGACCTGCTCGACGTCAGCCCGAGCAGTGCCTACTGGTATCACGGCGGTATCGAGTGGCGCGCGTTTGGCGCGTGGGCGATTGCCATCGTCCTTGGCTTCAGTTTCACCACCATTGGCACTACCGCCGAGAACGTCTGGTTCAAGGGCTTTTTGTCCGACTCGTGGCTGGGCCACAACGGCCTCGGCTGGATCGTGACCTTCGTGGTGGCTGGTGGCATTTACTTTGTCCTCGGCGGGGCGAAAGACCGCCGCGCCGCGCAAACCGAGAATGCTCATGCCTAAGATGTTGCACACCGGCCAAGTCATCATCGACCTGGTCATGGCCGTGGATAAGCTGCCGCAGGTTGGCGGCGACGTGCTGGCGCAGTCGGCGGGTTTCGAAGCGGGCGGCGGTTTCAATGTGATGGCGGCGGCCGTGCGCAATCGCCTGCCGGTGGTTTATCTCGGCCGCCATGGCAGCGGGCGTTTCGGTGATCTGGCGCGTGAAGCGATGAATGCCGAGGGGATTCACATCGGCATTCGCCAGCCTGCGCAGCGCGACACCGGGTTGTGTGTGGCGCTGACCGATGCGTCGGCGGAGCGCAGTTTCATTTCCTACATCGGCGCTGAAGGTGAGGTGACGGCGGAGGATCTGAACAGCGTTGCGGTCGAGGCGGGCGATTACGTTTATCTCAGTGGCTACAGCCTGTTGCACGAAGGCAAAGCGCAGGCGTTGCTCGACTGGACATTGGCGTTACCGGAGTCGATCAACGTAGTGTTCGATCCGGGCCCGTTGGTGGAATCGCCGGACTCGCCGCTGATGCAGGCGCTGCTGCCGCGCATTGATGTGTGGACCAGCAACAGTGTTGAAGCGCTGCGCTTTACCGGGGCTGAGGATATTGGGGGTGCGCTGGATCGTCTCGCTGAGCATCTGCCCAATGAAGTGCTGATCGTGGTCCGTGACGGGCCGCAAGGGTGCTGGATTCATCAGCGCGATGAGCGTCGGCATGTCCCGGGGTTTGCTGTGAAAGCGGTGGACAGCAATGGTGCCGGCGATGCCCATGCCGGCGTCTTTGTCGCGGGACTGGCGCAGGGTTTGACAGCGCATGAAGCAGCGCGACGGGCGAATGCGGCGGCAGCTTTGGCGGTGACGCGGTGGGGGCCGGCGACTTCGCCGGGTGCGACTGAAGTGGATGCGTTTATCCGCGAGTCCGGCGGCGCCTGATAGATAGCTTTCGCGAGCAAGCTCGCTCCCACAGGGGATTTATGTTCGCCTCAGATCCAATGTAGGAGCTGCCGAAGGCTGCGATCTTTTGATCTTATAAAAGCAAAGATCGCAGCCAACTGCATCTCCTGCATGATTAGCGATCACACGATCATATCGCTCAGCTATCCAGCTTGCGCGCTACCTCAACGCCAGCCGCACTGAGCTTGATCGGCAGGTTCAACGAATGTTCGCCAGCCTCGTTGCAGGTCACATGCCCGTGGTGAATCAGTCCACGATCCTGCAAAGCGGCGAGGGCGCTGGCCACTACCTTCTCGCCCCGGTAATTATCCAGCACCTCTTTTCCCAGACCACTCGGATGGGCGTGCAACAGACGGGTGAGGACTTCTTTTTCCAGGTTTTTATCGACGTTCATGGTTACCTCTTCATTGGGTTGAACAGGACGCTCGCGTCGGCGAACTACTGACCGGAGCCTTCGGAACCGGAGCCACCGGTGGTGGTTTTCGAGCCGACGCCGGGGCCCGCGTTGTCTGGCGTGGCGGGGGCGTCGGGGGTATTCATGCCGCCCTGCCGGCCCGGGTCACTGCCCTGGGTGCGCGGATCAGTACCGGTGGCGGGCGGCTGATTGATCAAGGGAACGCCCGAGCCATCGGTATTCATACCGGGAGCACTGTTGATGGCGGGGGCGCGTGGCGGAGTCGGATCGGTAGGGCCGGTGCCCGCAGCGGTGGCGGATGCGGCGAAAACCGCAGGGCAGAGCAGGGCGCTGAATACAAAAGCGGTCAACCTTGACGGGATCATAGGGCTTCTCCAGTGATTGGAATCCTTACCTGTCGTTGGTCTGCCCAGTGATCGGATTGGTGCCTGATCAGCGACGAACGGTCTAGGTTGCCTGCGCGGCTTTCAGACTGATCCGCCGCCAGAGCAAGCGGCCAAGGGTAATCAGCCAGTTGGCCAACGCGACGATCAAGACCGTCAAAAGCAGTGTGCTCATGCCGTGCTCAACGATGATTTTGCCGGCCAATAGCGGGAAACCAAACACGCCGATGAAGTACGAAAGACTGAACAGCAACAAGGCCTGCGATGTAGTACCGGCCGGTGCTTCGTTGGCCGCCAGGCCGTTGATCACCGAATAGGTCAGCCCATACCCGACGCCGAGCATCAACGCCGCCAGCAAATAGGTGAATCCACTGTGTACGCCGAAGGCGAACAGCACGATCGAGCCGAGCATCAGTCCCGACAACAGGCAAGAAGCGCGCAGCGGATCACGCTTGACCACATAGCCGGCGATCAGCATGCGGCTGCTGATTGCCGCACTCATGAACCCCAGAAAGAATAGCGAATAATCCAGCGATCGCGCAGCGGCGTAACTGGTCTGGAAACTCGACAGACCGCCAAATACGCAACCGCCGAGACCAACCATGATGATCGGAAACAGCGCACGCGAGCCGAGCACTTGAGTGGTCGCTTGCCAGGTGATTCTCGCCGCTGAAGCGGCTTGTGTGCTTTTCAATCGAGCCCCGAGCCGCCAGAACAGCAGCACACCGATCAGACTCGCCAGCGCTGCCAGATAGAACGCCGAGGTCAGCGACAGGCCCAACGCACTCGCCGCACGCCCGAGCAACGGGCCGCTGCCAATGCCGGTCATCATGCTGCCGGACAGCAAGGCGAAATATTTCGCCCGCTGCGCCGGAGTCACCAGACTGGCGACGATGATCGGCCCCAAGGTATAGAAAACGCCCCAGCCCAAACCCAGCAGCAAACCGAAAAACAGCAGCAGATGGCCGACCCCCGGCGTCATCGCAAAGCCCAGACTCGCCGCGACCAGCAACAACCCGAACACTGCAATCGAGCGCGCCGCCCCGAGCCAGTCCGACAGATGCCCGGACACCAGCACCGCCACAAACGTACTGAGCATCGCCGCCGAAATCACACTGCCGGCATCGTGCTCATTGCCGCCGCGAGAACTGATCAACAGTGACAATAAAAACGTCGAGCCGTACGAAAGCGACAACAGATAACTGGCGAGGCAGAACAGGCCGAACAACTTGCCTGAAACCTTGGGTGTTACTTGCGACATGACGTGAATCCTTAAGCGGAAAAATTCAGCGTCATCTGTTTAACACGTCAGGCAGGCGGCTTAGGTCTGAGCTTGGCGAAGTCAGGATCACTGCACGCCGGAGTAATGCTCAAGCGAGGCCGATCTCTTCCTTGAACTGCTCCATGAATCCCTTCAGGCGCAGATGACGGACCTGCGCAAGACGCTGGCCGGCGGTGGTCTGGAAACCGTCGGCGAGGTGCAGCAGTTTGGTCTGGAAATGATCGAGGCAAAAACGCGTGTCATCGTAATCGCGTTGTTTCGCTTCGGGATCCTGCGGGTCGTACAGCGCCGAGCCCATGCGTCCGGCGACGTAGAACGTGCGGGCGACGCCGAGCATGCCGAGTGAGTCGAGCCGATCGGCGTCCTGGACGATTTTCGCTTCGAGGGTGAGCGGGGTGATGTTGGCGGAGAAACTGTGGGCTTCGATGGCGTGGGCGACGGCGGCGATTTTTTCTTCGGACCAGTTCAGATCGGCCAGCACTGACGAAGCTTTATCTGCCGCCAGCCGCGAAGCCTGCGAACGCAGTGGCGAGTTCTTCTCGACGGCGACGCAATCGTGCAAGAGCACGGCGGCCAACAACACCTCAAGATCGCCGCCTTCTTCTGCTTGCAGCGTACGCACGTTATGCCAGACCCGCTGCAGGTGAGCGAGGTCGTGAGCGCCGTCGTCTGATGGCTCGAGGGCGTGGGGCAACAGGGCTACTGCGAGTGCCTCTACGGGGGTAAAAAACGCTGGGTTCATGAGCATCCTTTCAGATTGTCGAAGTCCCTGTGGGAGCGAGCTTGCTCGCGAAGGCGTCCTTACAGTCACTTGCATTGTTGAATGACAGAATGCTTTCGCGAGCAGGCTCGCTCCCACAGGGAACTGCAGTGTTTGCAACATTGCGCAGGGTAGTGTGTGTGTTTTGCCATGTGACGAGCGCCGCTCACCACCTTAGTATGGCGTTTTCCTTTTTCCGACAAGGCCCGTCCATGACGATCGAAATCCGCCCGGCGACCCCCAGCGATGCCCCGCAAATCCTCGCCTTCATCACTGAACTCGCCGATTTCGAAAAGGCCCGTCACGAAGTCATCGCCAGCGTTGCCGACATCGAACGCAGCCTGTTCAGCGAAGGCGCCACCGCCCACGGCCTGATCTGCCTACGCGACGGTTTGCCAATCGGTTTCGCGGTGTTCTTCTTCAGCTATTCGACCTGGCTCGGCAGCAACTGCCTGTACCTCGAAGACCTCTACATCACCCCCGAACAACGCGGCGGCGGTGCTGGCAAAACCTTGTTGCGTCACTTGGCGAAAATCGCCTGCGATAACGACTGCGGCCGCTTCGAATGGAGCGTGCTCGACTGGAACACGCCGGCCATCGAATTCTACAAATCCCTCGGCGCACAACCCCAGGAAGAGTGGGTGCGCTACCGCATGGATGGCCAGGTTCTGCGTGAGTTTGCCGAGGGCTGATCACAATGATGGCATTGCGGTACTAATTCGATTGTCGCCAACGCTCTAGTCCGGCATTCTACGCGCCATTTTTGCGCGCTCACGGACGACACCTGCAATGCCTCTGGCACAATTTCTCCACGCCCGTGGAGCCTTCGCTGCGTCAACGAGTGACCAGCGATGAGCGGACTACGGGCGACAATGCGTCTGTATGGCCTGGTGAAAAACTCAGGCTCAAGCGACAACCCCAAGCGGCAACCGGTCGACATTCTCTGCATGACAAACCGCACGGGCGGCAGCGCGATTCGTGCGTTCGTGTCACGCCTTGATGCCGAGTTGATGACGCGCAGTGCCGGGCTCGCCGATTACCGCGTGATACCGCTACGCACCTTCGATCCAACGGCGTTTATCGACGCCCATCAAGGTTGGCTGACGCTGCACATTTGTTGTGGTTTCGTCGCCCCTGCCGGGCATTCGCTGCTCAAGGACGGCGGGTTGATGCCGATGGGCTGGTACGTCTATTCCGAGATCGGCCAGTGGACGGCCCAGCATCATCTCGACCTCGGCGCACAAATGGCCGATTTGCTGCAATCGACTTACGAACGCAATCACCTGCGCAACTACAACGCCTGGCTCAACGAGCTGGATGACGCGACGCCTGCCGAGCTGGCATGGCATGTCGATCAAGCCTGGCAGCATCTGCAAATCGCTACATCCCCCGACAGCCGTGAACACTGCCACGCCCTGTTCGACCCCGTCGACAACCGCTGGCGCTTCGCCGCGACCGATGTCGATCTCCACCAGCCGCACCCGGAACCCCTGAAGCAAGGAGCTTTGAATTGAGTGGTAAACCCGCTGCACGCGTCACCGACCCGACCGCCTGCCCATTGCCAGGGCATGGCACCAACCCGATTGCCTCCGGCTCGCCGAACGTCTTCTTCGACGGCCTCGCGGCTGCGCGCATGACCGATAAATCGGCGTGTGGCAGCCCGATTACCGGCGCCGTTTCCGGCACCGTATTCATCAACGGCCTGAATGCTGCCACGCTCGATAGCACCGGAGGCCACGGCAATGTCGTGGTCGGTGGGTCGGGGACGGTGATTATTGGCCAGAGTGGCGGAGGGGCAGCGTTTAGTGGGCTGTTGCCGATGCCGGTGCATTTTACGGACAGGTTGCAAGTGGTGAATGAAGCAACTGGCGAGCCGGTGCCCGATCATCCCTATGTGATTCAACGGGGCGATGGCAGCATGGAACACGGAATCACCAATGAGCAGGGCTTTACTCATATGGTCAGCTCGCATTTGGCCGAAACAATCAAACTGTTTGTAGAGTGATCGAAATGGAAGTCGCAAACCCTGCACTCAAAGATTGCAAAAACGAGGTGGTGAGTCACGAGTTGACTTGCAAAACCGATCAGACTGTAAAAACCGTGGCAATCAAAATCAAAAAAATCGTCGTGTTTTTCATTGGCGGGGCTGGAGACAAGGAGCCGTATTATCAAGATCAACCACCTCACGGTAACGTAACCAGTGCGCAGGTTTTATTGCCTAAAAAATTCAGCGACGCGCAAATTGGAAAAATAAAGTCGGTGTACCTTAGTTATAAGGATGTGCGCGGCAAGAAAGACATAGAAAAGTATGTGCTGAGTTATCTGAAAGGTGATAAATCAATTTATATAAGTATCGTCGGTCACAGTCTGGGAGGATGGAACGGCGCTCATCTGACAGCCATACTCAAAGAACAGGGATTTACGGTGAAGTCCTTGGTCACGCTTGATCCTGTGGGCGGCGGACTGGGTGTCTGGCTGATTTCAGACATTTACGCCACCACCCCGAAGCCTGGTGCAGAGTACTGGATCAATATATTGGCTGCACCGGCGAAACCCAATCAGTCCGATGATGTCGCCGAGATGGGAGAACGCTGGGTTATGAGCTCGGGTCCTGATATCAATAAAGCGGTAGACACCAACCACGAAGATGCAGGCGTAATGTTCAAGGCGAGGATTCTTGGCGAACAGTCCGCATGTGATCTCATCGCTGAAAAAATGATCAAATACCTGGAGTCTTGACATGCGAGTGTTGCTTGCAGTTCTAGTTCTTTGTTTGTGTGCTTCGTGCGCAAAAAGAGTGCCATTACCAGAGACCGAAATTGAATTTGTTTCTGTTACCAAGCCTGGAGACAGTGCTCTTCTGGATGTTCGCTTCAGTTCAATGACTGATCTGTTGCGATTCTTCGAGATCAATGCCGGCCAACATCAGGTCGGCAATGCCTTGATCTGTTCATTGGATGAGAGTGGCTTCTTCGAAACAAAACAGGACCTGACCCGGTATCTCGAAGGGGAGGTCGTCGCGGTATTAAATGAATCTGCTGCGGGGCCATATGTGTATTCGGCTGAGGTCTCTGCGGTGCATACACCGGACGGTGGAACGCTGAGTACGTACTTCAATAAAAAACAACTGTTGATGGTATTGAGCGCGCGTCAGGTCGTGGCATGTAAGTTCAGGACAGCTGCCTACGCTTACGGTCCGTATTACTCAAAATCGATGAATATTCCTGCCAGTGTTTTCGTTCAGGCGATAGAGCGTCAGTAGTGATATTGATAACGGTGAATCACGGATCTGTTCGAGGAGGTTGGGTAGATGTAATCATCCCAAAATATGGGATGCAAAATTACATATTGAGATTTACCGTCTGAGAGGTCTATAGTCCGTCGCACTCACTGCCAAAAACAAAACAGGTGAAGCGATGCTGGCGCAATTGATCGCGCTCGACTGGGGTACGACCTCATTACGTGCTTACAAACTCGCGGCGGACGGTGTGGTGCTGGAGCAGCGCGCGCTGTCGTCCGGGATTATGCAGTTGCCCAAGACCCCGCGAATCATCAACGGTCGCGAATGCGCCGATGGTTTTGAACTGGCGTTCGACGAGGCGTGCGGCGACTGGCTCGATGTGCAGCCGGATCTGCCGGTGATTGCCTGTGGCATGGTTGGCAGCGCACAGGGCTGGCGTGAAGCGGCCTACTGCGAGACGCCGGCGAACGTCGCCAATCTCGGAAAATCCCTACAAACACTGATCAGTCTGCGCGGCACCGTGGTGCATATCGTGCCGGGCGTGATCCAACGTTCGCGTCTGCCGAATGTGATGCGCGGCGAAGAAACCCAGGTGCTTGGCGTGCTGCAGAATCTGCCGATTGAGGCAGGCGCTGATCTGTTGATCGGCCTGCCGGGCAGCCACTCGAAATGGGTGGATGTGGTCGATGGCTGCATCATTCACTTCGACACGTTTATGACCGGCGAAGTGTTCGCCGTGCTCAGTGAACACAGCATCCTCGGCCGGACCCTGAAGCAAGGCGCGACGTTCGATGCTCTGGCGTTTGACCGTGGTGTGCAGATTGCGCAGTCGGCGGACGGTGAACTCGGAGTGCTGTCGACGTTGTTCAGCGCCCGTACCTTAGGCCTGACCGGCGAACTCAGCCCGACCGCGCAGGCCGATTATCTGTCCGGCCTGATGATCGGCCATGAGCTGGCGGCGCTCGCCACGGTTCAGCGACGTCGTCGCAACAACACGAATCTTCCTTCGATCATCCTCATCGGCAACGCGCAGCTCTGTGCGCGCTACAGCCGTGCGCTCGATGCCTGTGGTTTCGCCAACGTGACGCTGGCGGAGCAGGCCACCGAGCGTGGCTTGTGGCAACTGGCGCTGGCCGCCGGACTGATCGACACCTCATTCCGTTAAACCTGACTGGAGGCCTGACATGCTCAAGCAAGCACTGGCGCAAAACGGTCTGATCGCGATCCTGCGGGGCCTGCATCCGCAGGAAGCCGCCGCTGTCGGAGAAGTCCTGTATGCCGCCGGATTTCGCGTCATCGAAGTACCGCTCAATTCCCCTTCGCCGTACGAAAGTATCCGCATCCTGCGTAAGGCCCTGCCCGCCGATTGCCTGGTCGGTGCCGGCACGGTGTTGACCCCGGCACAGGTCGAGCTGGTGAAAGAAGCCGGCGGCCAAGTGATTGTCATGCCGCACAGTGACGCCAAGGTTTTACGCGCAGCAAAAGCGGCGGGGCTGTTTCTGTCGCCGGGTGTCGCCACGCCGACCGAGGCCTTCGCGGCACTGGAGGAGGGCGCGGACATTCTCAAGATGTTTCCGGCTGAGCAGATGGGGCCGGCAGTCGTCAAAGCCTGGCTTGCGGTGTTGCCATCCGGAACGGTGCTGGCGCCGGTCGGCGGCATCACGCCGGACAATATGCAGGCGTTTATCGATGCCGGTGTAAAAGGTTTCGGCCTCGGTTCCGGGCTGTTCAAACCGGGCATAACGCCGGAGCAAGTAGCGGTGAACGCCAAGGCCTACGTGGCTGCTTGGAAGGCCCTTCGCTAAGACTTTTTGGCGCTGTGTGCGCTGCATCTACAAGAGAGACAAAAAAGATGAAAATCACCAAACTCACCACCTTTATCGTCCCGCCGCGTTGGTGTTTCCTCAAAGTCGAAACCGACGAAGGCGTGACCGGTTGGGGCGAACCCGTGGTTGAAGGGCGCGCGCATACCGTCGCGGCTGCCGTTGAAGAATTGTCCGACTACCTGATTGGCAAAGACCCACGCAATATCGAAGACATCTGGACCGTCCTGTATCGCGGCGGTTTCTACCGTGGCGGCGCGATCCACATGAGCGCGCTGGCCGGTATCGATCAGGCGCTGTGGGACATCAAGGGCAAGGCGCTTGGGGTGTCGGTGAGTGATCTGCTCGGTGGCCAGGTGCGCGACAAGATTCGCGTGTATTCGTGGATCGGCGGTGACCGTCCGGCCGACACCGCGCGTGCGGCGAAAGAGGCGGTGAGCCGTGGTTTCACTGCAGTGAAAATGAACGGCACCGAAGAACTGCAGTTCCTCGATACCTTCGAGAAAGTCGATCTGGCGCTGGCCAACGTCGCCGCCGTACGTGACGCGGTCGGGCCGAACGTCGGCATCGGTGTCGACTTCCATGGCCGCGTGCACAAGCCGATGGCCAAGGTGCTGATGAAGGAACTCGACCCGTACAAACTGATGTTTATCGAAGAACCGGTACTCAGCGAAAACTACGAAGCGCTGAAAGAGCTCGCACCGTTGACCAGCACGCCGATTGCTCTGGGTGAACGGCTGTTTTCGCGTTGGGACTTTAAACGTGTGTTGAGCGAAGGCTACGTCGACATCATCCAGCCGGATGCCTCCCACGCGGGCGGCATCACCGAAACTCGCAAGATCGCCAACATGGCCGAGGCCTACGACGTGGCACTGGCGCTGCACTGCCCGCTGGGGCCGATTGCGCTGGCGGCGTGTTTGCAATTGGACGCGGCTTGTTACAACGCGTTTATCCAGGAGCAAAGCCTGGGCATCCATTACAACGAGAGCAACGATTTGCTCGACTACGTGAAGGATCCACGGGTGTTCGATTACGACAAAGGTTTCGTGAAGATCCCCAACGGCCCGGGGTTGGGTATCGAGATCAACGAGGAATACGTGATCGAGCGTGCGGCCGTTGGCCACCGCTGGCGCAACCCGATCTGGCGTCATGCCGATGGCAGTTTTGCCGAGTGGTGAGTATTGCCTGACACACCCGATGAGATCGTTCCCACGCTCTGCGTGGGAATGCCTCAATGGACGCTCTGCGTCCGCTTTTGGGACGCGGAGCGTCCCGGGCTGCATTCCCACGCGGAGCGTGGGAACGATCAGATGCAAGGCCTCAGGCCGACCTCAATAAACATAAAAAGAGGCTCTCCCCATGCAACCGCAAACCCTCACCGGGCAGGCGTCTTTAGTCACGCCTAGCCGCAAGCGGTTTTTCATCATGGTGTTGCTGTTTATCACCGTGGTCATCAACTACCTCGACCGCAGCAACCTGTCGATTGCCGCACCGGCGCTGACCAGTGAGCTGGGCATCGATCCGATTCACGTCGGTCTGATCTTTTCCGCATTCGGCTGGACCTACGCCGCCATGCAGATCCCCGGCGGCTGGCTGGTCGATCGCGTGCCGCCGCGCATTCTTTACAGCGTCGCGTTGCTGCTGTGGTCGATTGCCACGGTGATGCTCGGTTTCGCGGCCAGCTTCATTGCGCTGTTCGTGTTGCGCATGGCGGTCGGTGCGCTGGAAGCGCCGGCTTATCCGATCAACAGTCGCGTGGTCACCACCTGGTTCCCCGAGCGCGAGCGTGCCACGGCCATCGGCTTCTATACCTCCGGACAATTTGTCGGCCTGGCATTTCTCACTCCGGTACTCGCTTGGCTGCAACATGAGTTCGGCTGGCACATGGTGTTCGTCGCCACCGGCGCCGTCGGCATCATTTGGGCGGCGATCTGGTACGCGGTCTATCGTGAGCCACGGGATTTCAAAGGCGCCAATGAAGCCGAAATCGACTTGATCCGCGAGGGCGGTGGTCTGGTCGATATTCAGCAAGAGTCCGCCAAGGTCAAAGCCAAATTCAGCTGGACCGATTTGGGCATCGTGCTGACCAAGCGCAAATTGTGGGGCATCTACCTCGGCCAGTTTTGCCTGAACTCGACACTGTGGTTTTTCCTGACGTGGTTCCCGACCTATCTGGTGAAATATCGCGGCATGGACTTCATCAAGTCCGGCCTGCTGGCATCGCTGCCGTTTCTCGCTGCGTTCATTGGCGTGCTGTGCTCGGGATTCTTTTCCGACTTGCTGATCCGTCGCGGCTGCACGGTTGGTTTTGCGCGCAAGCTGCCGATCATTGGCGGGCTGCTGATTTCCACTTCGATCATTGGTGCCAATTTTGTTGAATCGACGCCGCTGGTGATTGCCTTTCTGGCGTTGGCATTTTTCGGCAACGGTCTGGCCTCGATCACCTGGTCGCTGGTGTCGACGCTGGCGCCGGCACGGTTGCTCGGGCTGACCGGCGGGGTGTTCAACTTCATCGGCAACCTGTCGGCGATCGCCACGCCGATCGTGATTGGCTTCCTTGCCAGCGGCGATTCGTTCGCGCCGGCGATCACCTACATCGCGGTGCTCGCCTTGGTCGGTGCGTTGTCCTATGTGCTGCTGGTCGGCAAGGTCGAGCGTATCGAGTTGTAGTGGTCTGCGTCGGGCGACCATAATGCCGCCCGTTCCCTCGCTCAACGGTAAAAGGCTGGATATGCAGGAAGACGCCCCGGAAAAAACCAAGGACGCCGCGCCCACCGGCACCCAGACGCTGTTGCGTGGCTTGGGTGTGGTGCAAGCGGTCGCCAGTGGCGCTCGCGATCTCAAGGAGATCGCCCGGCTGATCGGCACCACGCGCAGCACCACCCATCGTCTGGCCAGTTGCCTGGTGGATGAGCGCTATCTGCGCGTGGTGCCGCAAATCGGTTACCTGCTCGGACCGAAGCTGATCGAGCTGGGTTTCCAGGCGCGTGAAGAGTTGCCGCTGGTGACCCTGGCCGGGCCGTATCTGGACGAGTTGTCGGCGCTGACTGGTGACACCGTGCACTTGGGCATTCGCGAAGGCGATGAAGTGTTGTATCTGCTGAAAAATCCGGGGCGCAACGGCCCGGAAATGCGTTCGCGGGTCGGCCATCGCATGCCGCTGGCGCGCACCGGGATTGGCAAGGCGTTGATGCTCGATGACTCGCCGAAAGATTGGCAGCGCCTGTACGACATCAGCCTGCCGGCGGGTGGGAAAAGTCAGTTCTGGCCGCAGCATCCCCAGCAGTCGTGGGAACAGCTCGAACAGCGCATGACCGAGTACGTCGCCGGTGGCTACGCATTCGATCTGGAGGACAACGAACCGTCGATCCGCTGCGTGGCGGCGCCGATTCGTGATGCGAGTAAGGGCATCGTGGCGGCGATCAGTATCGCCAGCACCGTGCCGTACATGCCGCTGGAAAAAATGGCCGAGCTGATTCCCCTGATCAAAGGGGTCACAGCCCGGCTCTCGGCGGAACTCGGTCTAAAGATTTAAACTTTGAGCGTCGCCATGTCGATCACGAAACGATACTTCACGTCGCCAGCGATCATGCGCGCATAAGCCTCGTTGATCTGGCGGATGTCGAGCATTTCGATGTCGCAGGTGATGTTGTGCTCGGCGCAGAAATCCAGGACTTCCTGGGTTTCGGCGACGCCACCGATCAACGAGCCGGCCAGCACGCGACGGCTCATCACCAGTTTGCCTGCATGTACCGGTGGATCAATCGGTTCGATCAGACCGACCAAAATGTGCACGCCGTCGAAGCGCAGGGTGTCGAGGTACGGGTTGAGATCGTGCTGCACCGGAATGGTGTCGAGCAGGAAGTCGAAGTAACCGGCAGCCGCTTTCATCTGCTCGGCGTCGGTGGAGACGATCACATGATCGGCGCCCTGACGACGGCCTTCTTCAGCCTTGCTCGCCGAGCGGGTGAACAGCGTGACTTCGGCGCCCATGGCCTTTGCGAACTTGATGCCCATGTGGCCCAGACCGCCCATGCCGAGAATCCCGACCTTGTCGCCGGCCTTGACGCCGTAGTGCTTGAGCGGCGAGTAGGTGGTGATGCCGGCACAGAGAATCGGCGCGGCGCTGGCGAGTGCCAGTTTCTCCGGGATGCGCACGACGAAGTGTTCGCTGACGACGATGCTGTCCGAATAACCGCCCATGGTGTTGCTGCCGTCGACCCGGTCCGGGGTGGCATAGGTCATGGTCGGACCTTCGAGGCAATATTGCTCAAGGTTCGACTGGCAGGCTTCACAGGTGCGGCACGAGTCGACCATGCAGCCGACGCCGACCAGATCGCCTACTTTGTGTCGGGTGACGTTCGCACCGACGGCGGTGACTTTGCCGACAATCTCGTGGCCGGGCATCAGCGGGTAAACGGCGATACCCCATTCGTTGCGCGCCTGGTGGATGTCGGAGTGGCAGACGCCGCAATAAAGGATCTCGATCGCTACGTCGTCGGCACGAGGACTGCGGCGTTCGAATTTCATCGGGGCGAGGGGGGTGGTGGCCGATTGGGCGGCATAACCGATGGCGGTATACATGTGAAACCTCGCAAAAGCAGGAACAAGTGAGGCGGCGCATTCTGGGCGCCGACTGTCGGTCCGGCCATGACGATTCCTCCGGGTCTCATGCCTAATCCTCCGGCATGCGGGTTTGATCGGTCGCATTGGCAAAAGGATCTGCGATGATGCTTTCATCCCTTATTTTCGTGATTTTTTGTGAAGAGCAATTCGATGCAGTTGACCCGTCATCTTGATGCCAATGCCCGGCTGGTTTCGCTTATTGAACCGCTGGCGCTGCGCGATGGTTACAGCCAGACCGGGCTGCCGGGTGTGCAGGTGTTGCGTGCCAGTTGCGACGTTGCCCGTGGCCCGCACATTTACGAACCGAGCCTGATGATCATCGCCCAGGGCAGCAAACTGGCGTTTCTCGGGCCGCGCACCATGGAGTACGGCGCCGGGCACTATCTGATTCAGGCGCTGCCGGTGCCGTTCGAATGCGAGACGTTTGCCTTGCCGGATGCGCCGTTGCTCGGGGTGTCGGTGGCGATTGATCGGGTCTTGCTCGGTGAGCTGGTGCTGGCCATGGGGCTGGCGCCGGGCCGGCATATCCCGGCGCAGACGCCGGAGTCGATGACCTCGGTGGTGCTCGACGATGACATGCGCGGCTGTGTCGAGCGTTTGCTCAGTTGCCTGCACGATCCGCTGGAATGCCAGATTCTCGGGCCGGCACGGGTGCGTGAGTTGTTGTTCGTGGCGTTGCGCGGGCCGCAGGCCGATGTGTTGCGGGCATTGGTCGAGCAGCAAGGGCAATTCGCGCGGGTGGCGGCGTCGATCAGTCATCTGCATGCGCATTACACCGAGCCGTTGAACGTTGAAACGCTGGCCGGTTGCGCGAACATGAGCGTGTCGACCTTTCATGAGCATTTCAAACGCAGCACGTTGTTGTCGCCGGTGCAGTATCTGAAGCGCCTGAGGTTACTGAAGGCGCAGACGTTGTTGGTCGCCGAAGGCCTGGGTGTGGCGCAGGTGGCGCATCGGGTGGGGTATCAGAGTACTTCGCAATTCAGCCGCGAGTACAAGCGTTACTTTGAGCGTAGTCCGGGTGACGAACGCGCTGCCTGATTAGACGATAATCCCCTGTGGGAGCGAGCCTGCTCGCGAATGCGGTGCATCAGTCGACATCATTTTTATATGACACACCGCTTTCGCGAGCAGGCTCGCTCCCACAGTTGTTTTGTGGTGTCAGAGGAGTTTTGGGCAACAAAAAGGCCCCCGATTCGGGAGCCTTGATGTTCAGCGGTTCGACTTACATATTTGGGTAAGTCGGGCCGCCAGCGCCTTCCGGCGTGACCCAGGTGATGTTCTGCGAAGGGTCCTTGATGTCACAGGTCTTGCAGTGCACGCAGTTCTGCGCGTTGATCTGGAAGCGCTTCTCGCCGTCTTCCTTGGTGATCACTTCGTACACACCGGCCGGGCAGTAGCGCTGCGCCGGTTCGTCGTACAGCGGCAGGTTCTTGCTGATCGGGATGCTCGGGTCGGTCAGCTTCAGGTGGCACGGCTGCTCTTCTTCGTGGTTGGTACCGGAGATGAACACCGAGCTCAGTTTGTCGAAGCTGAGTTTGCCGTCGGGTTTCGGGTAGTCGATCTTTTTGCAGTCGGCGGCGAGCTTGAGGCAGGCGTAGTCCGGCTTGGTGTCGTGCAGGGTGAACGGCAGTTTGCCGCCGAAGATGTTCTGGTCCAGCCAGTTGAAACCGCCGCCAACGATGGCGCCGAACTTGTGGATCGCCGGGCCGAAGTTACGGCTGGCGAACAGTTCGTCGTAGAGCCAGCTCTTCTTGAACGCGTCGACGTAAGTGGTCAGCTCTTCAGTGCCGTCCTTTTCCGCGAACAGCGCGTCAGCCACCGATTCAGCGGCGAGCATGCCGGACTTCATCGCGGTGTGGCTGCCCTTGATCTTGGCGAAGTTCAGGGTGCCGAGGTCGCAACCGATCAACGCGCCGCCCTTGAAGACCATTTTCGGCAGCGAGTTCAGGCCACCTTTGCAGATCGCGCGCGCGCCGTAGCTGATGCGCTTGCCGCCTTCCAGGTACTGCGCCAGCACCGGGTGATGCTTGAGGCGCTGGAACTCGTCGAACGGCGACAGGTAAGTGTTGCTGTAGGACAGGTCAACGATCAGACCAACCACCACCTGGTTGTTTTCCAGGTGATAGAGGAACGAGCCACCGGTGTTTTCGGTGCCCATTATGTCCAGCGGCCAACCGGCGGTATGCACCACCAGGCCTGGCTGATGTTTGGCCGGGTCGATTTCCCAGATTTCTTTCAGGCCGATGCCGTAGTGCTGGGCGTCGGCATCGCTGTCGAGGTTGTAGCGCTTGATCAGTTGCTTGCCGATGTGGCCACGGCAGCCTTCGGCGAACAGCGTGTACTTGCCACGCAGTTCCATGCCGGGGGTGTACAGGCCTTCTTTCGGGTTGCCTTCACGGTCGACGCCCAGATCACCAGTGATGATCCCGCGCACCACGCCTTGTTCGTCGATCAGCGCTTCCTGAGCGGCGAAACCCGGGTAGATTTCCACGCCAAGGTTCTCGGCCTGCTGGGCGAGCCAGCGGCACAGGTTGCCGAGGGAAATAATGTAGTTGCCTTCGTTGTGCATGGTCTTGGGCACAAAGAAGTCTGGAATCTTCTGCGCGTTTTCGGCGTTTTTCAGCACGAAAATATCGTCGCGGGTCACTGGCGTGTTCAGCGGAGCGCCAAGTTCTTTCCAGTCCGGGAACAGTTCGTTCAGAGCGCGTGGTTCGAATACGGCACCGGACAGGATGTGTGCGCCGACTTCGGAGCCTTTTTCGACCACGCAGACGCTGATTTCCTTACCGGCTTCGGCGGCCTTCTGCTTTAGACGGCAGGCGGCGGACAGGCCAGCGGGGCCGGCACCGACGATGACCACGTCGAATTCCATGTATTCGCGTTCCACAGGCTATCTCCTACTCAAGGCTCAACAGTTTTTTTTCTAATTTGGAGGTTTGATGTCGCATCCGCTATTCCTTTACGTTAACGTCAAGGGGAATATTGGAGACCGACCTTTCTCTCTAGGCGGCGCATTATATCTACACCACTCCGAGCGTCCAATACAAACGTTTGTTTGAATCGGCTCCAGCCCAGAGAAATCAAAGAAGCGCGGCTTATGAATGGTCATTTTGCTGTATTGACCGGAATAGGCGTTCCGGTCAAGATACGGGCGGTTTTGCGCTCGTCGTAGGCAGACTGGCGGTTTCAAGAGCACGTCTAAAGACAGGGCACAGGCAGTAGAAGGTGATGCGCAGCGCAGTCCGGCGCGCAGTTTACACAGCGTGAAGATCAATGACTCGTCGGTCACCCCTGACGAACGGTCGCAGGTCCTCACACTGTGCAGCCACCAGACACCCAAGTCGGCGTTTTTAGAGGTGCCCTTTAGCCTGATGAGCATCAACCGCCAGGTTCGCCTAGGCGACTTTCTTTTCACCGGAGAGTAACGAGGAATCCATGAAGGTTCTTGTAGCTGTCAAACGCGTTGTGGATTACAACGTCAAGGTTCGCGTCAAGGCGGACAATTCCGGCGTCGATCTCGCCAACGTCAAGATGTCGATGAACCCGTTCTGCGAAATCGCAGTGGAAGAAGCCGTACGCCTGAAAGAGAAAGGTGTTGCGACTGAAATCGTCGTCGTCTCCATCGGCCCGACCACCGCTCAGGAGCAACTGCGTACCGCACTGGCTCTGGGTGCCGACCGTGCCATCCTCGTCGAATCCGCTGAAGATCTGACCTCGCTCGCCGTGGCCAAGCTGCTCAAGGCTGTGGTCGACAAGGAACAGCCGCAACTGGTTATCCTCGGCAAACAGGCGATCGACAGCGACAACAACCAGACCGGCCAGATGCTTGCTGCACTGAGCGGCTACGGTCAGGGCACGTTCGCCTCGAAAGTCGAAGTCTCCGGCGACAGCGTTGCCGTGACCCGTGAAATCGACGGCGGCGCGCAGACGGTTTCCCTGAAACTGCCGGCAATCGTCACTACCGACCTGCGTTTGAACGAGCCGCGCTACGCGTCCCTGCCAAACATCATGAAAGCCAAGAAGAAGCCTCTCGAAGTGCTGACTCCGGACGCTTTGGGCGTTTCCACCGCCTCCACCAACAAGACCCTGAAAGTCGAAGCGCCGGCTGCACGCAGCGCGGGCATCAAGGTTAAGTCGGTAGCTGAATTGGTTGAGAAACTGAAAAACGAAGCGAAGGTAATCTAAATGACTATCTTGGTTATTGCTGAACACGACAACAAAGTGCTGGCTCCGGCCACACTGAACACCGTGGCTGCTGCGGTCAAAATCGGCGGCGACGTCCACGTTCTGGTTGCAGGTCAAGGCGCTGGCGCCGTGGCTGAAGCCGCAGCGAAAATCGCTGGCGTGAGCAAAGTCCTGAATGCTGACAACGCGGCTTACGCGCATCAGCTGCCGGAAAACGTTGCTCCGTTGGTAGCTGAGCTGGGCGCTGGTTACAGCCACATCCTGGCTGCCGCCACCTCCAACGGCAAAAACATCCTGCCGCGCGTTGCTGCGCAGTTGGACGTTGACCAGATCTCCGAGATCATCTCGGTCGAAAGCGCTGACACGTTCAAGCGTCCGATCTACGCCGGTAACGCTATCGCTACCGTGCAGTCGACCGCTGCGATCAAAGTGATCACCGTGCGTGCCACCGGTTTCGATCCGGTTGCCGCTGAAGGTGGTTCGGCTGCTGTTGAAGCCGTTGCTGCTGCGCACAACGCCGGCACTTCCAGCTTCGTCAACGAAGAACTGGCCAAGTCCGATCGTCCGGAACTGACCGCTGCCAAGATCGTCGTTTCCGGCGGCCGCGGCATGCAGAACGGCGACAACTTCAAGCACCTGTACGCTCTGGCCGACAAGCTGGGCGCTGCGGTGGGTGCTTCGCGCGCCGCCGTCGACGCAGGTTTCGTACCGAACGATATGCAAGTCGGTCAGACCGGCAAGATCGTTGCGCCACAGCTGTACATCGCCGTCGGTATCTCCGGCGCGATCCAGCATTTGGCCGGTATGAAAGACTCCAAAGTGATCGTTGCGATCAACAAGGACGAAGAAGCGCCGATCTTCCAGGTGGCCGATTACGGTCTCGTGGCTGATCTGTTCGAAGCCGTCCCTGAGCTGGAGAAGCTGGTCTAATCCAGCGGCTTCACTTATAAAGAGCCCGGCCTGTTGGTCGGGCTTTTTTTTGTCTCGGATTTGAGTGGGAGTGTGTTGCCATGGATCTGCGTTGCGGATGGTTGTGGGGGTTGGCCCTGTTGCCGGGGTTGGCGATGGCCACTGGCAAATGCGAGCGCCTCGTCGTCACCGGTAGCCCGGATGCGCCGCCGTACCTGTGGCAGGACCCGCAGAATCCCAAGCAGTTGATCGGTGCCAGCGCTGATCTGCTGCAACAAGTCGCCAAAGACCTCGGCATCAAAGTCGAATTGCTCTACGCCGGCAAACGTTCGCAAGCCCTCGATGAAGTGCGCAGCGGGCGCATGGACATGCTCGCCGACGCGCCGCTGACCCTCAATGAGCTGGAAAACCTCGACTACATCCATCCGCCGTTGCTGGAAAACGACTATCTGGTGTGGACCCGCAAAGGCTCGACGCTGGTCTACAGCGAGGCCAAAGACCTGCACGGTCACGTCGGTGCGTTGTCGGAAAAGTCTCGTATGACCCAGGCATTTGGCACTTTCGCCGAGCAGAATCTGACCCTGACCCGGACAGCCAACCTCACTCAGGCGCTACAGAAACTGCTCTTGGGCGAAGTGGAATATGTACTCGCCGGCCGCTACTCGGGCATGGCCGCCGCGCAGGCATTGGGTATGGCCAATGACCTGTTGGTGTTCGAGCAACCGGTCGACCGGCCGGGGCTGTTCCTCGCGGTTTCGCATAACTCGGCATGCAACGATCCGTGGTTGCGCGGACAGTTGGCCAAAAAGATGACAGAATTGCCCGCGTCCGGACTGACGGAAGCCGCGCTGCAACGCAACATCGAGCGCTGGAAGGCGCAGCAGCAACAGCCGCCACAACCCGTCAGTGCCCCAAAACAGTAGGGATTCTTAGTGAGTATTCGACCTCTTTTCGCGGCTGTGGCCGTTCTGGCCCTGGCCGGTTGCGCGACCGATCCGGCACCCAATGAACAAATGCGCCTGACCGAGCAAGCCATCACCCAGGCCAAGGCTGTTGGCGCCACCGCCGACGAAGTGCCGGAAATGAAACTGGCCGAAACCAAGTACAACCGCGCCAAAGGCAACATGGCTGACCAGTCCTATCGGAACGCGCGTATGCGTTCGGAGCAGGCTGAACTGGATGCACGTCTGGCCGAAGCCAAAGTGCTGACGCAAAAAAGTCAAGAACAGGTGAATGTGCTTAACACCCGTATCGTCCGTCTGCGCAAGCAACTGGGAGATGCCCAATGAGTCTCAAGTCGAAAGTTGTAGGCGGCCTGATCCTCGCCGGTTGCGTCAGCCTGTACGGCTGCGCCGGTCAACACAGCGAATCCGCTCTGCAAGAAGCCAGCGCCGACTTCCAGAAGGTCAAGGAAGACTCCAACGTGCTGCGCATCGCGCCGAAAGACGTGATCCGCGCCGGTGAGTCCCTGGCTCGTGCCGATCGCCTGTCGACCTATTGGGGCAGCGGTTCCGATGTTGTGCACTACGCCTACCTGAGCCAGCGCTACAGCGAAATCGCCCGCGAGCATACCAATCAGGTGCTCAATGAGGAGCGCGCGGCCAAGCTCGAACTGGACCGCCAGCGCCTGCAACTGGCCTTGCGTGAATCGAAATTGCTTAGCGTGCAGCAGCAGGGCAAGTGGCTGGAAGAACAGATCGTTGCACTGGCCACCACGCAGACCGACCGTGGTCTGGTGATGACCCTCGGCGATGTACTGTTCGACACCGGTGAAGCAGAGCTGAAAAACTCGGCCAACCGTGTTGTGCTGAAAATCGTCCAGTTCCTGCAACTGAACCCCAAACGTGTAGTGCGCATCGAGGGCTACACCGACAGCACCGGCGGCAAACAGGAGAACCTCAAGCTGTCCCGTGACCGCGCACAATCGGTGGCGGACGTGTTGATGGACCTGGGCATCGACGACAAACGCATTCAGGTCGAAGGCTACGGCGACGAATACCCGGTGGACGCCAACGCTTCCGAGCGTGGGCGGGCACAGAATCGTCGGGTTGAAATTGTCTTCTCCGATGAAAAAGGCCAGCTCGGCGCCGCCCGTTAAGGGTTGCGTCTCTGGAAAGCCCGGGCTGTCATGCAGTGCCGGGCTTTTTTACGTCTGTCGATTGGCTCGCAATCCGTACAGTAGGGGGCAGACACCGCACTGTATGGTCGAGTAATGTGGCAACTGTCCCAGTACACTTCTAAACTGTTCCGGTATTGTTTCACACAAGAATAAAATGCCCGTGAAATCGAGTGCTGCGTCATGACCAATCTCTTGCTCTACCAACGTATTGCTCAGCAACTGGCCGAAGACATCCGCCGTGGGGTCTATCAACCGGGGGAGCGCGTGCCTTCGGTGCGCAAGATGAGTTCGCAGCTCAACGTCAGCCATGCGACGGTGTTGCAGGCTTACGCCAATCTCGAAGATCAGGGGCTGATTCGGGCGCGCCCGCAGTCCGGTTATTACGTGCACCAGACGCCGGCACTGACGGCGCCGACGCCGGACATCGCCCGTGTCGAGCGGCCGGGGTTGGTTACCCGCAGCAGCATCATTCAACAGGTTCTGGTCGAATCACGCCGCGAAGGCGTGTTCCCGCTGGGTGCGGCCGTGCCGAGTGTCGATTACCTGCCAGTGCGCGCACTGCATCAGCAACTGGCCAAGGTCACCCGCTTCCATAGTCCGCGTGCTTTCAGCTACATGTTCAGCCCCGGTTTTGAGCCGCTGCGCCGGCAAGTGGCGATCCGCATGCGCGACGCCGGTGTGGTGGTCGATCCGTCGGAAGTGGTCATCACCCACGGTTGTGTCGATGCCTTGCAGATGTCTTTGCGTGTGCTGACCCGGCCGGGCGATCTGATCGCCGCCGAATCACCGACCTATTACGGTTTGCTGCAATTGGCCGATCTGCTCGGCTTGAAGGTCATCGAAATCCCTAGCGATCCGGCCACTGGCATGAGCCTCGAAGCCTTGCAACTGGCCGCCAACCAATGGTCGATCAAGGCGCTGGTGCTGACCACGCGCCTGAGCAATCCGCTGGGCGGCACCATGCCCGAAGAGCGGCAGAAACAGTTGCTGCGTCTGGCCTCGGACTTCGACATCCAGATTGTCGAAGACGACATCTACGGCGAGTTGATGTTCGAGCAGGGCAAAACCAAAGCGCTCAAGGCTTATGACCGACTGGATCGGGTGATCTACTGTTCGAGCTTCTCCAAAACCTTGTCACCCGGTGTGCGCATCGGCTGGATGATCGCTGGCAAATATCAGCAGGAAATCCAGCGCCTGCAGACCTTCAGCACCCACTCGGCGTGCAGCGTGACGCAGATGGCGATTGCCGCTTATCTGGAAAACGGCGGTTATGACCGGCATTTACGGTACATCCGCCAGGAATACCGAAAAAACCTCAGCGCGTTCCAGTTGGCGGTGCAGCAGTACTTCCCCGAAGGCACGCAAATGACCCGGCCTACGGGCGGTTTCATCCTCTGGGTGAGCTTGCCGGGTAGGGTGAATACTCAGGAATTGCATGTGCGCGCCCTGCAGCAGGGCATCAGCATTGCGCCGGGACTGATCTTCAGTAATACCGAGCAGTTCAACCACTGTATTCGCCTGAACTGCGGGATTCCGTGGAACCGCGAGGCGGAGCGGGCGTTGATGACCCTTGGCTTGCTGGCGACGCAACTGTGTCAGGAAACCGCTGGCGGATTCTGAACGAGCGGTGGCTGATGCTTGTCTTGTGGCGCCCAACAAGCGAGCATATGGCCATCTGCCGTTTGCCACTGTTGGGTTCATGAAAGCGATTGCTCCTGCCGCTTGGGTTTTGCTGGGTTTGCTGATGATCGGTCATGCGCCTGGCGTCGTGGCCGCTGCGGCTCAGGAAAAACCGGCGGCGATGAGCCCGGCGAAAAAAAACACGCCAGCGCAGAAGGCAACTCCGGCGAAGAAACCTCAGCAAAAAATCATCAAGAAGCGCAAGCCAGTCGCCTCGAAATCGAAACCCGCCAGTGAAGTGGTAAAAACCAAGTTGCCGTCGGCCAAACTCGATTTGAGCCTGCCCAAGGACATGGTCGAGGAATTGAAGCCCAAGGGCACGGTTGAATTGCCCAAGCGCGAGCCGATCCTGCCGCAGATGTTTGGCGAGAAGAACAACGGCTTCCAGCTCAACGGACGTTTGCTCAGCAACGAAATGCAGTTGCAACTGCGCAACGAAGAGCGCCGTGAAGTCGAAGGTGCTGCGCTGGATTTTGAATTCAAGCAGTGACTGCAGGCCATCTGTGACCCGCAGACCAGACGCTTTGTCGGAGACTGGTCAGTCACATTCAGTTATCGGTAAAAACCCCGGTTCAGGGAATTTAAAACAGCCGTTTTAGCGGTTACTCTGTTCCGCGTCCCTTTTACACATCGCCCGTCGCGAGGAATTGTTCGTCATGAAATGCCGTGAAGGCTGTGGCGCTTGCTGCATTGCCCCTTCCATCAGTTCGCCAATTCCCGGCATGCCTGATGGCAAACCTGCCGGCGAACGTTGCGTGCAACTCTCGGTCGAAAACCTGTGCAGCATTTTCGGCCGCCCCGAGCGCCCGGCAGTCTGTTCCGGCTTCGCGGCGGATGTCGAAGTCTGTGGCAGCAGCTCGGAAGAAGCGATCAGGCTGATTGGCTGGTGGGAGCAGATGACGGCGGCGTGATGTGTCAAACGAACGGAACTTCAACAATAAGGAATAAGACTATGGGTTCGCTGCATCGTATCGCTGTGTTGTGTGGTTTGACCGCTGTGCTGGCTACCTCCGTCGCTCAGGCTGAAGACTGGAAAGTCGCCAAGAACGAGGACGGCATCAAGGTGTCCCTGAGTGAAGTGCCAGGTTCGGACTACAAGTCCTACCAGGGCGTTGCGCTGATGAAAACCACCGTCGCCAAACTGCGCGCACTGCAGGAAGACGTCTCCGGCGCGTGCGCCTGGATTCACGAATGCAAGACCCAGAAACTGCTCAAGCACGAGGGCGATCAGAGCTGGACCTACACCCAGTTCAACACGCCTTGGCCGGTGACCCCGCGTGATTCGGTGCTGCACATCACCACCGTTGAAGGCGCCGATGGCAGCCTGACCCGTAACCTCGAAGGTCTGCCCAAGTACATTCCGGAAGAGAAAGGCTTTGTCCGTGTAGCGCAGGTCAAAGGCTTCTGGAAATTCGTACCCAAAGGTGATCAGGTTGAAGTGACCTATCAGGTGCATACCGAGCCGGGTGGTAGCGTGCCGTCGATGATTGCCAACAAGTTTGTCGTCGATGCACCGTTCAATACCCTCAAAGCCTTGAAAGAACGCGCCGAGAAGTAATCTCGCGTTGCAACAAAACGCCCCGATCGATTCGGGGCGTTTTGTTTTGTATCTATATTGTGTTTCCAGATATGCGTTGCACGAAATTTTCACAAAGTGTTCCTGACAATTCGCCCGCGCTGTTTGCACGCTGCCCCGGTTCGCGGCTGCACTAAATGAAAGTGTCGGGCGGCAGGGCAGTAATCAATGGCAATGGTGCGGGTGATCGTGCAACATTTGCGCACCGCGCAAGCCCCGGGGTCTGGAATGACCAATAGAGGGCCTGGCGCCGCTGTATTTTTGCAACTTCAACTTCCAATGGGTCCTAAAACGACATGGCAAACCCGGACGCCCTGAATCAGCAGCGATCTTCTGCTCGCCTGCTGCAACCGACCGTCAAATCGCATCTGGCCTACACGCTGCTTTGCGCGCTGGTCATGATGGTGATGTTTTCCGTGCTGCGCCTCGCGCTGCTGGTCTACAACCGCGAGATGATCCTCGACACCCCGGCTTCGACCTTCCTCGAAGCCTTCGCCAACGGCCTGCGTTTCGACCTGCGCCTGGTGGTTTACGTGTGCATTCCGCTGGTACTGGCGCTGTTCAGTGCCCGCGCCATGGCCGCACGCGGCTTCTTCCGCTTGTGGCTGACCATCGCCTCAAGCATCGCGCTGTTCCTCGGCCTGATGGAGATGGACTTCTACCGCGAGTTCCACCAGCGCCTCAACGGCCTGGTGTTCCAGTACGTGAAAGAAGACCCGAAAACCGTGATGAGCATGCTCTGGTACGGTTTTCCGGTGGTGCGCTACCTGCTCGCGTGGGTGATCGGCACCGTCATTCTAACCCTCGCGTTCAAAGGCGCCGACCGTGCCACGCGTCCGCGCGGCCCGTTCAGCGGTGGCAGTGTCGGTACCCGTCAAGTTGCACCGTGGTACACCCGTCTGGCGGTGTTCGTGGTCTGCCTGTTGATCTGTGTAGTTGCCGCCCGCGGCACCTTGCGTCAAGGCCCGCCACTGCGCTGGGGTGACGTGTACACCACCGACTCCAACTTCGCCAACCAGCTCGGCCTCAACGGCACGCTGTCGCTGATCGCGGCCGCCAAGGACCGTATGGGCGAAGACCGCAACAACATCTGGAAAGCTACACTGCCGCAGGAGCAAGCGCAGAAGGTCGTGCGCGATATGCTGCTGATGCCGGACGACAAACTGGTCGATGCCGATATCGCCGCCGTACGCCGTGAATACACGCCACCGGCCGACAAGACCCTGCCGATCAAGAACGTTGTCGTGATCCTGATGGAAAGCATGGCCGGTCACTCGGTCGGTGCGCTGGGTGCGCCGGGCAACATCACGCCATACCTGGACAAACTGTCAAAGGAAGGCCTGCTGTTCGACCGCTTCTTCTCCAACGGTACGCACACCCACCAGGGCATGTTCGCGACCATGGCCTGCTTCCCGAATCTGCCAGGTTTCGAATACCTGATGCAGACCCCGGAAGGCAGCCACAAGCTCTCCGGCCTGCCGCAGCTGCTCAGCGCGCGCAAGTATGACGACGTCTACGTGTACAACGGCGACTTCGCCTGGGACAACCAGTCGGGCTTCTTCAGCAACCAGGGCATGACCAACTTCGTTGGTCGTAACGACTTCGTCAACCCGGTCTTCTCCGACCCGACCTGGGGCGTGTCCGATCAGGACATGTTCGATCGTGGTCTGATCGAGTTGAAGAAGCGTGAAAACGGCAAGCCGTTCTATGCCTTGCTGCAAACGCTGTCCAACCACACGCCATACGCCTTGCCGACGCCATTGCCGGTCGAGCGTGTGACCGATCGCGGCAGCCTCAACGAACACTTGACCGCCATGCGCTACTCCGACTGGGCGCTGGGTCAGTTCTTCGAGAAGGCGCGCAAAGAGCCGTACTTCAAGGAAACCCTGTTCGTCATCGTCGGCGACCACGGCTTCGGCAACGAGCGCCAGATCACCGAAATGGACTTGGGCCGCTTCAACGTGCCGATGCTGATGATCGCGCCTGGTATTCAGGAGAAGTTCGGCACCCGTGACCACACCGTGGGGACGCAGATCGACATTGTGCCGACCATCATGGGCCGTCTCGGTGGCGAAGTGCGTCATCAGTGCTGGGGCCGTGACCTGCTCAATCTGCCGGAAGGCGACACCGGTTTCGGGGTGATCAAGCCGTCGGGCAGCGAGCAGACCACTGCCATCGTCACCGCCGACCAGATTCTGGTCCTGCCGAAGGACAAGGAAATGGGGCCGAAGATCTGGCAATACCAGTTGGGTGCCAATCCACATGCCGAGATCGTTCCGAATGCACCGCGCACTGCCGAGTTGAAACTCAAACTCGAAGCGTTCCTGCAAACGGCGACCAAAAGCCTGATGGACAACACTGCCGGTGTCATCAACGGCAAGCCTGATTGATCGCTTGCCGACAGTAAAATCCACGCAATAAAAAAGAGGCCCTGAACAGGGCCTCTTTTTTATTGCGCTTGAAGCGTTATATCCGACCGAGTAACAGCAGTACCAACAGCACCACCAACACCACGCCGATAATGCCCGAAGGACCATAACCCCAACTTCTGGAGTGCGGGAAGACCGGCAGACCACCGATCAGCAACAGGATCAGGATAATGATTAGAATTGTGCCCATGTTGATTTCCTTGTTGATAGCGTTCGAGAAGTCTTGGTATTCAAGGGCGACTGGAGACTAAGTAATTCCAGACGGCTTACAATTTCCGACCGGTGCGCATGAAGGAAAATTCAATGTTTTTTTAATGTATTTGGATTGCTCGATTATTTCCTTTGCAGCGAAAAGATCGCAGCCTCGTTTCACTCGACAGCGCCTACACGAATCCAAGTAGGAGCTGCCGAAGGCTGCGATCTTTTGATCTTGCATTCAGCAACTTGATGGAGCGTGGGCGCGCGCCGATCCTTCGCTACACTCCGCGCATCTTCCCCGGAACAACAAGGCTGTCTGCTATGCAAAATCGCATGATGATCACTGGTGCGGGCTCGGGCCTGGGTCGCGAAATCGCGCTGCGCTGGGCCCGTGAAGGCTGGCAACTGGCCTTGTCCGACGTCAGCGAACCCGGTCTGCAGGAAACCCTGAAAATGGTCCGCGAGGCCGGTGGCGACGGTTTTACCCAGCGCTGCGATGTGCGTGATTACAGCCAGCTCACCGCGTTCGCTCAGGCCTGTGAAGAAAAGCTCGGCGGCATCGACATCATCGTCAACAACGCCGGCGTGGCCTCGGGTGGCTTTTTCAGCGAACTGTCGCTGGAAGACTGGGACTGGCAGATCGCGATCAACCTGATGGGCGTGGTCAAGGGCTGCAAGGCGTTCCTGCCACTGCTTGAACAAAGCAAAGGCAAAATCATCAACATCGCCTCCATGGCGGCACTGATGCAAGGCCCGGCGATGAGCAACTACAACGTGGCCAAGGCCGGCGTGGTGGCACTGTCGGAAAGTCTGCTGATCGAACTGGCGCAGCAGGAAGTCGGTGTGCACGTGGTTTGCCCCTCGTTCTTCCAGACCAATTTGCTCGATTCGTTCCGTGGGCCGACCCCGGCGATGAAAGCGCAGGTCGGCAAGTTGCTGGAAAGTTCGCCAATTACGGCGGCGGATATCGCTGACTACATCTATCAGCAAGTCGCCGCTGGCGAGTTCATGATCCTGCCCCACGAACAAGGGCGCATGGCCTGGGCGCTGAAGCAGAAGAACCCGCAACTGCTCTACAACGAAATGACTTCAATGGCGGAGAAGATGCGCGCCAAAGCCAAACAGAACAACGGCTGACCTTGCCCGTTGCAGACAGCGTCGTTAGGGTGGCCGCACTGGTCACCTTGTCGAGACGCATCAATGCTCAATTACCTGTGGTTCTTTCTTGCGGCGCTGTTTGAAATCGCCGGTTGTTTCGCCTTCTTCATGTGGCTGCGTCAGGGCAAAAGTGCCTTGTGGGTGATTCCTGCGCTGCTCAGCCTGACCCTGTTCGCACTGTTGCTGACCCGTGTTGAAGCCAACTATGCCGGTCGTGCCTACGCCGCTTATGGCGGCATCTACATTGTCACTTCGATTGGCTGGCTGATGGTGGTCGAGCGCGTGCGTCCCTTGGGTTCGGACTGGATCGGCGTGGCGCTGTGCGTGATCGGCGCCAGCGTGATTCTGTTCGGGCCACGCTTTTCTGCTGCCTGAAGAGCTTTTGTGGGAAGTGTCTGACAGCTCGGGGCGATCATGGGTGTAAGGCAAGACTGATTTGCTCGCCGTGCATTGAAGAGGCGCGGCAAGCCGCGCATCTTCAGGGTTCGCTAACCCTGAAGGACGAATCTCATGCTTGTACTCAGCCGTGTCGTTGGTGAGTTGATTTCAATCGGTGATGACATCACCTTGCGCGTTCTGTCAGTGAACGGTGCCAGCGTGCGATTTGGCGTCGAGGCGCCACAAAAGGTCAACGTGCACCGCGCGGAGGTCTATGAGCGGATTCAGCGCAAGCAAGCCACGCAGAAAGTTCGCTGAGGATTTCAGTCGAACAGATGCTTGGGCACGTCGTGCTTGAGCATCAACTGGCACTGCTCGCTTTCCGGGTCGAAGACGATTAGCGCCTGGCCTTTGGTCAATGCCTGACGCACGCGCAGCACGCGGGTTTCCAGCGGCGTGTCATCACCGTTGTCGGTACCGTCGCGGGTGACGAAATCCTCGATGAGGCGGGTGAGGGTGTCGACTTCAAGTTGGTCGTGGGGAATAAGCATGGGCACCTCGGCTGAATCAATGGCGGGATGCTACGGCGATTGCGGGTTGCCTGCCAGTTTTGTGTTGCCTGTACCGACCTCATCGCGAGCAGGCTCACTCCTACAGGGGAACGCATTCCAAATGTGGGAGCCTGCTCGCGAAGGCGATGGTTCTGCCAACAAAGATTTAACTGTCGGAACGCTGGCCCACCAGACTGTCCACCGACGGTACTCGCGTATCGCTCTCCATCTGTGTGTCATGCTCAATCTGATGACTGAAGCGATCCAGTGAAGCATTCGCTGGCGCCGCATCGCTGGCGAACACCGGCGGGCTCAGAATGTAAGCGCCCAGCAAACGACTCAACGCCGCCAGACTGTCGATGTGCGTGCGCTCATAACCATGGGTCGCATCGCAGCCAAACGCGAGCAGGGCGGTGCGGATGTCGTGGCCGGCGGTCACCGCCGAGTGCGCATCGCTGAAGTAATAGCGGAACAGGTCGCGGCGCACCGGCAGTTCGTTTTCACCGGCCAGACGCAGCAAATGTCGCGACAGGTGATAATCGTACGGGCCGCCAGAATCCTGCATCGCCACACTCACCGCATGCTCGCTGGAGTGCTGGCCGGGAGCGACCGGCGCGATGTCGATGCCGACGAATTCGCTGACGTCCCACGGCAGCGCCGCCGCCGCGCCGCTGCCGGTTTCCTCGGTGATGGTGAACAGCGGGTGGCAGTCGATCATCAGCTCCTGGCCGCTGTCGACGATGGCTTTGAGTGCCGCGAGCAGCGCCGCAACGCCGGCCTTGTCATCGAGGTGACGGGCGCTGATGTGACCGCTTTCGGTGAATTCCGGCAGCGGATCGAATGCCACCACGTCGCCGATGCTGATGCCCAGCGAATCGCAGTCAGCCTTGGTCGCACAGTAGGCATCCAGACGCAGTTCGACGTGATCCCAACTGATCGGCATTTCATCAACGGCAGTGTTGAAGGCATGCCCGGACGCCATCAACGGCAAGACACTGCCGCGAATCACGCCGTTGTCGGTAAACAGGCTGACGCGGCTGCCCTCGGCAAAGCGGCTCGACCAGCAGCCAACCGGGGCGAGGGTCAGGCGGCCGTTGTCCTTGATCGCACGAACGGCGGCGCCGATGGTGTCCAGGTGCGCGGAAACGGCGCGGTCGGGGCTGTTCTTCTTGCCTTTGAGCGTGGCGCGAATGGTACCGCGTCGAGTCATTTCAAAGGGAATGCCGAGCTCTTCCAGACGCTCGGCGACGTAACGCACGATGGTGTCGGTAAACCCGGTGGGGCTGGGAATGGCGAGCATTTCCAGCAGGACTTTTTGCAGGTAGTTGAGATCCGGTTCGGGGATTTGCGTGGTCATGGAAACTCCTGATGGGTTGAGCACTGATCGTTCCCACGCTCTGCGTGGGAATGCAGCCGGGGACGCTCTGCGTCCCAAGAGTGGACGCAGAGCGTCCGGTGAGGCGTTCCCACGCAGACGGTTCGACGCCTCGACGTGGGAACGATCAGGAAAGGGTTAAATAGCCGGCTGACTGTGCGGAAACAACAAATCGACAAAGCGCTCCGCCGTCGGCTGCGGCTCATGGTTAGCCAGCCCGGCACGTTCGTTGGCCTCGATAAACACGTACTCGGGCTGATCCGCCGCCGGCACCATCAAGTCGAGCCCGACCATTGGAATGTCCAGCGCCCGCGCGGCTCGCACAGCGGCGTCGACCAGGGTTGGGTGCAGAATCGCCGTGACATCTTCCAGCGTGCCGCCGGTGTGCAGATTCGCCGTACGCCGCACAAACAGGTGCTCGCCGGCCGGCAGAATGCTGCTGTAGTCATAACCGGCCGCATGCAGGGTGCGCTGGGTTTCGTGATCCAGCGGGATCTTGCTTTCGCCACTGGTCGCCGCTTGCCGACGACGGCTCTGCGCCTCGATCAACGCGCCCACCGAATGCTGGCCATCGCCGACCACTTCCGCCGGCTTGCGAATCGCCGCCGCCACCACTTCAAAGCCAATCACCAGAATCCGCAGATCAAGCCCTTCGTGGAAGCTTTCGAGCAGCACGCGGCTGTCAAATTGCTTCGCCGTTTCGATGGCTTGCTGCACCTCTTCGATGCTCTGCAAATCCACTGCTACGCCTTGGCCCTGTTCACCGTCGAGCGGTTTGACCACCACCCGTTGATGCTCGTCGAGGAAGGCCAGATTGTCGTCGGCATTACCGGCCAGTTGCTGCGAGGGCAGGTTCAGTCCGGCGCCTTTGAGCACTTTGTGGGTCAGGCTTTTGTCTTGGCACAGGCTCATGCTGATCGCGCTGGTCAGGTCGCTCAGCGATTCGCGGCAACGCACGCGACGCCCGCCGTGGCTGAGAGTGAACAGCCCGGCATCGGCGTCATCCACTTGTACGTCGATGCCGCGTCGATGAGCTTCTTCAACGATGATCCGCGCATACGGATTGAACTGCGCTTCTGGCCCCGGGCCGAGGAAAAGCGGCTGGTTGATGCCGTTTTTGCGCTTGATGGCGAAGGTCGACAGATTGCGAAAGCCGAGCTTGGCGTAGAGGTTTTTCGCCTGCCGGTTGTCATGCAGAACTGACAGATCCAGATAGCTCAAGCCGCGACTCATGAAGTGCTCGATCAGGTGCCGCACCAGCACTTCACCAACACCCGGCCGCGAGCATTGCGGATCAACCGCCAGGCACCACAGGCTGCTGCCGTTTTCCGGGTCGTTGAAAGCCTTTTGATGGTTCAGGCCCATGACGCTGCCGATCACCGCGCCGCTGTCTTCATCCTCGGCCAGCCAGTACACCGGGCCGCCCTGATGATGCGGAGTGAGCCGCGTGGCATCGATCGGCAACATGCCGCGCGCCTGGTACAACAGATTGATCGCCTGCCAGTCCGCCTCACTTTGCGCGCGGCGAATACGAAAGCCGCGAAACACACGGGTGGCCTGGCGGTAATCGCTGAACCACAGGCGCAGGGTGTCCGACGGGTCGAGAAACAGTTGCGTCGGTTCCAGGCCGAGGATCTGCTGCGGCGCCGCGACGTACAGCGCGATATCACGCTCGCCGGGCTGCTCTTTGAGCAGCTCCTGCGCCAGCGATGCCGGGTCGGGAAACGTGTGGCCGATCAGCAACCGGCCCCAGCCGCAATGGACGGCGATCGGGTCGGCGGCCAGCATGCTGCCATCTTCGGCCAGACGCGCCTGCAAGCGTTCATAGGACGGCGTCTGACCGCGTAGCAGCCGTTGGTTGATGGCCGTGGCGTGGGGTTTCATCAATCAGATTCCTTGTTCACTGAGCCACAGGTTCAGGGCAGCCAGTTGCCACAACTTCGAACCGCGCAACGGCGTCAGTTGGCCTTGCGGATCGGTTAGCAATTTGTCGAGCATGGCCGGGTTGAACAGACCGCGATCCTGACTCGGATCGAGCAGCAGTTCGCGCACCCAGTTCAGCGTGTCGCCCTGCAAGTGCTTGAGGCCCGGCACCGGGAAGTAGCCTTTTTTACGGTCGATCACCTCACTCGGGATGACTCGGCGCGCGGCTTCTTTGAGCACTTGTTTGCCGCCGTCAGGCAGCTTGAATTGGCCAGGCACTCGGGCCGAGAGTTCTACCAGTCGATAGTCGAGAAACGGCGTACGCGCCTCCAGGCCCCAGGCCATGGTCATGTTGTCGACGCGTTTGACCGGGTCATCGACCAGCATCACCGTGCTGTCCAGACGCAAGGCTTTGTCCACCGCCGCATCGGCGCCGGGCTGGGCGAAATGTTCTTTCACAAAGTCGCCGGCTGCATCGTTCGCGGTGAGCCATTTGGGCTGCACGGTGGCGGCGTAGTCATCGTAGCTGCGGTCGAAAAACGCATTGCGATACGCCGCGTACGGATCCGCCGCACCGTCGACTTGCGGGTACCAGTGATAACCGGCGAACAATTCGTCAGCACCCTGGCCGCTCTGCACCACTTTGCAGTGCTTGGCCACTTCGCGCGATAGCAGATAGAAGGCGATGCAGTCATGGCTGACCATCGGCTCGCTCATCGCGCGGAACGCGGCGGGCAATTGCTCGATGATTTCTTTCTCGTCGATGCGCAGTTGATGATGCTGAGTGCCGTAGTGTTTGGCGATCAGATCCGAGTACTGGAATTCGTCACCGCGTTCGCCGCCGGCATCCTGGAAACCGATGGAAAAGGTCGAAAGGTTGTCGACGCCGACTTCACGCAACAGGCCGACGAGCATGCTCGAATCGACGCCGCCGGACAGCAGCACACCGACATCCACTGCCGCGCGTTGACGAATCGCCACCGCTTCGCGGGTGCTGTCGAGGACGCGATCAACCCAATCTTCGAGGGTCAGATTTTTCTCATCATCGTGTGGGCCGTAAGGCAGGGTCCACCAGGTTTTCTGTTCGGTGGTGCCATCGGCTTCAACGCGCATCCAGGTCGCCGGTGGCAGTTTTTCGATGCCGGCTAGCAGGGTGCGTGGCGCGGGGACCACGGCATGGAAATTCAGGTAATGATTGAGCGCCACCGGATCGAGGATCGGGTTGATGTCGCCGCCCTTGAGCAACGCTGGCAACGCCGAGGCAAAGCGCAGACGCTGGCCAGTACGCGACAGGTACAAAGGCTTCACGCCGAGACGGTCGCGGGCGATGAACAGGCGTTTGGCGTCGCGTTCCCAAATGGCAAACGCGAACATGCCATTGAGCTTCGGCAGCAGCGCTTCGCCCCAGGCGTGGTAGCCCTTGAGCAGCACTTCGGTGTCGCCACCGGAGTAGAACGCGTAACCCAGCGCTTCAAGTTCGGCACGCAGTTCCGGGAAGTTGTAGATCGCGCCGTTGAAGGCCAGGGACAAGCCCAGCTGGCTGTCGATCATCGGCTGCGCCGAGCCGTCCGACAGGTCCATGATTTTCAGGCGACGGTGACCCAGGGCAATCGGCCCTTGGGCATGGAAGCCCCACGCGTCGGGGCCGCGAGGGGCCAGGTGATGGGTGATTCTCTCGATCGCTGCAAGGTCTGCAGGTTGTTGATCAAAACGTAACTCGCCAGCTAATCCGCACATAAAGTCCTTACCGGTTTTTCCGTTGGGGAGGGTGTTTCTTCAGCGGCCGAAATGGCCGGTACTCAGAAACTGACCCGGTGCGGTTGTGGGAGTTTTAGAACGATAAGTTATAAGCGGCGCCGTCAGACCAGTGGGCCAACGTCATGGCCCGTGGTCTTCACTTCATTTGCCGCGAATCAACCGACGTAACGCAAAGCGGTTGGGGTGACAGGCTTCGGCGACACTGCGTGGCAGCGGCAGAGGTTCATTGTCCAGCCATGCGGCGAGCAGTTCGCCAGACAGTGGCGCGGTGATCAGCCCGCGAGAGCCGTGGCCGCTGTTGACGTATAAACCGTCCAGCCAAGGGCAGGCGATGTCCGGCACTTGGCGGGCGTCTTTGCTCAGCGCCGAGTAGGTGTCGAGGAACGCTTCGCGGTCGGCGAGGGGGCCGACAATCGGCAAATAGTCAGGGCTGGTGCAGCGAAAGGCTGCGCGGCCCTGAAGATTTTCGACCGGCTGTTCACTGATGTGCAGACGCGTAACCAGATCGCTTGAGATCTCTTCGAGCATCGCCAGATTGCCCACGTGTTCGGCGGTGGTCGGCGTCAGGTCATCGCTGTTGAAGTCGAAACTGGCGCCGAGCGTGTGTTCGCCCAGACGGGCAGGCGCGACGTAGCCTTCGGCGCAGACCACAGTGGCCAGTGCCTGGCTTTCTGCGGTTTCGGCGAGGCGGGTGATCTGCCCGCGAATGCGCTTGAGCGGTAACTCGGCGCTCTGCGCAAAACATTTGATGTCGGCGGCACCGGCCAACACCACGACCGGCGCGCTGGCGAGCAAGCGGTCACCGTCGCGGGCTTGCCACTGGTCATCGACCCTGCGCAGTTGCAGTGCTTGGCAATGATTGAGCAGTTCGATGTTCGCCTGCGCCGCTTGCGCCTGACACAACGCCGGCGGATGCACCCAACCGCCTTCGGGATAGTACAAGCCGCCATGGGCCAGACCGACCCCGGCACGGGCCTGCGCCTCGGGCTGATCCAGCCACTGCAACAGGTCTTCCGGGAAGGCTTCGGCCAACTGGGCGTGACGCTCGGCTTCCTTGGCATTGAACGCCAGTTGCAGCACGCCGCAAGCGTCCCAGTCGGTGCCGCGTTGCAGGGTTTCCAGCAGGCGTCGGGTGTAACCGAAACCGCTGACGATCAGTTGCGACAGTGCCGTGCCGTGGGCGGACAATTTCAGGTACAGCACGCCCTGCGGATTGCCCGAGGCTTCTTGCGCCACCGCCGCATGGCGTTCGAGCAACGTCACCTGCCAGCCACGTGCGGCCAGGCTGGACGCCGTGGCGCAGCCGGCGAGACCGGCGCCAATCACCAGCGCTCGACGTTCAGCCGCGATCGGTGCAGGACGAGCGAACCAGGGTTTTTCCGGTGTCGGCGGCGTCACTTCCGCCGGCCAGCCGAGAAACTCGCCACGGAGGATTTCCCACTTGTGACCGATGCCCGGCGTGCGCTTCATTTTGAACCCGGCAGCGTTGAGCAAACGGCGAACCCAACCGGTACTGGTGAAGGTGCTGATGGTTGAGCCGGGCGCTGCCAGTCGCGCCAGCTCGACAAACAGTTCGGCAGTCCACATGTCGGGGTTTTTTGCCGGGGCGAAACCGTCGAGAAACCACGCATCAATCTGCGCGTCGAGCTGCGGCAGTTGTTCCAGGGCATCGCCGATCAACAGCGTCAGCGTCACGCGGCCGTGGGCCAGGGTGATGCGCTGAAAGCCGGTATGGATCGCCACGTAATGCCGTAGTAACTGATCGGCCAGTGGCTTGAGTTCCGGCCATAGGGCAAGCGCACGTTTCAGGTCGGCAGGGCTCAGCGGGTATTTTTCGACGCTGACGAAATGCAGGCGCGCACCCGCCATGGCGTGCTGCTCGAACAACTGCCAGGCGCAAAGAAAATTCAGCCCGGTGCCAAACCCGGTTTCGCCGATGACCAGTCGCCCACCCGCCGGCAGCGCGGCAAAACGCTCGGCCAGGCGGTTCTGTTCGAGGAACACGTAACGGGTTTCTTCCAGCCCTGACTGGTCGGAAAAGTACACGTCATCGAATACCCGCGAACGCGGGCGTCCGTGGTCATCCCAATCGAGTTGGGCGTGGGGCAATACAGGTTTCATGGCAGGCTCGGCAACGACAAGGCGGCCATTCTAGCCGATCGCGCAGGGGCTGCTTGATCCATGGCAAGGCTTGCGCCCGTTGACTCACGGACAATCCGCCAGCCGTGGGAATTTCTGCGCCGCTGCTGTGCCCAATCCGCTAGTCTTGCTGAATCCTGGAAGGAGCCGTCCCATGTTTGAATCCGCTGAAATCGGTCACGCCATCGACAAAGACACCTTTGATGCGGCCGTCCCAGCATTGCGTGAAGCCTTGCTCGAAGCTCAGTTCGAACTGCAGCAGCAGAAGCGTTTTCCGGTGATCATCCTGATCAACGGCATTGAAGGCGCGGGCAAGGGCGAGACGGTCAAGTTGCTCAACGAGTGGATGGACCCGCGCCTGATCGAAGTGCGCACGTTCGATCAGCAGACCGATGAAGAGTTGTCGCGGCCACCGGCGTGGCGCTACTGGCGAATGCTCCCGGCCAAGGGGCGCATGGGCATCTTTTTCGGCAACTGGTACAGCCAGATGCTGCAGGGGCGGGTGCATGGCTTGTTCAAGGATCCGCGTCTGGATCAGGCGATCGCCGGCGCCGAGCGTCTGGAAAAGATGCTCTGCGATGAAGGCGCTCTGATCTTCAAGTTCTGGTTTCACCTGTCCAAGAAACAGATGAAGGCCCGGCTCAAAGCGTTGGCCGATGATCCGCTGCACAGCTGGCGCATCAGCCCGCTGGACTGGCAGCAATCGGAAACCTACGACAAGTTCGTCAAATACGGCGAGCGCGTGCTGCGCCGTACCAGTCGCGATTACGCGCCGTGGCATGTGATCGAAGGCGCCGACGCCAACTATCGCAGCCTGGCGGTCGGCAAGATTCTCCTCGAAGGTTTGCAAAATGCGCTGAAGCGTCCGGACGTGCATCCGCACGATGTCAGCGCCGCGCCGTTGGGCACGCCGGTCGATCAGTTGAACCTGCTCGACAGCCTCGACCTGACCCAGCGTCTGGAGAAGAAAGACTACGAAGAACAACTGATCACCGAGCAGGCGCGCTTGTCTGGGCTGATGCGCGACAAACGCATGCGCCGCCACGCGCTGGTGGCGGTGTTCGAAGGCAACGATGCCGCCGGCAAGGGCGGGGCGATCCGTCGGGTCGCGGCGGCGCTCGATCCACGGCAATACAACATCGTGCCGATCGCCGCACCGACTGAGGAGGAGCGCGCTCAGCCGTACTTGTGGCGCTTTTGGCGGCACATTCCGGCGCGCGGCAAGTTCACCGTGTTCGACCGCTCTTGGTACGGCCGGGTGCTGGTAGAGCGGATTGAGGGTTTCTGCACGCCGGCCGACTGGTTGCGTGCCTACGGCGAAATCAACGATTTTGAAGAGCAGCTGTCCGACGCCGGAGTGATCGTCGTCAAGTTCTGGCTGGCTATTGATAAAGATACGCAGATGGAGCGTTTCCAGGCGCGCGAAGCGATCCCCTTCAAACGCTTCAAGATCACCGAAGACGACTGGCGCAACCGCGACAAGTGGGACGCCTATCGCGCTGCAGTCGGCGATATGGTCGACCGCACCAGCTCGGAGATCTCGCCATGGACGCTGATCGAGGCCAATGACAAGCGCTGGGCCCGGGTGAAGGTGTTGCGCACGATCAACCGTGCACTGGAACAGGCCTTCGAGAAATCCGACAAGCACGCGAAGAAACACAAGGACTGAGCCGATAGACGCGCATACGCGGGGTGAATGATTGTCGCGGTGGTTGATGCGGTGGACTTATGCTCGGTCCACTCTCAACCGACTACAACAATGAGGTATGCCATGCGTGAAGTGGTGATCGTCGACAGCGTGCGGACTGGCCTGGCCAAGTCCTTTCGCGGCAAGTTCAACCAGACCCGTCCCGATGACATGGCGGCCCATTGCGTCAACGCGCTGCTTGAGCGCAACGACATCGATCCGGCCAGCGTCGAGGACTGCATTGTCGGCGCCGGCTCCAACGAAGGCGCGCAGGGCTACAACATCGGTCGTAACGTCGCGGTGCTGTCGCGTTTGGGCACCGGCACCGCCGGCATGACCCTCAACCGTTTCTGTTCGTCGGGCTTGCAGGCGATTGCGATTGCTGCCAACCAGATCGCTTCGGGTTGCAGCGACATCATCGTGGCCGGCGGCGTCGAGTCGATCAGCCTGACGATGAAAAGCGTCAACAACGATCACCTGATCAACCCGCTGCTGAAGCAGCAAACGCCGGGCATCTACTACTCGATGGGCCAGACCGCCGAAGTGGTCGCGCGGCGTTATGGCGTCAGCCGTGAAGCGCAGGATCGCTATTCATTGCAGAGCCAGATCCGCACCGCTCAGGCGCAGGCTGCGGGACTGTTCAACGATGAAATCGTGCCGATGGCGGTGAAGTATCGCGTCGAGGACAAAAACACCGGTGCAGTGCAGATTCTCGACGGTGTGGTTGATCGCGACGACTGCAATCGCCCGGACACCACCTATGAAAGTCTCGCCGGATTGAAACCGGTGTTCGCCGAGGATGGTTCGGTGACGGCGGGCAACTCCTCGCAGCTGTCCGACGGTGCGTCGATGACGCTGGTGATGAGCTTGGAGAAAGCCTTGCAGTTGGGCCTCAAGCCGAAAGCATTTTTCCGCGGCTTCACCGTGGCCGGTTGCGAGCCGGACGAAATGGGTATCGGCCCGGTGTTCTCGGTGCCGAAGCTGCTCAAGGCCAAAGGCTTGCAGGTGGCGGATATCGATCTGTGGGAACTGAACGAGGCGTTTGCTTCGCAGTGCCTGTACAGCCGGGATCGGCTGGAGATCGATAATCAGAAATACAACGTCAATGGCGGCTCGATTTCCATTGGTCACCCGTTTGGCATGACCGGGTCGCGGCAGGTCGGGCATCTGGTGCGGGAGTTGCAGCGGCGTAATCTGCGTTACGGCATCGTCACCATGTGCGTGGGCGGCGGGATGGGCGCGACGGGGCTGTTTGAGGCGGTGCGTTAATCCTCAATTCACTAGTTGTCTGTTCAGCCCTCTTCGCGAGCAAGCTCGCTCCCACAGTAGATCTTCAGTGAACACTGATTTTGTGTACACCAGAGATCCAATGTGGGAGCGAGCTTGCTCGCGAAGGGATCTACCGGGTTTACCGGTTGGAATCCTGTAGCTGCATCCGCGCGATATACGCCTTTATTTCCTGCTCAGCCTTCTCGGGACTGTCGAACGGCCCCTCAAGGGTATTTTCCCGAGTGCTGAAAAACAGTTCGCCATTGACCCGGCACAAGCGATCACTGCGAAAGTGCGTGGCGGGGGCGCTGTCCTGCGCGCGCATTGCTAACATGATCGGTCTCCTTGGCTGGTGCGCTGAAAGGGATCCATTGAGCTTATGCCTGAAGCATTTGGCGCGCCTGTACAGCCGATCAACGGCGCGACGTCAATTTAATGCTGCGACCTGAACAGTTTCATTCGCGTCCTGGCCTTAACTGTCCCTGTGTGTCGGTTCATGGCGCGCCTAGAATGAGCGCACTTGTCAGCAGGCTTTGGGGTTTCCATGCACATTTCATCGGGTCGCTGGGTGTACGGCTTGTTCCTGGCGCTGCTGACCGCGTTTCTGTGGGGCATCCTGCCGATCAAACTCAAACAGGTGCTGCTGGTGATGGACCCGGTCACGGTGACCTGGTTTCGTCTGCTGGTGTCCGGTGGCTGTCTGTTCATCTATCTGGCGGCGGTGAAACGTCTGCCCAATCGCAAAGTGCTGGGTCCCAGGGGTGGTTGGCTGGTGCTGATGGCGGTACTCGGGCTGGTCGGCAACTATGTGCTGTACCTGATGGGGCTCAATTTGCTCAGCCCCGGCACCGCGCAACTGGTGGTGCAGATGGGCCCGATCATGTTGTTGATCGCCAGTCTGTTTGTGTTCAAGGAGCGTTTCAGTATTGGTCAGGGAATCGGGTTGGCGGTGCTGTTGATCGGTTTCGTGCTGTTTTTCAATCAACGACTGGCAGAGCTGCTGACCTCGTTGTCGGATTACACCGCCGGGGTGTTGCTGGTGCTGTTGGCGTCGACGGTGTGGACCTTTTATGCGCTGGGTCAGAAGCAATTGCTGACGGTATGGAATTCGTTGCAAGTGATGATGGTGATCTACCTGTTCTGCGCACTGTTGCTGACGCCGTGGGTGCATCCGCTCGAAGCGCTGAACCTCAGCCCGTTGCAGGGCTGGCTGCTGCTGGCGTGCTGCATGAACACGTTGATTGCCTATGGCGCGTTCGCTGAAGCGCTGGCGCATTGGGAAGCGTCGCGGGTGAGTGCGACGTTGGCGATCACGCCGTTGGTGACCTTTGGCGCAGTAGCGATTGCGGCGGGGATCTGGCCCGAATATGTGCATGCCGAGCAGATCAACGGGTTGGGTTATGGCGGGGCGGTGCTGGTGGTGCTGGGGTCGGCGCTGGTGGCGTTGGGGCCTTCGTTGATTGCCGGGTTGAAGGCGCGGCGGTTGAAGATGGCAGCCAGTTAAACCGCGTCGCCCCCATTCGCGAGCAAGCTCGCTCCCACATTCGACTGCATTCTCATGTTGGAAATGCGCCCAAATGTGGGAGCGAGCTTGCTCGCGAAGACGGACTTTCAGGCTCTACAAAACTTAACCCTTGGCGCCTGCCTCGATCATATTCTCCGGCCGCACCCACGCATCAAACTCTTCATCCGTCAGATAGCCCAACGCCAACGCCGCCTCACGCAAGGTCAGCCCTTCGCTGTAAGCCTTCTTGGCGATCTCCGCCGACTTGTCATAACCAATGTGCGGATTCAGTGCCGTCACCAGCATCAGCCCGCGCTCCAGGTGTCGGGCCATGACTTCGGCGTCCGGCTCCAGCCCGGCAATGCAGTGCTGCTGGAAGTTGCTGCAGCCATCGGCGAGCAGGCGGATCGATTGCAGCAGGTTGTGGATGATCACCGGTTTGAACACGTTCAACTGCAAGTGACCCTGACTCGCGGCAATGCCGATGGTCACGTCGTTGCCCAGCACCTGACAGGCGAGCATCGACAATGCCTCGCACTGGGTCGGGTTGACCTTGCCGGGCATGATCGAGCTGCCCGGCTCATTTGCCGGCAGCCGCACTTCGGCAAAACCTGCGCGTGGGCCGGAGCCGAGCAGGCGCAGGTCGTTGGCGATTTTCATCAGCGCCACGGCGAGGGTTTTCAGCGCGCCGGACAGGCTGGTCAGGGGTTCGTGGCCGGCGAGGGCGGCGAACTTGTTCGGCGCGGTGACGAAGGGCAGGCCGGACAGCGCCGCCAGTTCTGCAGCAATCGCCTCACCAAAACCATGCGGCGAATTCAGCCCGGTGCCGACCGCGGTGCCGCCCTGGGCCAGTTCACACACCGCTGGCAGCGCGGCGCGGATTGCGCGTTCGGCGTAATCCAGTTGCGCGATGAACCCGGACAACTCCTGACCGAAGGTGATCGGCGTCGCATCCATCATGTGCGTGCGACCGGTTTTCACCAGTTTCATGTGCCGCGCGGCCAGTTCGGCGAGGCCGCCAGACAACTCGGCAATCGCCGGCAGCAGTTGTTCCTGCACGGCCTGGGCGGTGGCAATGCTCATGGCGGTGGGGAAGCAGTCGTTGGAGCTTTGCGAGCGGTTGACGTGATCGTTCGGGTGCACCGGCGTCTTGCCGCCGCGCGGGTTGCCGGCCAGTTCGTTGGCGCGCCCGGCGATGACTTCGTTGACGTTCATGTTGCTCTGCGTGCCGCTGCCGGTCTGCCAAACGACGAGCGGAAACTGGTCGTCGTGCTGGCCGTCGAGCACTTCGTCGGCAGCCTGTTCGATCAGGCGGGCGATGTCGGCGGGCAAATCGCCGTTACGGTCGTTGACCCGTGCAGCGGCTTTCTTGATCAGGGCCAGAGCGTGCAGTACCGGCAGCGGCATGCGTTCCTGACCAATGGCGAAGTTGATCAGCGAGCGTTGCGTCTGAGCACCCCAGTAGGCGTCGTCCGGGACTTCGATCTGGCCCAGGCTGTCGGTTTCGATACGGCTCATCGTGCACACTCCTGTTGGTCTGTTTGCGCAGTTTAGGCCGGCATCGGCCGTGGTGGTTCCCTCGAACCGATTGTTGACCGGTAAAACCCGGCCAATCAAGCACGGCAAGGCTCGGGGGTTGAGCCACGAGGTTTTTTAGGCGCAGAATGGTCGCCCTTGGGGTTTTACCTCGCCTAGCTGAAAAGGAAACTCGATGACTCGTCTTCGTGCCATCTGCACCGCGGTTGCACTGGTTTGCGCCAGCGGCCAGGTGCTTGCCGATACCGCCAGCCACAACGCCAGTGCTGAAGCTTTCCTGACCCTGGCGCACGCTGACAAGCTGGGCACTCCGGTGTACATGCAAGTGCAGCAAATGTTCGCTCAGCGTTTTGAACAGACCAAAGCCCCGGAAGCCAAGAAAGCCGTACTGGAAACCTACCAGGCCAAGGCCAACGCCGCCCTGGACCAGGCCATCGGCTGGAACAAGCTCAAGCCTGACATGGTCAAGCTTTACACCAGCAACTTCAGCGAATCCGAGCTGAAAGACCTGGTCGCGTTCTACCAGTCGCCACTGGGCAAGAAAGTCCTGGAAAAAATGCCGCAGCTGACCCAGCAATCGGCCCAGATGACCCAGGCCAAACTGGAAAGCGCCGTGCCTGTCGTCAACAAGCTGCTCGACGACATGACCAAAGAGCTGGACCCGAAAGGCGCTGCTGCGCCGGCCAAGAAGAAGTAAGCGGAGTTCGTGATGACCATGCAACAACGCATCGAATCGACGCTGGCCCTGCTTCAGCCTGAGCACCTGCAAGTGCTGGACGAAAGCCACATGCACAGTCGCGGGTTGCAGACGCACTACAAGGCCGTGGTGGTCAGCGCGCAGTTTGACGGCCTGAACCGGGTCAAGCGCCACCAGAAAGTCTACGGCACGCTCGGTGAGCTGATGGGCGAGTTCCATGCGTTGGCGCTGCACACCTACACCCCGCAGGAATGGGCAGAGATCGGCGCCGCTCCGGCATCGCCAACCTGTGCTGGCGGCAGTAAGCATTAAGCTTCGGTTTTTTGCTAGAATCCGCAACGCGCCGCTTACCCGGCGCGTTTTTTTTGAATCCGGTTCACCCTTTGCGAGGGTAGCCACCTGGAGAAATACCCATGACACAACCGATTGTCGTGGCGGCACTGTATAAGTTCGTCACCCTCGAAGATTACGTCAACCTGCGCGAGCCGCTGCTGCAAGCGATGGTCGACAACCAGATCAAAGGCACCCTGCTGATCGCCGAAGAAGGCATCAACGGCACGGTGTCCGGCACTCGCGAAGGCATCGACGGTCTGCTCACCTGGCTCAAGAACGACCCACGCATGATCGACATCGATCACAAAGAGTCGTACTGCGACGAGCAGCCGTTCTATCGCACCAAGGTCAAACTGAAGAAAGAGATCGTCACCCTCGGTGTCGAAGGCGTCGACCCGAACAAAAAGGTCGGCACCTACGTTGATCCGCAAGACTGGAACGCGTTGATCAGCGACCCGGAAGTGCTGTTGATCGACACCCGTAACGATTACGAAGTATCGATCGGCACTTTCGAAGGCGCCATCGATCCGAAAACCACCAGTTTTCGCGAATTCCCCGACTACATCAAAGAACACTTCGACCCGGCCGTGCACAAGAAGGTCGCAATGTTCTGCACCGGTGGCATTCGCTGTGAGAAAGCTTCGAGCTACATGCTCGGCGAGGGTTTCGAAGAGGTTTACCACCTCAAGGGTGGCATCCTGAAGTACCTCGAAGAGGTGCCGCAGGAAGAAACCAAGTGGCAGGGCGACTGCTTCGTGTTCGACAACCGCGTGACCGTGCGTCACGACCTCAGCGAAGGCGACTACGATCAATGTCATGCCTGTCGCACACCGGTCAGTGTTGAAGATCGCACCAGCGAGCATTACGTTGCCGGCATCAGTTGCCCGCATTGCTGGGACACGTTGAGCGAGAAAACCCGCCGCAGCGCCATCGACCGGCAGAAGCAGATCGAACTGGCCAAGGCGCGCAACATGCCGCACCCGATCGGCTACAACTACAAGCAAGCATCCACCGAGGCTTAATCATGTCTGCGCGCCTGCTCTATGTGATGGATCCGATGTGTTCGTGGTGCTGGGGTTTTGCTCCGGTGGCCAAGGCATTGGTTGAGCAGGCGCAAGCAGCCGGGGTGGAGTTGCATCTGGTGGTCGGTGGTTTGCGCACCGGCAGCGGCTCGGCGCTGGAGCCGACCACGCGTCGCTACATTCTTGAACACTGGCAAGCGGTCACCGAGGCCACCGGTCAACCGTTCAAGTTTGAAGGTGCGTTACCTGACGGTTTTGTCTACGACACCGAGCCTGCCTGCCGCGCGATCGTCACGGCGCGCAGTCTGGCGCCGGATTGCGCGTGGACATTGGTCGGACTGATCCAGCAGGCGTTTTACGCTGAAGGCCGCGATGTCACCCAGGCCAGTGTATTGGTCGAGTTGGCGGAGAAGGCCGGTGTGCCGCGCATCGAGTTCGCGGCGTTGTTCGATCATGCCGATCAGCACAAAGCCACTCAGGCCGATTTCAGTTGGGTGCAGGATCTGGGCATCGCCGGTTTCCCGACCCTGCTCGCCGAACGCAATGGCCAACTGGCGCTGCTGACCAATGGCTATCAACCGCTCAGCGAACTGTCGCCATTGCTCGGCCGCTGGCTGGAGCGCGCCGCCTGTGCCTGACCTGGCCGATGACACGCCAGCCGTAAAGCGTGTCGACCGGCTGAGCTGGGCAGAAGTCCGGCGACTGGCACTCACTCACAAAAAATCCCTATGGATTGCCAACGGCGTGGCTGTGCTGGCGACGCTGTGCAGCGTGCCGATTCCATTGCTGTTGCCGCTGCTGGTGGACGAAGTCCTGCTCGGCCATGGCGATGCCGCGCTGAAAGTCATGAACCATGTGCTGCCGACGATGTGGCAGCAAGCGGCCGGCTATATCGGCCTGATGTTGCTGGTGACCCTTACCCTGCGTTGCAGTTCGCTGTGCTTTGGTGTGTTGCAGTCGCGGCTGTTTGCACGGCTGGCCAAGGACATCGTCTATCGTATTCGCGTGCGTCTGATCGAACGCCTCAAGCGGATTTCCCTCGGCGAATACGAAAGCCTCGGTAGCGGCACAGTAACGACGCACCTGGTCACTGATCTGGATACCCTCGACAAATTCGTCGGCGAAACCCTCAGTCGCTTTCTGGTGGCGATGCTGACGCTGGTCGGCACCGCGAGCATCCTGATGTGGATGCACTGGAAACTGGCGCTGCTGATTCTGCTGTTCAACCCGCTGGTGATCTACGCCACGGTGCAGTTGGGCAAACGCGTCAAACACCTGAAGAAGCTTGAGAACGACAGCACCTCGCGCTTCACCCAGGCGTTGAGCGAAACCCTTGATGCGATTCAGGAGATCCGTGCCGGCAACCGTCAGGGTTTCTTCCTCGGGCGGCTCGGTCTGCGCGCGCAGGAAGTGCGTAACTACGCGGTCAACTCGCAGTGGAAAACCGACGCTTCCAACCGTGCCAGCGGTTTGTTGTTCCAGTTCGGCATCGACATCTTCCGCGCGGCGGCGATGCTCACGGTGTTGTTCTCCGACCTGTCGATCGGCCAGATGCTCGCGGTGTTCAGCTACCTGTGGTTCATGATCGGCCCGGTTGAACAACTGCTCAATCTGCAATACGCCTATTACGCGGCGGGCGGGGCGCTGGCGCGGATCAACGAACTGCTGGCGCGCGCCGATGAGCCGCAATATCCCGGCGGTGTCGATCCGTTCAAGGGCCGGGACACCGTAGGTATTCAGGTACAGGGCCTGAGCTTCGGCTACGGCGATGACCTGGTGCTGGATCAACTGAATCTGTCGATTGCTCCTGGTGAAAAAGTTGCGATTGTCGGCGCCAGTGGCGGCGGCAAAAGTACCCTCGTGCAATTGCTGCTCGGGCTCTATACGCCACTGTCCGGCACCATCCGCTTCGGCGGTTCGACCCAGCAGGAAATCGGTCTGGACACGGTTCGCGAAAACGTCGCAGTGGTGTTGCAGCACCCGGCGCTGTTCAACGACACCGTGCGCGCCAACCTGACCATGGGCCGCACCCGCAGTGACGAGGCGTGCTGGCAGGCGCTGGAAATCGCTCAGCTCGAAGCGACCATCCGCGCCTTGCCCAATGGTCTGGACAGTATCGTCGGCCGCTCCGGCGTGCGCCTGTCCGGCGGGCAGCGGCAACGTCTGGCCATCGCGCGGATGATCCTCGCCGAACCGAAAGTCGTGATCCTCGACGAAGCCACCTCGGCCCTCGACGCCGCCACCGAGTACAACCTGCATCAGGCCATGGCGCGCTTCCTCAATGGCCGCACCACGCTGATCATTGCCCACCGACTGTCGGCGGTGAAACAGGCTGATCGCGTGCTGGTGTTCGATGGCGGTCAGGTCGCTGAAGATGGCGATCATCAGCAGTTGATTGCCGATGGTGGTCTGTATGCCAAGCTCTATGGTCATCTGCAGCAGATCCAGCGCCCTTGAGTTTCGTGCCGGTTTCTGTGCTTAGTGCTTGAATTGCATTAAGTAAAATCACTCGGAACGCCCGTACAGTCCCGCCATTTGCACAATCGACCTAGAGGACGGCAGAGCTGTCCCTTTGACTTGGCGAAAATTAGCCTAGGCTGAGCTGTCAGGAGCGGGATTTTCCGGTGTTCATCTGGCAGTGCTTGCGCAAGGGATCTCATGAAGCAAAAGCGGACTCTCGGAACGCCACGGTTGTTGGGCATCGTCTGGCCATTTATTGCCGTCGTGTTGTTTCAAGCGTTATTGGGCGGCGTGAGTCTTTACGTGCTCTCGGCGGTTCGCGGTTACGTCGCTGGTGAAAGCCTCTGGTCCAAGGGCCAGAAAGACGCGATTTACTACCTCAATCTCTACGCCGACAGCCGTGACGAGGCGATTTTCCTCAAGTACCGCACTGCGATCGGTGTGCCGCAAGGCGGGCATCAGTTGCGCCTGGCGCTGGATCATCAACCGCCGGATCTGGCCGCGGCGCGCGAAGGCATTCTCAAGGGTGGCAACCACCCGGACGATGTTTCCAGCCTGATCTGGCTGTACCTCAACTTCCGCCATTTCAGTTATCTGGAAACCGCAATTGACCGCTGGACGGTCGGTGACGCCTATCTGGTCGAGCTGGATGACGTGGCGCAGGAGATGCACCGCAGCATTTCGCAAAACACCGCCAGCAGCGCCGATATCCAGGGTTGGAAGGCACGCATTTTTGCCATCAACGATGGCGTGACCCCGGCCGCGAAAGCCTTCAGCGATGCGCTGGGCGAAGGCTCGCGGATGATCCTGCGGCTGCTGCTGTTGACCAATCTCGCCACAGCGCTGGGGCTGATCGTGCTGGCCCTGTGGCGCACGCACAAGTTGCTCAAACAGCGCCATGCCTTTGCCGAGGCGCTGCAACTGGAGAAGGATCGGGCGCACGTTACCTTGCATTCGATCGGTGATGGCGTCATTACCACCGACGTCAGCGGCGCTATCGATTACATGAACCCGGCCGCTGAAGCCATGACCCACTGGAAAGCCGAACAGGCGGCGGGTTTGCCGCTGGCGGCATTGTTCAATCTGCTCGACGACAACGCCCAGTCCGAAGGGCTGACCCTGATCGAGCACATTCTCAGCGGCAAGCTCAGTGGCGGCAGCGAGCACTCGAAGCTGATCCAGCGCCTTGATGGCACGACATTGTCGGTGACCCTGGTCGGCGCGCCGATCCGTAATGCCGGAAAGGTCAGTGGCACGGTGCTGGTGTTGCACGACATGACCCAGGAACGGCAATACATCGCCAATCTGTCGTGGCAGGCCACCCATGACGCGCTGACCGGGCTGGCTAACCGTCGCGAGTTCGAATATCGCCTGGAGCAGGCGCTGCACAATCTCACCCGCCATACCGGGCGGCATGCGCTGATGTTCCTCGATCTTGATCAATTCAAACTGGTCAACGACACCTGCGGCCATGCCGCCGGCGATGAGTTGTTGCGGCACATATGTACGTTGCTGCAGTCCGGACTGCGCGAGGGCGATACGCTGGCGCGACTGGGTGGTGATGAGTTCGGCATTTTGCTGGAGAACTGCGCGCCGGACGCGGCGGAAAAGATTGCCGAGGCGCTGCGTCAGACTGTGCAGAATCTGCACTTTGTCTGGAAGGGGCGGCCGTTCCTGACCACCGTGAGCATTGGCCTGGTGCATATCGCACAAGTCCCGACGACCCTCGAAGCCTCATTGCGTGCCGCAGATATGGCCTGTTACATGGCCAAGGAAAAGGGCCGCAACCGCGTGCAGGTTTATCACGCTGACGATTCCGAACTGTCCCTGCGCTTTGGTGAGATGGCCTGGGTGCAACGCTTGCACATGGCCCTGGAGGAAAACCGTTTTTGTCTGTACGCCCAGGAAATCGCTCCGCTCAAGTCGGGTGACAACAACGGTGGGCATATCGAGATTCTGCTGCGTCTGCACGATGAAGCCGGGCGGATGATTCTGCCGGACAGTTTCATTCCCGCCGCCGAGCGCTATGGTTTGATGAGTCAACTGGATCGTTGGGTAGTTCAGAATGTATTTAAGGTTATTGCTCAATGTATTGCCCAAGAACATCAACAACCTTTAGCAATGTGTGCGATTAATCTGTCAGGCATTACTATAGGAGATGACGCGTTTTTGCACTTTCTGCGGGAACAGTTTGTTAACTATGCAATACCGCCTGAAATGATTTGTTTTGAAATTACAGAAACCAGTGCAATTTCAAATCTGGGCAGTGCAATAAGATTTATTAATGAACTCAAAGGCTTAGGTTGCTATTTTTCGTTAGATGATTTTTGCGCCGGAATGTCTTCATTCGCTTATCTGAAACATTTGCCTGTAGACTTCCTGAAGATCGACGGGAGTTTCGTAAAGGATATGCTGGACGACCCGATTAACCGCGCAATGGTCGAAGTGATCAATCACATCGGGCATGTCATGGGTAAAAAGACAATTGCCGAGTTTGTTGAAACAACCCAGATCGAGCAGGCCCTGCTTGAAATTGGTGTGGATTACGCTCAGGGTTATGTTATAGAACGCCCACAGTTGTTTACCTGCGACAGTTTGCAAAGTCGGCCCGCCAGACCGCAACCGCTGTTATTCAAAGCGCCTGGCACGTTCCGTTGAAGTCTCTCGCCGATCCTTACAATCACAAATCAAAAGGAGCCGAACAGTGATCGACACATTCAACCGAACCGGACCACTCATGGAAGCTGCAAGTTATCCTGCCTGGGCACAACAGCTCATTGCGGATTGCAGCGAGAGCAAGCGCCGGGTTGTCGAACATGAACTTTACCTGCGCATGCGTGATAACAAGCTCAGCGCCAGAACCATGCGTCAGTACCTGATCGGGGGCTGGCCGGTGGTTGAGCAATTTGCGCTGTACATGGCGCAGAATCTCACCAAAACCAGGTTTGCCCGGCATCCGGGCGAAGACATGGCGCGGCGCTGGCTGATGCGCAATATCCGCGTTGAACTCAATCATGCGGATTATTGGGTGCACTGGAGTCGTGCACATGGCGTCAGTCTGGAAGACCTTCAGGCCCAACATGTGCCGCCCGAACTGCATGCCTTGAGTCATTGGTGCTGGCACACCAGCTCAGCCGATTCGTTGATTGTGGCCATCGCGGCCACCAACTATGCCATCGAAGGCGCGACCGGGGAGTGGTCGGCGCTGGTCTGCTCCACCGGCGTGTATGCCGCAGCGTTTCCCGAAGAGGATCGCAAGCGCGCGATGAAGTGGTTGAAGATGCATGCCCAGTACGACGATGCCCATCCGTGGGAGGCGCTGGAAATCATCTGCACCCTGGCCGGGATGAACCCGAGCAAGGCCTTGCAGGCCGAGTTGCGTCAGGCCGTCTGCAAGAGCTATGACTACATGTATCTGTTTCTGGAGCGTTGCATGCAACTGGAGACGTCGGAACGCTTGCTGGTCAACCGAGAGCGCAGGGCGGTAGTCGAGAGCTGATTCAAGCCTCACGCAATACCAATGTGGGAGCGAGCCTGCTCGCGAAGGGGTCATGTCAGTCAGCACTGCGTTGACTGATTCACCGCTTTCGCGAGCAAGCTCGCTCCCACACTGTTTTGTGTTGCCTGAAAGGCTTAGCCCGCCATCGCCAGGCGGTTGCGACCTTCACGCTTGGCCACATACAACGCACTGTCAGCGCGGCGCAGCAAGCTGTCAGCCGATTCGCCCGGCAACAACGTCGAACATCCCAGGCTCACCGTCAATTCAATCAACTGCCCATCGGCATAGTATTCGGCCGCCTGCGTCGCATAACGAAGGCGTTCGCCGACCATTGCCGCCGCATCCCGGCTGGTGTTGGACAGCAGCACCAGAAACTCCTCACCACCGTAACGGAACACCATGTCGACGTTGCGCAGTTGCGCCTTGATTGTCGCGGCGATGGCTTTAAGCACGTCATCGCCGGCGCTGTGGCCATGGCTGTCGTTGACCCGTTTGAAGTGGTCGATATCGAGCATCAGCAGCGACAACGGTTGTTGATGTCGGCGAGACATATCGATCTCCCGCTGCAGGGTTTGCTCCATGGCGATGCGGTTACCGGCGCCGGTCAGCGGATCGCGCAGGGCACTCTGAGTCGCCTCGCGATAAAGCAGCGCGTTGCGCATCGGGTACAGCAAGGATGACAGTAACGACTCCAGTTGACCTTGTTCCTTGTCGTTGAAGCGTTGATTGCGACGGAACACCAGTTCGCCCATGTGCTCGCCTTCGTGGCTCAGGGTATAGCTGATCGAGTGGTGGCCGCGGGCACCGAACTCCAGACGCAGGTCACTGCCCTGATGCACGTAGCTAAGCGCGTCCAGGGGCACGAGACGCTGAACTTCGCGGAAAAACAGACCGAGGATGCGTTGCGGCTCGAGGCTGGTTTGCAGTTGCAGGCTCATTTGCTGGCGCAATTGCGCAAGACTGGCCGGTCGCTCCAGAAGGGGAGGCAGCTGACCAAAGCCCAGGCGTTGCAATTTGGCACTGTCAAAGTCAATTGCATTGGTCTGGGAGGGTGATTTCATATGGCGTGAGCCCCTAAAGCAGTAAGTCTGTCTTACAGGCTGGGTGAGAGCGGCTATGGGCTGCGCGTCATACTGATCCATCAGTCCCGTAGGACATTTGGCGTAAGTTTAGTCTGCCTGAAGACGATTAGTCAGCTATCGAATTCGGCCTTGCCCCACTGCCTTCACACGGCATGCTTTGAGGAAATTTAGAGCGAAAGTCGTGCCATTCGGTTCGGTTTTATTTAAACCGTTTGGAATCAACAGGTTGGCTGAACAAGGGGGAGGGGCGCGGTGGAAAATTGACTGAAATATGACAGTCGCCAGCGGCAAATGCATGCCGCGACAGGAATCTGCCGCGGCAACAAAAGCGACGTATGGCAGTCATTGCGCGTTGAAGGCCTGGCCATTGATGCCGGTGCTGTCCGGGCCCATCAGGTACAGGTAGACCGGCATGATTTCTTCCGGTGTCGGGTTGTTCAGCGGGTTTTCCCCCGGATACGCCTGGGCGCGCATGCTGGTGCGCGTGCCGCCCGGGTTGATGCTGTTGGAGCGTACCGGCGCGACACCGTCGACTTCATCGGCCAGGGTTTGCATCAAGCCTTCGGTGGCGAACTTCGATACGCCATAAGCGCCCCAGTACGCACGGCCCTTGCGCCCGACGCTGCTGGAGGTGAACACCACCGAGGCATCCTGCGACAGCTTGAGCAGCGGCAGCAGGGTGCTGGTCAGCATGAACATGGCGTTGACGTTGACTTGCATGACGCGCATGAAGTTTTCACCGGACAACTGTTCGATCGGCGTGCGCGGGCCGATGATCGAAGCGTTGTGCAGCAGGCCGTCGAGGTGGCCGAACTCGGTCTCGATCATCGCGGCCAGCTCATCGTACTGATGGGGCAGGGCGGTTTCGAGATTGAACGGAATCACGGCGGGTTGCGGATGCCCGGCAGCCTCGATCTCGTCATACACCTGCGTCAGGTTCGCTTCGGTTTTGCCCAGCAGCAATACCGTAGCGCCATGGGCGGCGTAGGTTTTTGCGGCTGCCGCGCCGATCCCGCGACCGGCACCGGTGACCAGAATGACCCGATCCTTGAGCAATTCGGGGCGAGCGGAATAATCAAACATAAAAACCTCATCAAGTCAGATCGTTCCCACGCTCTGCGTGGGAATGCAGCCAATGACGCTCTGCGTCAGGTCTCAGCAACTGCAAAGCGCGCTATCGAGCACCTTGCGCAGCTCCGACGGATGATCCACCACCACATCCGCGCCCCAGTGGCGCGGGTTGTCGTCCGGATGGATATAACCGAACGTCACCGCAGCGGTTTTCGTCCCGGCATCGCGCCCCGATTCGATATCGCGCAAATCATCGCCGACAAACAGCACCGTCGCCGGATCCAGATCAAGCATCTTGCACGCAAGGATCAACGGTTCCGGATCCGGCTTGCTGTTTTTCACGTGATCCGGGCAGATCAGCAATGCCGAACGCTCGGCCAGTCCCAGTTGCTGCATGATCGGCTCGGCAAAGCGCAGTGGTTTGTTGGTGACCACGCCCCAGATCAGCTTGGCCTTTTCGATATCGGCCAGCAGTTCACCCATGCCGTCAAACAGTTTGCTGTGCACGGCGCAGCCAACCAGATAGCGCTCAAGGAACTCCAGACGCAGTTCTTCGAAGCCCGGCGACTCCGGGTCCATCGAAAACGTCACCGCGACCATGGCTTTGGCGCCACCGGAAATCTCGTCGCGGATGTGCTTGTCGTTGATCGGCGGCAAGCCGCGATCTGCACGCATGGCCTGGCAGATGGCGATGAAGTCCGGCGCCGTGTCGAGCAGGGTGCCGTCCATGTCGAAAAGAACTGCTCTGATCGCCATCGGCTTACTCCTCGCGCAGGGTCTGGATCATGTAGTTGACGTCAACGTCGCTGGCCAGTTTGTAGTGCTTGGTCAGCGGGTTGTAGGTCAGGCCGATGATGTCTTTGACGGTCAGGCCGGCCATGCGGCTCCAGGCACCCAGCTCGGACGGGCGGATGAATTTCTTGAAATCGTGGGTGCCGCGCGGCAGCAGCTTCATGATGTATTCAGCGCCGATGATGGCGAACAGGTAGGCCTTCGGGTTGCGGTTGATGGTCGAGAAGAACACCTGACCGCCCGGCTTGACCATGCGGAAGCAGGCGCGGATCACTGACGACGGATCCGGCACGTGCTCGAGCATTTCCAGGCACGTGACCACGTCAAACTGCTCCGGCATTTCTTCGGCCAGGGCTTCGGCGGTGATCTGGCGGTACTCAACGCTGACGCCGGATTCCAGTTGATGCAGTTGCGCGACCGCCAGCGGCGCTTCGCCCATGTCGATGCCCATCACCGTGGCACCGCGTTGCGCCATGGCTTCGCTGAGGATGCCGCCGCCGCAACCGACGTCGAGGACTTTCTTGCCGGCCAGATTGACCCGCTCGTCAATCCAGTTGACCCGCAGCGGGTTGATGTCGTGCAGTGGTTTGAACTCGCTTTCGCGGTCCCACCAGCGATGGGCCAAGGCTTCGAATTTGGCGATTTCAGCGTGGTCGACGTTGCTCATGTTTAATCCTCTAAAACTTTAAAAGTGCTGTAGCCCTGGCGTTTGCGCCAAGGTGTTTACGATTCGGTGTGGCCGCTGATGCGCTGGCCCCAGGTCCGGGCGGTGGCGCCCAGTTGCTCTTCGTCCATGCGCGTCAGGCGGCGGTCGTCGAGCAGTTGCTTGCCGGCGACCCACAGGTGTTTCACGCAATCGCGACCGGTGGCATATATAAGCTGCGAGACCGGGTCATATACCGGTTGCTGGGCCAGGCCGGACAGGTCGAAAGCGACGATGTCGGCAGCTTTGCCAATTTCCAGCGAGCCGACTTGCGCCTCGATCCCCAGTGCGCGCGCGCCATTCAGCGTGGCCATGCGCAGCGCTCGATGGGCGTCGAGTGCGGTGGCGGAACCGGCGACGGCTTTGGCCAGCAGCGCAGCGGTACGGGTTTCGCCGAGCAGATCCAGATCGTTATTGCTGGCGGCGCCATCGGTGCCAACGGCCACGTTGACGCCAGCCTGCCACAAACGCTCGACCGGGCAGAAGCCGCTGGCGAGTTTCAGGTTCGATTCCGGGCAGTGGATCACGCTGGTGTTGCTTTCTACCAGTAACGCCAGGTCGTCATCGCTGATCTGGGTCATGTGCACGGCCTGGAAGCGCGGGCCGAGCAGGCCGAGACGGCCGAGGCGCGCGAGCGGACGTTCACCGCGCTGCTCCAGCGCTTGCTGAACTTCGAAAGCGGTTTCGTGCACGTGCATATGGATCGAGGCGTCCAGCTCCTCGGCAATCACTCGGATTTTCTCGAGGTTTTCGTCACCGACGGTGTACGGTGCATGGGGGCCGAAGGTGATCTTGATCCGTTCATGGTGCTTGAGATCGCCGAACAACTCGACGCCCTGACGAATGGCTTCATCGGCGCTGCTGGCGCCCGGAATCGGGAAATCAAGGATTGGAATGGCGATCTGCGCGCGAATGCCGCTGTTGTGCACGCGCTCGCTGGCGACTTTCGGGTAGAAATACATGTCCGAGAAACAGGTGATGCCGCCCTTGATCTGCTCGGCGATAGCCAAATCAGTCCCATCGCGAACGAAATCTTCATCGACCCACTTGGCCTCGGCCGGCCAGATGTGATTTTCCAGCCAGGTCATCAGCGGCAAATCATCGGCCAGGCCACGAAACAGCGTCATCGCCGCGTGACCGTGCGCGTTGATCAGACCGGGGGCGAGCAGCACATCCGGCAATTCCCGGGTTTCTGTGGCGTTACACTTCAATGCTTCGGCGCGCGGGCCGATAAACACGATGCGACCGTCGCGAATGCCCAGGCCGTGCTCCTTGAGCACAACGCCTGCAGGTTCGACGGGTACCAGCCAGGTCGGCAGCAATAATAAGTCGAGCGCAATGGCAGGTTTCGGCATCGAGGGGCGGTTCCAGTGCTTTTGTAAAGGATGGCGAAGTATACCCGAGCGTCTTCGCGGGGGGATCGCTATAATCGGCGGCTTTTGTTCATGAGTACGGGGTGAGGGATGCGCGATCGACTGTTGGCTGCGGAGAAAGTAAAGGCCATCGATTGGCGAGATGGCGCGCTCCACCTGCTGGATCAGCGTATTTTGCCGTTCGAGGAAACCTGGATTGCCTACACCAGCGCCGCCGGCGTGGCCGAGGCGATTCGTTCGATGGTGGTGCGCGGTGCGCCGGCCATCGGCATCAGCGCAGCCTATGGCATTGTGCTGGCGGCCCGTGCCCGTCTGACCGAAGGTGGCGACTGGGCTGCGGCGCTGGAAGAAGATTTCGCCTTGCTGGCCGATTCTCGTCCGACCGCAGTCAATCTGTTCTGGGCGTTGGGCCGGATGCACGATCGACTGGATCGTCTGAAAGGCAACGCCGACCCGTTGGCGGCGCTGGAAGCCGAAGCCATTGCCATTCATGAAAGCGACCGCGAAGCCAACCTGACCATGGCCCAGCTCGGCGTTGACCTGATCCGCAAGCACCAGGGCAATGCGCAGGCGATTCTGACTCACTGCAACACCGGTGCGCTGGCTACCGGCGGGTTCGGTACGGCGCTGGGGGTGATTCGCGCGGCTTATCTGGAAGGCATGGTCGAGCGCGTTTATGCCGATGAAACCCGTCCGTGGCTGCAGGGTTCGCGCCTGACCGCTTGGGAACTGGCCAACGAAGGCATTCCGGTCACCCTGAATGCCGACTCCGCCGCTGCGCACATCATGAAAACCAAAGGCGTGACCTGGGTGATCGTCGGTGCGGACCGCATCACCGCCAACGGTGACGTGGCCAACAAGATCGGCACCTACCAACTGGCGGTCAACGCCATGCACCACGGCGTGCGTTTCATGGTGGTGGCGCCAAGTTCGACCATCGACATGAATCTGGCCAGCGGTGACGACATCCCGATCGAGGAGCGTGATGGCGCCGAGTTGCTCGAAGTGGGTGGCAAGCGCGTCGGCGCGGACGTTGAAGCGTTCAACCCGGTATTTGACGTGACGCCGGCCGACCTGATCGATGCGATCGTCACCGAAAAAGGCATCGTCGAGCGCCCGGATACCGCGAAAATGGCCCAGTTGATGTGCCGCAAACGCCTGCATTGATTGGCTTGATGTCTGAATTGTCCTCTTCGCGAGCAGGCTCGCTCCCACAGGTTTTGTGAGCGCCACAGAACCCTGTGGGAGCGAGCTTGCTCGCGAAGGGGCCCTAAATGTCAATAAACATCGCTAAACCAAGCCCCAATTCTGCATCCAAAGAAGCTCTGAGCCTCTCTCGTCCCCGTTAAGCCTGTCACCGGTCAACTAACTATGCTCCATGCGCATCAGGGGGATAGGTGCGTGGCGGCTCTTGTGATAACATCCGGCGTTTTCCGAGGCAGCTCCACGGAGCTGTCTTTACTGCGCAAATCCGCGATCCAATGTTGATTTGTCGTAAGTCGGTGCATGGCACTCGGTCTGCCCCGACGAGCTTCGTTGGTCCCATATGGATATGACGAAGTTTCACCAGAAAAAGGAATCAGGCTTCTCATGGGCGAACTGGCCAAAGAAATCCTCCCGGTCAATATCGAAGACGAGCTGAAACAGTCCTACCTCGACTACGCGATGAGCGTGATCGTCGGCCGTGCACTGCCGGATGCGCGCGATGGCCTCAAGCCCGTGCACCGTCGCGTACTGTTCGCGATGAGCGAGCTGGGCAACGACTTCAACAAGCCGTACAAGAAATCTGCCCGTGTTGTCGGCGACGTGATCGGTAAGTATCACCCGCACGGTGATACCGCGGTGTACGACACCATCGTTCGTATGGCCCAGCCTTTCTCCCTGCGCTACCTGCTGGTAGACGGTCAGGGCAACTTCGGTTCGGTCGACGGCGACAACGCTGCGGCCATGCGATACACCGAAGTGCGCATGACCAAGCTGGCGCACGAGCTGCTGGCTGACCTGCATAAAGAAACCGTGGATTGGGTGCCGAACTACGACGGCACCGAAATGATCCCGGCGGTCATGCCGACCCGTATCCCCAACCTGCTGGTCAACGGCTCCAGCGGTATCGCCGTGGGCATGGCGACCAACATTCCGCCGCACAACCTCGGTGAAGTCATCGACGGTTGCCTGGCGCTCATCGACAATCCTGAGCTGACCGTCGATGAACTGATGCAATACATCCCCGGTCCGGACTTCCCGACCGCCGCGATCATCAACGGTCGCGCCGGCATCATCGAAGCCTACCGTACCGGTCGTGGCCGTATTTACATGCGCGCCCGCTCGATCATCGAAGACATCGACAAGGTCGGTGGCCGTCAGCAGATCGTCATCACCGAACTCCCTTACCAGTTGAACAAGGCGCGTCTGATCGAGAAGATCGCCGAGCTGGTCAAAGAGAAGAAGCTCGAAGGCATCACCGAACTGCGCGACGAGTCCGACAAGGACGGTATGCGCGTCGTGATCGAACTGCGTCGCGGCGAAGTGCCTGAGGTGATCCTCAACAACCTCTACGCCCAGACCCAGCTGCAATCGGTATTCGGCATCAACATCGTTGCGCTGATCGACGGCCGTCCACGCATCCTGAACCTCAAGGATCTGCTGGAAGCCTTCGTCCGTCACCGTCGCGAAGTCGTCACCCGCCGTACCGTGTTCGAACTGCGCAAGGCGCGCGAGCGTGGTCATATCCTCGAAGGCCAGGCCGTTGCCCTGTCGAACATCGACCCGGTCATCGCCCTGATCAAGGCTTCGCCGACGCCGTCGGAAGCCAAAGAAGCGCTGGTCAGCACACCGTGGGAATCCTCGGCAGTGGTGGCGATGGTTGAGCGTGCCGGTGCCGATTCGTGCCGTCCGGAAAACCTCGATCCGCAATACGGTCTGCGTGAAGGCAAGTACTTCCTGTCGCCAGAACAGGCGCAAGCCATTCTGGAACTGCGTCTGCACCGTCTGACCGGTCTGGAACACGAAAAACTGCTGGCCGAGTATCAAGAGATCCTCAACCAGATCGGCGAGCTGATCCGCATCCTCAACAGCGCCGTGCGCCTGATGGAAGTGATCCGCGAAGAGCTGGAAGTGATCCGCGCCGAATACGGCGATCAGCGTCGCACCGAGATTCTCGATGCCCGTCTCGATCTGACCCTGGGTGACATGATCCCGGAAGAAGAGCGCGTCGTGACCATCTCCCACGGTGGCTACGCCAAGACCCAGCCACTGGCTGCGTACCAGGCTCAGCGTCGTGGCGGTAAAGGCAAGTCGGCCACCGGCGTCAAGGATGAGGACTACATCGCTCACCTGCTGGTTGCCAACAGCCACACCACGCTGCTGCTGTTCTCCAGCAAAGGCAAGGTTTACTGGCTCAAGACCTACGAAATTCCGGAAGCGTCCCGCGCCGCCCGTGGTCGTCCGCTGGTCAACCTTCTGCCATTGAGCGAAGGTGAATACATCACCACCATGCTGCCGGTCGATCTCGAAGCCATGAAGCGTCAGGCCGATGAAGAAGAAGCCGAAGGCGCCGAGGCTGATGTAGAAGAAATCGAAAACAGCAACGAGACCGATGAAGAACGTCGTGCTCGCATCAAGGCTGCCGACCGCAAGAAAGCCCCGTTCATCTTCATGTCGACCGCCAACGGTACCGTGAAGAAGACTCCGCTGGTGGCCTTCAGCCGTCAGCGCAGCGTTGGTCTGATCGCACTGGAGCTGGACGAAGGTGACATCCTGATCTCCGCCGCTATTACCGATGGCGAGCAGGAAATCATGCTGTTCTCCGACGGCGGCAAAGTGACTCGCTTCAAGGAATCCGAAGTTCGCGCCATGGGCCGTACCGCCCGCGGTGTGCGTGGTATGCGTCTGCCAGAAGGACAGAAGCTCATCTCCATGCTGATTCCAGAAGAAGGCAGCGAGATTCTCACTGCTTCCGAGCGCGGCTACGGCAAGCGCACGGCGATCACCGAGTTCCCTGAATACAAGCGTGGCGGTCAGGGCGTTATCGCCATGGTCAGCAACGAGCGTAACGGCCGTCTGGTCGGCGCGGTTCAGGTGCAGGACGGTGAAGAAATCATGTTGATCTCCGATCAGGGCACTCTGGTGCGTACCCGTGTCGACGAAGTGTCGAGCCTGGGTCGTAACACACAGGGCGTCACGCTGATCAAGCTGGCCAAGGATGAAACCTTGGTCGGGCTGGAGCGGGTTCAGGAGCCTTCGGAAGTTGAAGGTGAAGAGCTTGAGGGTGAAGAGGGCGAGGAATTCGAAGGCAATGTCGTGATCGACGATGCTGCCGAAGACCAGCAACTCGACGCCGCAGCAGACGAAGAACCGCAAGAATAAGCGGACAAACGAGGGGGCGGATGAGAATTCGCCCCCTTGTTATTTGTCCGGTATGAAATTTCGGCGCCCATGAAGATCCATGTGGGAGCGAGCTTGCTCGCGAAGGCGGAGTATCAGGCGACATCGTTGTTGAATGTCAGTCCGCCTTCGCGAGCAAGCTCGCTCCCACATAAAATCAGCGCCGACTGATATGTGATACCACCAAATCAGAGCGAGATTGGATGTGAGCAAGCGAGCCTATAACTTCTGCGCCGGTCCTGCGGCGCTTCCTGAAGCTGTCCTGCAACGTGCCCAGGGTGAACTCCTTGATTGGCACGGCAAGGGTCTGTCGGTCATGGAAATGAGCCATCGCAGTGATGAGTTCGTGTCCATCGCCACCCAGGCCGAGCAGGATCTGCGTGACCTGCTGAATATCCCGTCGAACTACAAAGTGCTGTTTCTGCAAGGTGGCGCCAGCCAGCAATTCGCGCAGATTCCACTGAACCTGCTGCCGGAAAACGGCTCGGCCGACTATATCGACACCGGTATCTGGTCACAGAAAGCCATCGAAGAAGCCTCGCGCTACGGCCACGTCAACGTTGCCGCCACCGCCAAGCCTTACGACTATTTCGCCATTCCGGGCCAGAACGAGTGGAAACTGTCGAAAGACGCCGCTTACGTTCACTACGCGCCGAACGAAACCATCGGCGGTCTGGAGTTTCAGTGGATCCCCGAAACCGGTGACGTGCCGTTGGTAGCGGACATGTCTTCGGACATCCTCTCGCGTCCGGTTGATATTTCGCGTTTCGGCATGATCTACGCCGGCGCACAGAAAAACATCGGCCCAAGCGGTATCGTCGTCAACATCATCCGCGAAGACTTGCTCGGCAAGGCGCGCTCGCTGTGCCCGACGATGCTCGACTACAAAGTCGCGGCCGATAACGGCTCGATGTACAACACCCCGCCGACACTGGCCTGGTACCTGTCTGGTCTGGTGTTCCAGTGGCTGAAAGAGCAGGGCGGCGTTGAAGCCATCGCCAAACTGAATGACGTCAAGCAGCGCACGCTGTATGACTTCATCGACGCCAGCGGCCTCTACAGCAACCCGATCAACAAGTCGGATCGCTCGTGGATGAACGTGCCGTTCCGTCTGGCTGATGATCGTCTGGACAAGCCGTTCCTGGTCGGTGCCGAAGAGCGCGGCTTGCTCAATCTGAAGGGCCACCGCTCCGTGGGCGGCATGCGCGCCTCCATCTACAACGCCGTCGACATCACCGCCGTTAACGCGCTGGTGGCGTACATGGCTGAATTCGAGAAGGAACACGGCTGATGTCCGAGCAAGAACTCAAGGCACTGCGCGTTCGTATTGACGCTCTGGACACCAAAGTCCTTGAGCTGATCAGTGAGCGTGCGCGTTGCGCCCAGGAAGTCGCGCGAGTAAAGATGGCCTCGCTGGCCGAAGGCGAAGTGCCGGTGTTCTATCGTCCTGAGCGCGAAGCTCAGGTGCTCAAGCGTGTGATGGAGCGCAATCAGGGACCGCTGGGCAACGAAGAGATGGCGCGGTTGTTCCGCGAAATCATGTCCTCGTGCCTGGCGCTGGAGCAGCCGCTGAAAGTGGCTTACCTCGGTCCTGAAGGCACCTTCACCCAGGCTGCAGCCATGAAGCACTTCGGTCACGCGGTGATCAGCAAGCCGATGGCGGCGATCGACGAAGTGTTCCGTGAAGTGGCAGCCGGTGCGGTGAATTTTGGCGTGGTGCCGGTGGAAAACTCCACCGAAGGCGCGGTCAACCACACGCTGGACAGCTTCCTCGAGCACGACATGGTTATCTGTGGCGAAGTCGAGCTGCGCATTCACCATCACCTGTTGGTTGGTGAAAACACCAAGACCGACAGTATCAGCCGTATCTATTCCCACGCGCAGTCGCTGGCCCAGTGCCGCAAGTGGCTGGACGCGCATTACCCGAATGTCGAGCGCGTTGCGGTATCGAGCAACGCCGAAGCGGCCAAGCGGGTTAAAGGCGAGTGGAACTCGGCAGCGATTGCCGGTGATATGGCGGCCGGTCTGTATGGCCTGACCCGTCTGGCCGAGAAGATCGAAGACCGTCCGGACAACTCGACGCGCTTCCTGATGATCGGTAATCAGGAAGTACCGCCGACCGGTGACGACAAGACTTCGATCATCGTTTCGATGAGCAACAAGCCGGGTGCGCTCCACGAGCTGCTGGTGCCGTTCCATGACAACGGGATCGACTTGACCCGGATCGAAACCCGTCCGTCGCGCAGCGGCAAATGGACCTACGTGTTCTTCATCGACTTCGTCGGCCACCACCGTGATCCGTTGATCAAAGGTGTGCTGGAAAAGATCAGTCAGGAAGCAGTAGCACTCAAAGTGCTGGGTTCCTACCCGAAAGCAGTTCTCTAAGGGCGGTAGCAAATGAGTGGCAATTTCCTCGCTCTGGCACAGCCGGGCGTGCAACAACTTTCGCCGTACGTTCCGGGCAAGCCTGTGGACGAACTGGCGCGCGAGCTGGACCTGGATCCGGCCAAAATCGTCAAACTGGCGAGCAACGAAAACCCGCTAGGCGCCAGTCCGAAAGCCTTGGCGGCCATCCGCGAAGAGCTGGCCGAGCTGACGCGTTACCCGGATGGCAACGGTTTTGCGCTGAAATCCCTGCTGGCCGAGCAATGCCGTGTCGAGCTGAGCCAGGTCACTCTGGGTAACGGCTCCAACGACATTCTTGAGCTGGTCGCGCGTGCCTATCTGGCGCCGGGCCTGAACGCTGTTTTCAGCGAACATGCGTTTGCGGTGTATCCGATTGCCACGCAGGCGGTCGGTGCTCAGGCCAAAGTGGTGCCGGCCAAGGATTGGGGGCATGATCTGCCTGCGATGCTCGCGGCCATCGATGGCAATACCCGCGTCGTATTTATCGCCAACCCGAACAACCCGACCGGTACCTGGTTCGGCGCAGAAGCGCTGGACGAGTTCCTGCAGGATGTTCCGGAGCACGTGTTGGTGGTGCTCGACGAGGCGTACATTGAGTACGCCGAAGGCAGTGATCTGCCGGACGGACTGGATTTCCTTGCCGCTTACCCGAATCTGTTGGTCTCGCGTACCTTCTCCAAGGCCTATGGTCTGGCGGCATTGCGTGTTGGCTACGGTCTGTCGACCCCGGTTGTGGCTGATGTACTGAACCGTGTTCGCCAGCCATTCAACGTCAACAGCCTCGCCTTGGCGGCAGCCTGTGCGGCGTTGAAGGATGAGGAATATCTGGCGCAAAGCCGTCAACTCAACGAGGCAGGCATGCAGCAGTTGCAGGCCGGTTTCCGTGAGCTGGGCCTGAGCTGGATCGAATCCAAAGGCAACTTTATCTGCGTCGATCTCGCTCAAGTCGCAGCCCCGGTGTTTCAGGGCTTGCTGCGCGAAGGCGTGATCGTGCGTCCGGTGGCCAACTACGGCATGCCGAACCACCTGCGGGTGACCATTGGTCTGCCGGCGGAAAACAGCCGCTTCCTCGAAGCGCTGCGCAAGGTTCTGGCTCGTGGGTGATGTCACTGCACTGCAATCTGCTGCACCTATGATCGGGCGCCTTGTGGTGGTCGGTCTGGGGTTGATCGGTGGTTCGTTTGCCAAGGGCTTGCGTGAAAGTGGCATCTGCCGCGAAGTGGTCGGGGTCGATCTCGATCCGCAATCGCGCAAGCTGGCGGTCGAGTTGGGTGTGGTCGATCGTTGTGAAGATGATCTGGTGGTGGCCTGTCAGGGCGCTGACGTGATTCAGCTGGCGGTGCCGATTCTGGCCATGGAAAAAGTGCTCGCGCGTTTGGCGAGTATTGATCTGGGGGCGGCGATTCTGACCGATGTCGGTAGCGCCAAAGGCAATGTGGTGCGCGCGGCGACCGAGGCGTTTGGCGGCATGCCGGCGCGTTTCGTGCCGGGCCATCCGATTGCCGGCTCCGAGCAGAGCGGGGTGGAAGCCTCCAATGCCGAACTGTTCCGTCGCCACAAAGTGATCCTCACGCCGCTTGAGCAAACCGATCCGGCGGCGTTGGCTGTGGTCGATCGTCTGTGGCGCGAATTGGGCGCCGACGTCGAGCATATGCAGGTCGAGCGTCATGATGAAGTGCTGGCCGCGACCAGTCATCTGCCGCACCTGCTGGCCTTTGGTCTGGTCGACTCTTTGGCCAAGCGCAATGAAAATCTTGAGATCTTCCGTTACGCTGCGGGCGGTTTCCGCGATTTCACAAGAATCGCCGGAAGCGACCCGGTGATGTGGCACGACATCTTCCTCGCCAACCGCGAGGCTGTCCTGCGCACACTCGATACATTTCGCAGCGACCTCGACGCTTTGCGCGACGCGGTCGATGCAGGGGATGGGCACCAATTGTTGGGCGTCTTCACGCGCGCCCGGGTTGCCCGCGAGCATTTCAGTAAAATCCTGGCCCGCAGGGCCTATGTGGACGCTATGAATTCCAACGATCTGATCTTCCTGGCTCAACCTGGTGGCCGCCTGTCCGGTCGGATTCGCGTACCGGGTGACAAATCCATTTCCCACCGTTCGATCATGCTCGGCTCGCTGGCCGAAGGCGTCACCGAAGTCGAAGGTTTCCTTGAGGGCGAAGACGCCCTGGCGACCTTGCAGGCATTCCGCGACATGGGCGTAGTCATCGAAGGCCCGCACCACGGACGCGTGACCATTCACGGTGTCGGCCTGCACGGCCTGAAACCGGCGCCGGGCCCGATCTATCTGGGCAACTCCGGCACGTCGATGCGTCTGCTGTCCGGCCTGTTGGCTGCACAGAGCTTCGACAGCGTTTTGACTGGCGATGCCTCGCTGTCCAAGCGTCCGATGAACCGCGTGGCCAATCCGCTGCGCGAAATGGGCGCGGTCATCGAAACTGCTGCCGAAGGTCGTCCACCAATGACCATTCGTGGCGGGCATAAACTCAAAGGCCTGACTTACACCATGCCGATGGCTAGCGCACAGGTGAAATCCTGCCTGCTGCTCGCCGGTCTGTACGCTGAGGGCAAGACCACCGTGACCGAGCCGGCTCCGACTCGCGACCATACCGAGCGTATGCTGCGTGGTTTCGGTTATTCGGTAAGCGTTGATGGCGCCACGGCATCGGTTGAGTCCGGTGGCAAACTGATTGCGACCCATATTGAAGTGCCGGGCGATATCTCGTCGTCGGCGTTCTTCCTGGTCGCAGCATCGATCGCTGAAGGTTCGGAACTGGTGCTTGAGCACGTCGGCATCAACCCGACCCGTACCGGCGTGATCGACATCCTGCGCCTGATGGGTGCGGACATCACTCTGGAAAACCAGCGTGAAGTCGGCGGCGAGCCTGTGGCTGACCTGCGCGTACGGGCAGCTAAACTCAAAGGTATCGAGATTCCCGAAGAGCTGGTTCCGCTGGCCATCGACGAATTCCCGGTGCTGTTCGTGGCGGCGGCCTGTGCCGAAGGACGCACTGTGCTGACCGGCGCTGAAGAGCTGCGGGTCAAGGAGTCGGATCGCATCCAAGTCATGGCGGACGGTCTATTGGCGCTGGGCGTCAAATGCCAGCCGACCCCGGACGGCATCATCATCGACGGCGGCCAGATTGGCGGCGGCGAAGTGCATGGTCACGGCGATCACCGTATCGCGATGGCTTTCAGTGTGGCCTCCCTGCGCGCCACCGCACCGATCCGCATCCATGATTGCGCTAACGTCGCGACGTCGTTCCCCAACTTCCTCGCGCTTTGCGGGCAGGTCGGTATTCGTGTGGCACAAGAGGCTCAGTCGTGAAAAACATTGCACCGGTCATCACCATTGATGGGCCAAGCGGCTCGGGCAAAGGCACCGTTGCCGGAATTCTGGCCAAGCGTCTGGGCTGGAACCTGCTGGATTCCGGTGCGTTGTACCGCTTGCTGGCATTTGCTGCGCACAACCATGGTGTCGACCTGACCAATGAAGAGCTGCTGAAGAAGCTTGCCGCTCATCTGGATGTTCAGTTCATTGCGGCGACCGAAGGTCAGTTGCAACGGATCATTCTGGAAGGTGACGAAGTCAGCGATGTGATCCGCACCGAAAGCGTCGGCTCCGGCGCTTCGCAAGTGGCTGCATTGCCGGCCGTACGTGAGGCGCTGCTGCAGCGCCAGCGTGCTTTCCAGGAAGCGCCGGGTCTGGTGGCCGATGGTCGCGACATGGGCACGGTGGTTTTTCCGGATGCACCGCTGAAGATTTTCCTGACCGCCAGTGCCGAGGAGAGGGCGCGCCGTCGATATTTGCAGTTGAAGGGCAAAGTCGAGGGTGTTAGTCTGTCGAGTCTGCTAGATGAGATCCGTGCACGCGACGAGCGTGACACCCAGCGAGCGGTAGCCCCGCTTAAGCCGGCGGCTGACGCCATACAGCTGGATTCCACGGAGTTGTCCATCGATCAGGTGCTTGAACGCATCATGAGCGAGATCGCCATTCGCGATATCGCCGGGTGACCAAGAAGGCCGCAGGGGACCAGTCATAGTCCTGCGACGCTTCTTCTATATGAAACTAACCCACACCGTCTGGGGTGTGGAGATGGGCGTATCCTTCGCCCTCATTTACAGGAATTAAAATGAGCGAAAGCTTTGCGGAACTCTTTGAAGAAAGCCTAAAAACCCTGAACCTTCAGGCAGGCTCCATCATCACCGGTGTTATCGTTGATATCGATTACCAAGCTCGCTGGGTAACCGTTCACGCTGGCCTGAAGTCTGAAGCACTCATCCCGCTTGAGCAGTTCTACAACGACGCTGGCGATCTGACTATCAATGTCGGTGACGAAGTTCACGTTGCGCTGGACTCGGTTGAAGACGGTTTCGGTGAAACCAAGCTGTCCCGTGAAAAAGCCAAGCGCGCTGAATGCTGGATCGTTCTGGAAGCAGCCTTCGCAGCCGAGGAAGTGGTCAAGGGCGTTATCAACGGTAAGGTTAAAGGCGGCTTCACTGTCGACGTTAACGGCATCCGTGCGTTCCTGCCAGGTTCCCTGGTTGACGTCCGTCCAGTGCGCGACACCACGCACCTGGAAGGCAAAGAGCTGGAATTCAAGGTCATCAAGCTGGACCAGAAGCGCAACAACGTTGTCGTTTCCCGTCGCAGCGTCCTGGAAGCCGAGAACTCCGCCGAGCGTGAAGCTCTGCTGGAATCCCTGCAGGAAGGCCAGCAAGTCAAAGGTATCGTCAAAAACCTCACCGATTACGGCGCATTCGTCGATCTGGGTGGCGTGGACGGCCTGCTGCACATCACCGACATGGCCTGGAAGCGCATCAAGCATCCTTCCGAGATCGTCAACGTTGGTGACGAAATCGACGTTAAGGTTCTGAAATACGATCGCGAACGCAACCGTGTTTCCCTGGGCCTGAAGCAACTGGGCGAAGATCCATGGGTTGCTATCAAAGCCCGTTACCCAGAAAGCACTCGCGTTACCGCTCGTGTAACCAACCTGACCGACTACGGCTGCTTCGCTGAGCTGGAAGAAGGCGTTGAAGGTCTGGTACACGTTTCGGAAATGGACTGGACCAACAAGAACATCCACCCTTCGAAAGTCGTACAAGTCGGCGACGAAGTGGAAGTTATGGTTCTGGACATCGACGAAGAGCGTCGTCGTATCTCCCTGGGCATCAAGCAGTGCAAATCTAACCCATGGGAAGATTTCTCTGGCCAGTTCAACAAGGGCGATAAAATCTCCGGCACCATCAAGTCGATCACCGATTTCGGTATCTTCATTGGTCTGGACGGCGGCATCGACGGTCTGGTTCACCTGTCCGACATCTCCTGGAACGAAGTGGGCGAAGAAGCCGTACGTCGTTTCAAGAAGGGCGACGAGCTGGACACCGTTATCCTGTCGGTTGACCCAGAGCGCGAGCGTATCTCCCTGGGTATCAAGCAACTGGAAAGCGATCCGTTCTCCGAGTACGTCTCGGTTAACGACAAAGGCGCAATCGTTACTGGCACCGTGAAAGAAGTTGACGCCAAAGGCGCCATCATCGTTCTGGCCGACGATATCGAAGCGACTCTGAAAGCCTCCGAAATCAGCCGTGACCGCGTTGAAGACGCGCGCAACGTTCTGAAAGAAGGCCAGGAAGTAGAAGCCAAGATCATCAGCGTTGATCGTAAGAGCCGTGTAATTCAGCTGTCGATCAAATCGAAAGACGATGCTGAAGAGAAAGAAGCAATCCAGAGCCTGAAAGAAGGTGAGGCTGCTGCTCCTGCCGATACCACTATGGCTGCACTGCTGCGTCAAGCAATGGCCAAACAGAACTAAGTTCTGCTTGATCATGAAAAGGGCGACTTCGGTCGCCCTTTTTTGTGCCTGCGATTTAGTGTTCGCGGCTTGCATGAGGGTTTTGGTGAAACCAATCTGGCTTCCAGGCGGTCTGTTTCTTTAATCGGATCAATCGCCTATTCACGACTAAGCTTGGTCTTAAGTGTGTAGTCGTCGGGCAGTTGCCTGGCATAAGGAAGTGGATGAACAAGTTTATTGTCCTCATGGCTGTGCTGGTTCTGGCTGGCTGTACGACCAGTGCCAAAACCCATGCGGTGCGTGGCGTCAGTGGTATAGAGGTCGACTGCTCTGGGTTGGGCTCTGGCTGGGAGAAATGCCAGAAGCGCGCGGCTAAGGAGTGTAAGGGCGCGGGCTACAAAGTGATCACGCGATCGGATGATGCCAAGGATGAAGATGAGTTTCCTTTTGGCTTCAATCCGGCGGGCTACGTGACGCGAACCATGCTGGTGATCTGTCGATAGGCATGCATGCTCAGTTTGTTGCTTTGATGCCCTGAAAATGGGCGTTTTGACGCGGAGGAAGATATGTCAATCCCTGGGCTGTTCAAAATCTTCCGGGCGTGCTAAAACCTTTCAAGCGCTGATCTAGCTGCTTGAAAAAGAAGGGAAAAATATGACGAAGTCGGAGTTGATCGAACGAATTGTCACCCATCAAGGGCTACTCTCATCCAAGGATGTGGAGCTGGCCATCAAGACCATGCTTGAGCAAATGTCCCAGTGCCTCGCCACCGGTGATCGTATCGAGATCCGTGGGTTTGGCAGCTTCTCTCTGCACTACCGTGCGCCTCGTGTTGGCCGCAATCCAAAGACTGGCCAGTCTGTCAGCCTTGACGGTAAATTCGTACCGCACTTCAAGCCGGGTAAGGAGTTGCGTGATCGGGTGAATGAGGAAGAGGAGGAGGGGGTTTGATCTTCGCTATTCAAATTCGAGGGGGCGTGAATGCGTAACCTGAAACGCATACTGCTTGGCGTATTTCTTCTGCTGATGGTTCTGATTGTTCTGGCGTTTGTGCTTGAGAATCAGCAGTCGGTTTCGCTTTTGTTTCTAGGTTTTTCCGGCCCGCAGTTGCCAGTGTCGCTAGTTGCAGTGTTAGCACTGTTGATCGGCATGTTGATCGGCCCTGTATTGGGCTGGTTTCTGGGGCGTTCGTCCAGAGCCGCACGCAAGCGACTGGTCTGAAAACGACAGGCGCAGGGCATCTGTCGAAATTGCGCCTCAGCCTGTCTTTATCCATTAGTAAAACCATCATTAAGCTGTAAAATGCTCCCCTTGTTCGATCGTGCCTTATTGCATGACGATTCAGACTGACTCTGATGGATGCCAATTGCGACTGGCCTCTGCATTCATGGATTAGATGGCGCTCAGTGGCAGCGCTATCCGCAGCTCAAGGGTATTGTTTCGCGTGAAAATTCTAGTTACCGGCGGCGCCGGGTTCATCGGCTCGGCAGTCATCCGTCACATAATCTCCAATACGTCCGATGCTGTCGTTAACGTCGATAAGCTGACTTACGCCGGTAATCTGGAGTCGCTGGCAGAAGTCAGCCAGAATTCGCGCTATGCATTTGAACGCGTCGATATCTGTGATCGTGATCAGATCGACCGTGTCCTGCGTGAACACCAACCAGATGCAATCATGCACCTGGCCGCAGAATCCCACGTCGATCGCTCGATCTCTGGTCCGTCCGAGTTTATCCAGACCAACATCATCGGTACTTACACGCTGCTCGAGGCCGCCCGCCACTACTGGGCCGCGCTGGATGATGCGCGTAAAGCCAGTTTCCGCTTCCACCATATTTCGACTGACGAAGTTTACGGAGACCTCGAAGGTCCGGAAGACCTCTTCACCGAAACCACGCCATACCAGCCAAGTTCGCCTTACTCGGCCAGCAAGGCTAGCTCCGATCACTTGGTTCGCGCCTGGGCCCGTACTTACGGCCTGCCTACCTTGGTGACTAACTGCTCGAACAACTACGGTCCATGCCATTTCCCTGAGAAACTGATCCCGCTGATCATTCTCAATGCGCTGGAAGGCAAGCCTCTGCCGGTTTACGGCAAAGGCAACCAGGTTCGTGACTGGCTGTATGTCGAAGATCACGCGCGCGCGTTGTACAAAGTCGTCACCGAAGGCGTGATCGGTGAGACTTACAATATCGGCGGTCATAACGAAAAACAAAACATCGAAGTGGTGCACACCCTCTGTGCGTTGCTCGATGAGTTGCGTCCTGATTCAGCTCACCGTCCGCATGCCAGCCTGATTACTTATGTACAGGATCGTCCTGGCCACGACGTACGTTATGCAATCGACGCTAGCAAGATTCAGCGAGAGCTGGGCTGGACACCGGAAGAGACTTTTGAAACCGGTATTCGCAAAACCGTCGAGTGGTACCTCACCAACACTGAATGGGTTGAGCACGTGAAGAGCGGTAGCTACCAGCAGTGGATTGACCAGAACTACGCAGATCGATCGACTAAAGCATGAGAACTTTATTGCTGGGTATGAATGGGCAGGTGGGATGGGAGCTACAACGCGCCCTTGCACCACTTGGAGAATTAATTGCCCTTGATCGCAATACCGGTGGTGACTTATCTGATCTGGACGCCCTGCGCACGACGATTCGCAAGGTTGGACCTGACGTAATCGTCAATGCCGCGGCCTATACCGCTGTCGATAAGGCTGAGTCGGAAACCGAACTGTCAGACCGTGTGAACTCTCGGGCGAGTCAGGTCATGGCTGAAGAGGCTGCGTCCTTGGGTAGCTGGCTTGTTCATTACTCGACCGACTATGTGTTCAGCGGGCAGGGTACGCAGCCTTGGCAAGAAACTGATGCAGCCGCCCCGGTGAATCACTATGGCGCCAGTAAGCTGGCCGGTGAGCAAGCGATTATTGCGTCAGGTTGCAAGTACCTGATCTTCCGCACCAGTTGGGTTTACGGCGCGCGTGGCAACAATTTTGCCAAAACCATGCTGCGTTTAGCCAAGGATCGCGAAACGCTTAACGTTATTGCCGACCAGATCGGGGCTCCGACAGGTGCTGATCTGATTGCCGACGTGACGGTTTTGGCTATTCAACAAGTGATACAGCGCCCTGAACTGGCGGGTCTTTATCACCTGACAGCAGGCGGTGAGGTTTCCTGGCACGGCTATGCCAGCCATGTCATCGAATTTGCTCAAACCAATGGCGAGCAGCTTGCGGTTAAAACGGTAGATCCGATCGAATCCAGCGCTTATCCAACACCTGCACGGCGTCCTCTGAATTCACGTTTGAATACGCAGAAACTACGTGACAATTTTTCTCTGCACTTGCCGGATTGGCAAAGTGGTGTAACCCGAATGCTTAGGGAAGTTTTGAACAAATGACCACGACAAATCGTAAAGGTATCATTCTCGCCGGTGGTTCGGGTACTCGTCTGCATCCGCTGACGCTGGGTGTGTCGAAGCAAATGTTGCCTATCTACGACAAACCGATGATCTTTTATCCGCTGTCAGTTTTGATGCTGGCGGGAATGCGTGAAATCCTGATCATCTCTACGCCGGAAGATCTTCCATGTTTCCGCAAGCTGCTGGGTGACGGTAGTCTCTACGGCATCAAATTGACCTACGCCGAACAACCAAGCCCGGATGGTCTGGCTCAGGCGTTCATCATCGGTGAAGAGTTCATTGGTAGCGACCCTTGCTGCCTGATCCTCGGTGACAACATCTTTTACGGCCAGCACTTCTCCGACAACCTGCGTTCTGCCTGTGCCCGGCAGGATGGTGCGACCGTGTTTGGCTACCATGTTTCCGATCCAGAGCGCTTTGGTGTGGTGGAGTTCGATGCATCCGGCCGCGCCCTGAGCATCGAAGAAAAGCCGCTGAAGCCAAAATCCAGCTACGCAATAACCGGTCTCTATTTCTACGACAACCAAGTCGTCGACATTGCCAAGAAGATCAAGCCTTCCGAGCGTGGCGAGCTGGAAATCACCGACGTCAACCGCGCTTACCTCGAGCAGCAGGCACTGAATGTCGAAATGCTCGGGCGTGGTTTCGCTTGGCTAGATACCGGCACTCACGACTCTCTGCTTGAGGCTAGCCATTTCGTGCACACCATCGAACAGCGCCAAGGCCTGAAAGTCGCTTGCCTGGAAGAAATTGCCTACCACAACGGCTGGATCACTGCCGAGCAGTTGGGTGTTCAAGCTGAAGCCTTGAGGAAGACTGGTTACGGCCAATACTTGCAGAAGTTGCTGGATTCGCCTTCTCACTGATTCGTAAAAACGAAGTTGTTCGAGTGAGAAAGTTTAACCAGTCCGAGCAGGAAAGTTATGCCAGTAAAACGTCTCAATGTTGCGGTTTTGCTGGCAGCCTTCAATGGAATGCAGTGGATTGAAGAGCAACTCGCCTCGATTCTCAGCCAAACTGGTGTTGATGTAAGTATTTATATCAGTATTGATACTTCTACCGATGGAACCGAGGCGTGGTGCGCGGCATACGCGTCTCGACATCCCGGCGTTTTCGTGTTGCCGCCCGCCGGTTCGTTTGGGGGCGCTTCGCGGAATTTTTTCAGGCTGATCCGTGATGTGGCTATCGAGAGCTACGATTTCGTCGCATTTGCTGATCAGGATGACATCTGGTATCCGGACAAGCTTGAGCGGGCGGTGCGCGAGATTCGGTCACGCGCGGTGGATGCCTATTCGAGCAATGTCGTCGCATTCTGGCCGGACGGCCGCACCCATCTGCTTGATAAGGCGCAGCGCCAGACACCCTGGGATTTTCTGTTTGAAGCTGCTGGCCCGGGCTGCACGTATGTGCTGAGTCGCACATTCGTCAGCGCCCTGCGCACTGCGATGCTGGCTGACTGGCAGGAATTACAGCACGTCAGTCTGCATGATTGGTATTGCTATGCGTTTGCCCGAAGTCGGGGCTTCAAATGGTTTATCGACCATCGACCGTCCATGAGTTATCGCCAGCATGAACGAAATCAGGTCGGTGCCAATACCGGTCTTAATCCACTGATTGCGCGCTACAAGACTATTCACGACGGATGGTGGTTTTCCCAGGTCAGAAGGATCGTCCGTTTGGTCGGACTTGAAAATGATCGGTTTGTCCGACGCTGGCTGCCATTGGGGCGGTGGCAGATGCTGACCCTTTCACTGAGTGCCTGGAAGTGTCGTCGTCGAGTGCGCGACAAGATATTTTTCTTCTGTGTTTGCTGGGCTACAGCGGTAATTGGAAACAAAGCCAAATGAGCGCTCCTCGTGTTTTAGTGACAGGTGCTACCGGGTTCGTCGGTGAAGCGCTCGTATTTCGTTTGTTGCGCGATAAGGTATTTACGCCTGTCGCCGCCGTTCGTGGCGAAACGAGGTTAGCCGGTCTTTGTCCGGTCGTGGCGTTCGGGTTGGACGAAAACTCCCCGCTACCGCCTTTGGAAGATGTTGATGTAGTCGTCCATTGCGCGGCGCGCGTGCATGTCATGAATGAAGTGGCTGCAGATCCGCTCGCGGCGTTTCGACAGGTCAACGTCGAAGGCACCGCGCGACTTGCCCGTCATGCGGCGAGATCCGGAGTCAAACGCTTCATTTTCATCAGCTCGATCAAGGTCAACGGCGAGGCAACATTACCGGGTGCGCCGTTTTCTGCTGATGATGCGCCGGCGCCGGTCGATCCTTACGGTATATCCAAGCGTGAAGCGGAGGGCGCATTAAGGCAGATCAGTCAGGACACAGGGATGGAAGTCGTGATTATCCGACCGCCCCTGATCTATGGCCCGGGCGTCAAAGCCAACTTTCTCAATATGATGCGTTGGCTTGAGCGCGGCATACCGCTGCCTTTTGGTGCGATCAACAATCGTCGCAGTCTGGTGGCTATCGGCAATCTCATTGATCTGATCACTGTGTGTATCAAGCATCCCGCTGCTGGCGGCCATGTGTTTCTGGTCAGCGACGCGGAGGACCTTTCTACAACACAATTGCTTCGGCGAATGGCGGGCGCGCTGGGCGTCAAGCCTCGCTTGTTGCCGTTGCCGTCCTCGTTGATGACGGTGGGGGCAGCGCTGATCGGGCGACAGGATCTGGCGCAGCGTTTGTGTGGCTCTCTGCAAGTCGATATTGACAAAACCCAGGCCATCCTTGGGTGGTTGCCGGCGACTAGCGTGGATCAAGCATTGCGTAATACGGCAGGGCACTACCGTGCGAAGCAGTGTTGAAGCTGATAATGGCTCTCGCTACGTGGAGAACTTGGCAAACTGCCACCCTATTTTGCTCAAAGGCCGCTTGCTACCCTAAGCTCGCAGCGCAAGGGGGGGGCATCAGAAATATTGGAGCCATGCGCTCATTATTATCAATGTTAAAATCTCCGGGTCTGAGTCGGCGATAGGGTAGGCGTAATGTCACGGGGTTATCAAATGGCGTTGCTTCATCGTTATAATTGCAAATTTTGCGCAGCTTGGAGCAGCGTGTGAGCCTGTTTTATGTGGCTTGTTCGACTGTCCAGGTTTTCGTATCTATTGAACGAACTTGCGCAGGCAAAGTTTTATCATTTCAGCAACGGAGTGCTCGGTGGTAGCCCCCCTTTCCCCGGTTGTCCAAAACAACAGTTTGGATCGCCGCTGTATAGACGATAGTCAGCAAGATTCGGTGGCGCATTTGGGATGTGTTGCGATTCTTGTCTGTACGTTCAATGGTGAGCGCTTTTTGGCTCAACAACTGGAATCCATCGCTCGTCAAACTTACCCCCACTGGTTTGTAGTGGTCTCGGACGATGGTTCATCTGACTCGACATTGGCATTGCTTCGCGAGTTCGGTGATCGTTGGGGGCATGACAAACTATTGATTCAGCACGGCCCGGGGCGTGGTTATGCAGCCAATTTCCTCACTGTTACCTGTGATGAGTCAATTGATGCCGACTTTTATGCGTGGGCGGATCAGGACGATATCTGGCAGCAAACAAAGCTGGAAGTGGCTTTGAAGCGATTGGCGCAGGCGCCGGTCGATGTGCCCGCGCTTTACTGCGGCAGAACCGAGCTGATCGACGAGCGCGGTAATCACATTGGCCTTTCACCCTTGTTCAGCCGGCCCATGGGATTTTCCAATGCATTGGTGGAGAGCGTCGGGGGCGGCAACACGATGGTCTTCAATGACGTCGCTCGTCAGTTGTTTCAGCGAGCGGGGAGCGGGGTGGATATCGTGTCGCACGACTGGTGGGCGTACCTGCTGGTGAGCGGAAGCGGTGGACGGGTTCTTTACGATTTTTCACCGACCGTTCTTTATCGCCAGCATGACGCCAATCTGATTGGCGCGGCTTCGGGGTTGAGCGCCCAGATCGGTCGTTTGCGCATGTTGTTTCGTGGTCGTTTTCGCGGCTGGAATCAAAAGAATGTTACTGCGCTGGAGTCGAATCGACTGCAGCTCAATGAAGAAAGCAGGATGAGGCTGGATTGTTTCCAGCGGGCGCGTCGCTCACGTGGCTTGTCCCGGATCATCTGGTTACGACGATCCGGAGTGTACCGGCAATCCTTATGGGGCAATCTGGGGCTGATGCTGGCGACGCTGTTCAATGGAATTTGACACTCACGTTGCTTTGGCCCCTTTCAGGAATAATTCTGTGGTCACTCAAGTAGTCATCAAACAAGAGCGTTTGCTGGGGAAGCTGGACTCCCTCGGTTTTTTTGAGGTTTGTGCACAATGCTGAATTTTTCAACATCGCCGAAGGAGATGGTAGGCGGCATCTGGCGCAACAGAGGCCTGATCCGGGCGCTGGTGCAGCGGGAAATTGTCGGGCGCTATCGCGGATCCATCATGGGCATGCTGTGGTCGCTGTTCAATCCGATCGTCATGCTAGTGATCTATACATTCGTTTTCAGCGTCGTGTTCAAAGCCAGGTGGAGTGTAGACAGTAGCTCCAAAACCGAATTTGCCCTGATGCTGTTTGCCGGGTTGATTGTGTTCAACCTGTTTTCCGAGTGCATCAATAGAGCGCCAGGACTGATCGTCGGCAACGTCAACTATGTGAAGAAAGTAGTGTTTCCGCTGGAAATTCTCCCTTGGGTAACCTTGGGCGCTGCGATGTTCCACTTCCTTGTCAGCCTGAGCGTCTGGTTGGTTGCCTACCTGATTTTTTTCGGCAAGTTGCACCTGACAATTCTGCTGCTGCCGGTGTTTCTGGCGCCGCTGCTGATTTTTGTCATAGGCCTCGTCTGGTTCCTCGCCTCGATGGGCGTATATCTGCGAGACGTCAGTCAGATCATTGGGGTATGTACCTCGGTTCTGATGTTCCTATCGCCGATTTTCTACCCCATCACCGCGCTGCCGGAACAATACCGGCACTTGCTGTTTCTGAATCCTCTGACACCCGCGATCGAAGATACGCGAGCGTTGCTTTTCCGCGGTGAACTGCCCAGCTTCATTCACCTCGGTTTCTACTATATCGCTGCAGCTCTTGTCTTCTGGCTAGGATTTGCGTGGTTCCAAAAAACGCGTAAAGGATTTGCCGATGTCCTCTAATACAGCGATTGCCGTTAACGGTCTGAGCAAGTGTTTTCATATCTACGACAAACCGAGAGATCGGCTGCTGCAAATGTTCGCGCGCGACCGTCGGCAATACTTTCGAGAGTTCTGGGCGTTGCAGGATGTCTCCTTCACCATCAACAAGGGTGAGACGGTCGGTATTCTTGGGCGCAATGGCAGTGGTAAGTCGACGCTGCTGCAGATGATTTGCGGCACGCTCAATCAGACGCATGGTGACATCCTCACGCACGGCCGTGTGGCCGCCTTGCTAGAGTTGGGTTCTGGCTTCAACCCGGAATTCAGCGGACGTGAAAACGTTTACATGAACGCTGCGGTGCTCGGTCTTACGCGTGAAGAAACCGATGCGCGGTTTTCCGAAATCGAAGCGTTTGCCGAGATTGGCGAGTTTATCGATCAGCCAGTCAAGACCTATTCCAGCGGCATGATGGTTCGACTGGCATTTGCGGTAGCGATTAACGTTGACCCACAAATTCTGATTGTCGATGAGGCATTGTCTGTCGGCGACGAGTTGTTCCAGCGCAAGTGTTTTGCCCGCATCGAAGCGATCAAGGCCAGTGGCGCAACGATTCTGTTCGTATCGCACTCTGGCAGTGCGGTCATTGAACTGTGTACCCGCGCCATTCTTCTGGATAAAGGCGAGAAGCTTGCTGAAGGTGTGCCCAAGGTCATCGTCGGTCAGTATCAGAAGTTGCTGTACGCGCCGGCCGACAAGGTCAGTGTCATACGTGAAGAGATCAAGTCCGGCGCCCTGGAGCGACGTGAACTTGAGGCTGAGGCGAAACGCTCGGCGGTCGCCGTCGAGGCATCACAGGCCTCGGACAACGGGTTGGAGGAGTACTACGACCCGCATATCGTTTCCAAGAGCATGATGTCCTATGAATCGCACGGCGTTCTGATCAGCGATTCACGCATCCTCAATGCTGCCGGACAGCAGGTCAATTGCCTCAAGCGTGGCGACACCTATCGATATACATATCGAGTGGCATTTGCGACAGGTGCCGTAGCGGTTCGTTTCGGCATGATGATCAAGACATTGGCGGGCATCGAAATTGGTGGTGCTGCGAGTGCGGCTGGCGCCCAGGACTCTATTACGTATGTCGCCGCCGGCAGCGAAGTTCAGGCCGAGATTGCGTTCCAGTGTAACTTGAATCCGGGAACCTACTTCCTCAACTGTGGAGTAGTAGGCGTCGTGGGCGAGGGCGAAACATACCTTCACCGATTGACCGACGCATGCCTGTTTCGTGTTCTGCCGGAAACCGCGAGTACCGCCACCGGTACGGTCGATTTCAAATGTATTTCAGCTTTTACCATTTCAAGCGTTGAGCATAATTAATCTTATGGACCATAAACAAATAGTCGTCGTTCTGGGCATGCACCGAAGCGGTACGAGTGCCATTACGCGTGGTTTAAAAGTCCTTGGCGTCGACCTGGGCGATAACCTGTTGCCTGCAGAATCGGGCAATAACGAAAAAGGCTTCTTTGAAGACGCAACGATCACTGCGTACAACGAAGAGTTGCTGGCCGCTTTGGGCCACGCTTGGGATAGTCTGGTGCCGATCAGCCCTGAAGAGCTGAACTTGCCGATCACCCAAAGCCACAAGATTCGCGCCATCGAGCATCTGCGTGAGAAAGTCGCCCACATCAAGTGTTTCGGCGTAAAAGACCCGCGCATGGCGAGACTACTGCCGTTCTGGCAGGAAATCTTTGCCGAGCTGGGTCTGAAGGTCAGCTACGTGGTCGCCTTCCGTAATCCCAAGAATGTGGCTTACTCGTTGGTCAAGCGCAATGAGTTCGAAGTGGAGAAGGGCTACTTTCTCTGGCTCGAGCACATGCTGTTCAGCTTGAAGTACAGCCAGGGTGCTTCGCGGGTTTTTGTCAACTACGAGCTGATGCTTCAGGCACCTGAGCAGCAGTTGCGCCGTATTTCCGAGTCGCTGGATTTGCCGTTCGACCCGCAAGGGCCGGAGTTCCAGGAATATCAGAACAAGTTTCTCCAGCACTCGCTGCAACACAACAGCTTTACGCTGAATGAGCTCAGCAAGGATGCCAGCGTTCCTGCCGATGTTCTGAGCCTGAGCCTTGTGCTTTTGCAACTGTCGCGTGATGAGCGTGCAGATGATCAAGCCGTTGTCGATACAGTCAACGAACTCTATCAAGCAATGATCGAGCGCTTGCCGGCGTATCGCCTCATGCGTCATTTCGATGTAAGCAATACGGAACTGAATGCGCAACTGAGCCTGCAAGGCAAAAGCCTCGAAGCACTGGAAGCTGATCACAGCGCACTTGCCATTGATCTCGGAAAGCTTGAGACGAGCCACGCTGAGCTGAAGGCTGATTATTCAAAACTGAGCGATTATCGTCTCTGGCTTGAGACTCAACACGATTCTTCCAAATCGATGCTTTCCGAGTCTGAGGGATCGGTTCAGAGCCTTGAGGCTGACTTGCGTCGGTATGCGTCCGGGCGGTTTTTGCTCAAGTCACTGGTTTCGCATATTGCCGAGCGATTCGGCTTGCGGTATCGAGGTGATCATCCCGCCGAGAGCGAGCTGTTTGATGCCGAATATTATCTGAGTACCTACGAAGACGTTCGCGCCGCCGGTGTCAATCCGTTGCAGCACTATCTGGAGCAAGGTTGGCGCGAAGGTCGTGATCCTTCGGCAGGTTTTTCCACCAACGCGTACCTGAAACATTATTCGGATGTGCGACTGCGGCGTGTCAATCCGCTGATCCATTACTTGCGCCACGGATATTATGAGGGGCGGTCGATTTACGATGTCAAAGGTCGTAACTACCACCTTTCCCGTACGGTCAGCCGCCACCGCGTTGTCGTGCAGTTGTTGAATCTGGTTTCGCAACAGCCGGAGTTGCTGGGGCGCTTTGTCCGTGAAGCACGACGTGGTGGATTGCGTCATGCCTTGGCGATTGCTGCCCGCAAGCTCAAGCGCAGTCAGAAGCGACTTGCCCTGAGCCAGGTCTCCAAACAACTTGACGATGCTGCATTGACTGAGTACGAAGTACTGAAAGTCGTGCCTTACTATCTGGACCCTTATCTTCCCGAGGCTCCAAAAACTGCTTCCGCAATGGTTGCCGTTCACCTTCATTTGAGCAGTGAGCAAATGTCCGGAGACTGGCTGGGATACCTCAAGAATATCCCTGTCGAGTTCGATTTGTATGTTTCGCGGATTGGCAGTGACAATTCTAGGTTTGATGATAAACCGCTGCGCACTGCCGTGCCTCTGTTGCGCCAATTGGTTGTTGATGTCGTCCCTGAGCATGCTGGCGCTATTGCATCGCTGATTGCCCAGTTCGGTGATCGCCTCAAGGACTACGACGTTGTCGCGCACTTGCATGACGAAACCGGCAACGACGACGGTTCGGGTGTCAAAGAGCGTCTTGATCTCCTCTGCGGCTCGCCTGCCAATGTCGGCCAGATTCTGCAATTGCTCGGTGGCGACGCGAAAGTGGTTTATCCCGTCGACATCCGAGCTGAGTCTGCGGACTACCATCAGGCTGGCTGGAGTGATGCCGGAAACATGATTGCCACGGTTCTGGAAAAGTGCACGGAAGTGGACGCCAAGAGTTTCCCTGGCGCGCAATTCCCACGTGCGGGTCTGTTCTGGGCGCGGGTCGGCACGATCATTGATCTGTTACAACTGCCGTTACAGTTTGAGCATTTCGTAAATGCCGGCGACGCTGTTGCGCCGGACATGTTGAGCCGTACGCTGCAGCGCTTGGTGCTGGTTAATACAACAACCAGTGAAGGGCGTAATTATCAGCTGGAAGCGCCGCAGATTTCTCACGAGCCGCGCGACTACTACGAGCCGCAGGTTGATTACTCGGCCAGCATCAAACACGACACGGTCAAAGTACTGGCGTATTACCTGCCTCAGTTCCACCCAACGCCTGAAAATGACGAATGGCACGGAACCGGGTTTACCGAGTGGCACAAAGTTCGTTCGGCCAATCCGCTGTTCTTTGGGCATTATCAGCAACACGTTCCGCACGAGGACATCGGGTACTACCACCTCGATGGCCCGGCGCAGTTGCAGCAACAGGCTGAAATGATGCAAAAGTCCGGTGTTCATGGCCTGATTTTCTATCATTATTGGTTCACCGGCCGAATGATCCTTGAGAAGCCGGCACAGATGCTGGTGGCCAATCCCGAGATCAACATGCCGTTTGCCTTTTGCTGGGCGAATGAAAACTGGACTCGCCGTTGGGATGGCAACGAGCAGGAAATTCTGCTCGGTCAGGTTTACTCGAAAGAAGATGCGCGTGGCTTCATTCGCTATCTCATTCCGTTCTTCAAAGACGAGCGCTACATCAAAGTAGACGGGCGTCCGATGCTGCATGTGTATCGTCCGTCGTCGATCGAGCATATCGAAGAATACCTGGAAGTCTGGCGCGAAGAGTGTGAGAGCGCCGGCCTGAAGGCGCCTTACATGGTGGCGACATTGACGCGTGGTGCGACGCAGCCTCAAGATCACGGGATGGATGCTGCGGTTGAGCGGGTGCTGCACGACTGGACAGCTGACGCTGTACCAGATACTCGCAACCAGTTGCGTCCGTACTGGCCTCTGGAAGGTAACGTCATTAACTACGGTGAAGTTGCCGACCATTACATGGCACAAGATCTGGGCAAGAATTTCACCCTGTTCCGGTCTTTGGTTCCTACGTGGGATAACACCGCTCGTTACGGCAACAGAGCCTATGTGCTGAACAATTTCACTACGGAAAAATTCCAGAGGTGGATGGAGTTTTTGGTCGACTATTCCGAGCAAAACCTGGCGGAAGATCGTCGATATGTCGTCGTCAACGCATGGAATGAATGGGCCGAAGGCGCACACCTTGAACCGGATACGCGCTTCGGTTACGGCTACCTCAATTCCATCGGTCGCGCGTTGTCCGGTCAGCCGTTTGCAGCGATCAGCCATTGTGTTCCTGCCACCGATTTGAAGCTCAACGTGGCTTTGACACCCGAGGCCCTGGCTCGTCTGGACGCCGAGCCGGAATCGGCTCGCAAGTTCCTTGCTTGCCTGGCCAGTTCGAGCGTGCTGCACAACTGCTCCGTCACCGCCGACAATCCCCAGCTCCAGCAGGTATTGCAGGCGCAAGGCGTGAATACTCACGGCCACCAGCCCGCTGATGCCGAGTTCACGTTGGTGTTCAGTGACATCTGCCTGTTTCCTGCGACAGCCATCGAGTCGTTGCTGAAAATGGCGAAACGACACAAGGGCTATTCGGTGTCGGCCAGTGTGCGAAATGATCCGCTGTTCGTGCAGGGGGAGGGGACTGTCAATCTCAGCATCGATGCAAGTCAGGTGGCTTGCATGGAATTGCAACTGACGGCTCCGGCAGTCGGGTACAAAGTATGTTGTGAGGCCGCCTGTTTCAGTCTTCTGCCGGAGAGCGGCATCCAGGGCGCAGCGCTCGATACGGTATCGACTATCGTGCGTTACCACCGTCGTGGCGACCGCGCTTCGCTGATCAATGCGCTGCTGTCGTTGATTGCCCAGTCCGGTTGCCGAGTGCTGCCGGTGCTGGCTATTCAGGATATGGATGACGAAGAAATTGCGCTGCTGCAGGCGCAACTTGATCAACTGCCGTGGAGCGAGCATTGCGCGCCGCTGATTCGTCGTTACTTCTCTACAGAGCAAGCCCCGGATCTGCGTTCGCTGATGCTGAACGATGCACTGAAAGCTGTTGGCAGTGGTTATGCGGCATTTCTTGATTACGACGACATGTTGTTTCCGTGGGCTTACAGCTCACAGATCGAGCAACTCAAGTCCAGCGGCAAGAACGCAACCTTTGCGCGGGTTTACTCCACAATGGTGGATTCGGTGACCGGTTGTATTATCAAGCGCGATAAAATTTATGACTACGGTGAAACCTATCGCGATTTCATCGAGCATAACCATGCACCGCTGCACAGTTTCCTGCTGGATCTTGATCAGTGCGATCTGCAAGCCATCACTTACTTCGATGATATGAAGTACATGGAAGACTACTATCTGACGATGCAGTTGTTCACTCGCGACGGCACCGATTGGGCGTCGCTGCGCACGTGTGACTTTATCGGTGATTACATTCACCGAATTGGCTGCGACACGCATACGCTTGCACTGACTGACGAGCAACAGCGTCTCGACTTGCTCAGTAGTGAGTCTTATCGCATTTGCGAGGCCCGCATCAAGGCCTTGCGTGATCGTCTACTGCCCCACGTGTAGTGCAGGAGGCCCGCCAGTTCGCTGGCGGGCCTTGATCGTCTGATTGGAATAAGGTTAATCGAATGAGTAAGGATCTGGTTTTTCACACCACGGCCATCAGTGCCTCGGCGAGAGCTCAGGTGAAAGGGCAAAAACCGGCAGTGATCTGGCTTACGGGTTTGAGTGGGGCGGGCAAATCCACGATCGCCAACGCGTTGGAGCAAGCACTGGTTGCCAAGGCCAGGCATACCTTTTTGCTGGATGGCGACAACTTGCGCATGGGCTTGTGCAAGGACCTTGGTTTTACCGATGCTGATCGCGTTGAGAACATTCGCCGCGTCGCGGAAGTTTCGAAATTGCTCATTGATGCTGGACTGATCGTGATCACGGCATTTATTTCCCCCTTTCACCGTGATCGCGCGATGGCGCGCGATGTGATCGGAAATGACGCGTTTGTCGAAGTGTTTATCGACACCTCTTTGGAAGAGTGTGAGCGCCGCGACCCCAAGGGGCTCTACGGCAAGGCCAGAGCCGGACAGATAAAGAACTTCACCGGGATCGATTCCGCCTATGAGGCGCCCACGGATCCGCATATCCGGATCAACACCGTGACCGAGGACTTGTCCGAGTCCATCGCCAGAGTGCTGGATTACCTGGATAAAAGGTTCGGTCAATGAAAACCCTCGTCATCATTGGCGCTGGTTTCAGTGGCGCAGTCACGGCCACGCAGTTTTTACGGCGCAGCCCGGCCGATGTGCGAGTCGTGTTGATCAATCGCTCTGGAACCATGGCGCGAGGATTGGCTTACGGTACGAACAGTTCGCTGCACCTGCTCAATGTGCCGGCCGGCAATATGAGTGCGGATGTCGATGATCCGGAACATTTTCTACGCTACTGTCAGGCAAAAGACCCCGCTTATACGGCGTCGTCATTTGTTCCGCGCAAGATCTATGGGGAATACCTGACTTCAGTTCTGGACGATGCAGAGAGGCGTTGTGCAAGTGGAGTAACGCTGGAACGTATCGTGGCGGAGGTTCGCAGTCTGCAACCTCGAAAGACGGGCGCGGTTGTCGAACTGGCTAACGGGCAGTACATCGATGCAGATCAGGTGGTACTGGCCTTCGGTAATTTCTCACCGCTCGATCCTCCTGGATTCTGCTCGTCGATGAGGGGTGACCGTTATCAGTCTGATCCGTGGGCAGCGGGTGCAACGCAATCCAAAGACCCGAATCGGGCTGTGTTGCTAGTGGGCACCGGGCTCACGGCACTGGATGTGTCACTGGGTCTGCTGCAAAACGGACATAAAGGCCCTATCTATATGGTTTCCCGGCGAGGGCTTCGGCCCTTGCCTCATCGCCCGAAGCGAACGACTGATGAAGTCCCCGCCGATTTCGTCGAGCGACTTCTGCAAGCACCGCCTTCGGTACGTGGCTACTTGCAATTGATTCGACGTGAGATCAGCGCCAAGCGTAATGATGGGCTGGATTGGCGTGACTGGGTGGCGGCCCTGCGCCCGATAACTTCTGACCTGTGGCTTCGATTGCCGCTCACCGAGCGCCGACGCTTCTTGCGTCATCTCCAGCCGTATTGGGATGTTCACCGTCATCGGGTCGCGCCAGCGGCCTATCAGCGTTTTGAAGAAGCGTTGAGCGCCGGACAAGTCCGATTCCTTGCAGGCCGTATCAAAAGCGTTGAGACGGGTTTCGATCATTTGCGTATAGGAATTCAACGACGCAACGAACAAGCCTTCGAACAGCTAGACGTCGAGCAGGTTATTAATTGCACAGGCCCGACTACCAACTTGCATCGTGTCAAGGATCCCCTGATTCAACAGCTGTGCGCCGACGGTGTCATACAGGTTGATGTACTTGGCTTGGGTTTGTGTGTCAACGAGCAACTGGCAGTCAAAAATACTTCAGGTGTTTGTTCCTCATGGCTGTATTACGTAGGCCCAATGTTGAAAGCCGATTATTGGGAAGCAACCGCTGTTCCGGAATTGCGTCAGTATTCTAAAAAACTCGCGGTCGATCTGGTCGGGAATATTGGCGAGTGATGTCGTCGGAACCGCCCTTGGCGGGCGGTTCCGAACAGTCGTCCTTGAAGAACTTTTCAGATCGTCATTTGAGTTTCGCCATTAGGCTGGCTTGAATCGAAAAATAAATGCTGGGCAGAGGGTTTATGAGATTTCCAACTTTAAAGTGCCTGGCAAGGGCATTACTTTTTTATTGTGCGGCACTGATTTTTTCTTTGATGCTGGTTTTTGGCTTGGGCGCAGTTCATAAAGACACTATTGTTTTTTTTGCAGAAACCAATAAGCCTGAATTCATGCAGCTGTATTTTCCCGTCTTCAAGGATGATTCGATTTATCCATCCTATTCGGCTGAGAATAGTGAGCGGGTTGCATACGAGGGGAAACCGGGGCTCGGCATAGGCTTGACGTTGCCGGATGGCGCAATCAAGTCACTCAGGGTTGATCCTGCCGACAGTTTAGTCAATATGACGATAAAAAGTGTTCAGCTCAACTATCTTTTTTCCACTGTGACGTTAACTCCGACAGAGTTGCTGGCGCGAATTATCCCGTTGCAAGGCGTCGACAAAGTTGAAGTTGTAGGCGACGTACTTGTGATAAGCGCCACGGCTCCAGATCCACAGTTTGAGCTATCAATATTTAAGCCTGGCCGAGAGGTCAATTATAAAAGGTTGCTGTTGCTTAGTTTTGCCAGTTCGTTGGTCTTTGCCGGACTGTTTTTTGCACTGGCAAAAGGTGTTGTTCAAGGTTTACTGAAGATAGCTCCGGGTTTCTTCGTGCCCGTCAGTGTCACGTTACTGATAAGCTGGATGTTTTATCCAGGGTTTATGACATTTGATACATTTCATGCGCTTGAAGGAGCTAGAAGTGGCGTAGTGGATTCGACCTGGCCTCCCGTTGTAAGTTATGTCTGGCGTGTTGTTGATATTGTTTCGCGTGGCCCTGTAGCAATGTTGTTTTCACAATTGCTGCTTTTACTGGGGGCGGTTTACTATGTGATGTACTATTTTCTGAGAAGGCATACGCTTTCGACGGCATTCTTCCTGCTTTATCTGATTGTTCCAGTTGTGATTGGTACCATTGCTGCGATATGGAAAGATGTGCTGATGGCTTCTTTCTTTGTGGCGGCTTTTGCAGTCATGCTTGCAATGAAAGAGCCCAGGTCGCGTCCAAGTTTATTTTTTCTATTTGGGGTCTCTATATTTCTTGTGTTTTTAGCTGTCTGTACTCGGCATAATGCAATCACCGCTGCTGTGCCTTTGCTGTTCTACTCAGTATGGATTTTCAGCAAGCGTTCTCCCTCAGGACCAAGCTCTTTGGCCTTCGTGATTGTATCGGGCCTGATATTGAGTGGAGCGGTTTATACTGTAAAAATACAATTTGACAGGTATTCGGTACCCGAGTTTCGAGAAATAAAGGGTGCGACCAAACTCATTCGTATTACTAGGGTGATGGACATTGCAGGCGCAAGTATATGTGCTGAGAAGAACTTGTTTGAAAGTATTGCGCCGACGCTTGCGTTGTCTGAGATCAAGGCTGGCTATGACCCAAGGCATTCCAATTTATCACCAGGTCTATTCTCAAAATTACCCTTCGATGAAAGTGTTGATACCCTCTGGTTTTCCGTAGTCAAGGAGTATCCGGTCTGTATTGGCTATAATAAGTTAATGCTTGCAAAGTTTCTCGTGGGGGGGAACTCAGGGGAGCCATTCCTCGTAGTGACGCCGCAGGTTGATTCCAATAAATACGGTTATAGTCTCCCGAGTTCGAGTGTGCGTGAAGAAGTTGTGCAGTATGTGCTGACGGCCTCGAAGCTTTTCATATTTAAACCCTGGTGCCTGTATTTGATTTCGATCCTGCTGTTCATGTTGTTAGTAGCCTTGAAAAAAGTCAGCGTAGAAATTGTAGTAGTGTATTTGTCCGCAGGCTTCTATTTTGCAGGTCTTGCTCTATTTGGAAATGCGGCTGACGCTCGTTTACTGTTTTATACAAACACGATGAGTGTGCTCGGTATCGTATTGATTACCGCTCAATTAGCAGGATTTCACTTGAGGAAGACGGCGCTGGCAAGTACGGGAAGTTGACCTGGCAGGCGAGCGTGGCAATCAGGGGACGCTCGCCTTCGGGTACTCTGAAGATCTAGTTGGATAGCACTTTGCAAGTCAAAGGCTTGTGCTGATTTGGCCATGTTACATTTCTGAGTAACAAGCAAATAAGCATGAGGCTGATGATATCGCCAACGAGCAGAACCCTGTATCCAGACTCATAAGCTGTTGGTGAGAGACCTACGACAGCAGTTACGCCGGTATGCAATAGAAGTAGAAGTGTTCCTATATAAAAACTGCTGTTTGTCGCCAAGCTTCTTTTCATCAGGTAAGTAGCACTGATCAATGAGCTGATCGAAAGTGCGTACGAAAAGAAATAAGTCAGACCAAATCCGGAGTTCAAGTTTCTTATTGAATAGTAATCATCGTTGCCGGTTGTGAATAAAAAGGAAAGGATGCTGCCTTGGAAAATTCCGCCAATGGTCAATATCAGCGCAGTGCGTTTTAATTCGAAAGTCTTTCCCATGGTTAACAAAACAAGTAGCAGTGCGATGATCTTCGGGTACAGGTTCATCGGGTCAATGTAGTGGGCGTTGAATATATCGAATCCATTCAAAGCCTTTCTGATAAAAGAATATTCGGTGAATTCCGGCATGTACACTGCTTCCGTTGTCAAGCGTAAATAGTTACCTGGGGCAGTGATTAGAAGTGCAAAGCCCGCAATAACGATCAAGGCCAAGAGAGCTCTGAAGGTTGCCTGGTTTCTCCGATCCCAAATGAGCGACGTTGCAAACACTGCAATCATCGAAATTCCGACTTGTTCAGATTGCGATGCAATGAACGCCAATGGGATCGCGAGTATTTTCTCAGGTGTCGAAAAAGATGATGGTTTTACGAATAATGCGGATGCAAAAAGCCCGCAAGCAACTGGTAGTAAATAATTATAAAAACCGGTTACGTAAAAGACCGTCGTGTCTAGAATGGGGTGGCTGATTATTAAAACTCCGAACATGCACAACGGTATCCCATAGGCGAAGTCGATCTTGTCCGAAAAAAACGATTTCCATATGGAGTAGGCGCTAAGGAGTAGAAAAGAAGGAATCGCCAGCTTCCAGAATGCTGGGGTGGCAATGGTTTCGTACATGATGCCTTCAATTGCTATTCGGCCTGTCCAAGTGTAGTAGCGCTCCAGCAAATAGCTGAGCGAAGATGCTCCAGATGTTGCGGCTGTCAGGAACTTGGAGTCGTCGGAGAAGGTGTTGATGCTCAGTGTGAGGTAAAAACTCACGTAGAGTGCTAATAGAAACAAACCAAACAGAATTGTTTTGTTGTTCGATGGATCATTTTCCGGTGCAGACATTTGCGCCTCCGTAATGCATTACGCCTTTAGAGTCTTCGACATATAATTCCAGTGACTTTCCATAATACGCCTGAAGGTTGCGGCGAATGCCTGTGGCGTGAAAGCCATGCAAGTGGAAGTCGCTCTTTATTTTGAGGAAGTCACTGACATCTTTTCTGTAGATGCGACGCGTGAGCAGCTTTATTGCTCCACCATCTCCGCGGGCGTACAGATGGATTTTGATTGTGTTATCGGGAAGGTCGAGGAGCGCCCATCCGCTGGCGGAAATCCAGAATGCACCTATTTCGCAGGTGTCGAAGTTTGCTTTGAGTTCGGGTATGTAGTTTTCTTGAAGGGGTAGTTTTGTAGTTTTCGTAGTGTTGTTGGCGGAGAATAATATGACGCCTGCAAGTACAGAGGAAATCAAGGCGAGGCCATAAGCTAGCCCCCACCGATTGATCGGCTTATTGATTTTGAATGAAAGATACTTTGGCACTTCGGATCCTCGTCAATATGGCCGGCATATTATTTGTTGAAAACAAATTTTTTATTTAATAAATAAAACGCAATCGTGTAAGAAATCATCGCAAATATTTGTGCAATTTCTGCATCGATGCCCAACCACCGATAGCCCGCCAGAAGTACCAATTGGTTGATTGCGAACGAGATGCTGAACGCCACAATGAACTTCGGAATAGTACTTCGATCAGTGGTCGATTGATTGAACACAAATGTTTTATTGAGTACGAATGCTGCGATCAGGGCTATCACGTAGCCAATGGCGTTGGCATAGGACGGATTCATGTCAAAGAACGTGACCAGCAGCAGGAAGACGCCGTAGCCGATAGCCGTGTTGGCGACTCCTGCAAATATGTATTTAAGCGCTTGCATTGTCAGCGAGTCTTCCTAGTCGGACGGTAGTTCTTCGAACAGTTGAGTGAAGATTTTCTGTCCTTTGCTTTTCTCTGCTAGCGCTTGTAATGATTTCCAATAGGTGAGGGTGCTGTCCAATTGATCTGTGTTTCTCGGGCCAATGACGATTCCCGACAGGGCGGGGTTCACAAATGAGGCGGCGAGGGCGAGTTCGTTGAGGGTTGTCGGCCTGGGTTCGAATTCGTGCGGTGCGTTGATGAAGTCGACAAGCTTTTCTGTAAACGCTTGGGGAATGTTGATGTTGCGCAATTCCATCGAGCTGTTTGTTTTGGACACTTCAGTTTTCAGGCCGCCCAGATTAATGCCATAGGCCAGGTATTTTGCATCAGGAAACCACGCTTCGTAGGAAGAGCGAGCGGCATGGGTCTTGAAGTTTTCCTTGACCTGGATAATCCATTTTTGCGACAGCGACGGATTGGCCTTGTAATACGCCTCTGGATGCCTGATGCCGGAAAGCCCGATAGCAAGACCCTGCTGTTCAAGCTTGTACATGGCCTCGACCGTCTGTGCGACTGTTGCGCCGTGCACATCATCATCCGAGCGGTTGTCCCAGTGGATTGAGACGCACGAAAGTGCCGAGCCAAACTGCCCCATCAGAATATCGGATGCACGAGCAATGTCATCGGGCGCCAGATGGACGTCTGGCGACCCCATATTGTCTCTCGAGCCGATTTTTACCGTCAGTGCGAGGTTTGAGTCAGCGTTGTGCTCAGCCCAGTCAGCGAGCCAGCGAACAGCCAGACCGAAGTCCTCCGAGCGCTTGTTGATAGGGTAGTTCGTTGCGGTGTCGACCATTGTGCCGCCACTGAGCAAAAACTGCTCAAGCAAATGGTAAGCGTGATCGCGTTCTATCCCCCAGCCCCATAGCGCGGTGCCGAGTACCAACTGCTTTTCGCTTGGCGTGAGTATTGGCATGTTCAGGCTTCACGTTGTGAGTTTTTGAGGCGTTGGCGTAGAGAGGCCATGGCCTTGAGATACTCGATGGTCAGTTTGAGAACCTTCACTTTCGAGTTCGGATCGTCGGTCCAGGTGACTGGCAGATCCATCACACGGTATTTCAAGTGTTCGCCGGTGATCAGCACTTCGGTTGCAAAGAACCATCCGTCGCTATTGGCGCCTGTGTGCATCAGCGGCGCCAGGACCTTTCGCTGAAGAAACTTGAATCCGCACATGCCATCGCTGAAGGAGGTGCGGAAAATAAGTTTGACGATGAGGTTGAAGCCGAAACTTGTGACGTTTCTGAGGGGCTTTCTGCCAATGACTTTAGCGCCCTTCGCAAGCCGCGATCCGGTCACGATATCGGCCTTGTTTGCTTTCAGTGCCTCCAGTGCCGGGCGCAGGTGGCTCAGGTCGGTAGCTAGGTCCAGGTCCATGTAGCCGACGATTTCGGCGCTCGATTGCGACCAGGATGCTTTAAGTGCCCGGCCAACGCCACGCTGCTCAAGGCGAAGGTAACGAACATCCGGGAGGGTTTTTTCCAGTTCCAGGGCAATCTCTTGGGTACGATCGGTGGAACCGTTGTCCGCCAAGACGATACGAACAGTACCAATGTCGCTCAAGTTACTTTGAATATAGTTGTGTGTTTTGAGGACTTGTTCCGCCAGCGTCGACTCTTCGTTCAAAATGGGGATGGTGATTTCAATCAACGAATTCATGGTAGTTGCTCAGAAGAAGAGGAGGGCGTGCAGGAGAGGTTTTCAGTATCGAGCTTTTCCAGCACGTCATAAATATTGTCGATCTTTCCGCCCAGGATGGAGTAACAACCTGGAAGCGTTTCGTGTTTCTCGAACAAAATGGGTCGACCATCGTCGCCCTCGTTTTTGGTGAGGATTGTTTTGACTTCGAAAAGCGAATCGACGTATTTGGAGTCCATGACTGAAGGCAGGTAGCGACCAATGTCGCGGATCATTCGATCTACGCGAGTGTCCCTTTTATAGTTGTCCAGTTTTTGATAAGGGTTGGAGCCAGGTTCGTCGGACCAGTGCATATGCGGGGTGTAGCGAACATGCGATACGGTATGCAAGCCGCGCGCTGGGAAGGGCATGACTGAGAAGAAGGGGCCATCCATCACGGTAATACCCAGATCGCAAAGTGCGGGTGGCATCTGCATCAGCGCCATTTCAGTGATTTCTTGCTTGAGTGCAGTGCGCGTGCCGGGAAAGTCGCCGCCAAACTGATTCAGGCCACTGTAGGTGCAGTTGAACACGTATCGAGCACTGAGTTGTTCCGGTTCTTTGCCGTCGCCAGTGAGTGTTACATTCAGCGACTGATTCGGGCTGTTGCTGATGGCCACCGCCTGGGTGTTCAGACGGATATTGACGCCGCTTTCCAGCAGTTCACGCAACGCCCACTTGGCCAGTTGAGTTGAATCGAACGCATACTCTTCAACCAGATAAACCTCTTCGATCAGGCGAGGTTCAAACAAGGCTCGAAGCGCTGGGCTGGCGAGTTCTATTTTTGCGCCGATTTCTCGATAAAAGCGCTCGAACTGATTCGCCGTGACTTTCGAGTTACGTCGGGCGATGGCGTACAGTTTGGTGAAATCCTGTTTCACCGCATCGGGCCAGTCTTGAACGAATTTCGGCAGGTTGATGCGACTGCGATAAGCGGTGGTGAAGCTGCGCGGATAGTGATAGCCGTTGTGAACACGTGCCTGGTTATTATAGGAGGCACGGCTCAGCAATGACGACTCACGCTCTATAAGAGTGACTCGCTTCATGCCGCGTTGCTTCGCCAGGTAGACTGCGATCGCCGCGCCGTAAAACCCTCCTCCGATAATCACCGCGTCCTGCATGTTGGTCGTCGGCATCACACAACTCGGCCAGAAGTAGGCAACGGTGCTTCAGGCGACGCTACTTCCTCGATGTTCAGTTTTTCTCGACGGGTAATCCGTGCACTGGTGAATTCCTGGGCAATATGGTAGAGCGGTCCTTCATTGGAAAGACTGGTCATGTGCAGGATGTACTCACCCAATACCAACAGCACCAGCGAAATCAGGAAGAACATCCCGGACTGTTGTAAGGAAAGACTGATCCAGCCGGGCGCAATATCCGCTTTCAGGAAACCGCTGGCGACCACATAAAAACAGTAGATGAGATTCGCTACAGCCCCGAAGAGTGAAAGTGAAGTAACCAGGCGCATCGGAGCACGCGTAGTCGACACCAATAACAACATGCCGCGATCAATACTTTCGCGAAGTCGTTTTCTTTGCGTGACGCGGGGGCTGGAACTGTAGTTCAGATTGGCGCGGGCAAAGCCGCCTGTAGCAGGCAGGTGGCGGTAAGTAACCGACGGCTGCGGATGTTGAAGAATAAAATTGACCACCCGTTTGCTGAGCACCCGGTACTGAGGCGCATCGGTGGCGAGATGAATGCCGTTGAACGATTTGTAGACTTTGTTGAAAACGGAGTAAGCGACCTCATAAGCGAAGCTTTGAGGGGGGTTCTGTTTGTTTTTAGCAAAAACCACGTCTGCACCGCTGACCGCTTTGTCGAGCATTTCAGGTAGAAAAGCGATGTCATCAACGAGTGGGTCGATCACCGCGACGAAATCACCCAAGGCATTCTCCAGACCTGCCCACGATGCGGTGTCGGCATCGACTTCTTTAGTCAAGGCATAAACTTGCAAGTTTGGCAGGCCATTTTCAGCAGTCAGGCTTTTTAATATGGATATGCTGTCATCGTCAGACGCATTGTCGACAACAATGAGTTCATAGTCACTTACCAGTGTCGACATCCGTTCGACTGCGTCTGCCAGGATACTTCCAAGATGGTTTGATTGGTTGCGAACGACGAAAACAACCGAAAGAAATACCGGAAAAAATACCATTTAGAGTTCCTCGAGACGTCAGCCGCAGGCTGTCGCCCATAATTTCAAAAAAAAGCGCGTAATCTTAATCTGCACGGTAGGTGGCGTCACCCTTTTCGTGGCTGGCATTTCGCAGGAAAATCTATAAGAAAGCCCGCTGGCTGCGTCTTGCATCGAACCGCTGCCGTTCGTTCAGCGAGCAATTCGTCGTGTATCCTTAGCTATTTTTACCGGCTGGGTCCGCTTTATACGCATCAATTGGCGATAGCGGCGACGCGTCGGAAGAAATTTTTATTGCCTCACCATCAGACTTGGACGGTGGGTCGGTAGTGCGTTTGACCGCTTTTTACTTCGGAGTGATGTACTTAATGATTTTCTGGTGGCTCATGCCCGCAATCTGCGTTCTTTCGTTCGCAATGACCGCAGGCCTTCGCCGATATGCGCTGGCACGCAGCATGCTCGACGTACCCAATGATCGCAGCTCACACACTATGCCTACACCACGGGGTGGTGGCGTTTCGATCGTACTGACGTTTTTATGTGCTTTGTTGGCGCTTTGGTCAACGGGCGTAATCGGTGTTGATTTTTTTCTCGGCGCTGCCGGTGCGGGCGGGTTGGTGGCTCTGATCGGGTTCATGGATGACCATGGTCATATTGCCGCTCGCTGGCGTCTGCTCGGGCATTTTGGTGCGGCCGTCTGGGTACTGGTCTGGACCGGAGGGCTAGCGCCTGTCACCTTGTTTGGATCGAGCTTTGATCTGGGATGGATTGGGCACATTTTCGCGCTGTTCTATCTGGTATGGATGTTGAATCTGTACAACTTCATGGACGGAATCGACGGCCTGGCAAGTGTCGAGGCGATCAGTGTCTGCGGCTCGGTCTGTCTTCTTTACTGGTTGAGCGGTCAGCAAAGCCTTGTCTGGGCTCCTTTGCTGCTGAGCATGGCAGTCCTGGGATTTCTACTGTGGAATTTTCCCCCGGCGAAAATCTTCATGGGGGATGCGGGAAGCGGGTTTCTCGGCGTGATCCTGGGTGTACTGTCGTTGCAGGCGACGGCAATAAATCCGGATTTCCTTTGGGGCTGGCTTATCTTGCTAGGCGTGTTCATCGTTGACGCCACGTTCACTTTACTTCGCCGGTTGTTGCGGGGCGACAAGGTGTACGAAGCCCATAGAAGTCATGCTTATCAGTATGCGTCGCGTCGATATGGGCGCCATTTGCCGGTGACGTCTGCGGTCGCTCTGATCAATGTGTTGTGGTTGCTGCCGATAGCACTTTGCGTAGTCGTCTGGGGGCTGGACGGAGGGGTGGGGCTGGTAATCGCGTATATTCCCTTATTGGTGCTGGCGGTAAAGTTCCATGCTGGAGAACTAGAGGTTAAAGGCTCAGGACGTTGATCGTCAGACAAGTTCTGTGTGGGTTGTAATTTTTACGTACAATGCAGGCGGATTAAGTGGGTTAACGCGCCGGGTCGGTTGAGGTTTATGGATAAATTACGCGCCTTTTTGCTGGGCTTGCCACGCAGGCAGAAACGACTGATTCAAGTAGCCACAGATGTTTTTCTGGTCTGGGGCGCGCTCTGGCTCGCCTTTATCGTCCGACTCGGCATCGACGATATGTATAACCCGCTGAGGGCGCATTTCTGGCTGTTTGTCAGCGCTCCAATTATCGCTATTCCTCTGTTTGTTCGTTTCGGCATGTACCGTGCCGTCATGCGCTACTTCGGCAACGATGCGCTGATTGCGATTGTCAAAGCTGTCAGTCTCTCTTCGCTGATCCTGGCGCTGGTGGTCTATTGGTACAGCAATCATGAAGCAGTTGTTCCGCGATCGATCATTTTCAACTATTGGTGGCTCAGTCTCGTCATTATCGGCGGCTTGCGCCTGTGCATGCGCCAGTACTTCATGGGCGACTGGTTCACGGCGGCTCAGCATGTGCCCTTCACCAACCGTGAAGACGGGCTGACCAAAGTCGCCATTTACGGTGCGGGTGTTGCTGGCAATCAGCTCGTCGCAGCGTTGCGAATGGGGCGAGTAATGCGCCCGGTCGCGTTCATTGATGATGACGCGAGTATCGCCGATCGTTCGATTTCCGGCCTGCAGGTTTACAAACCCCAACACATCCAGCAAATGATCGATGTGACCGGTGCGCAGGAGATTCTTCTGGCGCTGCCGTCATCGACCCGCGCGCGTCGCCGCGAGATTCTGAATCTGCTGGAAGGCTTCCCGCTCCATGTACGCAGTGTTCCGAACTTCACTGATCTGGCCAGCGGCCGTGTCAGGGTTGAAGACATTCAGGAAGTCGATATTGCCGATTTGCTGGGGCGCGATGCCGTGCCGGCGCAACCTGATCTGCTGGCGCATTGCATCAAAGGAAAGGTCGTCATGGTCACGGGGGCTGGCGGCTCCATCGGCTCGGAATTGTGTCGGCAGATTTTTGCCTTGGGCCCGACCACGCTGATTCTGTTCGAACACAGTGAATTCAATCTCTACAGTATTTTGTCCGAGCTGGAACAACGCGGCAGCCGCGAGTCGGTGCCAGTGCGGTTGTTGCCGATTCTGGGGTCCATTCGCCATCAGGAAAAGCTCCTGGATGTGATGAAAACCTGGCAGGTCGATACCGTTTATCACGCTGCGGCCTATAAACATGTGCCGATGGTCGAGCACAATATTGCCGAAGGTGTGCTCAATAACGTAATCGGAACACTCAACACTGCTCAGGCTGCCTTGCAGTCCGGCGTGTCCAATTTCGTCTTGATTTCGACGGACAAGGCGGTTCGCCCGACCAACATCATGGGCAGTACCAAACGCCTGGCCGAACTGACCCTTCAGGCGCTCAGCCGTGAGGTCGCCCCTGTGATGTTCGGTGACAAGGCCAATGTCTCACGCGTCAACAAAACCCGTTTCACCATGGTGCGGTTCGGCAATGTGCTGGGCTCGTCAGGCTCGGTCATTCCGTTGTTTCACAGCCAGATCAAGTCCGGTGGCCCGCTGACGGTCACCCATCCGAAAATCACGCGCTACTTCATGACCATCCCCGAAGCCGCGCAACTGGTTATTCAGGCCGGTTCGATGGGCCAGGGTGGCGATGTGTTTGTGCTGGACATGGGCGAGCCGGTGAAAATCGTCGAACTGGCAGAGAAGATGATCCACTTGTCCGGTTTGAGTATTCGTTCCGATCGCAATCCGCAGGGCGACATCTCCATCGAGTTCACGGGGTTGCGTCCAGGTGAAAAGCTCTATGAAGAGCTGTTGATCGGAGACAACGTTGCTGCAACACCACATCCGATGATCATGACGGCCAATGAGGATCATCTACCTTGGGAAGTGTTAAAGGTTAGGTTGGCCAGTTTGTTGGCGGCGGTTGATGAGGATGATTACTCGCGCGTTCGCCAGTTATTGCGCGAAACCGTCAGCGGCTATACCCCCGATGGCGAGATCGTCGACTGGATCTACCAGCAGCGTCGTCTCGAACCCTGATTGTTTCACATTCTGTAACGCACGCATTTTTGACATCCCTCCACCATGACCTAAGTTTGGAGAGCAGCTTCGGAAAAGCTGCTTTCTCAAACGATGATGGAGCGTCACTAATGCGTACCGGTTACTTCTATTCTCTGATCTTTGCTTTCCTCACCAGCGCCTCGATCGCCGCTATTGCCGCGCCTGTTGCGCCAGCGGAGTCACCCAAGGCGCCGTTGGTGATGGAGACAACTGCACCTTCCCAAAGCGCAAAAGTCGACCTCAACGATGCCGATGCGGCAACGCTGCAAAAGGAGCTGGCGGGAGTCGGAGAGGCCAAGGCCAAAGCGATTGTTGCCTATCGTGAAACAAACGGGCCGTTTGCGTCGGTGGATGAGTTGCTGGAAGTGAAGGGTATCGGTAAGGCGATTCTGGATCGCAATCGCGACAAGCTGGAAGTCAACTAAGCTGAGTGTTCAAAGCCAAGAGGCCGGTCATTGACCGGCCTTTTTTACTTGCGCAGCGCATGGCTGCGGGTAGTGGAAGAGAGGGCAGTCGTCCGACGATTTAAAATTACGGCTATCATATTGCGTTTGGATTATGCCTATAATAATTCGCCGATGCGTCGAGCCAGCAGGTTTCATCGGCAACTCCCGTCATCAAGCATTCCAGGAGCATTCTCATGAATTCCGCACAATCCCAAGGTACTGCTCTGGTTACCGGCGCATCGTCCGGTATCGGTGCGATTTACGCTCAGCGCCTGGCGGCGCGTGGTTTTGATCTGCTGCTGGTTGCCCGTGACAAGGATCGTCTGGAAAGTGCTGCGAGCCAGTTGCGTGATGCCCATGGCGTCCAGGTTGAAGTGCTCAAGGCCGATCTGACGCAGAAGGATGACGTGCTCAAACTCGAACAACGTCTGCGCAGCGATTCCAGCATCAGTCTGCTGGTGAATAACGCCGGTGTGGCGGCGGACGGTTTGCTGGCCAACGCTGATATGGACCAGTTGGAGCGGTTGATCCAGCTGAACATCACCGCCGTCACCCGCCTGGCCTCGGCGGCAGCCGCCAGTTTCGCCAAGGCCGGTCGTGGCACGATCATCAATATCGCCTCGGTGGTGGCGTTGTTTCCGGAGCGCTTCAACGCTACCTACAGCGCCAGCAAAGCTTATGTACTGAGCCTGACCCAGTCGCTGAACACTGAACTCGAAGGCACCGGCGTGCAGATCCAGGCCGTGCTGCCGGGTGTGACCCGCACCGAAATCTGGGAGCGTTCCGGTATCGATGCCAGTGGCATTCCGGCAGAAATGGTCATGGAGGCGGGCGAGATGGTTGATGCGGCGCTGGCCGGTCTGGATCAGGGCGAGTTGATCACCATTCCTTCGCTGCCTGACGCAGGCGAATGGCACGCCTTTGTTGCGGCTCGCCATGTCATGGCGCCGAACCTTTCCCGCAGTGCTGCAGCGCAACGCTATAAGTCCGGCAATTGAATTGATCAGAGGTCACCACAGTATGGATTCGCGTCGAATAGTCGTCACGGGCATGGGCCTGGTTTCACCCTTGGGCAGCGATCTCGAAGTCGTATGGCAGCGTTTGCTGGCCGGTCGCTCTGGTTTGCGTAACTTGCCTGAGGCAACGGTCGCTGATTTACCCACGCGAGTCGGCGGTGCGGTGCCGACGCTGGAAGAGGACGCTGAAGCAGGTTTCGATCCGGATCGCGCCACGCCGCCCAAAGAGCAGAAGAAGATGGATCGCTTCATTCTGTTCGCCATGGAGGCTGCCCGACAGGCGCTAGAGCAGGCCGACTGGCATCCTTCAGAAAACAAAAGCCAGGAGCGTAGCGCAACGATCATCGGTTCCGGTGTCGGCGGTTTTGGCGCGATTGCCGACGCCGTGCGCACCACCGACAGTCGCGGTCCTCGGCGTTTGTCACCGTTTACCATTCCGTCGTTTCTGGTCAATCTCGCGGCAGGTCACGTATCCATTCAACACGGCCTCAAGGGGCCTTTGGGTGCGCCGGTGACGGCGTGCGCTGCGGGTGTTCAAGCGATTGGTGATGCGGCGCGGTTGATCCGCGCCGGTGAAGCGGATATTGCCGTGTGTGGCGGTGCGGAAGCCTGCATCGACCGCGTCAGTCTGGCCGGTTTCGCGGCAGCGCGGGCACTGTCGAGCGGTTACAACGACACCCCGCAGCGCGCGTCTCGGCCGTTCGACAGCGGGCGCGACGGTTTCGTCATGGGCGAGGGCGCGGGGTTGTTGGTGATCGAATCCCTGGAGCATGCGTTGGCGCGTGGCGCGACGCCGCTGGCGGAGCTGGTCGGCTATGGCACCAGCGCCGACGCCTATCACCTGACGGCCGGGCCTGAAGATGGCAGCGGGGCGCGGCGGGCGATGACGCTGGCACTGGCGCAGGCGGGTATCGAGCCGGATCAGGTGCAGCACCTCAATGCTCACGCGACGTCGACCCCAGTGGGCGATCTCGGCGAGTTGGCGGCGATCAAAGCTTTGTTCGGCACGCAAAATAAAATCGCCGTGACCTCGACCAAGTCCGCCACGGGGCATTTGCTCGGCGCTGCCGGAGGGCTTGAAGCGATCTTCACGCTGCTGGCGATTCGTGATCAGGTGGTGCCGCCGACGCTGAATTTCGACAACCCCGATCCGGCGAGCGCAGGGGTCGACATTGTCCACGGCCAGGCGCGGCCGATTTCGATCGAATATGCACTGTCCAACGGTTTCGGGTTTGGCGGAGTCAATGCCAGCGTATTGTTCAAGCGCTGGCAGGCTTAGTCGCGGTTCTTGAGGTGATCGCGGGTGATATCGAGGATGCGTTGCGCAAACCCGGCATCCGCGACACTGCGCGACAGCAGCAGTGCACCGACCAGGGTCGACATGATGACGATGGCGCGGTCAGCGCTGTTCTCGCCTTCGAGGCTGTTTTCGATCTGCTCCAGCCGTGCGTTGAGTACCACGTCGCTGGTAGGACTCGGTTGTCCACGCAGGCCCAGTTCGGAAGAAATGGTCAGCAACGGGCAGCCTTCGTCTGGTGATGTCTGGTGCCATTCGGACAGATACGTCTCGATGAACACATCAAGCGCGTTGTCCTGGGCAAAAATCTCGGCACATAACCCATCTACCTGGTTGCCGGCCTCTTGCAAGGCCTTCTCGACCAACTCGTCCTTGGACTTGAAATGTGAGTAGAAACCGCCATGGGTCAGACCCAGCGCTTTCATCAGGGGTTGCAGGCCGGTAGCGCCGATTCCGTCCTTGCGAAAACGTGCCGAAGCCTCCTTGATGATGCGCTGATGGGTCTGGGCTTTATGGTCCTGCGAATAACGCATCTGGAACTCTCCGCAACAATGTCCCCATCTTAACCAAGGAAAATTAGATGGTGACTGTACTTCTACTTCTTAAAAGCGTGCAGATAGCTCCAATGGCTATAAAAAGCACAAACCCCGCCGATCAGGCGGGGTTGTGTTCAGCGGTCTTGGGCGTCTTTGGCGTCCGCTTCGGCATTGCGTTGGGCAACGCGTCGGCGTTCTTCATCGGTCAGATCGACCTTGTTGGCGGTGTCGCGCAACATCATTAATCCACCCACGATCGAGCCGATTGCAACGACCAGAATCAACCAGGCATACCAAGGCATAACGGCTCTCCTTAAGGGCAGGTCGACGGGCGAGGATTTCGCCGTGCAACGCTGCATACCACTTTTGAGCGAAATGACTTCGCAGTGGTTCCATTCTAGGCCGCTTGCACCCGGTACACCCGAAATCCCTCAATGACCTGTCAGCATCGCATCGGCTGGTGCGTCGGCACGCAGTTGCCCGGTCAGCAGGAAGTAGCCGAAACCGACCGCCATGAAGCCGAGGAAGATCAAGCCGATCAACGTGTTGAACCAGGCCATCGCCACCAGACACACCACCGCCAGCACCAATGCAATCAGCGGAATCAGCGGATAGCACGGCGCGCGAAAGGTGCGTTCCAGATTCGGCTCCGATTTACGCAGTTTGAACAGGCTGAGCATGCTCATGATGTACATCACGATGGCGCCGAATACGGCCATAGTGATCATCGCGGCGGTAAGGGTCATGCCACCGAGGTTGATCAGGCCGTCGCTGTAAATCGCCGCGATGCCGATGATGCCGCCGACAATAATGGCGCGGTGCGGTGTCTGGAAGCGCGAGAGTTTCGCCAGCGAGGCTGGCAGGTAACCGGCGCGGGCGAGGGCGAAGAACTGACGTGAGTAGCCGAGAATGATCCCGTGGAAACTGGCAACCAGACCGAACAGGCCGATCCACACCAGCATATGCAACCAGCCAGAGTTGTCGCCGACCACGGTTTTCATCGCTTGCGGTAGCGGGTCGTTGATGTTGGCCAGGGTGCGCCAGTCGCCGACGCCGCCGGCAAAGAACATCACGCCCATTGCCAGCACTACCAAAGTCAAAATGCCGCTGATGTAGGCCTTGGGAATCGTGCGTTTCGGATCCTTGGCTTCTTCGGCAGCCATCGCTGCGCCTTCAATCGCCAGGAAAAACCAGATCGCAAACGGAATGGCCGCGAACATCCCGGCAATCGCTGGCGCACCGAACACATCCGAACCGGCCCAACCATTCAGTGCGAAGTTGCTGAAGCTGAAGGCCGGCGCGACCACGCCCATGAACACCAGCAACTCGGCCACCGCCAGTACGCAGACCACCAGCTCGAAGGTCGCCGCCAGTTTCACCCCGAGAATGTTCAGCCCCATGAACACGATGTAAGCGCCGACCGCCGCATGCTTCGGATCGAGCGCCGGAAACTGCACATTCAGGTAGGCGCCAATCGCCAGCGCGATGGCCGGTGGAGCGAAGACGAATTCGATTAGCGTCGCCAGCCCGGCGATCAATCCGCCTTTTTCACCAAACGCTCGACGACTATAGGCAAACGGCCCGCCCGCATGAGGAATCGCGGTCGTCAGTTCGGTGAAGCTGAAAATGAAGCAGGTGTACATGGTCGCGACCATGAACGAGGTCACCAGGAAGCCCAGTGTTCCGGCGACGCCCCAGCCGTAACTCCAGCCGAAATATTCTCCGGAAATCACCAGCCCTACGGCAATGCCCCACAGGTGCAAGGTGCCCAGTGTGGGTTTGAGTTGTGTGTTCATGCGTTTGCTCCCTGAACGGTTTGGAAAGCTCGGGGAGGACGTGTGCAGTGGGCGTGCCAGCGCGCTGAAACAAGTCGTAATGAGTTGAAAGCTGTCGTATCGGGGATGTTCGCGGTGGGATAGCTGCTTTTTGTGCGCCAGTTGGGTGCGATGGTGCTTGTTATGCCGTCTTCGCGAGCAAGTCGCTCCCACAGGGGAATGCATTTCAAATTGTGGGAGCGAGCCTGCTCGCGAAGAGGCCCGCCCATAAGGCGCAAAACCCACCTGTAACGCCGGCATAAACCCACTCTTTACGCTTTCTTTATGCCCAGTCAGACCCCTCGCTCTCGTTCCTTTACAGCCTCCTTTCCGACAATGCCTGCACACACGGCAATACGCCGTAACACGGAGATCTTCCATGAGCGTTCTGGACGGGGTGTCACTGCTGTTGGCAGTGGGGCTGTTCATTTATCTGTTGGTTGCGCTGTTGCGCGCGGATCGGAACTAGGAGCGGCTATGCACAGTTATGACTATTGGCTGATCCTCGCGTTTTTTGCGGTGGTCTTGCTGCCGGCGCCGTTCCTCGGGCGCTTCTACTACAAGGTAATGGAAGGTCAGCGGACTTGGCTGACGCCGGTTCTCGGTCCGGTCGAGCGCGGCTGTTATCGCGTCGCCGGGGTTGATCCTAACGCCGAGCAGAGCTGGCAGAAGTACACGCTGGCGCTGCTGGCGTTCAACCTCGCCGGTTTCCTCCTGCTGTTCGCGATTCTGTTGTTCCAGGATCACTTGCCGCTGAATCCACAAAATCTGCCGGGCATGGAATGGACGCAAGCGTTCAACACGGCCGTCAGCTTCATGACCAACACCAACTGGCAGTCCTACAGCGGTGAAGCGTCTCTGAGCTACCTGAGCCAGATGATCGGCCTCACCGTGCAGAACTTTGTCAGCGCCGCTACCGGCCTCGCCGTTCTGGTCGCACTGTGCCGTGGCATCGGCCGCAAATCGACGAAAACCCTCGGCAACTTCTGGGTCGACATGACTCGCGCCACCCTCTACGGTCTGCTGCCGCTGTGCCTGTTGCTGGCACTGTATCTGGTCTGGCAGGGCGTGCCGCAAACCTTCGCGCAGTATGTGAATGCGGTGACGATGCAGGGCGTTGATCAAGTGATCCCGCTCGGCCCGGCGGCCAGTCAGATTGCGATCAAGCAACTGGGCACCAACGGTGGTGGCTTCTTCGGCGTCAACTCGGCGCACCCGTTCGAGAACCCGAGCGCGTGGAGCAACCTGTTTGAAGTGTCGTCAATTATTCTGATCCCGGTGGCGCTGGTGTTCACTTTCGGCCACTACGTCAAAGACCTGCGTCAGAGCCGCGCGATCATCGCCTGCATGCTGGCGCTGTTCCTGATCGGCGGCGCGACCTCGCTGTGGGCCGAATATCAACCGAACCCGACCCTGAACAACGCTGCCGTCGAACAGACCGCGCCGCTGGAAGGTAAAGAAACGCGCTTCGGCACCACCGCTACCGTGCTGTGGTCGGTGACCACCACGGCCGCCTCGAACGGTTCGGTCAACGGCATGCACGACAGCCTCAATCCGCTCAGCGGCATGGTCGCGCTGGTCAACATGATGGTCGGCGAAGTGATCTTCGGCGGCGTCGGTGCCGGGCTCTACGGCATGTTGCTCAACGTGCTGATCGCGGTGTTCCTCGCCGGTCTGATGATCGGGCGCACGCCGGAATACCTCGGCAAGAAACTTCAGGCGCGCGAAGTGCAATTGCTGGTGGTGACCCTGCTGGTCATGCCGGTTGGCGTGCTGGTGCTCGGTGCGATTGCCGCAGCGGTTCCCAGTGCTGCGGCGACCATCAGTAACCCCGGCCCGCACGGTTTCAGCCAATTGCTCTACGCCTACACCTCGGCGAGTGCCAACAACGGCTCGGCATTCGGTGGCCTGGGTGCCAACACACCGTTCCACAACCTGATGTTGGGCCTGGGCATGTTGATCGGTCGCTTCGGTTACATCCTCCCGGTACTGGCACTGGCCGGCAGCCTGGCGATGAAGAAAACCGCACCGATCGGCCAGAACAGCTTCCCGACTCATGGCCCGCTGTTCGTGACCCTGTTGACCGTGACCATTTTGCTGGTGGGCGGCCTGACCTTCTTGCCGACTCTGGCGCTTGGCCCGATTGCCGAACACCTGAGCATGGGCTTCTGAGGACTGAATGATGAATATGCCCGCAATCAAACCCGCTGCCGTCAAGGCGCCGGAACAAGCGAAAACCGCGATCTCGGCCCTGTGGCGGCCGGCGCTGGTGCAAGCTTTCGTCAAGCTCGACCCACGGCAACTGAAACGTTCGCCGGTGATGCTGGTGGTTGAGCTGACGGCGATTTTCACCACCGTGCTGTGCTTCATTCCTGACGCCGATGTACCGACTTTCGTGGCGGCGCAAATTGCCCTGTGGCTGTGGTTCACCGTGCTGTTTGCCAACTTCGCCGAAGCCTTGGCCGAAGGTCGCGGCAAGGCCCGCGCCGACAGCCTCAAGGCGGGCAGCGAAGGCCTCAGCGCACGGCGCAAACTGGCCAACGGCAGCTTTCAGGTAGTGCCGGCGGCGAGTCTGCGCAAGGGTGATGTGGTGCGCGTCGAAGCAGGGGAAATGATCCCCGGTGATGGCGAAGTCATTGAAGGTATCGCGGCGGTCAACGAAGCGGCGATCACCGGTGAATCGGCGCCGGTGATTCGTGAGTCCGGCGGCGACCGCTCGGCCGTCACCGGCAACACGCGTCTGGTCTCCGACTGGTTGCTGGTGCAGATCACCGCCAATCCGGGCGAGTCGACCCTCGATCGCATGATCGCGCTGGTCGAAGGCGCCAAACGCCAGAAAACCCCGAACGAAGTGGCGCTGGATATCCTGCTGATCGGCCTGACCCTGATCTTCCTGCTGGTGGTCGTGACCCTGCAACCGTTCGCCCGTTTCGCCAACGGCAGCCTGCCGCTGGTGTTTCTGGTGGCGCTGCTGGTTACGCTGATCCCGACCACCATCGGTGGTTTGCTCTCGGCGATCGGTATCGCCGGGATGGATCGTCTGGTGCGCCTCAATGTGATCGCCAAGTCCGGTCGTGCGGTGGAAGCGGCGGGCGACGTGCATGTGTTGCTGCTCGACAAGACCGGCACCATCACCTTCGGTAACCGTCGTTGCAGTGCGGTGTATGCCGCGCCGGGTGTGAGTGGTCGCGAGCTGGCCGAAGGTGCGCTGTTCGCTTCTTTGGCTGACGAAACCGCTGAAGGTAAATCCATCGTCGAGTACCTGCGTGGTCTGCACCCGCAGCCTGAGCCGGCGCTGGAAACCCTGACCGCTGTGCCTTTCAGCGCTGAAACCCGTTTGTCCGGCGTCGACTATCAGGGTCGTGTCTACCGCAAAGGTGCGGTGGATTCGCTGCTGAGTTTCCTCGGCCAAAAACGCTCGGATCTGGCTCCGGCACTGTCGCGGGAAATCGACAAGATCGCCCAGAGCGGCGGCACGCCGTTGCTGGTCTGCGCTGACGGCAAACTGCTTGGCGCGATCCACCTCAAGGACGTGGTCAAACCGGGCATTCGCGAGCGTTTTGCCGAGCTGCGCAAACTGGGCATTCGTACCGTGATGGTCACTGGCGACAACCCGTTGACCGCTGCCGCCATCGCCGCTGAAGCAGGCGTTGATGACGTCCTCGCCGAAGCCACCCCGGAGAAAAAACTCGCACGTATCCGTCACGAGCAGAACGATGGTCGTCTGGTCGCGATGTGCGGTGACGGTGCCAACGACGCGCCGGCGCTGGCTCAGGCGGACGTTGGTATGGCGATGAACGACGGCACCCAGGCTGCCCGCGAAGCGGCGAACATGGTCGACCTCGACAGCGACCCGACCAAGCTGCTCGACGTGGTGCAGATCGGCAAGGAATTGCTGGTGACGCGCGGTGCGCTGACGACGTTTTCCATCGCCAACGACGTGGCCAAATACTTCGCGATTCTGCCGGCGCTGTTCGCTTCGATCTATCCGCAACTGGGCGTGCTGAACATCATGCAACTGACCAGTCCGCAGAGCGCGATTCTCTCGGCCATCGTCTTCAACGCGTTGATCATCGTCGTGCTGATTCCGCTGGCGCTGCGCGGTGTGCGCGTGCAGGCGGCGAGTGCGGCAGCGCTGCTGCGACGCAATCTGCTGATCTACGGACTGGGCGGGATTCTGGTGCCGTTCGTGGGGATCAAGGCGATCGACATGTTGCTCACGGCGCTGCATCTGGTGTGAGGCCGGAAAAAGCCCCTCACCCTAACCCTCTCCCAGAGGGAGAGGGGACTGACCGAGTGGCTCAACAGAGGTACATCGACCTGAAATACCGAGCCGAATTCAGGTCTTGAAAAGCACAAAGATCGGCTCCCTTTCCCTTCGCGAACTTAAGGGAGAGGGGACTGACCGAGGTGTTTACGGGAGCTACACCGACTTGAAATACCGAGCCGAACGCAAGTTTTGAAAAGCATGGAAATCGGCTCCCTTTCCCCCTCGCCCCCTTGGGGGAGAGGGCTGGGGTGAGGGGGAAAAGATCTCCCTGACACCCCGCAAAAGTTTGCCCAACGAATTCGAGGATCTTGAAATGTCCACAATGATACGTCCGGCCCTGAGCCTGCTGGTGCTGATGACCCTGGTCACCGGTGTCGCCTATCCACTGGTGGTGACCGGTGTTGCGCAAGTCGCATTCCCCGCCCAAGCCAATGGCAGCCTGGTGCGAGACGCCGACGGCAAGGTCCGCGGCTCGTCGCTGATCGCGCAGGATTTTGTCGGCGATGCGTGGTTTCATCCACGTCCCTCCGCCGGTGCGTTTGCGACCGTTTCCAGCAGCGCGAGCAACCTGGCCCCGAGCAATCCGGCACTGGCAACCCGCGTGATCGACGACGCCAACAAACTCCAGGTTCCCGGCCAAGGCCCAGTGCCATTGGCCCTGCTGACCACCTCCGGCAGTGGTCTCGATCCGCACTTGCCACCGGCGGCAATTGCCTATCAACTGGCGCGAGTTGCGGCAGCGCGAAACTTGCCGGTATCGACTCTTCAGCAACTGCTCGATGCGCATACCGAACAGCCGCTGGTGGGACCGCCAGTGGTGAATGTGCTAGCGCTGAACATGGCACTGGAAAAACTGTAGTTCTGTGATGTTGCCATTCGCGAGCAAGCTCGCTCCCACAGGAGGACACGTTCCAAATGTGGGAGCGAGCTTGCTCGCGAAGGGGCCATAACGAACACCGAATCAACATCAGCAAGAGAGAACTCCCAGCATGAGCGACTCCGGCCGCGCCGACGCGCTGTTAGCAGACCTGCCCCGTGACGGCCGTGGCCGGCTCAAGGTTTTCCTCGGCGCCGCTCCCGGTGTCGGCAAGACCTACGCCATGCTCCAGGCCGCCCACACGCAATTGCGCCAAGGCGTGAAAGTCATCGCTGGCGTCGTCGAAACCCATGGTCGCGCCGAAACCGAAGCGCTGCTCGGCGGCTTGCCGCAGCAAGCGTTGGTGCGCTCGGAATACCGTGGCGTGATGCTCGAAGAAATGGACCTCGACGGCATTCTCGCGGCCAAACCGAAACTGGTGCTGGTCGATGAGCTGGCCCACAGCAACGCCCCCGGCAGTCGCCACACGAAACGCTGGCAAGACATTCAGGAACTGCTCGCCGCCGGCATCGACGTGTTCACCACGGTCAACGTCCAGCACCTGGAAAGTCTCAATGATCAGGTGCGCGGCATCACCGGCGTGCAAGTGCGCGAAACCCTGCCGGACTGGGTGCTGCAAGAAGCTTACGAACTGCTGCTGATCGACCTGCCGCCGCGCGAATTGCTCGAGCGCTTGCGTGAAGGCAAGGTCTACGTGCCGGAACAGGCGCGTGCGGCGATCGATGCGTTTTTCACCCAGACCAACCTCACCGCATTGCGCGAACTGGCGATGCAAACCGCTGCCGCACAGGTCGATAACGATCTCGCCCAAGGCTATCGCCAACTCGGTCAGGCGGCCCCGGCGGTGCGCGGGCGCTTGCTGGTCGGCGTCGATGGTGATGCGCAGGCCGAACGCCTGGTGCGCCACGCCAGTCGCGTTGCCCAGCGCCGGCATTTACCGTGGAGTCTGGTGCATGTCGATAACGGCAGCGTACGCGACGAGCAATCGCGCCTGCGCCTGCAAAGCGCTCAGCAACTGGCCGAGCGCCTGGGCGGTGAAGTGGTGTTGCTGCGCGCCGGTGAGGTGGCGAAAACCCTGATCCAGCATGCTGCCGAACGCCGTGCGAGCCTGGTGTTGGTCGGCCAGTCCCGGCCACATTTACGCCGGCGTCTGTTCGGCGGCGGACTCGCGGCGCGCCTGCTGCGTCAGGCTCACGGGCTGGAGATCAACGTCCTCGACAGCGATCAGCAACAGCATCAACCGCGCCCGCGCAACGCGCTGACCCTGGTGTGGTTCGACTATGCCTTGGCGCTGGTCGCCACCGTATTGGCCACCGCCCTGGCGTGGGCAGTGTCGAGCGTGCTGCCGCTGCCGAACATCTCGCTGGTGTTCCTTGCGGCGGTGCTGCTGGTGGCGGTGCGCAGCAGTCTCGGTCCGGCGCTGGCCTGTGCCGCGCTGTCGTTTCTGACCTACGACTTTCTGTTCATCCCGCCGAATTTTTCCTTCAGCATTCAGCGCGAAGAAGACGTGCTGACCTTGCTGTTCTTCCTGTTGATGGCAGCGCTCACCGGCAACCTCGCGGCGCGTCAGCGTCGGCAATTGCAAGCCCTGCGCGACACCCAGGAAGAGACCACTGAACTGCTCGACCTGTCGCGCAAACTCACCGCTGCGACCGATCGCCAAGCGGTGGTCAGCGCTGCCGCGCAACACCTCAATGGCTGGAGCGATCTGCAGTTATGCCTGCTCAACCGGGACGGGCAGGGCGGCTGGAAGGTCGAGACCGGCGGGCCGTTGGAGTTTACCGAGTCCGAACGCGCCGCCGCTGACTGGGCCTGGCAACACGATCAACCGGCAGGCATGGGCACTGGCACGCTGCCGTTCGGACGTTGGTGGTGGTGGCCGCTTTCGGTCGAGGACGGGCCGCTGGCGCTGCTCGGTGTCTGCGCCAAAGAAGGCCAGACCTTGAGTGGCCAGCGTCGCCGCTTGCTCACCGCATTGAGTCAACCGCTCGCCCAAGCGTTGGCGCGCGCGCAGTTGGCTGATGACCTGGAAGCTGCGCGCCTGCACGGTGAAACCGAACAACTGCGCAGTGCCTTGCTGGCCTCCGTGTCCCACGATTTGCGCACGCCGCTGACGGCCATGCGCGGCAGCATCGACAGCCTGTTGGCCCTCGGCGAAGCGATCCCGCTGGAAGATCGTCGTGAACTGCTCGAAGGCACCCGCGATGAAGCCGAGCGCCTTGATCGCTACATCCAGAATCTGCTCGACATGACCCGCCTCGGCCACGGCGCGCTGAAGCTGGCGCGGGACTGGGTGTCGCCGGCCGATATCGTCGGCAGTTCGCTCAATCGCCTGCGTGCGGTGCTCGCGCCGTTGCAGGTCAGCACTGATGTGCCTAGTGAATTGCCGCTGTTTTTCGTGCATGCGGCGCTGATCGAGCAGGCGCTGGTCAATGTGCTGGAAAACGCAGCGCGTTTCTCACCCGCTCACGGTCGCTTGCAACTGAGCGCAGGCGCGGATGACCAAGAGATTTTCTTCTCGGTCAGCGACGAAGGGCCGGGGATTCCGGAGGATGAGCGGGCGAAGATTTTCGACATGTTCTACACCGCTGCCCGGGGTGATCGTGGCGGCCAGGGCACGGGCCTCGGCCTGGCGATCTGTCAGGGCATGGTTGGCGCGCACGGCGGGCGCATCAGCGTCGCCGACGGCATCGAGGGACACGGCACCTGCATCACTTTGCACTTGCCGTTGCAGACGCAACCGGGGATGGACGATGAAGGCTGAAGCCGACTGCGCTACTCTCTTGCCAATTATTTGTGTTGATGTGAATTCATGAGCCAGACCACGACCATTTTGGTCATCGACGACGAACCGCAGATCCGTAAGTTCCTGCGCATCAGCCTTACCTCACAGGGCTATAAAGTGCTTGAGGCCGGCAACGGTGCCGAGGGTTTGGCGCAAGCGGCGCTGAACAAACCGGACCTGCTGGTGCTCGATTTAGGCCTGCCGGACATGGATGGCCAGCAAGTGCTGCGCGAGTTTCGCGAGTGGGCGACGGCGCCGGTGCTGGTGCTGTCGGTGCGCGCCAGCGAAGGGCAGAAAGTCCAGGCGCTGGATGGCGGCGCCAATGACTACGTGACCAAGCCGTTTGGCATTCAGGAGTTTCTCGCGCGGGTTCGCGCCTTGTTGCGTCAGGCGCCGGCGGGGGAGGCGCAGCAGGCGGCGCTGAGCTTCGGCCCGCTGACCGTGGATCTGGCTTATCGGCGGGTGTTGCTCGACGGTGTCGAAGTGGCGCTGACCCGCAAGGAATACGCGGTGCTGGCGCAACTGGCACGGCATCCGGGGCGGGTGATTACCCAGCAACAATTGCTCAAGGATATCTGGGGGCCGACGCACACCGAGGACAGCCATTATCTGCGGATTGTGGTGGGGCATTTGCGCCAGAAACTGGCGGATGATCCGACGCGGCCGCGGTTTATCGTGACCGAGGCCGGGGTTGGCTATCGGCTGTTGAGTGAGAACAGCCTGTAGTTTTGTATTGGCCGATCTGGCGCTTTCGCGAGCAAGCTCGCTCCCACAGGGGCATGCATTCCAAATGTGGGAGCGAGCTTGCTCGCGAAGAGGTCCTCAAATTCAATGAAGAATTTTAGCCAGTCATCCCTGCTCACTGTCATACCGATCCAGCGTATCCCGGGCAATCTCGCGTCCCAATGCGATCAACTCCGGCGCCTTGTAAAACTCGAAAAACCGGCACACCCGCTTCGGTACATTGATCAGGATATCCGGCGGATATCCGGCGATCTTGTACTGCGCCAGCGAGGTCTGCATGACCTCGAAACTCTGGTTGATCAAGTCCAGCAACGAGGCCGGTCCGACGTTATCGATGATGAATGAACCGGTCGCCGATTTCGGTGCGCCTTCACGCTCGGGCGCAGCCGCTGGTTGCTGGCTCTCCGGCTCGGCGCCGTCCAGCCAGGGATTGATGTCCGCCGCTTCGGCGCGCAGCGCTTCCTGTTCGAGCCGCAACAATTGCTCGGCCTGTGTACGGCGGAATGGCATCTTCGATCCCAGCGAACTGATCAGGCTGTCGAAGCGTGAGCGAAAAGCGGCAGGGCGCTGGATCACCGGCAATTTGTAGTGACGCTGATTGGTCGAATTGAGATTGACCGCAATGATCAGATCGCAGTGACTCGACACCACGGGCACGATCGGCAACGGGTTGAGAATGCCACCGTCGACCAGCATGCGATTGCCTTGCATCACCGGGGTGAACAGGCTGGGAATCGCCGCCGAGGCGCGCATCGCCTGATGCAGGCAGCCTTCCTGAAACCAGATCTCCTGCTGGTTGGTGAGGTCGGCGGCGACGGCGGTGTAGGGGATGCGCAAATCTTCGATGTTGACCTCACCGACGATCTTGCGGATCTGCCCGAAGACCTTTTCGCCGCGAATCGCGCCAAGGCGAAAACTCACGTCGACCAAGCGCAGTACATCCAGATAGTCGAGACTTTCGATCCAGTTCTTGTAGACGTCGAGTTTGCCGGCGGCATAGATCCCACCGACCACGGCGCCCATCGAACACCCGGCAATGCAGGCGATTTCGTAACCGCGTTTCTCGATCTCTTCAATGACCCCGATATGGGCATAGCCCCGGGCGCCACCGGAGCCCAGTACCAGCGCGACACGTTTTTTTTTCATCCAGCGTCCTCCGACAAGGTTCCACAATGCACCCATCGCCGGGCAGGCTCAATCGCCGAAGTCGTTGAGTGCGCCAGTGACGTCGTTTTTTCGCTACTGCATGGCCCTTCAGCGCTATCCTTCTCAGTTGCGCGGTTTCACCCGCCGGCAAGGCACTTTTTCGTAGCCCGGCCGTCTTACCTGCACGACTGTTGACCTATTTGAGGTGTGAGTGATGAAAGCCTGGATCTGTGTGCCGTTGATGGCTCTGGCATTGGCCGGTTGCGCCGGTAAAACCGCTTACCGCGACAGCTGCGGCAGCCAGCTCGACGCGGCCTGGCATGAGCTGGATCTGGCCAAGGCCGAAGGCTTTGCCGGCACTGTCAGCTACTCCAAAGCGTTGTCGCTGCTGACCGCCGCGAAGACCCAGCAGCAATTCGAAGGGTTTGAAGGCTGCAGCAACAAAGCCGAGAAAGCGCGTTTCTACATTCGCGAATCCCGCGCTGGCCGCTAAGCTGCTGACGTGAAGCAAGGACGCTGCTTTGACTGAGCGGCTAAATGAACCTTGAAGCCATTTGAATCAGGAGCAAGTGATGTCTGCGTTGGTTGACCGGTTGGTGGCTCATGTCCTGAGTCTGGAAGTGCGCCTGCTGGCCTGTCAGGCACGGCTCACTGCACGGACCGACCCCGAGGCGCTACATGATCTGCGCACCACGGTGCGGCGCTTGCGCAGTCTGTTGCGGCCATTGCGCGGTCTGCCCGGTGTCGAACAACTGGAAGATGCCGCTTCGGCGGTCGGCCAATTGACCACGCCGTGGCGTGATCGCGAGGTGCTGGCGGCTTATCTGCTTGCGCATGATCAACCGGCAGCGGCGCAACGGCGCATGGCGCAAATGGCCGAGGCTTATCCGGCGCTGGCGGCGAGCGCCGAGGTGGCTTCGCTGCTGATGATTCTCGACGCTTTCCCGCGATTTCTGCGTGCGTCTCAGCGTCAGGGCTTGCTCAAGGGCTTGGACAAACGCATCGAAAAACGCTTGGGCAAGCAATGGCAGAAACTCGACGAGGCGCTGCACGATCCCGCTCACGACCGTCATCGCCTGCGTTTGCTGATCAAACGCGTGCGCTACGGCATCGAAGCCTATCCCGAACTCGACCGCTTGCCCGAGGCGGCGCTGGCTCGCCTCAAGTCTGCCCAAGGCGCGCTGGGCGACTGGCACGATTGCTGGCAGTGGCTGGCGAAGGCTGAGCTTGAGGCGGATCTGCAGCCCTGTGTCGCCACTTGGCAGGCGACCATGATCAAAGCCGAAAGCAAGGCAGATCGCGTGCTGGAAAAACTCAGTTCAGCCTGTTTCAAATAATCCTGAAATCATCACATCCCCTTGTGGGAGCGAGCTTGCTCGCGAATGCGTTCTGTCAGGCGGTACATTCTTACCTGACACACCACTTTCGCGAGCAAGCTCGCTCCCACAGGGTGTTGTGTGTGTCGGTTAGCCCGGTAAGGCCTTTCTGTCAGCCCATTTGACCGGAATAGACGCTGCGGCGCTCTGCAGCTCTGGTTAAGATCCCTGCATTCCTTTCTTGTTTTCTGAGGTTGCCATGCGCTTTAGCGATCTGCTCGAGGCGGTCCGCCGCCAACCGGAACTGACGATCCCTGCCGAATGGGGCCAGGGCCGTGCCAGTTTCGGTGGTCTGGTGGCCGCGCTGCAATACGAAGCCATGCGCGCAAAAGTACCGGCGGATCGCCCGGTGCGTTCGCTGGCGATCACCTTTGTCGGCCCTGTCGAACCTGAAGTCCCGGTGAGTTTCGAAGTCGATGTACTGCGCGAGGGCAAGGCCGTCAGCCAGGTCATGGGCCGGGCGATGCAGAATGGTCAGGTGGTAACGATCGTTCAAGGCAGCTTCGGTGCTTCGCGGCCGTCGGAGGTGGCTGTCGAAGCCTATCCGGCGCCGTCAATGAAACACTGGGACGAATGCCAGGAGTTGCCTTACATCAAAGGCGTGACCCCAGAATTCATGCGTCATTTGGCGATGCGCTGGAGCGTCGGTGGGATGCCGTTCACCGGCACGCAATCGCGGCTGATGGGCGGCTGGGTGCGTTTGCGCGGAGATGTTAAAGAAGAACCGGTCAACGAGGCGCATCTGCTGGCCCTGGTGGACGCGTGGCCGCCCGCGCTGTTGCCATATCTGAAGAGGCCGGCACCGGGTAGCACGCTGACCTGGACCATCGAATTCGTGCAGCCGCTACACGATTTGAGCACGCTGGACTGGTGCCAATATCTGGCCGATATCGAATACGCCGCCGACGGCTACGGCCATGTCGCCGCTAAGCTGTGGAGCGCGGAAGGAGAGTTGATTGCGATGAGTCGCCAGACCGTTACGATTTTCGCCTGACTCAATGCCGACGGTGGCGTTCACGCCAGGCGCGCCACCAGCCGCCACTGAGAAAGTAGCGCGGAAAGGTCAGAAACTGCTCGACCAGTAAACGCGAGACGGCATCTTTACGATCACTGAACGGCTCGGAGGCTTGCGCCTCCAGGCTGTGGCCGTGGCGCTGCAAACCCAGCGCCGCGATGATGCCGATCACGCCGATGGCCACGCTGGCCAGACTCAGGCTGAACACCCCGGAGACGATCAGCAGAAACGCGACGATAAACAACGGCACGGCAATCAGGTGCAGCACCAGATTGGTCGGGTGCTGATGATTGCCCGGGTACGCGCGCCATTGCCACGCGGGAAGGTTGGGATGACGTTTGCCCATGTTTTCTACTCCTCGATCCTTGTTGAACACATGGTTGAAGAATAGGCCTGGACACGGAGGGCGGCGAATCAAGGTTGGCTATTGAAGTGATAGGCGTCATCGCAAGATTCGATGTTGCCGGGGCTGACGCTTTCGCGAACAGGCTCGCTCCCACATTGGATCGGTGCGCACACAAATCCCCTTGTGGGAGCGAGCTTGCTCGCGAAGGGGCCGTCAGAGTTTCAGTTGACCGATCGCCTTGCTCAATTCCCCGGCCAACGTCGCCAGTTCATTACTCGTGGTCGCCGAATCCACAGTCTGCTGCACCGTGTTCTCGGTCACATCACGAATGCTCACCACCGCTCGGTTCATCTCCTCGGCGACCTGGCTCTGCTGCTCCGCCGCCACGGCAATCTGCGTATTGCTTTCACGCATCTGCGCCACCGCGCCGGTGATTTCCGCCAGCGCCGCACCGGCCTCTTGCGCTTGCTGCACGCAGTCGTCGGCCTTGTACGAACTCTCCTGCATGAAATCCACCGCATCGCGAGTGCCGGCCTGCAAGGCCGAGACCATCGTGGTGATCTCGTCGGTCGAGGTCTGCACACGTTTGGCCAGGTTGCGCACCTCATCGGCCACCACCGCAAAGCCGCGGCCCATCTCACCGGCGCGGGCCGCCTCGATGGCGGCGTTCAGTGCCAACAGGTTGGTTTGCTCGGCAATGCTGTGAATCACGCTGACCACGCCGTTGATCTTCTGACTGTCCTCGGCCAGCCGTTGAATCATCTCGGCCGTCTGCTGCACTCCGCTGGAGAGTCCGGCAATCGACTGCTGCACCCGCGCGACCACTTGCTGACCGCTGCCGGCGAGGCCATCGGCGGCCTGCGACAGGTCGCGTGTGGCGCCGGCGTGCTGGGCGATGTGGTAAACGGTGGCGGTCATTTCGTTGATCGCGGTGGCGGCCTGATCGGTTTCGCTCTGCTGGCCGAGCATGCCGTGGCGCACTTCGTTCATGCTCGACGCCAGCCGTGCCGCGCCGACATCCAGTTGCCGCGCGGTGTTGGCGACGGTCGTCACAACGCGCTGGTAACCGGCCTGCATCGCGTTAAACGCATTGGCCATCTGCCCGACTTCGTCTTTGCCGGCCAGCGGCACACGGGCCGAGAGATCGCCGCTTTTCTCGACGTGGAGCATCACGTCTTTCAAGGTGTTGAGCTGGCTGAGCAGGAAGCGGATTAAAAGTTGCGAGGCGCACAGCATGGCGAACATCAGGATGAACACTGCCACCGCATAGTTGGCGAAACGTTCGCTGAACACTTGGCTCAGGCTCGGACCATAGGCAATCACCGCGACCTGCTGACCATCGGCGCGGCTGAACACTTCGGCGCCCATTAACGGATTGTCGCCGAACAGCGGCATATGATTGATGTCGTTCCAGCCGTTGCTTTCCGTGATTTCCAGCAAGGGTTGATCGTTCAGGCGCGGTGCTTCGCCGCGTTTAAAGGTCAGCACTTGATCAGCTTTCGGCAATGGCTGCCCGGCCGGCCAGGCCTTGAGCAATTGCGCCTGAGCTTGCGCCGATGCCTGTGATGCGTGACTGCGCGCCTGTTGTTCGAGCTGCACGGCGTACAGCACCAGCAGCAAGGTGGTGACGAAGGCGACCGCATTGACCGCCCAGAATTTGTATTTCAGCGAGATATTGCTAAGCCAGGCACCCATGGAGGTCTTCTCTGATAGCGGAAACAGTTTTGGCAAGGTGCCATTATTGTGCCGCTATGCAGATTTGCGGATCTTGATATGAGTCAACAGACCGCACGGTCCCGCCCTTGTAGGAGTGAGCCTGCTCGCGATGACGGTGTGTCAGTCACCTCAATGTTGAATGAGCTGCCGCCATCGCGAGCAGGCTCACTCCTACAGAGGAAATTGGGGTGTGTCAGGAAAGGGTGGGGAGGTTGTAGAACGCGCGGGCGCACGCGGTGGTGTGCGCCGCCAGATCTTCCTCGGTTTCGCCACGATGCAACGCTACTTCACGCAGCACTTCAGTCAGATACGCCGGCTCATTGCGACCGTTTTTCGGCTTCGGGCGCAGCGTGCGCGGCAGCAAATAAGGCGCGTCACTTTCCAGCATCAAGCGCCCGCGTTTGATCTCTTTCACCAGCGGATGCAAATGCGTGCCTCGGCGCTCATCACAGATCCAGCCGGTGATGCCGATGTGCAGATCCAGGTCGAGATAGCTGAACAAGGCTTTTTGCTCGCCGGTGAAGCAATGCACCACAGCGGCGGGTAATTGATCGCGGAAGTCTCTGAGGATTTCCAGCAGGCGCTGGCTGGCATCACGCTCGTGCAGGAACACTGGCATTTGCAGTTCAACGGCTAGCGCCAAGTGTTCCTCAAGGACTTTTTCCTGCTGTGGGCGCGGCGAGAAATCACGGTTGAAATCCAGCCCGCATTCACCCACGGCTACCACGTTTTTCTCCTGCAGCAGACTGCGCAAATGGCGTGCGCTATCAACGTTCCAGTCACTGGCCGAATGCGGATGAATACCGGCGGTGGCGAACAGGCGCTGGCCGCTTTCATCGAGTTGCTGGCACAGCTCCAGGGCTTGCTCGCTGCCCTCGACGCTGGTGCCGGTCAGCACTAGTTGGCACACGCCCGCGGCATAGGCGCGATCAAGTACGGCCTGATGTTTGTCGGCGAAACTGGGATTGGTCAGGTTGACGCCGATATCGATGAGTTGCATGGTTGCTACCTCGGGCCGAAGGCCGGAAAGCATACCAGAGCTGTAGATTCATAAGAAAAGCCAAGAACTACAACGAGTTATAGCTGTCTGTTGATGCCGCGACGCAGACCGGTTTGGTAGAAGTGCCATTACTGTGCCAGTCTCTCGCACGTTGCCAGCGCTCATGGCGCTCTGTTTTCGTCGGTGATTTCGACGTTTTAACGATGAAATCGCCCCGTATTCTTTCCGGAGAGTGGATGGTTCGTCCCTCGGTTTTGCTCCTGTTGTGTGGCTCGCTGCTACTGCCGATGACGGCGGTTGCGCGCCTGCCCGGGCCGCTGCAAGCCGTGCCGGCGGCCAAGGTGCGCGACTTGTCCGAGATTCGCAGCAGCCGCGTGTTGCGGGTGCTGGTCAATCAGAGCCGCAACAGCTCCGGCGAAGTCCAGGGTCAGGCCATCGGCGTCGAATACCATCGCCTGCGCGCCTTCGAGCAATACCTCAACGGCCATGCCCGCGATGGTCAGGAAATCACCCTCAAGATCATTCCCAAAGCCAAGGATCAACTGCTCGGCGCCTTGCAGCGGGGCGAGGGTGATCTGGTCGCGCCGGGCGAATTGCTCGATCTGCAACCGGGCTATGCCGTAGCCAGCAGCGAACCGATTGCCAGCAATGTGCCGCTGGTGTTGGTAGGAATCAAGGGCGAGCGGCGCTACACCAAGGTCGAGCAGCTTTCCGGCAAAACCCTGGCGTTGCCGACCGGCAGTGCGGCGGGGGAGGCGGTCAGTCAGCTCAATCAGAAACTGGCGTTGCACAAACTGGCGCCGATCAAGATCGAATGGGTTGATCCGACCCTGGCGGTCGAAGACGTGCTGGAGATGGTTCAGGGTGGCATTTTCCACCTGACCATCGTCGAGCAACCTATCGCCGAGCGCTGGGGCAAGATCCTGCCGAAGCTGCGTTTTGACCGGCAACTGATAATCAGCGAGCCGGGCGAGGAGTACTGGTTCGTACGCCGCGATGCCTCGATGTTGCGCGCGAGCATCGATCGCTTTCTCGGCGGTTACAAGAAGCCATCCAATGAAGATGCGGCGTTTTTGCGCATCTATCGGCGTCTCTATCAAGTCCACTATCCCTTGGCCAAGGCTGATCGCCAGCGCCTGGAAAAACTGCGCCCGACCCTGCAAAAGCATGCCGACGCGCAGAACATGGACTGGCTGAATCTGGCCGCACTGGCGTTTAAGGAGTCACGCCTGCAACCCAATGCCCGCAGCGGCAGTGGTCCGACCGGGCTGATGCAGATCACGCCTTCTGCCGCTCAGCGAGTCGGCGTGAACAACATTCAAAATCTCGATGCGAATGTGCAGGCCGGGGCCAAGTACCTGGCGATGATCCGCCGCAAGTTCTTCAACAGTCCCAAGCTCAATGAACGTGAACGCATGGCTTTCACGTTGGCGGCCTACAACATCGGCCCCGAGCGCGTGCAGGGCATGCGCGCTGAAGCCCGGCGGCGTGGACTGAACCCCAATCAGTGGTTCTTCCAGGTCGAACGCATTGCCATGGAGCAGGTAGGAATGGGGCCGGTCAGCTATGTTAATAGCGTGAACAAGTATTACTTGGCGTTCGACCGGGAGCGGGAGTCGTTGGAGCCCGGGGCGCAAAAAGTCGTCTCACGGAAATGATCTAATAAACTGATTGTTATGGCGGAATATTTGCGCTTTTAACATGAAATTTATTGATTAATATAGCGGCCAACCAACACACATAACTTCTCGCAAAAACAAGGAACGCCCCATGAGCTCTCTGATCAACAAAGTACTGTTCACCCGCGCTGGCTACGGTCTGACCATCCTGCGCATTGCTGTCGGCGTAATCTTTGCGGCTCACGGTTCGCAAAAACTTTTCGGTCTGTTTGGTGGTTACGGTTTGGCGGGCACCGCGCAGTACATGGACAGCATCGGTCTGCACCCGGGCTACCTGATGGCGACGCTGGCGGGCGGTACTGAGTTCTTCGCTGGCCTGGCGTTGATCATTGGCCTGCTGGTGCGTCCGGCAGCATTGGGTCTGACCTTTCTGTCGCTGGTGGCGATCTTCACCGTTCACATCAGCAACGGTCTGTTTATGGCCAACAACGGTTACGAGTTCGCCCTGGCTCTGCTCGGTGGCAGCCTCGCCGTCCTGATCGAAGGCGCCGGCAAGCTCTCGGTGGACCGCGCCATCGCCGGTTAAGCACTCTGGCTCAAGGAACAGGCCCGCATTGTGCGGGCCTTTTTTGTTGCGGCTGATTCTTGACACTGATCGGTCACGTTCTCTAGGATGTTGCCCATGCGCCGATTTAAACAGCTACTTGCGGGGCGCCAGGTGACTTCAACAGTTGCCGTCAGAAGCCGGAACAGGGCTTCGAAATACCGCTAAAGCGCTGGTTCGGTGTTGCCTCTCACCTGCCATGCAGACTTTTGAGGCAGAGACACGACACGATGAATGCACTACGCCCTCCAGCACGTCCCGCGCCGATCACTGCGCATATCACTCAACGCAACCCGAAAATTCTCCTTGGCGGCAAACATCAGCCAACGCTGCTGCGTTATCTCGATGGCTGGCCACGGCGCAGTGGCGGTCCTGCCGCGTTCCTGATCCAGTTCGTTGAAGACGGCGAGTCGCTGTCACGTTTTGCCAGTGACAGTTTTGATCTGGCGGTGATTCAGACGCCGAGCGCTGAAGATGCGCCGGAGATGATCAAGCAACTGGTGCGCGTTGCGCGGCAGGGCCTGATCACCCGCCGCTGATTCGCTTTACGGATAGTCGATGGCGACGATGTAAACGAACTGCTCGCCGGTCGGCGTCTGCACCCGGACTTCAGCATCCAGCGCCTTGCCGATCAAGGCGCGGGCCAGTGGCGAGTCGATGCTGATCAGGCCCAGTTTCAGATCCAGTTCATCGGGGCCGACGATGCGGTAGCGCGATTGCTTGCCGTCTTCGTCCTCGATGGTCACCCAGGCGCCGAAGTAGACTTTGTTCGGATCGCTGGGTTTTTCACTGACGACTTTCAACGCTTCCAGGCGTTTGGTGAGAAAGCGTACGCGACTGTCGATCTCGCGCAGCATCTTCTTGCCATAGGTGTACTCGGCGTTCTCCGAACGATCGCCCTGAGCCGCGGCCTCGCTGACCGATTGCGTCACTTGCGGGCGGCGCACATGCCACAACTCATGGAATTCGGCGCGCATCCGCGCTTCACCTTCAGGGGTGATCAGCGCGGTGCCGGCGGTGCGGGGAGGGCGATAACGGCTCATGGCAACTTCTTTTGATTAAGACCGCTTGAGTCTATCAACCCTCACGCAACACTGTCAGTGGACTTGCGTTGAGTGCCCGACGCGTACCGAATACACCGGCACCACCAATCAACGCCGCGCCAATCAACGGCAGCACCAGCAACCACGGATGCGGATGCCACGGCAGATCGAACGCGTAGCGATACAACACCAGACTCACCACTTCCGAGCCGATCGCGGCGAGTAATCCGCTGACTGCACCGAGCAGGCCGAATTCGATGCGCCGCGCCTTGATCAGCAACTGCCGCTCCGCGCCCAATGCACGCAACAGTGCACCTTGGCGGATACGTTCATCCAGCGTTGCCTGCAAACCGGAAAACAGCACGGCCATACCCGCCGCCAACACAAACAACAACACATATTCGACCGCCAAAGTGACTTGGGCGAGGATGCTGCGCAGTTGTTCCAGCAGGGCCTCGACCTGAAGAATGGTCACCGCCGGGAATGCGCGCGACAGTTCGACGATCTGCTGATCATGGCCGGGGGCCAGATAGAAGCTGGTCAGGTAAGTCGCCGGCAGATCCTTCAAGGTGCCGGGCTGGAAGATCATGAAGAAGTTCGGCTGGAAGTTGTCCCAGTTGATCTCGCGCAGGCTGGTGACCTTCGCTTCACGGTTGACCCCGCCGACACTGAACACCATGTGATCGCCGAGTTTGAGCTTGAGGCTTTCGGCGACTTTGCCTTCCACCGATACGCCGGGAACACCGTCGGTTGGCTGATCTTTCCACCACTCACCGGCAGTGAGCTTGTTGCCCGCCGGCAAATCCGCCGCCCAGGTCAGGCTCAAGTCGCGCTGCACAGCGCGATCGCCTGCCGAATCCTTGCTGACGATTTGCTGCACAGCTTCGCCGTTGATGCTGATCAATCGGCCGGGTACGACCGGATAAAGAGGTGCGGCTTGCGCGGACACTTTTATCAGGTGATCGGTGAAAGCCTGTTTATCTGCCGGCAGAATATTCAGGGCGAAGTAGTTCGGCGCGTTTTTCGGCAACTGGTTTTGCCAGGTGTCGAGCAATTCGCCGCGCAGCAGGGCGATCAAGGCCATCGACAGCAGAATCAGGCCGAAGGCCAGCGACTGACCGGCCGCTGCCAACGGATGCCGCAGCAACTGGCCCAGGCCCAAGCGCCATGGCAGCGAAGCACGGGCGAGCATCCGCCGCAGGCTTTGCAGCAGCAACAACAGCAAACCGCCCAATACCAACGCGGCGACCACGCCACCGCCGAGCAAGGCGAATGTCAGCAGCAGATCGAGGCTCAGGCGCCACATGATCAGGCCGAGGGCGCCTAATGCTGCGCCGTAAACCATCCAGGTGCTCGACGGAATCGGCAGCATGTCGCGGCGCAATACACGCAGCGGCGGCACACGACCCAATGCGGCCAGTGGCGGCAAGGCGAACCCGGCCAAGGCGACCAGCCCGGTGCCGATCCCGGCAATGGCGGGAAACACACCGCCCGGTGGAACGTCGCTTGGCAACAAATCATGCAGCAGTGCGAACAGGCCCAGTTGCGCCAGCCAGCCGAGCAGCGCACCGCTGAGTGCGGCGAACAGCCCGAGTACAGTCAACTGCAGACTGAACAGCACCATGGTTTCCCGCCGCGACAGACCGAGGCAGCGCAGCAAGGCACTGGCGTCGAAACGGCGACTGGCGAAACGGTTGGCCGACAATGCCACCGCCACTCCGGCCAACAAGACGGCGACCAGACTGGCCATATTCAAATAGCGCTCGGCCTTACCGAGTGCACCGCCAATCTGCCGGTTGCCATCGCGGGCGTCCTGAATCCGCTGGTTCGCGGCGAGCCCGGGTTTGATCAGTTGCCGATAAGTCTCCAGTGCCTGCGGTTCACCGCGCCACAGCTCGCGGTAACTCACGCGGCTACCGGGCTGCACCACGCCGGTGGCCGCGAGGTCGTCGAGGTTGATCATGACCCGCGGAGTGAGGCTATAGAAGTTGCCGGCGCGATCCGGTTCATACGTCAGCACGCGGGCCAGTTTCAACGTCTTCATACCGACATCGATGCTGTCGCCGATTTTCAGATCCAGTGCAGTCAGCAGGCGTGCCTCGACCCAGGCTTCGCCGGGTTGCGGTTCGCCGCCAGATTCTTCGGTGGCGAACGGCGCGGGTGCGCTCTTCAGTTCGCCGCGCAACGGATAGGCACGGTCGACGGCTTTGATACTCGACAACTGAATGCCATTGTCGGTGGCGATGACGCTGGAGAATTCCACCACTTGCGCATGCTTCAGACGCAGCTCGGTGCCACTCCTGATCTGTTCTTCACGGGCTGGCGAGCTGCCCTCCAGCACCAGATCGGCACCGAGAAATTCGGTCGCGCGCAGCATCATGGCGCCGTTGAGGCGGGCGCCGAAATAACCGATGGCGGTACTCGCCGCCACCGCCACCACCAGCGCGAAGAACAACACGCGCAATTCCCCGGCGCGGGCATCGCGCATGAGTTGGCGTATGGCGAGACTGAACAGACGCAACAGCGGCAAACGTGCCATCAAGGCTCCAGAGGGGCGACCAACAGCCCGGCTTCAAGACGGATCAGGCGCCGGCAGCGATGGGCCAGGCGTTCGTCGTGTGTCACCAGCACCAGGGTGGTGCCGCGTTCCTTGTTCAATTCGAAGAGCAAATCGCTGATGCGCTCACCGGTGTGGCTGTCGAGGTTGCCGGTCGGTTCATCGGCGAACAGCACGTCAGGCTCGGCTGCGAAGGCGCGGGCAATGGCCACACGTTGCTGCTCGCCACCGGAGAGCTGGCGCGGCGAGTGCGTCAGGCGCTGGCCGAGACCGACGCGCTGGAGCAATTCGGTGGCCCGTTCACGCGCATCTTTGCGGCCGTCGAGTTCCAGCGGCAGCATGACGTTTTCCAGTGCGTTGAGGCTATCGAGCAACTGAAAGGACTGGAAGACGAAGCCGACATGCTCGGCACGAATGCGTGCACGCTGGTCTTCGTCGAGATTGCTCAGGCCCTGGCCGGCGAGGATGACTTCGCCGCTGCTCGGCAAGTCGAGGCCGGCGAGCAGGCCGAGGAGGGTGGATTTGCCCGAACCGGACGCGCCGACGATGGCGAGGCTGTCGCCCTTGTTCAGTTCCAGGCTGAGTTCGTGCAGGATAGTCAGTTCACCTTCCGCGCTGGGAACCACTTTGCTGAGGTTCTTCGCGGTGAGAATGCTTGCGCCCATGGAGAATCCGATGCGTGTGTGGTTTTTGAGTGCTGGCCTGGCCTTGATGTGCATGGCCCAGAACGCAGCGGCGGGTACTGTCCTGATCGTTGGCGATAGTATCAGCGCCGGTTTCGGACTGGATACCCGCTTGGGATGGGTGTCGTTGCTCGAACAACGGCTCAAACAGGAGGGTTTCGACGACAAAGTGGTCAATGCTTCCATCAGCGGCGACACCAGCGCCGGAGGCCAGGCACGGCTGCCGGCGCTGCTTGCAGAGCATAAGCCTGAGCTGGTGATCCTCGAACTCGGCGGCAACGATGGCTTGCGCGGAATGCCGCCAACTCAATTGCAACAAAATCTTGCCTCGATGATCGACAGCACGCGTCAGAGCGGCGCCAAGGTGCTGCTGCTCGGCATGCAACTGCCGCCCAATTACGGCAAGCGTTACACCGATGCCTTCGCCGAGGTCTACGGCAAACTCGCCAACGATAAAAAGATCCCCCTGGTACCGTTTTTCCTCGACGGCGTCGGTGGCCATCCGGACCTGATGCAGGCCGATGGTCTGCACCCGGCAGCCGGGGCTCAGGGCAAGTTGCTGGAAAATGTCTGGCCGACGCTAAAACCGCTGTTATGAGGCTTTTCTAAGGACAGGCTTTCGGCTAATGTGGCGCCCCCTTATCTGGAGCCCCCGATGTCGCGTTCTGCCTGGTCCCTGTTTGCCTACCAACTGATCGAGCCTGACGAACAGCTGGATCTGTTCGCCTGCCAGGAAGTGCGGGTGCATCTGGTGACCCGTCAACTCGAACTCGGTGGTTCGGCTGATCGCACCCTGTGCGGCAGCTTGCTGCCGGCGCAACCGCGCTGGTCGAGCGTTGATCGCCGGGTGTTTCAGGATCAGCGCCTGTGCTCGCTGTGCCGGGCGATTCTGGAATCGCAGAAGCGCGGCACCTCGCCGATCTGGCCGGAGCTGCGTTTCGAGCTCTGATTCTGTGGGAGCCGAGCTTGCTCGCGAAGAGGCCAAGTCAGTTAACATTTTTGGCGACTGACCCACCGCTTTCGCGAGCAAGCTCGCTCCCACCTGGAACACCTTGTCGCCTGCAATGGGGTGATCTCCCCGAATATTCAAAGTGCGGTGTACAATCGCACTCTTATACCCTTGTTGATCATGCGAAGGATTTTCCGGATGTTGCCGCGCTTTCCTGCCGTCACCCGCTGCCTGTCACTTGCCGCCCTGTGTGTGGCCGGTCCCGTTGCTGCATTGGAGTTTCCCCTGCCACCACCCGGTGAAGACATCATCGGTCAGGTGCAGGTGATCAAAGCCAAGTACGAAGATACCTTCGCCGATCTGGGCACGAAGTACGATCTGGGCTACTCGGAGATGGTCGCGGCCAACCCGGGCGTCGATGCCTGGTTGCCGGGTGCCGGCACTGAAATCGTCTTGCCGACCCGCTTCATTCTGCCGCCGGGCCCGCGCGAAGGCATCGTTATCAACCTTGCCGAATACCGCCTCTACTACTTCCCGAAAGGCCGCAACGTGGTGTACACGTTCCCGCTGGGTATCGGTCGTGAGGGTTGGGGCTCACCAATCGCACACACCTCGATCATCGCCAAAACGCCAAACCCGACCTGGACGCCTCCAGCGTCGATCAAGGCTGAACACGCCGCAGACGGTGATCCGCTGCCAAACGTAGTGCCGGCCGGCCCAGACAACCCGTTGGGCCCTTTCAAGTTCACCCTGGGTACGCCGGGTTACCTGATCCACGGTTCGAACAAGAAATTCGGTATCGGCATGCGCACCAGTCACGGCTGCTTCCGCATGTTCAACAATAACGTGCTGGAAATGGCCGGCATGGTGCCGGTAGGCACGTCGGTGCGTATCCTCAACGATGCCTACAAGTTCGGCAGCAGTGGCGGCAAGGTTTATCTGGAAGCGCACACGCCGATCGACGACAAGGGCAACCCGTCGGTGGTCGACAAGCACACTGCGGTGATCAACGCGATGCTCAAGCGTGAAGACGTCACCAGCAACCTGCGCGTGAACTGGGATGTGGTGCGTGATGTGGTCGCGGCCGAAGATGGCCTGCCAACGGAAATCGGCACGCCGAGTGCCTCGGCCCCGATGGTTTCGAGTACACCGATCGACTTGCAGCAGTAAGTCGAGGTTAAAGGCCCGCCGATGCGTACAGCGCCGGCGGGTTTTTTATTGCCCGGGCAAAAGCATCGGGCACAAAAAAGCCGACCCGAAAAATCGGGTCGGCTCGATAACAACCCCGAAGGATTATTACTTGCGGCTAGCTTTGTCCAGCATGCGCAGAGCACGCTCGTTAGCTTCGTCAGCAGTCTGTTGTGCTTTTTGAGCAGCAGCCAGAGCTTCATCAGCTTTACGGTAAGCTTCGTCTGCACGAGCCTGGGAGCGAGCAGCTGCGTCTTCAGTAGCGGTCAGACGTGCTTCGGTTTCTTTCGATGCGCTGCTGCAACCGGTAGCCAGAACTGCGGCCAGAGCCAGAGCAGAGAATTTCAGAACGTTGTTCATCGTGTTCCCCTTCAAGGACTTTCAATTAAGTGGCTGTCTCCTCACGATTGAGGAAATAGCCGGCGTACATACTACCCATTACTTGTAGTAAGTAAACTGACGTAAGGCAAGAAGCAAAAAAAATTGTAGGCGTTGATTCTTTTTCGAGCAACTTTTAACTGCGCTGTTTAAAAAATATACAGCTACAAGCCCCGAGCTGAGCGAGTTAATGAGAAAAAGTTCCCGTTGCCACGTGCTGTTTTTGCAGTCTTGGCTAAAGTCTTTCTAGATGAATACGTCGACACTTTTGTTCCGAATTTGCGTGCTGCTTCGCTTATCTTTGTCCATGTTGAGGTGACTTTAAAAAAGGCTGCACGTCTTAAGTCTCAACATCCGGCAATGTTCAGGTGACCGGTTTGGCAAGATCTTCTTCCAGGCCCACCCTGCGTCCATCGGAGCAACCCCCGTCAACCCGCTTGATGACGAGCGTACCTTGAGCATTTTTGCCAATGGTGCCTACTATTTATCAGGTGCCAGGTTGCGCGAGATCGGTGTGGCTCTTCTCGGTGTCCATCAGGCACGGGGTGGCGTAGATGTTCCTTCGCCGGAAAAACATCGGTAAGGTAGGGGTCAGAATTCAAGACCCGCGAGGAGTAGTGATGAGCGAGGCGTTGTCCATCCACCATGACCAGGCTGGTCATCAGTTCGAGACCAATGTGGACGGTCATCGTGCCTACCTGACCTATATGGATCTGGGGAAACAGACCCTGGATATCTATCGCACCTTCGTGCCCAATGCCCTGCGTGGCCGTGGCATTGCCGCAGCGCTGACCGAAAGCGCGCTGCAGTACGCCGAAGAAATGGGCTACACGGTGATCCCGTCGTGCTCCTACGTCGAGCGCTACATGGAGCGTCATCAGCGCCGCGCCGCCAAGATCTGAATCGCACACACAAAAACGCCGGGCATTGCCCGGCGTTTTTTTATGCCTGTAAAACGCGTATCAGCTGCGCTGGCGTTTTGGCAGAACATCCTTGAGCTTGGCGTGCATGCTGCGCAGGGTGTTCTCGGTAGCGGACCAGTCGATGCAGGCATCGGTGATCGACACGCCGTATTGCAGGTCGGCGAGGTCTTTCGGAATCGCCTGGCAGCCCCAGTTCAGGTGACTTTCGACCATCAGGCCGATGATCGACTGGTTGCCTTCGAGGATCTGGTTGGCGACGTTCTCCATCACCAGCGGTTGCAGGGCCGGATCCTTGTTGGAGTTGGCGTGGCTGCAGTCGACCATGATGTTCGGCTTGATCTTCGCTTTGTTCAGCGCCTGCTCGCACAGGGCAACGCTGACCGAATCATAGTTCGGCTTGCCGTTACCACCGCGCAGCACCACGTGACCGTAGGCATTGCCTTTGGTGGTGACGATCGACACGCCACCTTCCTGGTTGATGCCGAGGAAGCGGTGCGGGCTGGACACCGACTGCAAGGCGTTGATCGCCACAGTCAGACCGCCGTCGGTGCCGTTCTTGAAGCCGACTGCCGAGGACAGGCCGGACGCCATTTCCCGGTGGGTTTGCGATTCGGTGGTACGCGCGCCAATGGCCGACCAACTGATCAGGTCCTGCAGATACTGCGGGGAGATCGGGTCGAGGGCTTCGGTGGCGGTCGGCAGGCCTTTTTCGGCCAGATCCAGCAGCAACTGACGACCGATGTGCAGACCGTCTTGAATCTTGAACGAGTCGTCCAGGTACGGATCGTTGATCAGGCCTTTCCAGCCCACGGTGGTCCGTGGCTTCTCGAAATACACGCGCATGACCAGGTACAGGGTGTCGGAGACTTCCGCAGCCAGCACCTTGAGGCGATCGGCGTATTCGTGGGCAGCCTTGATATCGTGGATCGAGCACGGGCCGATCACTACGAACAGACGGTGGTCGGTGCCATCAAGAATGTTGCGAATGACTTCGCGGCCCTTGGTGACGGTGCGCAGGGCAGCGTCGCTCAGAGGAATATCACGCTTGAGCTGATCGGGAGTGATCAGGGTCTCGTTAGAGGCGACGTTTAGGTCGTTGATCGGTAAATCAGCCATCGTTTACTCGTCAGGTCACGGGTGCCGGCCGCCAGCGATCCCCGCGCGGCGGAGCACAGCAGATTTAAGCGCGTCGGGGAGCGGAACCTTAGCGCGTAAAGCGCCTGCTCGACAATGGGCAAAAGGTGCTTTAGTCCAGCGCTGGCTGCGCAAAAGCCTTGCGCACGCTGTCGTGGGAGAACTCGTCGGCGTGTTGCTCGACCCATTGCAGGGCCACCGCCTGAATTTCTTGCAGGTCATCGTGGGTGTCGTGCATGCGGCAGTAGCGCTCGATCTGACACACTTGCTCACCCATTCGCGCACTGAACAGCGTCTGCTCATCGGTAAACGCGATGCCCACCAGATAGCCTTTTTTGCGCCGCAGGCACCACGCCACGTAGCCCGGGTAACAAATGTCGGCATGCAGTGACGGCATGCGCACTTGCAGCGCCGTGCCATGGCGCCAGGCACGGTGGTAATTGCAAGCGATGCCGCCGAGGCTGATAGTGTGCAGCTGTTGCCTGGAAATACACTCAGGCTTGAGCAAGGTTAATTCAACCGGCACCTCGTCCGGATGAGGAATGAAACGTCCCATGAGCACAGACTCCCTGTGTCAGCCATTTGACATTGTTTCCCCCAGTATAGTGGTCGAATCCGAACTGACCGATTTCGACGCCGACCAACGGCTATTGGCGATGAGCGGCGTTTCGCTGGTGATTTTCACCAGCGTCGGCTGCGCCAGTTGCCGATATGCCCGCGAAGTGTTGCCGGCTATGGCGCTGGGGATTGATCGTCTGTGCTGGATCGATGCCGGCGACAACGGCGGGTTGGTCGAGCGCTATCAGGTCTTTCATTTGCCGGCGTTGTTCGTGGTGCGCGACGGCGAGTTCTTTGGGGCATTGCACACGCGCCTGACGACCGATGCGTTGAACGCGGCGCTGGCGCAGGCACTGGGGCGAATTGCAGAGGAGTTGCCATGATGGGGGCAGTGAATAAACCGGTCGTAGGGATCATCGGCACCGGCGCAATTGGTGGTTTTTACGGTGTGATGCTGGCGCGCGCCGGTTTCGATGTGCACTTTTTGTTGCGCAGCGAGTTTTCGGCGGTGGCTGAGCGCGGTTTGCAAATCAACAGCGCGGTGCATGGCCCGCTGACGTTGCATCCGGCGCAGGCCTATTCGTCCGCCGAAGACATGCCCAAGTGCGACTGGCTGTTAGTGGGGGCGAAGACTACCAGCAACGCCGGCCTGGCTCCGTCGATCATTCAAGCGGCCAAACCGGATGCGAAAGTGCTGGTGCTGCAAAACGGTCTCGACGTCGAAGATGGCTTGCGTGAGCTGCTTCCCGATTCCCTGCACCTGTTGGGCGGCTTGTGCCTGATCTGCGTGCATCGCGAGGGGCCTGGACAAGTTACCCACCAAGCCTTGGGCGCGGTGAACGTCGGTTACCACAGTGGTCCGTTCAGCGCTGACGCTGCACGCATGGCGATCGTCGAGGAGGGAGCCGGGTTGTTCCGCGCCGCCGGAATCGATTCCCAGGCGATGCCCAATCTGCACCAGGCGCGCTGGCAGAAACTGGTGTGGAACATCCCCTACAATGGACTCTCGGTACTGCTCGGCGCCAGCACCACGCCGCTGATGGCGGACGCCGACAGCCGCATGCAGATCCAGGCGTTGATGGCCGAAGTGGTGCAGGGTGCCAAGGCCTGCGGCCAGGACATACCGCCGGGATACGCCGATTACCTGTTCATGATGACCGAGAAAATGCCCGACTACTGGCCGAGCATGTACCACGACTTTTTACATAAGCGACCGCTGGAGCTGGAGGCGATTTACGCTCGGCCACTGGCAGCGGCCAAAGCGGCGGGCTGTGAGCTGCCGCGCATCGAAGCGCTGTATCGTAATTTACGTTTTATCGACCGGCGCAACGTTTAGGTCGTTTTTTTTGTGAGGGGCGGGGGAAGGCATGGCCAAGAACATCGATGACAAACTGGTGCTGGCGATTTCGTCGCGTGCCCTGTTCGACCTGAGCGAGAGCCACAAGGTCTACCTGTCGAGCGGTGTCGAAGCCTATCGGCAATACCAGATTGAGCATGAGGACGAAATCCTCGCACCTGGCGATGCTTTTCCGCTGGTGGAAAAACTCCTGAAACTCAACAGTCGCCTCGGCCGCGCGCGGGTCGAGGTGATTCTGGTCTCGCGCAACAGTGCCGACACCGGCCTGCGCGTATTCAACTCGATTCATCATTATGGTCTGGCGATTTCCCGCGCGGCGTTTGTTGGCGGGCGCAGTCCGTATCCGTATCTGAAAGCCTTTGGTTGCGACCTGTTTCTTTCGACCCATGCCGAAGACGTGCGCGCGGCGCTGGATGCCGGATTCGCAGCGGCGACGATTCTGTCCGGTGGTGCCAGTCGTGCGGCCAGTGACGAATTGCGCATCGCCTTCGACGGCGACGCAGTGATTTTTTCCGACGAGTCGGAACGCGTCTATCAGTCCGGCGGGCTCGAAGCGTTCCAGGCCAAGGAGCGTGAGTCGGCTCGCGAGCCGTTGCGCGGTGGGCCGTTCAAGGGCTTTCTGGCGGCGCTCAATCTGTTGCAGCGCGAGTTTCCCGATGACGATTGCCCGATCCGCACGGCGCTGGTCACTGCACGTTCGGCGCCGGCCCATGAGCGGGTGATCCGCACCTTGCGCGAGTGGGACATTCGTCTCGACGAGTCACTGTTTCTCGGTGGCCTGACCAAATCGGCGTTCCTTGAAGCCTTCGCCGCCGATGTGTTTTTCGACGATCAGGCTGGTCACTGCGAACTCGCCCGCGAAGTGGTCGCCACCGGTCATGTGCCTCACGGCATCAGCAATGAGCCGTCCATCTAAAGCCCTGTGCTTCAAGACGTTGCGTCGCCCGTCGTAGTCGCCAAGGCACTGCTAAGCTGAATCAAATCTCCGCCATGTTGGCACGCGAGGAGGTCATATGATTCGTTCGATGCTGTATGCCACTGACCTCGGTCTGTACGCACCGTTAGTGATGCAGCATGCCCTGGCGTTGGCGCGAACGTTCAATGCCGATCTGTACGTGGTGCACGCGGTGGAGCCGATGGGGCTGTTTGCCGAATCGGTGTTGCAGAGCTATCTCGACGAGCAGGCATTGAACGAATTTCATAGTCAGGGTCTGAAAACTGTCATTGCCAATATCGAGCAGCGGGTGCTGGACAGTTTTCGCGAAGAACTGGGGGATGAAGGCGAACAGGATCTGCAGCGCATTCGCGCCGTGCGCGTGCTGCAGGGCGATCCGTCGCAGGTGATTCTCGACCAGGTGCAGAAACTCTCCGTCGATCTGCTGATCGTAGGCAGTCATAGCCATGGGGTGGGCGCGGAAACGCCGTTGGGGCGCACGGCGGCGCGGGTCCTGCAATTGGCCAAGGTGCCGGTTTATCTGGTGCCGTTAGTGGAGCGGCGGCGGCGGGAGGATCGCTAAGGCAGGAATAATGGCGCTTTGATAAAAAAGTTCTAGATTTATTATTCAAACCATTAATATAGTTATATACCGTCGCTGATGCCCGTGGCGTCTACCTGCTTTGAGGGATTCATATGAAGCTTCAACAATTGCGCTACATCTGGGAAGTGGCGCACCACGACCTCAACGTTTCCGCTACAGCCCAAAGCCTTTACACCTCGCAACCGGGCATCAGTAAACAAATCCGCCTGCTGGAAGACGAACTCGGTGTCGAAGTGTTTGCCCGCAGCGGCAAACACCTGACCCGCGTGACCCCGGCCGGCGAGCGCATCATCACCACCGCCGGTGAGATTCTGCGCAAGGTCGAAAGCATCAAGCAGATCGCCCAGGAATTCTCCAACGAGAAGAAAGGCACCCTGTCGATCGCCACCACCCACACCCAGGCACGTTATGCACTGCCGCCGGTGATCAGCAATTTCATCAAGCAATACCCGGACGTGGCGCTGCACATGCACCAGGGTTCGCCGATGCAGATCGCCGAAATGGCCGCTGATGGCACTGTGGATTTTGCCATCGCCACCGAAGCGCTGGAGCTGTTCGGCGATCTGGTGATGATGCCGTGCTACCGCTGGAATCGTTGCGTGGTCGTACCGCAGGGCCATCCGTTGACCAAGTTGCCAAAGCTGACTCTGGAAGCGCTGGCCGAATACCCGATCGTGACTTACGTGTTCGGTTTCACCGGCCGTTCGAAACTCGACGAAGCCTTCAGCCATCGCGGCCTGACGCCGAAAGTGGTGTTCACCGCCGCCGACGCCGACGTGATCAAGACTTACGTGCGTCTGGGTCTGGGCGTGGGCATCGTCGCTAAAATGGCAGTCGACACCAAGCTCGACAACGATCTGGTGGTGCTGGATGCCAGTGAATTGTTCGAATCGAGCGTGACCAAGATCGGTTTCCGTCGCGGTACTTTCCTGCGCGGCTTCATGTGCGACTTCATCGAGAAGTTCGCCCCGCATCTGACTCGCGAAGTCATGGCCAAAGCCATTCAGTGCCACAACAAGCAGGAACTGGAAGAGCTGTTCGACGGCGTCGAGCTACCCGTTCACTGATCAGTTGCCTCAGAGTACCTCGGTGACAGCAAACTGTTGCCGAGTGCCCGCCACCAGAATCTCCACCTCATCACCTTCGCACTTGCCCAGCAGACCTTTGCCCAGCGGCGAGCGCGGAGTGATGACGGTAATCGGCTGACCGACCACATCGACTTTCAGGCCTGCTGCATCCGGCGCCAGAAACAGCCATTGCTCGCGACCCTTTTCGTCCTCCAGGCCGAGCAGGGCACCGACTTCGATACCACGGTTTTCATCGTAGGCCCGCAGCGTCAGGTTCTGGCACAACGCCAAAGACTGACGGATTTCCTCGACCCGTTTTGCTTGCCCGGCTGCCAGATACGACGCTTCCAGACCCAGCGTGTCGTACTTGTTCTCGGCGATGTTTTCTTCGTGCGTCGCGGTTTCGTAAGCGGTTTGCGCGGCGCGTTCGGCGATGTCGAGGTCGATGCGCAGTTTGTCGAGAATCAGTTGGTGGACGATGTGCTTGTTCATGATCAATCGCAGAATTGCAAAACGTTGGCGCGGCTTTTCTCGCTCGGGGCCGTCTGATCCTGTTGCAGCCAGAACTGGCACTTCGGATTGGACAGGTTACGCGTGCTGCCGCGTGCCTGATCCAGACGTGCCTGTTGTTCGTTCTTGCGCAGGTTTTCTTCGTACTGCTGGAACTGCGGGCTCGGCGGCGGAATGTCCGGTTGCACCTGCACGGCCGGTGGATTGGCCAGTTGCTGCACCGCTTGCGCAACCGGTGCCAATTGCTCCTTGAACAAAAAGTGCGATAGCAGCCAGCAGGTCAGCGCAATGGCGACAAAGCCCAGCCACATGCCCAAGGCAATGCTGCCGGTCAAATGCAGCGCGCTAAGCTGAACAGGCAACGGGCGACGCGGATTGGGGCGATAGGGCATGGCTGCCTCCTGGCGGATGATTGCGGGCAAGTGGCGATTGTCGCACGAAGATTAATCGCCGTCGGCTCTTCTGCGCGAGGTGATTTATGCGGACAATCGCAGCTTTTGCCAACGGGAGTCTTGAATGCCGCAATTGAAACCCCGCTGGGATATTTTTTGCACCGTGGTCGACAACTTTGGCGACATCGGCGTGACCTGGCGTCTGGCTCGGCAATTGGTGGCTGAGCATGGTTTGGCGGTGCGCTTGTGGGTCGATGATCTGCGCGCCTTCGAACGCATTTGCCCGGCGATTGATATCAACGCCGCACAGCAATCGCAACAAGGCGTCGAAGTGCGGTACTGGCCGGCTGACTGGGTGCACACAGAGGCGGCGGATGTGGTGATTGCAGCGTTCGCCTGTCAGTTGCCCACTGACTACATGGACGCGATGGCTGCGCGCGAGCAGCCGCCACTGTGGATGAACCTCGACTATCTCAGCGCCGAAGACTGGGTGATTGGTTGTCACGGCTTGCCGTCGGTCAAATACAAATCGGTGCAGAAGTTCTTTTTCTTTCCCGGATTCCAGCCAGGCACTGGCGGGCTGTTGCGTGAGCGCGGCTTGCTCGAGCAGCGTCGGCAGTTTCAACAGGATGCCGAAGCTCAACGGCAATTCCTGCAAGGTCTCGGGATCGCTCCTGCGTCTGACGCCCAGCTGATTTCGTTGTTTGCCTACGAGAATGCCGGGCTGGCCAGTTGGCTGGACGTTTTGGCGGCGGACGCTGCGCCGACTCACCTGTTGGTGCCGGAGGGGCGGATTCTTGGCGACGTGGCGCGCTGGCTCGGGGTGGAAGCCCTGACGGTGGGCGAGATTAATGTGCGGCAGTCTTTGACTGTGCAGGTGTTGCCGTTCGTCCGTCAGGATCAATACGATCAGTTGCTCTGGTGCTGTGATTTCAACGCGGTGCGTGGTGAGGACTCGTTCGTGCGGGCGCAGTGGGCGGGGCGGCCGATGCTCTGGCACATCTATCAGCAGGACGAAGACATCCATCTGGACAAGCTTGATGCCTTCCTCGCGCTTTACACAAAAGGTCTGTCACCGGCCGCTGCCGAGGCGATGAACGGTCTGTGGCGAGCCTGGAGCGCCGGTCAGCCCATCGGTGAACACTGGCTCGAAGTCCGCAATCATTGGCCAGAACTGCAGGAAAATGCCGAAGCGTGGTGTCTGGAACAAGGCTTGCAGGCCGATCTTGCCGCAGCGCTGGTACAGTTTTACCTAAATTGGATATGATACGCGGCCTAGATTTTTGTAAATCCCATCCAAATTCGGATATTCGCAATGAAAACTGGTAAAGAACTGAAACCCGGTACCGTGATCCGTCTCGAGAACGATCCTTGGCTGGTTCAGAAAGCTGAATTCACCAAGTCGGGCCGTAACAGCGCGATCATGAAGACCAAGCTGAAAAACCTGCTGACCGGTTACAAGACCGAGATCGTTTACAGCGCTGACGACAAACTGGACGACGTAATCCTCGACCGCAAAGAAGCGACCCTGTCCTTCATCAGCGGCGACACCTACACGTTCATGGACACCACTGACTACACCATGTACGAGCTGAACGCTGAAGACATCGAAGCTGTTCTGCCTTTCGTTGAAGAAGGCATGACCGATGTTTGCGAAGCGATCTTCTTCGAAGAGCGTCTGGTTTCCGTAGAGCTGCCGACCACCATCGTGCGCGTAGTTGACTACACCGAAGGTTCGGCTCGTGGCGACACTTCCGGCAAGGTCATGAAGCCAGCCAAGCTGGCCAACGGTACTGAGCTGCAAGTTGCTGACTTCATCGAAATCGGTGACAAGATCGAAATCGACACCCGCGAAGGCGGTTCCTACAAAGGCCGTGCCAAATAAGCACTGGTTTTTGCGGAAAGAAAAAGCCCGACCATTGAGTCGGGCTTTTTTGTGCCTGCGATTTCTCATTAACCACCGACTCCTGTGGGAGCGAGGCTGCTCGCGAATGCGGGGCGTCGTTCAATGAAATGTTGACTGACAGGGCGCCTTCGCGAGCAGGCTCGCTCCCACAGGGGGGTTGTGTCCGGTTTCAGACGGTGGTGTGCAGACGTACATCGACGTTGCCACGGGTGGCGTTGGAGTACGGGCAAACCTGGTGAGCGGCGTCGACCAGCGCTTGCGCATCGGCTTGTTCCAGGCCTGGCAGGCTGATGTGCAGGTCGATGTCCAGACCGAAACCGCCAGGGATCTGGCCGATACCGACGTGGGCGGTGATCGAGGCGTCGTCAGGGATTTTGCGTTTGGTCTGGCTGGCGACGAATTTCAGTGCGCCGATGAAGCAGGCCGAGTAGCCGGCAGCGAACAGCTGCTCAGGGTTGGTTGCCGCGCCGCCGGCACCGCCGAGTTCTTTCGGAGTGGCGAGCTTGACGTCGAGGATGTTGTCGCTGGAGACCGCACGACCGTCACGGCCGCCAGTGGAGGTTGCGATTGCAGTGTAGAGAGTTTGCATGGTGTGAGCCTCGTTGAGTGTGATTTTATGCGCTAATTGTTTGCGCGCTAAGTAAGTGCCAGATGAATGTATCGCTCAAATATTTTGCGCGCAAGATAAATTTTTGAAAAATCTGCGTTTCGACAAAAAGATGGTTATTGGGGGCGGGCTGTAAGGCTTGATTTAGAGCGGATTGCGCGGTACGTCAGGTGTTGAAAATATTTCGCTGACGATGAAATCCATGTGGGAGCGAGCCTGCTCGCGAATAGGATCTCTCATGCAACAAATCAGTCGGCTGACAGACCGCATTCGCGAGCAGGCTCGCTCCCACAGGGGGACAGTATTGGCTTTAGATCAGGCTGTTCTGTAGATGGCTACGCAGCGCCTGCAACTCCGCTTGCAGCTTTTGCAGCCGTTCCAGAGTGAAGCCGCTGGCGCCGAGGATGCATTGCGGAACGGTCTCGGCTTTTTCTTTCAGCGCTCGGCCTTGCTCGGTCAACTCGACAATCACTACCCGCTCATCCTCACGACTGCGCGTGCGGCTGAGCAACCCTTCGCCTTCCAGACGCTTGAGCAGTGGCGTCAGCGAGCCAGGATCGGTCAGCAACCGCGAGCTGATTTCTCCGACCGTCAATCCATCCTTCTCCCACAACACCATCATCGCCAGGTACTGCGGATAGGTCAGGTTCAAGGCTTGCAGCAGCGGTTTGTAGACCTTGGTCATCATCAGCGAAGTGGAATGCAGGGCGAAGCAGGCCTGGTTATCCAGCAGCAGGTCGTCGCAGGTGTCGCGTTGGGAAGTCATGTCAAAGCCTTGTTCGGTGATGGTCATGAATCTAGCGCTCGAATCTTTAATGCGCCAGATAATTCTCCGGATCTAATGGCGGTCGAGATCTCGTTGCAGCGCCAGATCCCACGGCGGCACTGGACTGAAACGGGTCTTGAGGTATTCAAGCAACAAGCGGCTGCGCGAGTTGGTTTGCTGTTCCATGCGCAGTGCGTAGATGCCGGTGGATTCCGGGGCCGGCAGACCGTTCTCGCAGAACAGCGGGACCAGTTCACCGCGCAGCAGGTATTCGCTCGCCAGCCAGGTCGGCAAATGCGCAATCCCTAATCCCGCCAAAGCCCCACACACCAGCGCTTCGGCATTGTTGGCGCTCATGCGGATGCGCGCCGGGCGGTGCAAGTGCATCTGGCCGTCCTGCTCGAACCGCCAGGCGAAGGGCGGGGCGAGGCCTTCCCAGTCCAGACCGTCATGCTCGCCAAGTTGCGCCGGACTGCCGGGCACACCCCGGCGTTTGAGATAGTCAGGACTGGCACAGGCTATGCGCACCATGCTCGCCAAAGGCGTCGCCACCAATCGCGTGTCAGCCATTTGCCCGGCACGCAGCACCAGGTCAACCTTGCCCAGGTTCGAGCCGCCCATGTCGACGAAACTGTCGATCAAGTGCAACTGCACATCCAGCCCCGGGTAGAGGACGAGAAAGTCGGCGATCACCGGTGCCAGATGCCGTCGCCCGAACGCGGCGGGGGCGTCGATGCGAATCAAGCCCTCCGGCGCGCTGCTCAAGGACACGGCTTCGGCCCGCGCCAGTTGCAACTCGGCGACAATGCGCCGGGCACGTTCGGCAAACGCCAGACCGGCGGGTGTGGCTCTGACGGCGTGGGTGCTGCGTATAAATAACTGGCTGCCGACGGCGCTTTCCAGGCTGTCGATCCGTCGCGCAACGGCCGAAGGTGTCAGCGGATGACGGCGCGAGGCGGCGGAAAAACTGCCACTCTCCAGCACATCGAGAAACAGCCCTAATTGTTCAGTCAGTTGGTTGGGGTTCATAAGAATTCACGCTTGTGCGAAATCAGCATAGCCATTGTGCGTTGCTGTGCGTTTCCCCGCCAGCCACGACTGCGTAGGATGAATCGCCTGACGTAAGAGGAATTGAGCTGTGATGGAGTTTTTGTTGTACCTGCTGTTCGGCGCCGCGCTTGGCACACTTGGCGGCATTTTCGGCATCGGCGGCGGCTTGATTGCTATCCCGTTGCTTGGTGTGTGGTTCGGCCTCGATCAGCAGATTGCCCAAGGCACCGCGCTGGTCATGGTGGTGCCGAACGTGATGCTGGCGCTGTGGCGCTATCACCAGCGCAATCGCATCGAACTGCGGCATGCGTTGCCCTTGGCGCTGATGGGTTTTTGCTTTGCGTGGATCGGTTCGATCTGGGCGGTGGGTATCGATGCGCAAACCATGCGCATCGGTTTTGTCGCTTTCCTGGTGGTGCTCTCGGCGTACAACCTGCTGAAGATGTTCGGCAAGCAACCCGCCGCGACTTCCGAGATGCGCTATTCCTGGCCTTGGCTCGGCGTTCTCGGTGCGGCGTCCGGAACCATGGGCGGCTTGTTCGGTGTCGGCGGTGCCGTGGTGGCAACGCCGGTGCTGACCAGCCTCTTCGGCACCACGCAAGTGGTCGCTCAGGGCTTGTCGCTGGCGCTGGCGTTGCCAAGCACCGGCGTGACCCTGGTGACCTACGCGGTACATCACGAAGTGGACTGGATGATCGGCCTGCCGCTGGCCATCGGCGGTCTGGCGAGCATCAGTTGGGGGGTGAAAGTTGCCCACGCCATGCCGGAAAAGCTTCTGCGCGGGCTGTTCTGCGGTTTCCTGGTGCTGTGTGCGGTGATGCTCGCGTTTAAAGTTTAAAACCTTCGACGATATGCTCGGCCAGGCACTCGGTGATCGGCGACGGATTGTTCAGGTTGCGGATCAGCATGATGCTGGCCTCGGGCAACAGTGGCAGATCTTCGGCGGCGCCGAGAATGCGCATGTCCGGGGTGATCAGGCTTTCCAGTTGCGCGGTGATCGCCAGACCCGCGCTCACCACTGCCATCAACGCCGAGAGGCTGGTGCTGTTATATGCGATGCGGTATTCGCGGCCCATCGCATCCAGTGCGTTACACGCCCACAAGCGGCAGAAACAATCACTGTTGAACATCGCCAGAGGTAGTGGCGTTTGTTCGTGGGCGCTGAAATTCTGCGCCTCGGCCCAGACAAAACGTTCCTTGCGCAGCAACTGACCGATTTCGTTGCCCGGTTCACGGGTGACGATCGACAAATCCAGGTCAGTACGCTGCAACAGTTGTTTGGTCGATTCGCAATGCACTTCGATCTGGATCAGTGGATAGAACTGCGCAAACCGCGACAGGATCCCCGGCAGAAAACGCATCACGTAGTCATCCGGCGTGCCGATGCGCACGGTGCCGACCATGTGCGGCTCGCGCAAGGTGTTGAACACTTCGCTGTGCAGCTTGAGGATGCGCCGCGCGTATCCGAGCAGCACCTGGCCTTCAGCGGTCAGGCGCACCTGGCGTCCGTCGCGCTCAAACAACTGCCGCTGCAACACGTCTTCTTCCAGACGCTTCATCTGCATGCTCACCGCCGACTGCGTGCGGTTGACCATTTCGCCGGCGCGGGTGAAACCGCCCTGATCGGCAATCGCGACAAAGGTGCGCAGGACATCGGTATCGATACTGGGGTAGGCCGACAATTGATGAATCTCCGTGATGCATGCCATCAGAAACATTCGTTGGATTGATCTTAGCGCCGGCGCGAGACTTGAGCCATCCACAAAGGAGGCAACACGATGAAAGGTCAAAGAGAGTATGTAGACGACGCAAAATTTTCCGGCCACGGCCATCTCGTTTCCGACCTGCTGCACAAGTTTAGCCGCTGGTACGAATTGCACCGTGAACGCGAGCTGCTTGCCAGTCTGAGCGACGAAGCGTTGAAAGACATCGGCGTCAGTCGTGCCGACGTTGAACACGAGTCCGTGCGGCCGTTCTGGGATGATCCGATGCATAAATGACCCGCTGCATAAATGATGAGCAGAACGCTACACAAACCCTCTTCCAGTGAGGTAGGTTGCGAGCAGACAAGGAGATGCTCATGCCCGCGACTCTGGCCTTTTCCCTCAAACAGGCGCGACGACTGGCGCTGGCTGCCCAAGGGTTCAACGGGCGCCAGCCGCCGACCGTCAAGGCGCCACACGTCAACCGGCTGATCGAAAGGCTGGGTTTGCTGCAAATCGACTCCGTCAACGCCGTGGTGCGCTCGCACTACCTGCCGCTGTTTTCCCGTCTCGGCTCCTATTCTTCCGATTTGCTCGACCAGGCTGCCTGGAGTTCGGGGCGACGTCGCACGTTGTTCGAATACTGGGGACACGAAGCCTCGTTGCTGCCGATGTCGATGTATCCGTTGCTGGGCTGGCGCATGCAGCGGGCCAGGCGTGGCGAGGATATTTATCAGCAACTGGCCAGATTCGGTCGCGAGCAGCAGGACGTGGTGCGTCGGGTCTTGAGTTCGGTGGAAGAGCAGGGCGCGTTGGGCGCCGGCAGCCTTTCAACCCGTGCAGACAAGGCCGGGCCGTGGTGGGACTGGAGCGCGGAAAAGCATGCGCTGGAGTGGCTGTTCGCGGCGGGTGAAGTGACGGTGGCGGGGCGGCGTGGTTTTGAGCGTTTGTATGATTTGCCGGAGCGGGTGATCCCTTCATCGATCCTGCAACAGGCGTTGCCTGATGAAGCCGAAGCGCAACGTGGCCTGCTATTGCACGCGGCACAGGCCTTGGGTGTCGGTACTGAAAAAGACCTGCGTGATTACTTTCGCCTGAATCCGGCGGATGCGCGGCCACGTCTCGCGGAACTGGTCGAGGCCGGGCAATTGCAGATGTGCGAGGTTGCCGGTTGGCGGCAAATCGCCTATTGCCTGCCGGAGCCGAGCGTCCCGCGCAAGGTCATGGCCAGTGCGCTGCTGTCGCCCTTTGATTCGTTGATCTGGGAGCGTAGCCGGACTGAGCGCTTGTTCGATTTTCGCTATCGGCTGGAGATTTATACGCCACAGGACAAACGGGTTTACGGCTATTACGTGTTGCCGTTTTTGCACAACGAGCGGATTGCTGCGCGGGTGGATTTGCGGGCTGAGCGGGCGGCGGGGCAGTTGGCGGTGCATGCGCTGCACGAGGAAGCGCCGGGGCTGGATGAGCAGGGGATGCTGGCGCTGGCGGAGAATCTGCGGCGGATGGCGGATTGGTTGGGGCTGGCGCGGGTGCAGTTGAATTGTCAGCGCGAGAGTGCGGCGCGGTTGCGGGTGGCATTGGCCGAGATCGGTGGTGACTGAGTTGGCCCCTTCGCGAGCAAGCTCGCTCCCACACTGGATCTGTGTCGTACACCAAATCTATGTGGGAGCGAGCTTGCTCGCGAAGGGGGCGACGCGGTCTAGCGGCGGACTTGTTTCAGCGTCTCGGCAATCAAAAACGCCAACTCCAGCGACTGGTCAGCATTCATCCGTGGATCACAGTGCGTGTGATAGCGATCCGACAAGCCATCTTCAGTAATCGGCCGCGCACCACCGATGCACTCGGTGACATTCTGCCCGGTCATCTCGATGTGAATGCCGCCGGCATAACTGCCTTCCGCCTCGTGCACCTGGAAGAACTGTTTAACCTCGCCAAGGATCTGCGCGAAGTCGCGGGTCTTGTAGCCGCTGCTGGCCTTGATGGTGTTGCCGTGCATCGGGTCGGAACTCCACAGCACTTGCTTGCCTTCGCGCTGCACCGCGCGGATCAGCGCCGGCAGGTGATCGCCCACCTTGTTCGCGCCCATCCGCGCAATCAGGTTGAGGCGCCCCGGATCGTTGTCCGGGTTGAGCGCGTCGATCAGGCGGATCAGGTCATCGGGATCCATGCTTGGGCCAACTTTGACGCCGATCGGGTTGTTCACCCCGCGCAGGAATTCGACATGCGCGCCGTCGAGCTGACGAGTACGGTCACCGATCCACAGCATGTGCGCCGAGCAATCGTAGTAATCGTTGGTCAGGCTGTCGCGGCGCACGAAGGCTTCTTCGTAGTTCAGCAGCAGTGCTTCGTGGGCGGTGAAGAAGCTGGTTTCGCGCAGTTGCGGCGAGCTGTCCATGCCGCAGGCGCGCATGAATGCCAGGGTTTCATCGATGCGGTCGGCGAGGTGACTGTATTTTTCTGCCAGCGCCGAGTTGGCGATGAAATCGAGGTTCCACTTGTGCACTTGGTGCAGGTCGGCAAAACCGCCCTGGGCAAACGCGCGCAGCAGGTTCAGGGTCGCGGTGGACTGGTGATAGGACTGCAGCAGGCGCTCTGGATCCGGCACGCGGCTCTTTTCGTCGAAGCCGATGCCGTTGACGATGTCGCCCCGGTAAGCCGGCAGCGTCACGCCGTCGATGGTCTCGTCGTTGGCCGAGCGCGGTTTGGCAAACTGACCGGCCATGCGCCCGACCTTGACCACCGGGCAGCCAGCGGCGAAGGTCATGACGATCGCCATTTGCAGTAACACTTTGAACGTGTCGCGAATCTTCGCAGCGGAGAATTCGGCAAAACTTTCCGCGCAATCACCGCCCTGTAGCAGGAATGCCCGGCCCTGGGTGACTTCGGCAAACTGGCGGCGCAGTTCGCGCGCTTCGCCGGCAAACACCAGTGGCGGATAACTGGCTAGCGTCTGCTCGACCTGGCGCAGATGCGCCGCGTCAGGATATTGGGGTTGTTGCTGGATCGGCAGGGCGCGCCAGCTATCAGGACTCCACGGTTGGCTCATCACGGTCTCTAATTGGTTCTACGCACGGGAAGCCCATGGTAGCAGCAATTAGTACGTGACCTGCTCCCGCCCCATCGCCGACAATCGCCGCTTTGCCACGGCGCCACAGCGGTGCCATCGCGTCACCGCGCCCGGTGACCATCAGGAGACGAAATGACTGAGGAGCGCGTCGAGCATCTGCTCGCCGAAGTACAGGATGAGTTCGGCGTGATTCGCGTGCTGGAAGTGGCCGATTACCGCTTTCTCGAGTTCGGCGATGCGATCGAGCAGAGCTGCGTGTTCACCGCCGACCCGAGCTGGCTAGAATACGATTACACCCGCGCGATGCTAATCGGTGCGTTGTGCCACGAGCAGCCGGAGAGCGCGCTGTTTCTCGGGCTCGGCGCCGGTACATTGACCCAGGCCTGCCTCAAGTTCCTGCCGCTGGAAGATGTCGAAGCCATTGAACTGCGTCCGGATGTGCCGCGCCTGGCCATCGAATACCTTGGCCTGGACGATGATCCGCGGCTGTACATCCGTGTTGGCGATGCGCTGGAGTTACTGCCGACGGCTGAGCCGGCGGATCTGATTTTTGTCGACCTGTATACCGATGTCGGTCCGGGTGTCGGGCATCTGGCCTGGAGTTTTCTCGGCGACTGCCAGAAGCGTCTGAATCCGGGTGGTTGGCTGGTGATCAACCAGTGGGCCACCGATGACGGCAAGCCTCTGGGCGCGGCGTTGTTGCGCGGGCTGTATCACCGGCATTATTGGGAGCTGCCGGTGAAGGAGGGCAATGTGATTCTGATTGTGCCGGCGGACCTCGATCAGGAGCTGGACATGCAGGCACTGACGGCCCGGGCTGAAGCGCTGGCGCCGCGGTTGGGGTATTCGTTGCAGTCGTTGATCAACAGTATTCGCTCGGCGACCTGAGTCGTCAGTGATGGCCCCTTCGCGAGCAGGCTCGCTCCCACATTGGAATGCATTTTCCCTGTGAGCGAGCCTGCTCGCGAAGAGGATCTGATAACCAGCAAATATTTCAGATCCCTTTGAAGACTCCAGGCCGCCGCTCCACCAGCGACCGCACCCCTTCCTTGGCATCCTCACTCGCCAATAATTTCTTCACCAACGCCGGTAACCCTTGCGCGGCCGCTGTCTCACCTTCATACCGCGCCTGCCGCGCCGACATCAACGTCGCCTGCACCCCCAACGGCGCCTGCCGGGCAATCCGCTCAGCCAATTCAATCGCCCGCGGCAACAGGTCTTCGCTGGCCATGACTTCCTGCACCAACCCCAGGTGCAACGCCTCGTGCGCATCAAACTCATCGCCGGTCAGCAGCCAGCGCATCGCGTTGCCCCAACCGGCGATCTGCTGAAAACGTAAAGTCGCACCACCAAAAGGAAAGATCCCACGCTGCACTTCCATCTGCGCGAAGCGGGTATTGCTCGCACACAGGTTTATATCGGCTGCCAGCATCAGCTCGATGCCGATGGTCAGGCAATAACCCTGCGCGGCGACTATCACTGGTTTGCTCACCCGTGGGCCGACGAAAACGCCCCACGGATCGCAACCGCCGGTCGGAACCTGCCAGCCCTGGGCGAGGGCGGAACTGGCGTTGACCAGATCCAGGCCAGCGGTAAAGTGCTCGCCATGCCCGAACACCACCGCCACCCGCGCTTCGCTGTCGGCCTCGAACTCGCCGTAGGCCAGGCTCAGCTCGTTGAGCAGGTCGAGGTCGAAAGCATTGCGCTTGGCCGCTCGATCCAGGCCAATCAGATGGACGTGACCACGACGTTCACGGCTGACGCGGCCGGGGCAGGGCTGATTCATGGGTAGATCCTCGGGCGGGAAGGGCGGGTGCAGCGACGGTATGCCGCACATCAGTGAATCGTTTAAGCGTCATCGCCCGCAGGGCCGGGCCTTTGAAAAATAGACCTTCGCGCGATTATCCGCAAAACCCCGTTACACAGCGGTGACACGCTCATTCAGGCAATAAAAAAAGCTCCCTTTTTGGGCAAAATCCGGTATAGTGCGCGCCGGCCTTTAACCGGGCCGCGTTTAGGTAGCGCATTTCCCGAAGTCAGCTTCGGCTGCACGTCCGCATTGCGGGCTCTTCCCGGACGATTCTTTTTTTCATTCATTCGTTTTCGCAAATCCCCGCCGACAAAGCTGCCAGGGCGACTCTTGAGTCTCAACACGGCATGCGCAGCTTTGGAGCATGGGTCTTTGCGGATGCACTTAGAGGCAGACCCATGACCCAGGAAACCGGCGGATTCGCCGCTTTTAATCTTAACCCGAATATTCTTGCAGCCGTCGCAGCGACTGGCTACGAAGAGCCTTCGGCGATTCAGCAGCAATCGATCCCGATCATCATGGCCGGCCAGGACATGATTGGTCAGGCGCAAACCGGTACCGGTAAAACCGCCGCGTTCGCACTGCCTATTCTGCACCGCATCGATCCTGCCAAGCGCGAACCGCAAGCCCTGATCCTGGCGCCAACTCGTGAGTTGGCGCTGCAAGTAGCAACCGCTTTTGAAACCTACGCCAAGCAAATGCCGGGCGTTACCGTTGTGGCCGTTTACGGCGGCGCGCCTATGGGCCCACAACTGAAAGCAATCCGTAATGGCGCACAGATCGTTGTCGCCACTCCGGGCCGTCTGTGCGACCACCTGCGTCGCGACGAAAAAGTTCTGTCGACCGTGAACCACCTGGTTCTCGACGAAGCTGACGAAATGTTGAAACTGGGCTTCATGGATGACCTGGAAGTCATCTTCAAGGCTCTGCCAGCGACCCGTCAGACCGTTTTGTTCTCGGCTACCCTGCCGCAGTCGATCCGCGCCATTGCCGAACGCCATCTGCGCGATCCGCAACACGTGAAGATCCAGACCAAGACCCAGACCGTTACCGCGATCGAACAGGCTCACCTGTTGGTTCACGCTGACCAGAAGACTTCGGCCGTTCTCAGCTTGCTGGAAGTGGAAGATTTCGACGCTCTGATCATGTTCGTACGCACCAAGCAAGCGACCCTGGATCTGGCCAGCGCCCTCGACGCCAAAGGCTACAAAGCCGCGGCGCTGAACGGTGACATCGCCCAGAACCAGCGTGAGCGCGTTATTGACTCGCTGAAAGATGGCCGTCTGGACATCGTTGTCGCGACCGACGTAGCTGCTCGTGGTCTGGACGTTCCGCGCATCACTCACGTGTTCAACGTTGACATGCCGTACGACCCAGAGTCCTACGTTCACCGTATCGGCCGTACTGGCCGTGCCGGTCGCGAAGGTCGTGCACTGCTGCTGGTGACTCCACGTGAGCGCCGCATGCTGCAAGTGATCGAGCGTGTAACCGGCCAGAAAGTTGCTGAAGTACGCCTGCCGGACGCTCAAGCCGTTCTCGATGCGCGCATCAAGAAACTGACCAACAGCCTGTCGCCGCTGGTCGCTGATGCCGAATCGACCCACGGTGAGCTGCTCGATCGTCTGACTGCAGACATCGGCTGCACCCCGCGTGCTCTGGCTGCTGCGCTGCTGCGCAAAGCCACCAACGGTCAAGCGCTGAACCTGGCGGCGATCGAGAAGGAACGTCCACTGGTGCCGAACAACGCACCGCGTGGCGACCGTCCTGAGCGCACTGGTGATCGTCCTGATCGTGGTGACCGCGAGCGTCGCGCGCCAATGCCTTTGGGCGAAGGCCGTGCTCGTTGCCGTACCGCGCTGGGTGCGCGTGACGGTATCGCTGCGAAGAACCTGCTGGGCGCCATCCTCAACGAAGGCGGTCTGGCCCGTGAAGCGATCGGTCGCATCCAGGTGCGTGACAGCTTCAGCCTCGTCGAGCTGCCGGAAGATGGTCTGGACAAACTCCTGACCAAACTGAAGGACACTCGCGTTGCTGGCAAGCAGTTGAAGCTGCGTCGCTATCGCGAAGATTGATCCGCCCTTGGGCTGATTGATCGAACATAAAAAATCCCCGACTGGTTCGGGGATTTTTTTTGCCTGTTTTTTGCCTTTGTGGGAGCGAGCCGGCTCGCGAAGGCATCAACCGAAGCGGTAAATATCCATGCCCAGCGCACCCATTGTGAATCCCTTGTGCGCCACGCTGAACTCACCCCCCGCACCCCGGGCAAAATACAACGGCAACAAATGCTCATCACTCGGATGACTGCGCACCGCATGCGGCGCCTGCTGACGATAATCGTGCAGCGCTGCCTCATCGTCGGCCGCGAGCTTATCGATCACCCAGTCACGGAAATCCCGCGCCCAGGGCTCAACGCTTTCCGGGCCGGCGTGCCAGTCCAGTTCGCGCAGGTTGTGCGTGATGCTGCCGGAGCCGATCAGCAAAATGCCCTGATCACGCAGACTCGCCAGTGCCCGGCCGACTCGGGTTTGCAGCGCCGGGCCGCCACGGCTCGGCAGAGAGATTTGCACCACCGGGATATCCGCCTGCGGATACATCAGCGACAACGGCACCCAGACGCCATGATCGAACGGGCGTTGCGGGTCGAGACGGGCAGGCAGGTTGTTGGCAGTCAGTAGATCAGCCACCTCAGCAGCCAGTTGCGGATTACCCGGTGCCGGATACTGCACTTCAAACAGCGCCCGGGGAAAGCCGCCGAAGTCGTGCCAGGTTTCCGGTTGCGCATGGCTGCTGACCAGCAGTTCCTGGCTTTCCCAGTGCGCGGAGACGATGACGATGGCTTTGGGTTTCGGCAATTCGGCGGCCAGACGAGCCAGAGCCGGGCCACTGGCGCCGGGCTCCAGGGCCAGCATGGGTGAACCATGGGAAATGAACAGGCTGGGCAACATGATGGGTTCCTGAGCGTTAAGATGGCTTCATCTTCAGTCAGATCATTGATCTAAATCTAATATAAGTTTTAACGCTTTTTGATCGAATTATTGGGAGTGATGCATGCAGCCTGAGTTTTGGCACAAGAAGTGGGCTTCGGGGCAGATTGGTTTCCATCTGCCTGAGGTAAACCCGTATCTGCAGCGGCACTGGGCGGTACCGGCAGCGGCGCGAGTGCTCGTGCCTTTGTGTGGGAAAAGTCTGGATCTGGCGTGGCTGGCCGGACGCGGTCATCAGGTGCTCGGGGTCGAACTGTCGGAAAAGGCTATCGAGGACTTTTTCAGTGAACATCAGGTGCAGCCGCAGATTAGCCAGAAGGGCGCGTTCAAGGTCTATCGCGGTGAAGCCATCGAGCTGTGGTGCGGTGACTTTTTTGCGCTAACGGCGATCGATGTGGCCGATTGCGCCGCGTTGTACGACCGCGCCGCGCTGATTGCCTTGCCGGCGACGATGCGTGAGCGGTATGCGGCGCATCTTCAGCAGATTCTGCCGCAGGGTGTGCACGGGTTGTTGATTACGCTGGACTACGATCAGGCGCAGATGCCGGGGCCGCCGTTTGCGGTGGGGGATGATGAGGTGCAGCGGTTGCTGAGTGGTGCCTGGCAGGTGCAGATGCTGGAAGAGCAGGATGTGCTGGGGGAGAGCGGGAAGTTCCTTCAGGCTGGCGTGACGCGGCTGGAGGAGCGGGTCTACCGGGTTTCTTCCCGATAGTTTGTTGGCGCCGTTACGGGCCTCTTCGCGAGCAAGCTCGCTCCCACAGTGATTTGTGCTATGTCACAGATCGCCTAAACACCGCAGAACCCTGTGGGAGCGAGCTTGCTCGCGAAAGGGCCGGCACTGTCGGCGCACAATCCAAAGATGTAAAAAAGGCCCGCATCACTGCGGGCCTTTTTCATTGTTACACCGGTCGGATCAACCGCGACGACGCAGGGCGTCGATACGCTCTTCCAGCGGCGGGTGGCTCATGAACATGCGGGCAAAGCCCTGTTTGATACCACCGTTGATGCCAAAGGCGTTAAGGGTGTCCGGCATGTGCACCGGCAGGCCCTGTTCGGCGCGCAGGCGTTGCAGTGCGCCGATCATTGCGCTGGTACCGGCCAGGCGGGCGCCGGCTTCGTCGGCACGGAATTCGCGCTTGCGCGAGAACCACATGACGATCGCACTGGCGAGAATGCCCAGTACCAGTTCGGCAAAAATGGTCGCCACGTAGTAGGCGATGCCTTGGCCTTCTTCGTTCTTGAAGATCACTTTGTCGACGAAGTTGCCGATGATCCGCGCAAAGAACATCACGAAGGTGTTCACCACGCCCTGGATCAGCGCCAGGGTGACCATGTCGCCGTTGGCGACGTGGCCGATTTCGTGGGCCAGCACGGCTTTCACTTCATCGGGTGAGAAGCGCTCGAGCAAGCCCTGGCTGACCGCGACCAACGCGTCGTTCTTGTTCCAGCCGGTGGCGAAGGCGTTTGCTTCGTAGGCCGGGAAAATACCGACTTCGGGCATCTTGATCCCGGCTTCGCGGGACAGTTGCTCGACAGTTTGCAGCAGCCATTGCTCATGCCGGGTACGTGGCTGGCTGATGATCTGGGTGCCAGTGCTCATCTTCGCCATCCACTTGGAGATGAACAGCGAGAACAGCGAGCCGGCGAAACCAAAGACTGCACAGAAAACCAGCAGCTGACTAAGGTCGAGATCAACCCCGTTGGCCGCCATGAACCCGTTGAAGCCGAAAAGGCTCAGGGTGATGCTGGCTATCAGCACGACCGCCAGGTTAGTGGCCAAAAACAGCAGGATGCGCATCATGGTTGTAGAAATCTCCTCAAGCTAAAGATGTAGCGTACTGCGGGGTATATAAGGTGCTGCACCGGGCTATTCAACTGAGTGACTATTTCAAACTGTGTCCTACAGCGGATTCTTCGGTGCCCGGCACATTTCCCACGACAGATAACGATAGGGATGACGGCCAGCCGCGACCCGTCGCCATTAAGCTGGACGCAGGTAAACGGTACGAATCGCAAGTGTAGAAGGCGTGCGCGGACGCGGAACGCAGAAGTGTTGCTGAATCAGACAGTGCGCAACGTTTGGCCGTTGCGCACTGCTGGCCAGTTACTGGCGGTAGGACTTGAGGAAGTTGCCGATACGGCCGATGGCCATTTCCAGATCGTCGACGCGGGGCAGGGTGACCACGCGGAAGTGATCCGGCCACGGCCAGTTGAACGCCGTGCCCTGTACCACCAGCAGCTTCTCGGAGAGCAGCAGGTCGAGGACGAATTTCTCGTCGTTATGGATCGGGCAGACTTTCGGGTCGATCTTCGGGAACGCATACAGCGCGCCCATCGGCTTGACGCAGCTCACGCCTGGAATGTCGTTAAGCAATTCCCAAGTGCGGTTACGCTGTTCCAGCAGGCGACCCTGCGGCAGCACCAGGTCGTTGATGCTCTGATAGCCGCCCAATGCGGTCTGGATCGCATGCTGGCTCGGCACGTTGGCGCACAAGCGCATGTTGGCCAGCATGTCGATGCCTTCGATGTAGCTCTGCGCGTTGTGCTTCGGCCCGGAAATGGCGATCCAGCCGGAGCGGAAACCCGCCACACGGTAGGACTTCGACAGACCGTTGAAGGTCAGGCACAGCAAGTCCGGGGCTAGCGACGCGGTGCAGATGTGCACGGCATCGTCGTACAGAATTTTGTCGTAGATCTCGTCGGAGAAGACCACCAGGTTGTGCGCGCGGGCGATTTCCAGCATGCCCAGCAACACTTCCTTCGAATACACTGCGCCGGTCGGGTTGTTCGGGTTGATGATCACCATCGCTTTGGTGTTCGGGGTGATCTTGGCCTTGATGTCGGCCAGATCCGGGAACCAGTCGGCACCTTCGTCGCACAGGTAATGTACGGCGTTACCACCGGCGAGGCTGACGGCGGCAGTCCACAACGGGTAGTCCGGGGCGGGCACCAGCACTTCGTCGCCGTTGTTGAGCAGCGCCTGCAACGACATCACGATCAGTTCGGAAACGCCGTTACCCAGATAGATGTCTTCGATGCCGACACCTTCAACATTCTTCTGCTGGTAGTACTGCATCACCGCTTTACGCGCGCTGAACAGACCTTTGGAGTCGCTGTAGCCTTGCGCGGTCGGCAGGTTGCGGATCACATCCTGAAGAATTTCGTCCGGCGCTTCGAAACCAAACGGCGCCGGGTTGCCGATGTTCAGCTTGAGGATGCGCTGGCCTTCCTCTTCCAGTCGTTTGGCGTGCTTGAGCACCGGGCCGCGAATGTCGTAGCAGACGTTGGCGAGCTTGTTCGATTTGCTGAACTGCATGGCGATGTGATCCCGAAAATGAACGATCCAGGCGGCGGATGGACAACCGTACTGGGATTCCTGCGTCTTCACACAGGCGGACGTCTTGAGCCGTGGCTCCCATAATCCGTTTGAATGCGCCCGGTCTGGCTGCCAGACTGGTGCGTGACGAGGCGCAATCATACGTGCCGCCCGATCCGTGGAAAAGGTACAGATCGGGCTTTTTCAGCCGCTGAGGTGTGATGATGGAAAAGTTGGAAAAAACCCTGGAAGAATGGCGGGCGATGCTCGACCCTGAGCAGTACAACGTTTGTCGTCTGAGCGCGACCGAGCGCCCGTTCTCCGGTAAATACAACGACACCAAGACCGATGGTATCTACCACTGCGTCTGCTGCAACGAGCCGCTGTTCGACTCCAAGACCAAATTCGACTCCGGCTGCGGCTGGCCGAGCTTCTACGCGCCAATCGGCGAAAGCGCGATGACTGAAATCCGTGACATCAGTCACGGCATGATCCGTACGGAAGTGAAGTGCGCGCGCTGCGATGCGCATCTGGGCCATGTGTTCCCGGACGGCCCACCGCCGACCGGCTTGCGCTATTGCATCAATTCGGTGTGCCTGGATCTGGTTCCACGCGCATAAACCAATGAAGGCGACCTTCGGGTCGCCTTATTATTCGATAATTAAATTGCACACAATTTAATTGCTCGCTATGTTTGATCTTTCTTGACTGTCTGCGGAGCCCGACGCCATGAGCGACAACCTGTTGAACATTCCGTGCACCACCATCAAGGGGGAGCAAAAGACCCTCGCCGATTTCGCCGGTAAGGCGGTTTTAGTGGTCAACACCGCGAGCAAATGCGGTTTCACTCCACAGTACAAAGGCCTCGAAGAACTGTGGCAGACCTACAAGGATCAGGGCCTGGTGGTTCTGGGCTTTCCGTGCAATCAGTTCGGCAAGCAGGAGCCGGGTAACGAAGGGGCGATCAGTGAGTTCTGCGAGCTGAACTTCGGCGTCAGCTTCCCGCTGTTCAAGAAGATCGACGTTAACGGTGGAGACGCGCATCCGCTGTTCGTGCAACTGAAAAAACGCGCGCCGGGCCTGCTTGGCTCCCAAGGCATCAAGTGGAACTTCACCAAGTTCCTGATTGGCAAGGACGGAAAACTGGTCAAGCGTTTTGCCCCGACCACCAAGCCGCAGGAGCTGAGCGGCGAGATCGAAGCCCTGCTCAAATGAACAGCTTGCCGGTCGATTCGCTGAAGCTCGACAACCAGTTGTGCTTCAAGCTGTACGCCGCCTCTCGAGCGGTGATTCGTGCCTACAAACCGATGCTCGATCAGTTGGGCCTGACGTACCCGCAATACCTGGCGATGCTGGTGTTGTGGGAATGGCAGGACGCTGCGCCGGAGCAACCGACGGTCAAGGCGTTGGGCGAGCGTCTGGCACTGGACTCGGGCACGCTGACGCCATTGCTCAAGCGTCTGGAACAGTTGCAATGGGTACAGCGCCAGCGTTCAACGCGTGACGAGCGCGAAGTGCACCTGAGTCTGACGCCGGCGGGGCAAGCCTTGCGCGAGCAGGTCGGGCCGCTCAAGGCCCGTCTGCTGTGTGACAGCGGGGTGGATCTGGACCGCCTCAATGACCTGCGCAAGGGTCTCGATCACTTGCTGGGGCAGATCAAAGCGCTGTCGTAGTTGGGATCCATTGATCGAGCAGCGCCGCCAGCTCTTCACGGCGAAACGGCTTGGCCAGATAGTCGCTCATGCCGGCTGCGCGGCAGCGTTCGCGTTCTTCGGACATGGCGTTGGCGGTCAGAGCGACGATGGGCAGGCTCGGCCAGCGCCCGCTTTGACGGATCTGTCGGCTGGCTTCGTAGCCATCCATCACGGGCATGTTGCAGTCCATCAGCACCAGATCGAATTCGTGATACTCCAACTGATCCAGTGCTTCGGCACCGTGGGCGGCGACGATGACCTCGCAGCCCAGTTTGCCGAGCATGCCTTTGGCCACCAGTTGATTGACCGGGTTGTCCTCGACCAGCAACACCCGCCCGCGCCGCACCGAGGGAGACGTTTCGAGCTGCGCATCGTTAACGGCGACCACGTCCGGTTGCAGGGTACGTCGCAGGTTCTGGTACAGCGCATTACGCGCCAATGGTCGGGCCTGTTGCTGCAGAGGCGCGAGTGCGGCGGCTTCTTCGCTGGGCAGGAAACTGCCGTAGGCGGTTACCAGCAAAATCGGCGCCCCAAGCGTCGGGCGCAAACCGAACAGGCACTCCGGACAATCGGTGATCACCACGTCCGGCGTCAGGCCCAACAGTGAGTCATCGATGGTGCGCTGCTCATATGTAAGTCCCCACACCGGCAGCAGGCTCTGCAACAGTTCCGCCAGTCCACTGCTGGCAGCGGTGATGGCGAGGATTTTTCCGTGCAGCGGCGCCGGAACCAGTGCGCGGGTATGACACGGCAATGGCAGCTCGGCACAGAACTGACTGCCGAACCCGGTTTCGGAACTGATGGTCAGACGCCCCTGCATGGCTTCGCAGAGGTTGTAGGTCAGCGCCAGACCCAGCCCGGTGCCGCCGTATTGTCGAGTGATGCCGGCGCCCGCTTGAGTGAACGGCTGGAAGATTTTCAGCTGCGCGTCCTGGGCGATACCGATGCCGGTGTCGCAGACCTCGATGCGCACGCCATCCTTGTAGGTCGACAAGCGCACATCGACCCGGCCGAAGCGGGTGAATTTCAGCGCGTTGGACAGCAGATTGCTGACGATCTGCCGCACGCGGGTCGGATCGCCCAGCACCAGTGCCGGGAAGTGCGGATCGATCAGGCAGGTCAGTTCGACGCTCGGCGCGGCGTTCTGCGACAACAGGTTGGCGGTGTCTTCAATCAACGAGCCAAGATCGAACGGGATGTGCTCAAGCTCCAGTTGCCCGGCATCGAACTTCGACAGGTCGAGAATATCGTTGAGCAATTCGACCAGCACCTTGCCCGAGTCGTGGGCGATCGACAGTTGTTGCTGCTGTTCGGCATTCAACGGACCGTCGAGTGACAGCGCGATCATTCCCAGCAGGCCGTTGAGCGGCGTGCGGATCTCATGGCTCATGTTGGCAAGGAACGCCGAGCGGGCCTCGGCCATTTCCAGGGCGGTGCTGCGGGCGACTTCGAGTTCCTGATTGGACTGGCTCAGCCGTGCGTTGATCGCCTTGAGTTCAGCGGTGCGCGCCGAGACGATGTTTTCCAGTTGTCCGAGGTAGTCGGTCAGACGGTTTTCGGCGTTGCGTCGCTGCTGGATCTCGGTGGCAATGTTCTCGAATTGCTGATTGGCGACTTTGACCAGCACGCCGATTTCATCGTTGCCGTGGCCGGACGGGCACTCCAGCGTGGTCGGCTCGGCGCTGCGCGGGTCGCGCCCGCTGAGTTCGCGGATGACCCGCACCAGTGGTTTGGTCAACATCACATAGAACAGCGCCAACAGGATGCCGGTGAGAATCAGGCTGCGGGCGAAGCCATTGAGCAGGGTCACCTCGGCGCGGCGCAGGAAGCGACTGCCGAAGGCATAGGTGTCGACCTCAAGGCTTAACACGCCCAGCGATTCATTGGGCAGATGATCCAGATACAGACGGTCTTCGAACTGGCGTTTGGCGCCAAACAGGAAGTCGCTGATGACCCGATAGCCGCTTTGCAGTTCCGGGCGTTTGACGCTGGCCAGCACCGTATTGTTGTTGTCGATCAGTTGCGCAGAAATGATTGCCGGCGAGCGCAACAGGCCCAGGGTCAGTTCCTGTGCCAGTTCGGCGTCGATGTTGTAGGCGATCCGTGAGGCCGGGTTATGGCTGATTTCCAGCAAAGACAGGATTTCACGGTTGATGGAGGCGTCTTCACTGGCATAATCGATGCCGATTTGCAGCAGGCTGAGCAGCGTGCCCAGAATGAACCCGACCAGCACGGTAAGCCTGGCTTGCTTGTAAGACAGCCGGTGGGTGAATTTGATATCCATGGGGTGTTGAACCACTTCCGTTTCCCTTCGCTGCTCAAGCATAGTCGATCATGTATGGATACCGAGGTTCCCGAATCGCCTTGTAACAAGGCTTGGTAGGGTGATTTTTATCTGTGTGTCGTCGCAGGATTCACCATCATCACTGTGAACGTGCCCGAGGAGAAGACGTGGATTCCCGATTAAATGCTTTTCTTGAACGCGCCGAGTCGGTTCTGGCGCGTATCGAACCGTTGTTGCCGGCACCACGGCCGGTGATCGACTGGGGCACTTGTCTGGCGGCGCGCTGGCAACGCGACGGGCGCAGCGGCTATCTGATGCCGCTGGAAGTCAGCCTCGACATGCGCTTGTCCGACCTGATCGGCGTTGACCGTCAGCTCGAACAGCTGGGGCGCAACACCCAGCAGTTTCTCGATGGCATGCCGGCCAACCATGCGTTGCTCTGGGGTTCGCGCGGTACCGGCAAGTCGTCGCTGGTGCGGGCCTTGCTGGCGGAACACGCCGCCACCGGCCTGCGCCTGATCGAGATCGAGCGTGATCATCTGGCGGATCTGCCGCGGGTGGTCGAGCAGATCGGCAAGCTGCCACAACGCTTCGTGCTGTTTTGCGATGACTTGTCGTTCGAATCCGGTGAAGGCGATTATCGCGTTCTCAAAAGCGTGCTCGACGGCTCGCTCGAGCAGGCCCCGGACAATGTCTTGCTGTACGCCACCTCCAACCGCCGCCACTTGGTGCCGGAAAAGGAGAGCGATAACGAAAACTGGAAACGCGTCGACGGCGAACTGCATCCCAGCGAAGCCGTTGAAGACAAGATCGCGCTGTCGGACCGTTTCGGTCTGTGGCTGTCGTTCTATCCGTTTACCCAAGAACACTTCCTTAACGTCGTCGAACACTGGATCGGTCAGTTGGCCGCCAAGGCCGGCCTGAGCTGGCAGCGCGACGAAGCACTGGACATCCTTGCCGTGCGTTGGGCCACCGGCCGCGGTAATCGCAACGGACGTTGCGCGTACCAATTCGCCCGTTACTGGGTGGGACTGAAATTGTTGGAGCACAAGGCATGATTGATTTGCAACAAAGCGGCCAGGGCCTCGAAGGCTATGGCATGTTGGCCGCACAACTGGAATCGCTGCTGGCGGACGAGCGTGATTTCATCGCCAACGCCGCGCAGTTTTCGGCGTTTCTGTTCAACCAGCTCGATGACCTGAACTGGGCGGGCTTTTACCTCAATCGCAACGAAGAACTGGTGCTTGGTCCGTTCCAGGGGCAGATCGCCTGCGTGCGCATCCCGTTTGGCCGTGGTGTGTGTGGCGCGGCGGCGGCCACTCGGCAAACCCAGCGCGTTGAAGACGTACACGCGTTCCCGGGGCATATCGCCTGCGACAGCGCCTCGAACAGCGAGCTGGTCGTGCCGTTGGTCAAGGACGGTCGCCTGATCGGTGTACTCGACCTCGACAGCCCGAAGCTGGCGCGTTTTACCGCGCAGGATCAGGCTGGCATTGAGCAACTGGCAGCGATTTTCCTGCGTCTGACCGACTGCTGATCATGCGGTGAGGCCAGCCTTGTGCAACAGGCTGGCCGGATCGACGTTATCGATCTGTGCGGGATCGAGAAAGCGCACGGCGTACTGCATGTAAACGCCTTCGTTGATGAACAATCCGAATAGCTGAGCATCGATGTGCGCCTCACGGCACATGGTGGCCATGATCGCCAAGGCCTCGCTCAGGGTTTTGGCCTTTTTGTACGGGCGATCGGCTGCGGTCAGCGCCTCAAAGATATCGGCAATCGCCATCATTCGCGCGGGCAGGCTCATGTCCTCACGCTTCAGGCGTTTCGGGTAACCGGTGCCGTCCATTTTTTCATGATGACCGCCGGCGATTTCGGCAATGCTGTCGAGGTGGCCGGGGAAGGGCAGGTGGCTGAGCATCATGATCGTCTGCACCATGTGGTGATTGATCATGTAGCGCTCTTCGCGGGTCAGGGTGCCACGGTTGATGCTCAGGTTGTACAGCTCGCCGCGATTGTATTTGTAGTGCGGTACATCCAGTTTGAAGCCCCATGGATTGTCTTCGGGGATCAACTCGTTCGGGTCGCGTTCAAGCAAGTGCTCTGGCTTGTCTGCCAAAAGCTTTTCACTGACCGGCAGATTCGGTGCCGGCGTGCGCGCCTGACGCCGGTTCTCTTCCCATGACACGCCCAAGCGGTCATCAAGGGTACGCAGCCAGGTGCGTTGCGCCAGATGGTCAAGGCGCTGCAGATCCGCCTCTGCCATCGCTTCACTGCCCAGATTGCAGCGCGCGACAAACGTAAAATCGTCGTCCAGCGCCGTCAGCGTGGCATCGCGCAATTCGGCCAGTGCAGTCTCATCGCCGCCCAGAGCGCACGCCTGCCAATAGCTGATCCAGGCATCACGCTTGAGCACTTCGAAACGCGTGCGAATTTCATGAATACGGTCGTTGATGGTTTCCAGTTTGGTGGCCTTGTCGACCACGTATTCCGGCGTCGTCACCTTGCCGCAGTCGTGCAGCCACGCGGCAATGTGCAAGGCTTCCCATTCATCCTCGCTCGGTTGGTAGGCACTGAACGCCGGCGCCTCGCTTGCCGCTGCCGCCTGAGCGAGCATCAACGTCAGCTCTGGCACGCGCTGACAATGGCCGCCGGTGTACGGACTCTTGGCGTCGATGGCGCCAGCGAGCAGTTGAATGAAGGCGTCGAGCAATTGCTTCTGGCGGGCTTGCAGGCGTTGGCTCTCGATGCTGACCGCCGCCGCGCCGGAGACAGCCTGGAGGAACGCGATGCGATCAGGGCGCAGTTTTTCCAGATCGGCTGCCGTGCCGCTGTCGCTCACCAGCAGAATCAGCAGGCCGATGGTTTCGTCGTGGCGGTTGTGCAGGCGGATGCCGATCAGATGGATGCGGGGCGATTGCATTGCCAGCAGGACCTTCTGCAAGTCGCCGGCCTGATCGACGCCGAAGTTGCTCACCACGTTATTGGCGCCGACCAATTGTTCAAACCACGCCGGCCCTTTGTTCTGCTGCAGGTCGTGGCCCTGAATGTCGAATGCTTCCAACGCCTGAGACGTACCATCGATCACCAGCCCGTATGGCTCCATGCGGCTGCTGTCGCTTTCACGCAGATAGATCAGCCCTGCCTGCGCCTGCGCAATCTGCACCGTTTCAAACAGCACCCGTTGCAGCAGCGGGGCGAAGCGGGTTTCGGCGCCGAGGGTGTCGGTAATCCGGAAGAAACTCGCCAGGGTGTCTTTCATCCGCGCCATCGACACGCTCAACTGGTCGACTTCAAGCACCGGCGAGCGGCGGGCCAGAGGAAAGTTGAAATCGAAACTGCGAATCGCGTCGGCTTCCTTGACCAGTGCATGCAACGGCTTGACCAGAATTCGCGAAATCACCCAGCCCAGCGGCAGGCACAGCAGCAGGGTCGCGAGGGTGATCAGCGCGCCTTGCCAGCGCAGGCGGTAGGCATCGATCAATAACTCGTCCTCGGGCACCAGCAGCGCCAACTGCAAACCTTTCGGACCGCCCTCCTGAATGTTGCTGCGGGCGACGATCCACTGGCGACCATCGGCTTCCAGGCGATTGCCTGTGGCTGCGCCGGACAACAGCGCATGCAAGCCCGGACTCAGATCCGCCGCTTTGGCCAGATGCGCGCCGCTACTGTCGACGATCAGGCGCTCGCTGTCGGGATAGGCCACAGCGTTGCCGTCGGCATCGAACAGGGCAATTTCGGTGGAGGGTGTGACGACATGTTTGCTCAGCGCCGCCGACAGGGCGACCAGCGTCAGGTCAGCACCGATGACGGCGTTCTCGCCGCTGCGTCGGGCCAGCGTCGTGCCGACATTGCGCGTGGAGAAAAACACGTAGGGCTCTGTGGTGATTTGTTCGTTTTGCTGGCGAGCATGGTTGAACCACGCGCGGCTACGCGGATCGTAGCTGTCGTCGGGGTTGTCCTGACGGCTGATCAGCGACAATGTTTGGTCAAAAAACAGCGATAGCGAGTGCATCGCGCCCTGCGGGTCATGTTCGATACTCCAGACCTGATACGCCGCCGCTTCAGGGGCCTTGAGCAATGTCTTGATGGCGGCGCTGCGCAGCGGACGCACCATGAAGAAATCGCCATTGGCATAACCCAGATATAGCGATGCCAGATTGGGATTATCGCTGAGCGACTGGCTAAACGGTCGGAGCAAGGGCAAGCGTTGTTCAAGGCGCGCGGCCTGAGTGGCGGGGTCATCCGCCAGCAAACTCAGCAGGTGCCGAATCGGCTGATAGGTGGCGGACATGTCCAGACGTACGTCTTGTTCGATCCTGTCGAACAGCTTTTCGCTGCTCGACAGGATGATCTGCGTGGTCTGGTGATAATTGAACAGGCCCAGTACGACCCCGGTGAGCAGCAACAGGAATGTGAACATGACGCTGATGTGCACATGCAGCGGAAACCGGCGTTGCTCCGGGCGCAGTGGGCTGGGCATTTCGGACTCTCCATGATGGTTAACTCACTGCTCAGCGCCAAGCATAGTTAAGGCAAGCTCATTGTGCTTCGATCCGACACCGCCAATTGTTGCTGTAATGCCTGCTCCAGTTCGAGCATGGCGCGGTTGCTCGCCTCGCAACGGCGAGCGACTTCGTCTGTCGCCATGGCCTCGGCGCAGGCCTGCTCAAGGGCATCGCAACACTCGATCACGCGCGATGCCTGCGCGATACGTGCCGCACCCTTGATTTTGTGAGCGACCACCGCCAGCGCCCCGCGATCCTGTTCCGGCGACAGTGCGAGCAGTTCCTCTCGGTCGATACGGCTGCTTTTGAGCAATTCCGCCAGCAGACGGCGAGCCTGGGCCGGATTGCCACCGGTCAGCATGTTCAGGTTTTGCAGGTTGAAAGCCGGCGGCGCTGATGTCGGTGTGATGCCATCGACCCACTGGCTGAGCAGGCTCAGGCTCAGGGGTTTGAACAGGCAGTCGTTCATGCCGGCCTGCTTGCAGCGCTGGATTTCTTCGGGCTGCGCATTGGCCGTGAAGCCCAGCACGGTGCATGGCGGACAGCGCGCCTGCAGTTCCTGCTGTCGAATGGCGCGGGTCAGTTCATAGCCATTCATCAACGGCATGTTGCAGTCGACAATCACCAGATCGAAGTGGCCGGTTTTCCACAGTTCCAGGCCGCTGCAACCGTTCTCGGCAATGCTGAAGTGATGGCCGAGAAACTCCAGTTGTTGACACATCAGCAGGCGATTGGCGGGATGGTCGTCCACCACCAACACGCGTAAGGGGGTCTGCGATGCCTTGATTGGGGATTCACTTTTGACCGTGCTCAGCTGTATCGGCAGCGTTTCCAGTGCCAGCGAGACGCAGACCTGGGTGCCGATGCCAGGCTGGCTGCTCAATTGCAATTGCCCGCCCATCATTTCGCACAGGTTGCGGCTGATCACCAGCCCCAGGCCGGCGCCACCTCTGCCTTGCTGGCTGCTGTTTTCCGCTTGGGCAAACGGTTCGAACAAGCGCTGCTGATCCTCGGCACTGATACCGACGCCGCTGTCCTGTACGGTCAACTGCATCAGGGCGCGGGCAGATACATCGGTGTTCATGAGGTCGAGGGTGATCCGCACATGCCCCTGCTCAGTGAATTTGATCGCATTGCTGACCAGATTCGACAGCACCTGCTTGAAACGCAGTGGGTCCAGATGCACATCGACGGCCAGATCCGGTGGGTTGAAGATGACTTGCAGGGAGAGGTTTTTCTGCCGGGCGAGACCGTCGAAGATCCTGGCGACTGACGTCACCGTATCGACCAGATTGACCCGTTCCGGACAAAGACTCAGACGCCCGGATTCGATCCGTGCGATGTCGAGAATGTCGCCGATCAAACCCAGCAAGTCCTTGGCCGAGTGGTACGCGGTGTCGATGGATGAGCGATCCGGATGCTGCGGATCCATGCGTTTGAGCGTCAGTTCGAGCATGCCGATCACCGCGTTCATCGGCGTGCGGATCTCGTGGCTCATGGTCGCCAGAAAGGTGCTTTTCGCCCGGTTGGCCTCATCCGCCCGTTCTTTGGCCGTACGCAACTCGTCGAACAACTGGCGGCGCTCGCTGATGTCGATCCAGCCGCCAATGATGCCTTTCACCTCACCGCTGGAGTCGCGGTACGGCAGTATCCAGTGATAGATCGTCAGACGCCGGTTGCCGATGTGCAGGGGCCGGTCGACGACCATCGGCGTGCCTTCGGCGATGACACGCTGGTAATCGGCCTGAAAGGCCTGGGCCTCGAAGGCATTGCTCAGGGAGCCATCGATGACGTTTTTGCCGATGACATCCTCGCGGCGGGCATTGAATGCTTCGAGATAGCTCTCATTGCAACTTTGCAACCGGCCCTGGCGGTCGCGCACGTAAATTGGATGCGGTGTGCCGTCGACCAGCGAACGCATGAATTCGAACTGGTCGTTCAGCGCTCGTTCGGCAGCCTGGCGTTTTTTGATCTGGTGGCGCATGTAAGCGTTCCAGACCAGCAGCAACAGCAGTAACAGGAAAGCGCCGATGATCACTTGATAGAACAGGCGTTGGTAGTTGTGCCAGATGTTCTGCGAGACAGTCGAGTAACCGCGCCAGCGTCCATTGATCACCCCCAGTTCGTCGGGGGCGATGCTCAACAACGCCTTGTTGATGATTGACGTCAGTTCCGTGTTGTCCCGCGCGGTCGCCAGTGAAAACGCCGCCTGGCCCGTGCCGATCGTGGTGGTGATCTGCAGCGCCTGATTGAAGATTCGTGAAGAAATGAAGTAGTTGGCAATCACCAGCGAGTTCACCGCACCGTCGACATGGCCTTCGGCGAGCTGGGACACCGCGCTGAACGTATCTGCCGTTTCGATCAACTGGATGCGCGGATATTCCCGACGCAGGTACTCGACCATCGGATTGCCTTGGGCAATCGCCAGTCGCTTGCCTTTGAGCTTGCCCAGATTGGTCGGACCATCCGCGCTTTTGCGGGTCAGCAGAACGTAGGAGTTTTCCAGATAGGGACGACTGAAATTGAGGGTTTTCTCGCGCTCCGCCGTCGGCAGTAATGCGGCGATCAGATCGGCTTGATGACGGTCGATCTGCTGGATCATTTCCGCGTCGTTGCGGCTGCGACGGATCTCGAAACGCAGGCCGGTGCGCAGGCGGATCAGCTCGAGCAGGTCGGCACTGATGCCGCGAAAATTACCGTCGTTGTCAAAGAATGTCAGCGGCGCGAACGCTTCATTGACCACCACACTGACCACCGGATGCTGTTTGAGCCACGCTTCTTCGCGCTGTGTCAGTTGCAGTTTCCGGTCGGTGAGCAGCAGATCGCTGCCAGCGCTCCAGCGCTTGGCAATATTGTCACGCTCACTGGCCGGCACAGCTTTTAGTACTGCATCGATGATCGCCAGCAGTTGTGGGTTGTTGCGGCGCACGGCGAAGCTGAATCCCTGGGCTTCCTGCTTGCCGAAATTGGCCATGCGCACGTTGTTCAGATAACCCTTGTTGATCATGTAGTGAGTTGAAAGCGTGTCGCCGAGAAACACATCGGCCTGATCGAACGCCACGGCGTTGATTGCATTCTGGTAGGAGGGGTAGCAGGTGATGAGCGCTTTGGGGTACAGCGCTTTGACTTCGGGCAACGGCAGATAGTGATAGACCATGCTCAATCGCAGCCCGGCCAGGCCTTCGGTGAGTGAGCGGGTTTCGTCCTCGCGGGTAACCAGCACCGGCATGTCAACGGCGTAGGGTATCGACAGCGCCAGGTTGGCATTGCCCGCTTCGAAGCCGTTCGCGGTACCGAGCAGGTCGATCCGGCCATCGACCAGTGCGCTAATCGCCGCGTCCCGAGAGGGAAAGCGCTGCACCCGGATCGGTAGACCGGTGGCCTGGCCGAGGAGCCCGGCGTAATCGGCCGTCAGACCTTCGTAATCCTTGCCGCTGGTCGTCATGTCAAAAGGCGGGTAGTCGGGCGCGGAGGTGCCCACGACCAGTTCGTTACGTGTCAGCAGCCACTGCCGTTGGGAGTGTTCGAGCGTGACCGGAACTGGCTCGTCCGCCGACCGGCTGAGCAAGGCGTAGTCAGGTGACGTGCCGGGCATGGCGAACACATTGGCGCTCAGGTAAAAACCTGCGCTCAACGCAATTAAATAGTCCTTTAAACGGCTAGGCATGCGGGCTCTCACACGAGTGCGTTTCGTTTGGCCATCTCGATAAGTTCTACAAGGGATTTGGCCTTGAGTTTTTGCATCAGACGTTTTTTGTAGGTGCTGACGGTTTTATTACTCAGAAACATGCCCTTGGCTATTTCCTTGTTAGTGCGACCCTGGGCGAAAAGTTGTAAGACCATCAACTCGCGATCATTAACGGATTTGAATAATTCAAGTTCGGCAAAACGGATGTCGTCGCTGCGCACCGGATTCAATGCCTGGCTGGGGAAATAGTTGTAACCGGACAGTACCGCTTTGATCGCACTGACCAGTTCACTCAAGTCCTCCTGTTTACAGACATAACCCGATGCGCCGGATTGCATGCAGCGAATGCCGAACAGCGTCGGACACTGTGCCGTCAGGATCAGGATCTTTAACGGGGATCCCATGGCATTGAAGCGAGCCAGTACTTCGAGGCCATCCAGCTTGGGGATGCTCACATCGAGAATGACCAGATCGGGCATGCACTCGCGCACCATTTGCATGGCATCGACTCCGTTATCGGTTTCACCGACGACCTTGTAACCTTCATGCTCCAGCAGCATTCGAACGGCGAGACGGATGACCGGGTGATCGTCGACAATAAAAACGGAGTTCATAATCAAATCCCATGCAAGCACGAATAAAGCGCGCACCTTAGCTCAGTTGAATGAGCACTCGCATGAAGTGACGTGGCTTCAGTCACGATATCGGATTAATCCTACAATTAATGAAGAAACGGACTACAACCAAACTAGGTTTGACGTAAGGAAGTGCTGGATTTGAACGGGCTTATAGTTTGACTTGAATGATTTGCAAGTACTGGCCGTAAATGGCTTTTTAAAGATGTTTAAAGTTGCTGATTCGTCGGCGCAATAATTGCCGCTATTCCAGCCATATCAGACGCCAGTCGACACTTGTGGGTCGATAATCACAGGCTGTGTGGATACGGGCGGCCATCGTTATGGCCGCCCGTAGGCGAGCGGGTCAGTGACTGGAGCGCCCGGTCATTTCCAGCGCCATGTCGCTGGCGTAGCTGTCGGTCATGCCGGCGATGAAATCGATCATGCGCAGAAACGACGTGTGTAACGATCCCTGCGGATCCGGTGCGTTACTGCCCAGCAGATCGAGAATGCGCCGGCTTTTGAATGACGGTGTACGACCGTTGTGTTGTTCCAGCGCCGCGCCGCAGAACGAGTTGAGCAGAATCTCGAGCGTGGTATAGGCGCCGATTTCATGCAGGGTTTTGCGTTTGTCCTGAAAGATTTTCTTGCGGGCGATGTCCTTGGCATTCAGCACGCAACGCTTGGCCGGGCCGTGCATGTGCTCGACCAGATCGCCGTGCAGCGTGCCGGCGAGGAGGGCGTCCTGTTGCTCGACAAAGGCCCGTGCGGCGGCGTTGGTCAAATGCTCGATGGCCTTGCCACGCAGGATCGCCAGTTTGCGTCGGCGCGAATCCTGCGGGCCGAGCTGGCGATAGGTTTCCGGCAGATCATCACCCACCAGCCCGAGCAGCAGCGATTCGACTTCGGCGTACTCCAGCAGCTCCATTTCGAGACCGTCTTCGAGATCAATCAGCGCGTAGCAGATGTCGTCGGCGGCTTCCATCAGGTACACCAGCGGATGACGCGCCCAGCGCTGGTCTTCGATTTGCGGCAGGCCCAGTTTGTGGGCGATCTGCTCGAGCAGCGGCAACTCGCTCTGATAGCAGCCGAATTTGTGTTTCTTGTAGCCCAGGGAGTCGGCGTGGCGCGCGGTCCACGGGTACTTCAGGTAAGTGCCGAGGGTGGCGTAGGTCAGTCGGGTGCCGCCGTCGAACTGGTGATACTCCAGCTGAGTCAGGACCCGGAAACCCTGGGCATTGCCTTCGAAATTGAGGAAGTCGGCGCGTTCGGCTTCGCTCATGCCGTCGAGCCAGCCGCGTCCGGCGGCCTGCTGGAACCAGTGGCGGATGGCGTCTTCACCGGAATGACCAAACGGCGGATTGCCAATGTCGTGGGCCAGACACGCCGATTGCACCACCATGCCGAGATCGGCCGGGTCGCACCATTCGGGCAAGGCATTGCGCAGGGTTTCCCCCACCCGCATGCCCAGCGAACGGCCGACGCAACTGACTTCCAGCGAGTGGGTCAGGCGCGTGTGAATATGATCGTTGCTGGTGACCGGGTGGACCTGGGTCTTGCGCCCGAGACGGCGGAAGGCGCCGGAGAAGATGATGCGGTCATGGTCTTTGTGGAAAGGGCTGCGGCCAAGTTCTTGCGGGCTGTGCAGCGGCTTGCCGAGGCGTTCGCGGTTGAGCAGGGTGTGCCAATCCAAGGCTGATTCTCTCCGTCAGGTGACTGGGGGCGTTGGCCCCTAGCTTCCCGGTTCACGTCCGCCCCTGCAAGCGGAACTACAGTCCGGCGGCGTCAATGTCGATCAGCAGCAAACGTTCACCGTTGTCGAAAAACTGCCCGGCTGTCAGGCAGTACTGATTGCTGGTGGCATCGCGGTAGGTATTGGAGAGCGTCAAGCGCCGCTCCTCCCAACCTTCGGCGAGCAAATGATAGAAGTACGGGCGCCACGACCAGTTGTGCCCCAGATAGCGATTGTCGGCGACCCAGCCATGCTGCCGCCATTCCAGATTGGGCGTCAGTTGCGTGCCGTGGCGATCGCATTGATAAAACCGCAGCAGCCAGGGGAAGGCGTCCAGTTGCGGCAAAGCGCTCAAAGGGGCATGGGCCTGAGCCCAGGCTTGCAGGATCGACATCAGTTCAGCGAGTTGCTGGCGCATTTGCATCAGCCGCCCGCGCTCCACGAGTTTCTGCCGGACATAGCGCTGGCGCAGCTCGGCGAAGCGTTGGACGAACGCGTCACTGGGGAAAAACGCCTCCTGTGCCCGCGCGAACAGGAATCCCTGCACATAGCGCGATCCGCATTCCAGGGCGAAATTCAACTGTGCTTCGGTCTCGACGCCTTCGGCGATGATCCAACAACCGGTCTTCTCGGCCATCTGCGCCAGGGCCTTGACCACGTCGCTGCTCGGCCCACCCAGTGCCGCAGCCTGGAACAGCCGCATATCAAGTTTGAGAATGTCCGGTTGCAACGCCAGCACCCGATCGAGTTGCGAGTAGCCGGCGCCAAAGTCATCGATAGCAATCCTCGCTCCGGCCTCGCGATAGCGCGCGACGACTTCGGCCAGACGTTGACCATTGCCGCCCAGTTCGGTGATCTCGAAGACGATGCGTTGCGGATCGATACCGTAGCGCGCCAATTGTTTGAGGCTGGGCAGGGCTTGATCGGCGCGCAGGCGACTGATCCAGCGTGGCGACATGTTCAGGCTGAGAAACCAGTCTGCCGGCGCTTCATGCAAGCGGCTCAAGGCGTTATCGCGGATCTGCCGGTCGAGACGGCGCAGGGCAATGGCGGGCGTGCGCGGGTCGGCGAATAGAGGCCCAACCGAGTTCAGTTGACCGTCGGCCTGGCGCAGGCGCCCCAGCGCTTCGACGCCGGCAATGCGTCCGGTGGCGGTATCGATGAAAGGCTGAAAGCAGGCGAGCGGTTGCCCGTCGATCACGGGGCCTCCTTAGTGGTTCTTGTTCTGGTGAACCCCGCCGACCGGGTAGGCGCGCGGGATTGAACCTCCGGATAAAGAGGTTCATCCCGCCGACAGTGCAAGAATGTAGCCAGATGTATCTGTTTAGCGTTTCGCCGAGCTCTGCATCACCAGTTTGATCAGCGGCCCGAGGCTGGTGCCGAGCCGGATCAAGCGGGTCAGGCCACCGACACCGCCGCTTTTCGCGCCTTTGCCAGTGATGAATCCCAATAGCGTAACGGCGGCCACGCCCCACAAAGGCGCGTGTTTGATGCCGAAACCACCTTGCAGGTTTTGCGACATGCCGCGCATGCGCTGCAGAGGCTGCAACACTTGCCCGGCTTCATGGCGGATTTCCTGACGATGCATTTCCATGCGCAGGCGGATCAACGCCTTGCGCATTTCCCGACGCGAGCTGTTGTGTGGCAGTTCAGGCAGGCTCATGGCAGCAGGCGCTCCCGGTCGTTGGCCAGCTCTTCGAGCGTGCCGTGGAAAGGCGAGGACTCATCGAAGATCGCAGCCTTGAGGCGCAGCGCGCAGAAGATCGAGGCCAGGGTATAGAACACGCACAGGCCAATGATCGCAGCAAGGCGATAAGTGTCCCAGAACACAATCATCACCAGTGTCGATAAGCCCACCAGTAATAACAGGGCAAAGACCAACGCCAGGCCTGCGAACAGCAACAGGCTGACGGTACGTGATTTCTGCTCCTGCAATTCAATGCCGAACAATTCGACATGGCTGTGCAGCAGACCGAGAACGGCGGCGCCCAGGCGTCGCGTGGAAGAGGCGGTGCCCGCAGCCGGGCCGGATTCACCGATCGACATAATCAGCGCCGGGTAGCCAACAGGCCGATCAGGAAGCCGACACCGGCGGCAATACCGACGGACTGCCAAGGGTTGGCCGAGACGTAATCTTCGGTGGCAGTGACCGCCGCCTGACCGCGATCACGCAAGGTTTCTTCGGTCAGTTTCAAGGTTTCGCGGGCGCGCAGCAGGCTGTCGTGAATCTGCTCGCGCAGCTCATCGGCCTGATCGCCGGCCAGGGTGGCGGTGTGCTCGAGCAAGCGCTCGGTGTCGGCGACCAAAGTCTGGAAGTCGTTCATCAGGATTTCTTGAGCGGTCTTTGCCTTGATGCTGGCCATGGGTGGATCTCCGTAAGTGACGTCTGAAGCGTTCGAGTATGAGCCTTGCGCGAAGGTTCAGTACAAATGACTGGTACAACTTTTGCTGTGTCGTGGTGCGTTCCCCGGCGGTTGTGCGCTGTTGCCGGGCGTGCGCCTCGAGAAACCTTATCCCAAACAAGCCCGGTTCGTGTCAGGACATCGATCTCGTGCGCCAAAGCGGTTCGTCGGACCTTCGGATCTGTGACTGCGTGGTCGCAACTTGGTGCATGAAATGTGCGCATGAACCGCTTTGGTGCCTTTTTCGCCTTTAGGTCTGCCTGCTTATGGAAAATCTGCAAAGCGCTGTGGACACTCTGGTTCACAGCTCCAATACCTTGTTCATTCTGATCGGTGCGGTGATGGTGCTGGCGATGCATGCCGGTTTCGCCTTTCTGGAAGTCGGCACGGTGCGCCAGAAAAACCAGGTCAATGCACTGTCGAAAATTCTCAGTGATTTCGCCGTCTCGACCCTGGCCTATTTCTTTATAGGCTATTGGATTTCCTATGGCGTGACCTTTATGCAGCCGGCGGCGGTGCTGAGTGCCGATCATGGTTATGGACTGGTGAAGTTTTTCTTCCTGCTGACCTTTGCTGCAGCGATCCCGGCGATTATTTCCGGCGGCATTGCCGAGCGCGCGCGTTTCGTGCCGCAGTTGTGCGCCACTGCCTTGATTGTCGCGTTCATCTACCCCTTTTTCGAGGGCATGATCTGGAACGGCAACTACGGTTTGCAAGCGTGGCTGACGGCGCAGTTTGGTGCCGCTTTTCATGACTTTGCCGGTTCCGTGGTGGTGCACGCCATGGGCGGTTGGCTGGCGCTGGCGGCGGTATTGCTGCTGGGGCCGCGTAATGGCCGTTATCGCGACGGTCGTCTGGTGGCGTTCGCACCGTCGAGCATTCCCTTTCTGGCCTTGGGTTCGTGGATTCTGATTGTCGGCTGGTTCGGCTTCAACGTGATGAGTGCGCAGACGCTGCAAGGCGTCAGTGGCCTGGTGGCGGTCAATTCGTTGATGGCGATGGTCGGCGGCACCATGGCGGCGCTGCTCGTCGGACGTAATGACCCGGGCTTCCTGCATAACGGTCCATTGGCCGGTCTGGTGGCGATCTGTGCCGGGTCGGATCTGATGCATCCGGTCGGCGCGCTGGTGACTGGCGCGATCGCCGGTGCACTGTTTGTCTGGTGCTTTACCGCCGCCCAGGTGAAATGGCGCATCGACGATGTCTTGGGTGTGTGGCCATTGCACGGGTTGTGCGGCGTGTGGGGCGGGATTGCCTGCGGGATTTTCGGCCAGACTGCGCTCGGCGGTATTGGCGGCGTCAGCTTGATCAGCCAGTTGATCGGCACCGCGCAGGGTGTTGCGGTGGCGCTGATCGGTGGCTTCGCTGTGTACGGCGTGATCAAGGCGCTGCACGGGCTGCGCCTGAGTCAGGAACAAGAGTATTACGGCGCCGACCTGTCGCTGCACAAGATCGGCGCGGTAAGTCAGGATTAAGTCTCGGCATCGTCGCTACCGGGATAAAAACCATGAAGCAGGCGATACCGGTCGATGCGCACCTGATCGACTTTTTCCTGCACCTGATGCGCCGGCAAGCCGAGCATGATCAAGGCGTGAGAGGCGAGCATCAGGCTCGATTCCAACAGTTCCGGCACCACTTCGGTGGCGCCGGCGGCTTTCAGTTCGGCCCACTGGCTGTCGTCGCGGGTACGCACCAGTATCGGTACGTGGGCGTTGAGCCGACGTGCTTCCTTGAGGATACGCAGGGCAATGTCGCTCTGATCCACAGCAACCACCAACAGTCTGGCGCGTAGCAGGCCCACGGCGGTCAGCAGGTCGCCGCGCGACGAGTCGCCGTAATGCACGTCGCTTTCTCCACTGGCGGCTTCCTGTACCCGCACCGGGTCATTGTCCAGCGCAATAAAAGGCTGCTTGGCGTTGCGCATGAAACGACCGATGGATTGGCCGACGCGGCCGTAGCCGCAAATCACCACATGCTGGTTGAGGTCGGCATTGAGTGCGCTGATCTCTTCGATCTGCGCCTCCTGATTGGGTTTGCGATGCAGCACTGCTGCGATGCGTGGCGCTGCGCGCAGCAACAGGGGCGTCAACAACATCGAGCAGAACGTCGCTGCGAGCAGCAGGTCGCTCAGTGCTTCGGGCATCATGCTGTGTTGCTGCATCTGTGCCATTAGGGCGAAGCAGAACTCGCCCCCCTGGGCCAGCGCCAGACCGCTGCGCCATGCTGTTTCGCTGTCACTGCCGCGCCACTTCACCAGCAAGGCCACGACGATACCCTTGATCACCATCAAACCGACGGTGAGCCCGAGGATCAGCAGGCTGTGACTGACGAACAGTTGCAGGTCGATGAGCATGCCGATGCTGACGAAAAACACCCCGAGCAGAATGTCGCGGAACGGCCGGATATCCGCCTCGATCTGGTGTCGATAGTGGCTTTCACCGAGCAACATGCCGGCCAGAAACGCACCAAGGGCAGGGGACAGCCCCAGCAGGTGCGTCAGCCACGCGGTCAACAGTACAATCACCAGCGCCAGCAGCACAAACAGTTCTGCCGAGCGTGACGCGGCCACTTCATGAAACAGCCTCGGCAATAACCAGCGACTGGCCAGCAGCAGACCGACAAACAGCACCACGGTTTTTGCCAGGGTCAAAGGCAACGCCCAGTACCAGGCTTGTTCGCTGCTGCCGGCAAACACCGGCACCAACGTCAGCAGCAATACCGCGATAACGTCCTGAAACAGCAAAACGCCGACAGCATTCTGGCCATGACTGCTGAACACCTCGCCGAGGCTGCCCAACTCTTTGGTCACAATCGCCGTTGAGGACAGCGAAAGCCCGGCACCGAGCAACAGCGCCGGCGTCATCGGCATGCCCAACAGCATCAGCAGCAAACCGAGCAGCGCGGTGCTGATCAGCACCTGCTGGCTGCCGAGACGAAACACCACCTGGCGCAGGGCGATCATCTTCGACAGGGAGAACTCCAGGCCCAGTGAAAACAACAGAAACACTACGCCCAGCTCGGCTACGTCAGGCAAGTGTTCGCTTTCGTTGACCCAGTCGAAGGCACTCGGCCCGACCAGCAGTCCGACGCACAGGTAACCCAGAACCGGTGGCAACCGCAGGCGACGGAACAGGGCAATGACCACGAGGGACGAGGCGAGGATGATCAACAGATTGGCAAACACTGGACACTCCGATGGCAGATCAGGCTTTTCAAGCGTAGAGGCAAAAAGACCGGGAGGATCGCGCAAATGATTTTTCTGTGGACTGATTTGCGTCAGGGTTTTGCCTGTGACCCTTTGTTGAGGGGCTGGAGCTTTTGGGCGGCGTTGGCTCGACGGGTTTTCAGGTGCGGCCTAGAATAGGCCCACTCATTTTTTGGTTGAGCAATCATGCCTCCTGAATGTCAGCTGTTCGGCACCCTTGGATGCCATTTGTGTGAAGTCGCCGAGGCCGAGTTGATGCCTTTTGTCGAGCACGGCTTGCTGGTGGAACTGGTCGACATCGCTGAAGACGAATCCTGGTTCGAGGCTTATAGCCTGCGGATTCCGGTGTTGCGCCGTGTCGACAGCGGGGCTGAGCTGGACTGGCCATTCAGCGCTGATGAGGTCGTCGCGTTTCTGGGTTAATCCGCATTTTCTGGTTTATCCCGCCGGTCGCTACTGCCATGCATTCCTTGGCATTTTGCGGTTTCATCGGTTACTGTATGTTCATACAGTAAATGCGTCAGAGGGATGAACCGTGGTCAATGTCGAACAGTTGAAAAACAGCGTGAACCGGATGTCGGTTGACGTGGTGCGCGAGGCCGTTCTCGAATTGCGCCTGGACGGGCTGGTCACGGAAGGCAAGACGCCGTTCAACAAGCTGCATTTCAACACTTGCTTTGCCGAAATCGAGGCCTTGTTTCAGCGTGCCGGTTACCACAAGCAACTGGATGTGGTCGGTTATCAGGGGCTGCTCTACGCCTTGTACGATCCGGGGCGCTGGGAGGCAGTTGATGTATTGCGCTGGCTCAAGGAATTCACTGACGCCGCAGCGCTGAAAACAATTCCGGCCTGAACATTCTGCGCTAGGTTCGTTTCCCTCAGTGCTGGATAATGCCGCCCTGCATTGAGGGTCCGATTTTCGTATGTCCACATCTACATTTTCCGCTGCTCAGAATCAGGCGAGCACACTTTATCTGCCGCCCGGTAAATGGCTGACCGTACTCGATTGTCTATGCGAGCATTTCAGCGCCATTGACCGTGAGCAATGGCTGGACCGCATCGCTCGGGGACGTGTGCTGGACGGCCATGGCCAGCCGATCCCGGTGGACTTGCCTTACAAGGAAGGTCTGCGGATTCATTATTTTCGCGAAGTGCCGGACGAGAAGCCGATCCCGGTAGTCGAGTCGATTCTGTATGCAGACGAACATCTGGTGGTGGCTGACAAACCGCATTTTCTGCCGGTGACGCCCGCCGGCGAATACGTTGAGCAAACCCTGTTGCGCAGGCTGATTCATCGCCTGGACAATCCTCACTTGGTGCCGCTGCACCGCATCGACCGGCATACGGCGGGACTGGTGATTTTCTCGGCCAATCCGCAAACCCGATCGGCTTATCAGTCGCTGTTCCCCACGCGGCAGATCGACAAGCGTTATGAGGCCATCGCTCCGGCACTGCCCGATCTGAATTTCCCCTTGGTGCACAAAAGCCGTCTGGTCGATGGCGAACCGTTTTTCCGCATGCAGGAAGGCGTGGGTGCCAGTAATACCGAAACGGCGGTGGAGGTTCGGGAAAAGCATGGCGATCTGTGGCGCTATGGTTTGTTTCCGGTGACTGGCAAGAAACATCAACTGCGCGTCCACATGACTGCGCTGGGGGCGAGCATCTGCAACGATCCGTTCTATCCGCAGGTGTTGAAAGATGTCGAGGATGACTATGCCAATCCGTTGAAGCTGCTGGCGCAAGGCCTGCGGTTTATCGACCCGGTGACCGGTGAGGAGCGCGAATTCGAGAGCCGGATCACCTTGCAGTGGTGATATCGACTTCACTTTTCGAGCGCCCATGAAAAAGCCCGCAATCAATGCGGGCTTTTCTGTATCCGGTGTCGATCCAGAGCTTACAGCTCTTTAACGGTACGAACCTGATCCTTGTTGATGCGGGTTTCTTTGCCGTCCAGCTGTTTGAACTCGTAGAAGCCCGAATCGTCATCGTATTTCGGGGTGTCGACGGCCTGGATTTCGCGACCGTCATTCAAGGTGATCACTGTAGGCGACGAGCAACCGGCGAGGGTGGCAAGGCCCAGTGCGAGCATGAAAGTGGCGAGGGTCCGTTGAGTCATGGGTGTGTCTCCGAATGGGAATTCTTTTGGTTACTGAGCTTGAGACGTATACAAGGCTTGAGAGTTCCTTGAATGGTGTCAGTCTGACACAGTGTTGTGGGAATTTAACAGTTCGGGGGTGTTCAGGTTGGCCAGCCGGGGGTCGTTGTCCGGGCACTCCAGGGCAGTGGCGCCGAGACCGCGCATGACCCGGCCGGGGCTGCGTTCACCGGCATTCCAGGCATCTTCGAAGGCCGTTAGAAGAGCCACCGGAATCACACACAGCAAGGGTTCCCAATGCTCGTCATGGCGCAACATTAAAGGTTTTTCAGGATGCTGATTGGCAGTCTCGCGCATGCTTTGCAGCAGCGCGGCGTCAATTCGCGGAACGTCGCACGGCAAAACCAGCAGGTGGCTATGGCGCGCCGCTTTCAGACCGGCACGAATACCCGCCAATGGCCCCGGAAAATCGCCCTCGTCATCGACCACCAATTGATCGGCAAACGGTGCGTAACGCTCGCGGTTGCGGTTGCATGAGATGATCAGGTCGTCAGTCAGCCCGCGTACCTTACGCTGCAAATGTGCAATCAACGGTTCGCCCAGCCACTCGACCAGGCCTTTGTCCTGACCGCCCATGCGTTGGCCGCGCCCGCCTGCCAGGAGCAGAATGGAGCAGGGGGGCAATTGCGAATCGCGGGTCATGGCAGCTCTCCAGAGGGGCGGCGAAAAAATAGGGCGCTGTGATATAACACCGGGCTGTTTCTCCTACAACTGGACGAGCCTATGAAAGCCAAGGCTGATGTACCTTTCGTGCCGCTCAATATTGCGGTGCTGACAGTCAGTGACACCCGAACTCTGGAAACCGACACCTCAGGCCAGGTCTTCGTCGATCGCTTGACGGCGGCGGGCCACCGTTTGGCGGAGCGGGTTTTGCTCAAAGATGACCTCTACAAAATTCGCGCGCAAGTCGCCACCTGGATTGCCGACGATGTCGTGCAGGTCGTGCTGATCACCGGCGGTACCGGATTTACCGGTCGCGACAGCACGCCGGAAGCGGTTGCCTGCCTGCTGGATAAACAGGTCGACGGGTTTGGTGAGTTGTTCCGGCAGATTTCGGTAGCCGATATCGGCACTTCGACAGTTCAGTCCCGTGCGCTGGCCGGTCTGGCCAACGGCACGCTGGTGTGCTGTCTGCCAGGTTCGACCAATGCCGTACGCACCGGTTGGGATGGCATCCTGGGCGAGCAGTTGGACGCGCGTCATCGCCCGTGCAACTTCGTGACTCATTTGAAGCAGGCAGCGCCTTGTGAATCCCGTGGGTAAGCCGGGCAAGACCGGAGCACTGATGCCGGTCGAGCTGGCGCTGGAGCGCCTGCTCGACATGGCCGACGCGTCGCCGATTGTCGAGCATGAGGATTTGCCGCTGGCTCAGGTTCAGGGGCGTGTGCTGAGCGAAGACCTGATTTCGACGCTGGATCTGCCACCCTGGCCAAACAGTGCCATGGACGGTTATGCGCTGAATCTGACCGACTGGACGGGCGAACCGATGCCGGTCAGTCAGAAGGTGTTTGCCGGGCAATCCCCCGAACCGCTGAAGCCGGGCACCTGTGCACGGATCTTCACCGGGGCGCCGGTGCCCGCGGGCGCTGATTGCGTGGAAATGCAGGAAAACGCTGAGGTTCAAACCGATGAACGGGTGCGTTTCCTTGAACCGATGAAGGCCGGGCAGAACATTCGCCCGCAAGGTCAGGAAACCACAGTCGGTGAACTGATCCTGCCCGCCGGAACTCGGCTGGGTCCGATAGAGCAGGGATTAGCCGCATCGTTGGGCTGCGCCGGATTGAAGGTCGTGCGCAAGGTTCGTGTTGCGGTGATTTCCACTGGCGATGAATTGGTCGAGCCGGGCCAGGCCCTGGGGCCGGGACAGATATACAACAGCAATCGAGTGTTGCTGTGCAGTTGGCTGCAACGACTGGGTTGTGAAGTGATCGATGCCGGTATTCTTCCGGATGATTTGGCCACTACCCGCACCCGTCTGGGGGAGTTGCAGGATGTTGACCTGATTCTTTCCACCGGTGGCGTGTCGGTGGGTGAGGCGGATTTTTTGGGTGTCGCATTGCGTGAAGAGGGCGAGCTTGCCCTTTGGAAGCTGGCGATCAAACCCGGAAAACCGCTAACTTTTGGCCATTTCCGCAACGTGCCGGTCATTGGCTTGCCAGGCAACCCTGCGTCGACACTGGTGACCTTTGCGCTGCTCACTCGGCCTTATCTGTTACGCCGTCAGGGCGTTCGGGTCGTCGAGCCGCTGAAGTTCACCGTGCCAGCGGGGTTTGACTGGCCGGTGGCAGGCAATCGGCGTGAGTACCTGCGAGGCCGCCTTGAGCAAGGACGGGCGACTGTCTACCGCAACCAGAGCTCAGGTGTACTGCGTAGCGCCGCGTGGGCAGATGGATTGGTCGAAGTGCTGGAAGGTCGCACGCTGAGCATCGGAGACGAAGTGGTCTTCATCCCGCTGAGTGACTTGCTCGACTGATCGCTATCTCGTAAATGCAGGCGTCGGCTGACTCAGGCGGCGCCTGCAATGACTGATTCAATTAATTGCTGATCAATGTCACAAGCTGATCGAATCGGCTATTGGCCACCCAGCCCAGCAAACCCAGCACTACCGCTGTTGCACCCGCCGAGTACGCAAGCCGGTGTTTGATCGTTCGGACATCACCGCGAATTTCGTCCATGTCCCGTCGAAGGTATTTGAGATGGGTTTCCAGCTCGGTAACACGGGGTTCCATATCAACTTCTCCAGTGGTTCTGGCGCTGTTTTTGAAATCGGACTTGTGATTCGCGCGACTTTCGACAATCGGTCCAACCGGGCTCATGGGTATTCTCGCTTCATGACCAGGCATGGAAGCATCCACCGATTGTTTCAACTGTTTGCTTGCAACCTTTTCCAGCTCTCGAACCGGCAAGAGCCCATAGGGTGTATCCACTCATTACATGCACGTCCTTGTGTGTTGGATTGAAAATCGATACCGCCAACACACGGTGACGCAATGCTCGAACCGGGTCAATTAAGCCGATTCCGCATGTTTTGTAAGAAAAGGTACCGCTGTGTAGGACGTCCGGCGCCAGGAGGCTGAATTAATTACGGGTATGACGGCTTTTTTGCGTGCGCCAGTGGTCAAGATGTCTTAACCGATCGATTTGGGAGTGATGTTATGAGTGAACGCCGGGCGCTGTTGATTCTGCATGGCAAGCAGGCACTCAACGAGGCGGTACGCACCGCCGTCGAGGACAAGCGCAAGCAAGGCTGGGAGCTGGCCGTGCGTCTGACTTGGGAGGCAGGGGACGCACAGCGCTGGGTAGAACAAGCCTTGGCCGACGGCTACACGAAAATCATTGCCGGGGGCGGCGATGGCACCTTGCGCGATATCGCCGAAGCGCTCGCCGCGCATCCTGGCAAAGCCAGCCTCGTACTCCTGCCTTTGGGCACTGCCAACGATTTTTCCCGTGCCGCCGGCGTACCACTGGAGCCTGCCGAAGCCCTTGAGCTGCTCGATGTGCCACCGCGCGCCATCGATCTGGGTGAAGTGGGCGGGCAGATTTTTCTCAACATGGCCACCGGTGGTTTCGGCAGCCAGGTCACGGCCAATACCTCCGAGGACCTGAAAAAAGTACTTGGCGGTGCTGCCTATCTGTTCACTGGCTTGTCACGATTCAGCGAGCTGCATGCCGCTTACGGCGAACTTCAGGGGCCGGATTTTCACTGGCGTGGCGAGCTGTTGGCACTGGGTATCGGCAATGGCCGACAGGCCGGCGGTGGACACGTATTGTGCCCGGAGGCGCTGGCCGATGATGGCTTGCTGGATATCAGCATTCTGCCGGCGCCCCAAGAGTTGGTGGGCACCTTGAAGACGCTGCTCAGCGATGGTTTCGGGATCGACAACATGTTTGTTCGCACCCGTTTGCCATGGGTCGAAATCAAGGTGGCCGAGGGGCTGTGCATCAATCTTGATGGCGAACCGCTCGAAGGTGACAGCATGCGATTCGAGGCGCGTCCGGCGGCGTTGCGCGTGCATTTGCCGGAACATTCTCCCTTGTTGAGCAGCGCCGGGCTGGTCAGTCGTCCAGGCTGATGATCTGCTCACGCACGGCGAACAGCACCAGACCCGCCACGTCGTAGATTTGCAGACGCTTCATGATTTGTGAACGGTGGGTCTCGACAGTCTTGATGCTCAGGCCCAGGCCATTGGCGATTTCCCGGGTGGATTTTCCGCGCACGATCAAGCGCAGGATTTCCAGTTGGCGCGCGGTCAGATTGTGCGAGTCGGCTGCCTCCGGCTGCTGCTTCTGATTACGGGTCAGGGCCTGATTGATGACGGTATGGGCGATGGCCGGGCTCAGGTAGCGCTCGTTGTTGCGCAAGGCTTCCAGTGCATGCTCAAGCTCTGTCGCTGTGGTGTCCTTGAGCAGGTAGCCGTGGGCGCCGGATTCCAGCGCCTGCATGATCAGCGCCGGATCGGTGTGCATCGACAGGATCAACACCTTGCTCTGCGGGCGTACCCGCTTGAGCCGTTGCAGGGCTTCCAGGCCACCGGTTTCTTTCATGGAGATATCCAGCAACACGATATCCGGATTCAGTTGCTCGACCATTTCGAGCAGCTGCGAACCGTCATTGGCCTCGCCAATCACCGCGTAACCGGGAATATCCAGTACCAGAGCGCGCACGCCGGCCCTGATCAGCGAGTGGTCATCCACCAGAAGTAAGTTGCAAGTCAACGCATAACCTTATTCGTACTGGCCCGCTCGAGTGCGCGTGGCGCCCACGGGAAGAGTGCTTCGATTTGAGTGCCTTTGCCCGGTTCGCTGATGACGTTCAGGGTGCCACCCAGTTGCTCGATTCGTTCGGCCATCCCGGCCATGCCTCGTTGTCCTTCACGACCCGGGTTGGCCGCCGGGGCGAATCCCAGGCCGTCATCGCTGATCAGCAACGTCAGACCTTTGGGCAGACGTTGCACGCGTATCACCAGATTTTTTGCCTGGGCATGACGCAGGATATTGGTAACAGCCTCTTGGGTAATACGAAAGGCGGCGACTGCCATTTCTTCCGGAATGCCATTGAGCCGCTGCTGGCAATCGAGGCTCCAGTGCACGTTAGTGTTGGCCAATGTCTTGAGCAGGTGCGCACGCAGGCTGGCTTCAAGTCCCAGGCTGGTCAACTGGCGCGGGTTGAGAATGGCTGAAACGTCGCGCACCTTGTTGAGGGTTTCTTCCAGGGTGTCGCACAGCGCGGTGCATTGTTCCTGCAAGTCGTCGGGCATGCGCCGCTTGAGCCATTCGCTTTGCAGTTTGGCGGCCGTCAGCAGTTGGCCGATATCGTCGTGCAGTTCGCGGCTGAGGCGATGACGCTCGTTTTCCTGGACTTCCAGCAAGCGGTCAGCGAGTTCCTGCGGCTGAAACTTGATCGATTTGCGTGACAGTCGATATTGCACCCAGACGCACGCAGTAGCAGCGATATCGAGCAGCAGCAATCCCAGGCAAAGTGGTGTTGAAAGAGCGTAGGTCAGCAAACTGCCGAGCGTGGCCGCGACACACAGTATGAGTGTGAACCGGCGAGCATTTTCGCGGGAGGGTGGCCATGTAGTGATTGACTTGAGGCTGGCGTACATAACGGATGGAGCCAATGGATGTTCGCTGCGGGCAGACCGGCCGGAGGCTGACGGGTCTCTGTCTGAAAATGCTATCAATTATGTTATTGATTTCAACGCGGTTCAGTAAACGTATTGGCCGCCCAATTATCAGTGGATAGCGATCTCTGAGATCACTGTGCCACTAATTTGAAAGCAACTAATGGGCGGCATAATACCACTTAAGATACCGTTGGTCGCGTTTGCTATATATGTCCATTGAGTCAGGAAATACGTGATATTGGACGCAAGTTCCATAATGGAAAAGTCGATTTGTTGTGTTCGATAGATGTCAGTGTTGCCTGAAGTTGTGCTTGTTTGCACACAGGTAAACCCTGAGGCCGGCAAAAAATATCGGCGTCGGCTTTCAGTGATTATTTAGTTCGACTTGTCGCTGGCAGGTATGAACTATTCAATTGCGACATTCAACGCTTGTGTACCAAGTGCTTGCGCGGGTACCGAGTGCGGGTCAGGCTTGTCCCGAGTAGGGCAGTTGGGGCAAACGTTTGCCCGTCCGGGGCGGTTGATGGCGGCTTTGGTTGACCTGGAAGGCGAATGCTTCGAGCAGCGAAGCCTGCTCACTTTCATCCAGACTCAGTTGCCCTGTCTGCTGATCGACCAGTTCAAGCTGCCAGGCCATCAATGTGAAGCAATCCTGCAAGGCTTGCAGGGCCTGTTCGTGAAGGTCGACGTGATCCTGATTGAGGTTGAGCAGACTGTAAATGTGCAGGGAAAACTCGGAAATTGCCTCCAGCGCCAGGGCTTCAGCCCTGCGTGCGAGTTTCAGCAGAGTACCGAGCATGCACTCGATGGCGTCCTTGTCATTGCTGATCAATTGCAGATGGCTGAGGCATTCTTCGGACTTGGCCAGGAGTTGCTCGGCCTCGACAAGGAATTCGGGGAAGCGTTGTACCCACTCTTTGCGGTCCATTGGCATGCTTATCTCCACAACGTCATGTCTGATGAGGGAATGCCGTGTGTGGCGACGATCGTGAATCGTCGGGAGATCGCGCCCAGACGTGCAAGTGCACAGACTGAGAGGTTCCAGAGGGCTTGTTTCCACTGAACTGCGATCGCACACAATAGCCTGACTCCGTTCATGCAATGAGAATGGCGTCACATTAATGGCTATTGGATATTGCGAATATCAGGTTGGGCCTGATTGTTACTAGGGGAATCCCTTAGACGCGGGAACCTACCGTGCAAACCGAGGTCGCGCCGCAGAGAATGTAGCAGATGAAAATCACCGGGCCAGTAAACCATGATGTTAATGTGACATCAATGCCTGTTCATGGCATTTTTGATGGGGTCGGGTATGGCAATCAAGAACTGCGATTTGCCGCCGATAACCTCACATAGTGAATTCATCAGAACAAGCCCAGGAGTCATTGATGGCCGGCATTCTCGACACGGTAGACCAACGCACGCAACTGGTGGGTGAGAATCGCCTGGAAATTCTCATGTTTCGACTGGCCGGGCGGCAGTTGTTCGCAATCAACGTGTTCAAGGTTCAGGAAGTGCTGCAACTGCCGAAGCTGACCTTGATGCCGCAGCGTCATCCGTTTGTGTGCGGAGTGGTCAATCTGCGCGGTCAGACCTTGCCGGTCATTGACCTGTCGCAAGCGATCGGTATGCGTCCGTTGGTGCCGGGGCCGAACAGCACGATCATCGTCACCGAATACAACCGCTCGGTGCAGGCCTTCCTGGTGGGCGGTGTGGATCGCATCGTCAACATGAACTGGGAAGCCATTCTGCCGCCGCCGACCAGCGCCGGGCGTCAGCACTATCTGACCGCGATCAGCAAGGTCGACGATCAACTGGTGGAAATCATCGACGTCGAGAAAGTCCTCGCCGAAATCGTCCCGTACAACGCCAAGGTCTCGCGTGAAAAACTCGATGATCCGGTGCTCGAGCGCGCCCGTGGCCGTGAAGTGCTGTTGGTGGACGACTCCAACGTGGCACTTTCGCAATTGCGCGACACCCTCGGCCAGCTCGGGGTAAAAATGCACATTGCCAGCGATGGCCTGAAGGCGCTGAACATGCTCAAGGCCTGGGCCGATACCGGCGTGAACATGACCGACAAGCTGCTGATGATCTTCACCGATGCGGAAATGCCGGAAATGGACGGCTATCGTCTGACCACCGAAATTCGCAACGACCCGCGTCTGCGTGGCCTGTACGTGGTGCTGCATACTTCGCTGTCCGGCAGTTTCAACGATTCGATGGTGAAGAAGGTCGGTTGCGACAACTTCCTCTCCAAGTTCCAGCCGGACAAACTGGTCGACGTGGTTCGCCAGCGTCTGATGCTCGACGAAGTTCCGGCCTGATCACACACCCATTGCAGGAGTGAGCCTGCTCGCGATAGCGGTGTGTCAGCCCCGAATCATTACCTGACACACCGTTATCGCGAGCAGGCTCACTCCACAGTTATTGCTCTTTGATTCCTGATCAAGCTCGTATAGGGTGGCGTTTTTACCCTCCAGGGAGCTGGCCATGCTGCGTCTGAGCGCGCTTTATCGTTACCCGTTGAAATCCGGCAAAGTCGATGTGCTGCACAGTGTTGATCTCGACAAGCTGGGGCTTGATGGCGATCGACGCTGGATGCTCGTGGACGAGGCCAGCGGCCGCTTTCTGACCCAGCGCGCTGAAGCGAAGATGAGTCAGTTGTCGGCGTTATGGAATGCGCAGGGCGGTCTGACCCTTAGTGCGCCGCAACAGCCTCCCATCGAAATCGCATTGCCGGGCAACAACGCAGAACTGCGCGGCGTGACGATCTGGCGCGATACTTTGCGCGTGCCGGATGCCGGTGATGAGGCGGCCCGTTGGGTCAGCGATTTCATCGGCAAACCGACCCGGCTGGTGCAGGTGCCGCTGGATCGCGCCCGGACCACCCAGGCAGGCTTCGGCAAGGATGACGATCAGGTCGCGTTCGCTGACGGATTTCCGCTGTTGTTGATCGGCGAGGCCTCTTTGCAGGACCTTTCGCAACAGGTCGGACGACCATTGGAAATGCTGCGTTTTCGGCCGAACCTGGTGATCGAAGGCAGTGAGGCTTATGCCGAAGACAGTTGGAAGCGCATTCGCATTGGCGATGTTGAATTCCGCGTGGTCAAGCCGTGTTCGCGTTGTATCCTCACCACCATCGACCCGCAAACCGGTGAGCGCAGTGCCGACCGCGAACCTCTGGCCACCTTGCAGAAGTACCGCGCCGAAGCCGATGGTGCGATGTTCGGCCAGAATCTGGTCAACGACAACAATGGCCGACTCGAAGTCGGCATGCCGGTGGAGATTCTCGAGTAATCCGTCTCTGAAACGAAAATGCCCGTGTCCTTGGACACGGACATTTTTTATCGCAGTGAAAGCCGTGGGTTTAGCCGCGGTACTCGCACAGGTAAGCGGTGTCGACCGCAACTTTCAGCTGGAACTTGCTGTTGGCCGGGACGTTGAACTGGCTGCCGGCGGCGAAGGTTTCCCAGTCGCTGCTGTCGGGCAGTTTGACGGTCAGTGCGCCGGAAACCACATGCATGATTTCACGCTGAGCGGTGCCGAATTCGTATTCGCCCGGGGCCATGACGCCGATGGTCGCCGGACCTTCAGCGGTGCCAAAGGCGATCGACTTGACGGTGCCGTCGAAGTACTCGTTGACTTTAAACATGGGCGATTCCTCGAAAAGGGTTAGAAATTGGAGGCGGCCAGTATGCACAAGGCTTTTCGCGCCGTCACCTGCCCGGCGTCTGTCTGGTGAGTTCTCGAATTGACCCTAGAGTGGCAACACCAGTGGCAACAACCGCGCGGTGTTGCGTGCATCTTCCAGTGCCCGATGCTGCTGGCCGCTGAACTGCATGCCAGCCAATTGCAGCGCACCGTTGAGGCCTAATGGACGCTCCAGGCGCCGGGCCTTGGCGAAGCGTTGTTTGAGGTTCATGTGCGGCACTTTGCTCAAGCCACTGTCGATTTGCAGACGCTGCCACTCCTGCAACAACTGCTTGCGGTCGTAATCACCCCAACTGGCCCAGCCTTCAAGGCGTGTCTGATGTTGCGCGAGCCAGCGTTCGAACGCCGGCCAGACTTCGGTCAGCACTTGCGCCGAGTCGATATTGGCTTGGGTGATGTGTGTCAGTTCACGACAGAAAGGCGTGAGCAACGGCCGTCGCGTCGGTTTGACGAAACGCTGGAAGTGATCCTGCTCGCGCCCGGCGCGATCGACCAGGGTGGCGCCGATCTCGATAATTTCCATTTCGGTGACTGGCCAGCCACCCTCATCGGTGGTGGCTTCCAGATCTATGACCAGCCAGTGAGGCATCGCAGGGTTCCTGATTTCCGCGTTCTGATAACTCAGAGCGTAGTCAAAACCCGCACGGGCGTGTGGCTGACTACTCGACCTGCAACAGAACCTGACGATTTTTTACCTGATCGCCGACCTTGACCTGCACCCGCTTGAGCACGCCGTCGATACCGGCCTTGAGCGGGTGCTCCATTTTCATTGCCTCCAGCACCACCAGCAACTGACCTTTACTGACCGGACTGCCTTCGCTGACCAGTACGTCGACGATGGCACCGTCCATGGGGGCTTTCAGGGTGCCGGAGCTGACGCTGGTCTGACTGTCGATCACGGCGTGAGTTCGATCCTCAAGGTGCAGACTGCCGGGATGGCAGAACAACCAGAGTTGCTCGTCATTCAGGCGGTAGGTGTGGCGCTGACGAAGACCGTCAACTTCCAGCGTGACCGACTGGGCATCGTGGTCGATAAGTTTCAATTCAAGCGTGCGGTCGGCTATCTGCACTTTGAACACGCCGTGTGCCTCAGCGAGCAGTTGCACGGTCCAGGTCTGATCGTCGAGGCCGAGGCGATAATGCAGCGGCACATTCGCGTTATTGCGCCAGCCGTTAAGTGGTGCGCGGTGGCTGCGGGCGCTGGTTTGATAGAAAAGTACCGTTGCGATCGCCAGCTGCTCGGCATCCGGAATGGAGCGGTGCAGGCAAGGGTGATCACTGAAGTGCCGGGCGATGAAGGCAGTACTGAAGTCGCCGCTGATGAACTGCGGGTGTTGCAACAGACTGGCGAGCAGGCGCTGATTACTCTGTACACCCAATAGCACCGTGTCCTGTACCGCGCGCAACAGTTTGCGTCGGACTTCCTCGCGAGTCGCACCCCAGGCGATCAGCTTACCGAGCATCGGGTCGTAGAACGGGCTGACCGATTGCCCTTCAAGCAAACCATGGTCGATTCGCGTACCGTGCTGCAGCGCCGGTTCCCAGGCTTGCACTCGGCCTGTTTGTGGCAGGAAGTCTTGCGCGGGATCTTCGGCGTAAAGCCGCACCTCCATGGCATGTCCGTTGAGCTGAACCTGATCCTGGGTCAGCGGCAACGGCTGACCTTCGGCAACGAGCAATTGCCATGCGACCAGATCCAGCCCGGTAATCAGTTCTGTTACCGGGTGCTCGACTTGCAGACGCGTATTCATCTCCAGAAAGTAGAACTGGCCGCGTGTGTCGAGCAGAAACTCAACGGTGCCGGCGCCGACATAGTTCACTGCGCGCCCGGCTTTCAATGCCGCTTCACCCATGGCCTGACGCAACTCGGCGGTCATCACCGGGCAGGGCGCTTCTTCGATGACTTTCTGGTGGCGACGCTGAATTGAGCAGTCACGTTCGCCCAGGTAGATCAGGTTGCCGTGCTGATCGCCGAACAGCTGCACTTCGACATGCCGCGGTTCGATCAGCGCCTGTTCGAGGATCAGTTCGTCGCTGCCGAACGCGTTCAATGCTTCGGAGCGCGTGGTGCGCAGTTGCGCCGGCAGATCAGCCGCATTTTGCAGCAGACGCATGCCGCGCCCACCACCGCCGGCACTGGCCTTGATCATCAGTGGGTAGCCGATTCGCTCGGCTTCACGCAGCAGGGTGGCGTCGTCCTGTTCGGCGCCTTGATAACCGGCGATGCACGGCACACCCGCTTCGAGCATGGCGATTTTTGACTGGCGTTTGCTGCCCATCAATTCGATGGCTTCGACGCTGGGGCCGATGAAGATCAGCCCGGCCTGTTCGCAGGCGCGGGCGAATTCGGCGTTTTCCGAAAGAAAGCCGTAGCCGGGATGGATCGCGTCAGCGCCGCTGCGGCGAGCGGCGTCGAGGATCGCAGGGATGTTGAGGTATGACTGTTGAACGGGGGACGGACCAATGCGAACGGCTTGGTCAGCCATCTGAACGTGCAGGGCATCGGCGTCTGCATCGCTGAAGACGGCGACGGTGCGATAGCCCAAGGCTTGGGCGGTGCGCTGGATGCGGCAGGCGATTTCACCGCGGTTGGCGATCAGGATTTTGTGGATGGCGGGCATGGTGATCTTCCTGAGTATTTGGCGGTGAATGTGATGGCCTCATCGCGAGCAGGCTCACTCCTACATCTGGAATGCATTTCCCCTGTAGGAGTGAGCCTGCTCGCGATGCTTTTAAGTGGCCCACCGAGGTTTACGCTTCTGCACAAAAGCCATGGTTCCCTCCACACCTTCGGCGCCAGTCACTGCTTCGCTAAACCACTGCGCCGCCTCATCGAGCAATTCACTTGAAGGCTGCCCGGCACTCGCCAACAACAATTTCTTGGTCATGGCATTCGCCTCCGGCGCGCAACACAGCACATGTTGCAACACCTCATCCAGCCGCTCAGCCAAGGCCTGCGAATCCTCTTCGACGAAATGCACCAGCCCCAGACCGCGTGCCTGGTGCCCATCGAAACGTGCGGCGGTCAGTGCCAGTCGACGGGTTTCGGTGAGGCCGATGCGCTGCACCACAAACGGCGCAATCTGCGCCGGCAGCAAGCCGAGGCTGGTTTCCGGTAAACCGAATTGCGCCTGATGATCGGCAATCGCGATGTCGCTGACACAGGCCAGACCGAAACCACCGCCGAGCACCGCGCCTTGCAGCACGGTGATCAGCACTTGCGGCGTGTGCTGGGCTTCTTCCAGCAGGGCGCCGAACGCCCGGTTCAGAACGCGATAAGCCTCGGTGCCTTGAGCGCGAGCGCTGGCCATGTCCTTGATATCGCCACCGGCACAGAAATGCCCGCCGGCACCGCTGAGCACCAACGCCCGAACAGCGCGGTCATCACGCACAGCCGCCAGCACCGTGCGCAGTTCAGCCACCATCTGCAGGCTCATCGCATTTCGACTGTCCGGCCGATGGAGGGTGATGTGCAGCACGCCGCCATGCAGTTCCAGCAACAGCGTCTGACATTGCGGCAGGCTGCTCATTTCTTTTTCCCCGGGAGGATGCCCATCAGTTTGCAGATAATCCCCAACATGATCTCGTCGGCGCCGCCGCCAATCGATACCAGCCGGACATCGCGGTAGGCGCGGGCCACCGGGTTGTCCCACATGAAACCCATGCCGCCCCAATATTGCAGGCAGCTGTCGCTGACTTCGCGGCCCAGACGCCCGGCCTTGAGCTTGGCCATCGACGCCAGCCGCGTGACGTCCTGGCCTTTCACGTACTGCTCGGTGGCCTGATAGACCAGCGCGCGCAGGCATTCGATTTCGGTCTGCAATTCGGCGAGGCGGAAGTGGATGACCTGGTTGTCGATCAGTGCATTGCCGAAGGTCTTGCGCTCCTTGCAGTACTCGATGGTGCTGTCGACGCAATATTCCAGCCCCTTGATCATGTTTGCCGCACCGAACAGGCGTTCTTCCTGAAACTGCAGCATTTGCATCATGAACCCGGCGCCTTCATGGCCGATGCGATTGCGCTGTGGCACGCGCACGTTGTCGAAAAACACCTGGGCGGTTTCCGAGCTGCGCATGCCGAGCTTGTCCAGGTGCGAGCTGAGGCTGATCCCCGGCGTGTTCATCGGCACCATGATCAGCGATTTGTTGATGTGCGGTTTGTCGTCCGAGGTGTTGGCCAGCAGGCAGATGAAATCGGCGCTCGGCGAGTTGGTGATCCACATCTTGCTGCCGTTGATCACATAGTCGTCGCCGTCCTTGCGCGCGGTGGTTTTCAGCCCGGCGACGTCGGAGCCTGCACCGACTTCGGAGACGCCGATGCAACCAACCTGCTCGCCAGTGATCGCCGGGCGCAGGAACTCTTCGCGCAATTCATCGGAGCCGAAACGGGCGAGGGCAGGCGTACACATGTCGGTCTGCACGCCGATCGACATCGGAATGCCGCCGCAATGAATGGTGCCGAACTCTTCGGCGGCGACAATCGAATAGCTGTAATCGAGGCCCATGCCGCCGAATTTTTCCGGCTTGGAAATCCCCAGCAAACCGAGGTCGCCGGCCTGGCGGAAAATCTCGTGGATCGGGAAGCGTCCAGCCTTTTCCCATTCATCGACGTGCGGATTGATCTCGTGCTCGACAAATTGGCGGACGATACGGCGCAGGGCTTCGTGTTCCGGGGTGAAGATCATTGTTATTGTTCTCCGTAGGGTCCGTGGCGGTCAGAACCGGCTGACGCCGAAGCTATTGGGTTGCAGCTTGCGAATGTCGGCCTCGTGGCAGATGTCCAGCAAGTAGCCGAGCAGGGTGCGCGTGTCCCGCGGATCGATCAGCCCGTCGTCCCACAGGTTGGCGCTGCCATAGAGAGCGGTAGACTGGCTGTCGAGTTTCTGCGCGGTGACTTGTTCGAGCATGTCGAGCATTTTCGGGTCTGGCGTCAGGCCGTCCTTCAACTGCTTGGCTTCGGTAACGATGCGCAAGACTTTGCCGGCCTGCGCACCGCCCATCACCGCCGTGCGGCTGTTCGGCCAGGCGAAGATGAAGCGCGGATCGAGTCCGCGTCCGCACATCGCATAGTTGCCGGCACCGTAGGAACCGCCGACGACCATCGTCAGTTTAGGCACCCGTGCATTGGCTACCGCTTGAATCAGTTTCGAGCCGTGTTTGATCACGCCTTGCTGCTCGGATTCGGTGCCGACCATGAAACCGGTGGTGTTGTGAAAGAACAGCAGCGGCGTCTGGCACTGATCGCACAACTGAATGAACTGCGCCGCTTTGCTCGCGCCGTTGGGTGTGATTGGGCCGTTGTTGCCGATGAACCCGCAGGCGCGGCCCTGAATCTTCAACTGGCCGCAAACAGTTTGCTGATCGAACTCGCCCTTGAATTCGACGAAGCAGGATTCGTCGGCAATGCGCGCGATGATTTCGCGCACGTCGTAAGGTTTTTTCGGATCGTCGGGGATCAGCCCGAGCAATTCATCGATGGGGTAGAGCGGCTCTTTGTATTGCGGCTCCGGCAACCACGGCAGTTGCTCGTTCCACGGCAACATACGGAGGATTTCACGGACCTGACGCACGCCATCGGCATCGTTTTCAGCGAGGTATTCAGCCGTTCCGGCGACCTGTGCGTGCATCTCGGCGCCACCGAGTTCTTCATCGGTGGCGACTTCGCCGGTGGCCGCTTTGAGCAGTGGCGGACCGGCGAGAAACAGCTTGGCCTTGCCGCGCACCACCACCACGTAATCCGACAGCCCCGGCTGATAGGCGCCACCGGCCGTGGCCGAACCATGCACCACGGTAATCTGCGGCAAACCCATTGCCGACATCCGCGCCTGATTGGCAAAACTGCGCGCGCCTTCGACAAAAATCTCGGCGGCGTAATTGAGGTTGGCGCCGCCACTTTCGGCAAGGGTGATCACCGGGAGTTTGTTTTCCTGAGCGATCTGTTGCAGACGCAGGGATTTTTTCAGGCCAGTGGGCGAGATCGTCCCGCCCTTGATTGCGCTGTTGTTCGCCACCACCATCGCGCGAATGCCGCAGACGTAACCGATACCGGCGATCAGTCCGCCACCGGCGGAACTGCCGTCCTTGTCGTCGTGCAACTTGTAGCCGGCGAGGCTGGCCAGTTCGAGAAACGGCGCGCCGGGATCGAGCAACAGATTCAAGCGCTCACGGGGCAGCAGTTGCCCGCGCTTGTCGAACCTGGCTTTGGCTTCGGTGGCCTTGTTCAACAGGCTCTGTTCGAGTTGCTGCACATGTTCGATCGCCGCGAGCATGGCCGAGCGGTTGCGGGCAAACGCTTCGCTGTGCGGGTCGAGTCGGGACTGGATCTGCGGCATGGCTTACTCCTTGTCCTTCAGCACATCGGGTAAATAGGCGCGGTGAAAGCCGTTGAACGACTCGCTGTGGGTCGCCTTGTGCAACGGCCATGCACGGCTGCCGAGGCTGGCCGCGCCGTCGATTTTCAAGGTGCTGCCACTGATAAATGCGGCGGCCGGGCTCAGCAAAAAAACAATCGCCGCACTGACTTCCGACTCGGTGCCGATGCGCTTGAGTGGCACATGTTCACGCAGGGTCGGAATCACCGCTTTGAATGCGCCTTCGTAAGTGTCCATGCCGCTGGAGGCAATCCAGCCCGGCGCCACCGCGTTGACCCGCACGCCGGTATAACCCCATTCGAACGCGGCAGTTTTGGTGAAGTTGTCCATGCCCGACCGCGCCGCGCCAGAGTGACCCATGCCAGGCATGCCGCCCCACATGTCGGCGAGCATGTTGACGATGTTGCCGCCGTGTTTGCTCATCGACTGGTTGAACACTTCCCGCGCCATCAGAAAACCACCGACGAGGTTGGTGCGCAGCACGGTTTCGAAACCTTTCTGATTGATCGAGGCCAAGGGCGACGGGTACTGGCCGCCGGCATTGTTGACCAGACCGTGGATCGGTCCGTGTTCAGCAATCAATTCGCTGACCAGCTGTTTTACCGCTTCTTCATCGCGGATATCGCAAGCCTTCCAGTGCGCGCGGCCACCGTCCTCGGCGATTTCGTCGGTGACCTTTTGCAGTTTCTCCGGCTTGCGCCCGACCAGCAGCACATTGGCGCCGAGGGCCGCCAGTTCATGGGCGGTGCAGCGACCGATGCCACTGCCGCCACCGGTGACGATGATGGTCTGGCCGCTGAACAGACCGGCGTGGAAAATCGACGCGTAAGCCATGCAAACAATCCTCTAGTCGAGCTGTTCGGCGATGCTCTGCGGCACCGGGATCTGGATTTCCAACAGTTGCTGGGCGAAGGCTTTGCCTTGCGGATCGATGCGCAGACTGGCCACGCCACCACCGCCTAGGGCGTTTTCCAATAGAAAATTCAGGCTGTGGGTGCCGGGCAGATACCAGCGTTCGACGCGGCCGTGGATCGGGTCGAGTACATGATTCATCCAGTCGACAACGACGGCCGGGGTCAGTGCTTCGGCGATCCACGGTAGGTATTCGGGTTTGCGCGGCATCACGCCAATGTTGCTGTGATTGCCCTTGTCACCGGAACGCGCGACGGCCAGTTTCACCAGCGCCACACTGGCATCGGCGCGGCCCTGTGGTTTGGGCGGCTGATGGGGCAGGGGCAAATCCGCGCTGTCGAGTGCGCTGAGCGAAGGCAGGGCGCATGGATAACGTTGACCGGCCATGTCGATCTGTACCGTGCAGGCGCTTTTATCGATCAGGAATGAAAACAGACGAATCAGCGGATACACCGTTGGCCGCCCGCCGACGATGCCGGTCAGCCCCGGCGCCATGCCGGTCGCGGCCTGGGCAATTTCCCGGGAGAACAGTACCAGCGCCTGTTTGCTCGGGTGGCGCACGGCGAGCTTGATCACCACTTCGCGGCTGTCGCGGCGCTGGCCGTGGGGGCCGTAGGTGGCTTCGCTGCCGAGCAGTTCGATGTTGATTTCGCTGTAGGGCGCCCAGCCGCGCTGGCTGAGCATTTGCGAAGTCTTGTCGATGATCGACTGACTGACCCGCTGCGCTTTTTCCACTGCATCGATACCGGCGATCAGGCAACTGGCGGTGCAACGAAACCCGTCCGGGTAGGTGGCGCTGACCTTGTATTTATCGCTCGGTGGCAGGCCTTTGGCGCCGTGGACGTGCACGGCATTCTTGCCTTGTTGCTGAAGTCTGACCCCAGTGAAATCACAGACCACATCGGGCAACAGATAGGCCTGCGGATCGCCGATTTCATACAGCATCTGTTCGCCGACAGTCAGCGGGGTGACCAGTCCGCCGCTGCCTTCGGGCTTGCTGACGATGAACTGGCCGTCGGCGCTGACTTCCACGATCGGAAACCCGATGTGCTCGTAATCCGGCACTTCGCGCCAATCGGTGAAATTGCCGCCGGTGCATTGCGCGCCGCATTCGATGATGTGCCCGGCGAGCGCAGCCTGGGCGAGTTTGTCGTAGTCCTGCCATGACCAGCCGAATTCATGCACCAGCGCCGCACTGACCACCGCGCTGTCGACCACGCGCCCAGTGATGACAATGTCGGCCCCCAGGCGCAGCGCTTCGACAATGCCCGGCGCGCCAAGGTAGGCGTTGGTCGACACGCACATTGGCGGCAGCGGGGCGCCGCTGAACATTTCGGTGATGCCGCTGAGCTGTTTGAGCTGTGGTTGCAGATCATCGCCCAGTAATACGGCGATTTTCAGTGCGACGCCGGCCTTGTCGCAGGCCCCTTGCAGGGCGGCGGCGCAGGCTTGCGGATTGATCCCGCCGGCATTGCTGATCACGCGGATGTTCTGCTCGGCCAGTTGCGGCAGCAGTGGTGTCAGCACGTCGATGAAGTCGCCGGCAAACCCCGCCTGCGGGTCCTTCATGCGTGCCCCGGCCATGATCGACATTGTGATCTCGGCCAGGTAATCGAACACCAGATAATCCAGCTTGCCGCCCTCCACCAGTTGCGCGGCGGCGGTAGACGTATCTCCCCAGAATGCACTGGCGCATCCGATGCGAACGGTGGTGGGCATTTTTATCTCCGACTCAGCAACCTGCGACAGAAGTGTCCTGAGGCTACCAAGCAAGCGCTTGGTTTGTAAACAGTTGAAACTATCTTCTGCCCAAGCGCTTGCTTGGTTGCCGCTGGCGGCTTAAATTGCGCGCAACCCTGCGGTTTCAGGGGGCAACAGACTGATCGACTGTAGGAGAGAACGGGTGGACGAGCAAAAAGCCCTGAGGGTCATGCGCGATTTGGTTGATGAAGGCCAATTGACCGACCCCGACAGCGCCCGCGGCAAATTGCTGCAAGTGGCTGCTCACCTGTTCCGCAACAAAGGCTATGAACGCACCACGGTGCGCGATCTGGCCGGCGCCGTCGGCATCCAGTCGGGAAGCATTTTCCATCATTTCAAAAGCAAGGATGAAATACTCCGGGCGGTGATGGAAGAAACCATCCGCTACAACACCGCGTTAATGCGGGCAGCCCTGGCCGATGCGGCCAATGTGCGCGAACGCGTGCTGGCGCTGATTCGCTGCGAACTGCAGTCAATCATGGGCGGCAGCGGTGAAGCCATGGCAGTGCTGGTTTACGAATGGCGTTCGCTGTCCGAAGAAGGCCAGGCCAAAGTGCTGGCACTGCGCGATGTCTACGAGGACATCTGGCTGCAAGTGCTGGGTGAGGCCAAGGACGCAGGATTTATCCGTGGCGATGTATTTATTACCCGACGTTTCCTCACTGGCGCACTGTCCTGGACGACCACCTGGTTCCGTGCCGGCGGCAGTTTGAGCCTCGATCAGTTGGCCGACGAGGCGCTGATTCTGGTCCTCGAAGCGCGTTGAAGCACTTTCTATCCGGCCGGGAAACTGGCTAACTGGGCGAAACCGCCTAGCTTGAATGCATTGATCGGTATTTTTTCGGGGAGTGGGGTGTTTTGAAGTCTTTGCCAATTCGGACGGCCGCGGGCTTGATGCTCGCAGCGCTGGCTGCATTTTGGGTATTGCCCGCTCAGGCAGCGCAATTGGTCCGGGTCGGCGCGGCGCATTTTCCGCCTTACACCGTTCGCCCGGAAAACGGTGCCGACACAGGCCTTCTGCCGCAATTGGTCGAGGCCCTCAATCGCCTGCAAAGCGACTATCAGTTCGTCCTCGTGCCCACCTCGATTCCCCGGCGTTTCGGTGACTTCAAGCAGGGCCGGATCGACATGGCAATTTTCGAGAATCCCGATTGGGGCTGGAAGGAAATTCCCCACACAGATGTCGACATGGGCCTTGAGGATGCGGAAATTTTCGTCGCACAACGCGAAGATGGCCGGCAGCAGAATTATTTCGCCGACCTCACTGGCAAGCGCCTGGCTCTGTTCAGCGGTTATCACTACGAGTTCGCCAACTTCAACGCTGACCCGAAATACCTCGCACAGAATTACAACGCCACGCTGACCTATTCCCACGACAGCAACCTGCTGATGGTGCTGCGCGGGCGCGCTGATGTTGCCCTGGTGACCCGTTCCTATCTGTTCGATTACCTGCTGCGTAACGAAAAAGTGCGCGACGAGTTGCTGGTGTCGCAGCGCATCGATCAGGTCTATCACCATTACGCGATTCTTCGTCCGACCGCGCCGATCACCGGCGCGGCGTTTGGCAAGTTGTTGCAGGGTTTGCGCGACAACGGTGAAATGCTGAAGATTTTCGATCCGTACAAGATTGCCGTAGTGCCGGTGCCTCACCACTGAGGCAGCGATTTGCGGGCAAAGCCTAAATTTTCCCTCCCGGATCACGTCCCATCGTTGAACTGTCGACGATTATCGTGAGCCCGACCCATGTCCAATCTGAATGACCTGACTTCCCTGGCCTTGCCTGCGGGCAGTCAACTGATCGCTGATGTCAGCGAAAGCCGTCTGAGCCTGAGCCTGGACGGACAACCGCTGATCCGCTTGCGCCTCGATCGAGACGCAAAGGGGCCGATCCAGATCGATGAGCGTTTTGCGTTGCCGCCCGGGCAGGCGTTGTGGGCAGCCTGTTACTGGCTGTTCGCGCGGGATCCGGGGTGCCGGCAATTGACCTGGCAACTCGATCAGCCACCGACCGAAGCGTTGCTCAGTGGCTTGCTGGTGAGCACCGAAGTGGCTGGCGAATATCGCTGCGAGCGCACGCTGTTCTGGCAATTGCCGCAACCTTGGCTTGGGACTTCGCTGACGGGCAGCTATCCGCAGCAAATGGTCATCAGCCAAGGTAAACGTCATCCGCTGCGGCCAGTCAAACCGCGCGGTGAAGTGTATCGGCGTTTCGATGCCCGCCTTGGTGCGTGGATTTCCCTGCGCACTGTAGAGATCGAAGCAGACCTGGCGCGCTTCAACCGCTGGCAGAACAGCCCGCGCGTCGCCAGTTTCTGGCAGGAAGAGGGCAGCCTCGAGAAGCATCGCGAATACCTGAGCAAGCTCGATGCTGACCCGCATACGCTGACGCTGATTGGCTGTTTCGATGATCAGCCGTTTGCCTACTTCGAAGCCTACTGGGCCAAGGAAGATCGCATCGCGCCGTTCTACGATGCCGACAACTACGATCGCGGTATTCACATGCTGGTCGGCGAGGAAGAGCACCGTGGCCCGCATAAAGTGGCGAGCTGGTTATCGGCGCTGGTGCATTACCTGTTTCTCGATGATCCGCGCACTCAGCGGGTGGTCGCCGAGCCACGGGCCGACAACGCGAAGATGATCGGCCATATGCAGAATCAGTGTTTTCACTGTGAGAAAGAGTTCGACTTCCCGCACAAGCGCGCGGCGCTGATGATGTTGGGGCGTGAGCGGTTTTTTGATCGGTGCAAATTAGCGTGAGCTGATCGGGTTCAGGATCTTTGTGATTTTGAGTCCGTCTTCGCGAGCAAGCTCGCTCCCACATGGTTTCTGCATACGCAGATCTAATGTGGGAGCGAGCTTGCTCGCGAATGGCTTGACGCCGAATTCAGATCCTAGCGACGAGCCGCAATCACCGCATCCCGCCGACTGCCCGACACCTTGCGGCAGTGCACCAGTGCATCACGAATCATGAAGTTGACCAGGGTTGGCGAAACACCCAGTTCCTTGGCAATGTCCTTTTGCGGCACGCCGTGCAGGCGGTACATCTCGAACGCATAGCGCGTGCGGCTGGGCAGTTCGGTCAGCGCGTCTGCGATGTTTTCCAGGGTCGAGAAATTGATATGCGAGGTTTCCGGCGAAGCACCCTGGATGACCACATTCAGCCCTTCCTCTTCAGGGCCGGAGTACTTCTGCTCAAGCGCCTGTTTGCGGTAGTGATCGATGGCGAGGTTGCGCACGATCTGGAACAGATAGCTCAGTTGAGCCTTGATCGACGACGTGATCGGTGGCGCCGATTGCAGTCGGAAAAACGCATCCTGCACCACATCTTCGGCGCGCGAACGGCAGCCGGTAATGCGGGCTGCAATCTTGACCAGAATCAGTCGATTGTCGACGAATGCATGAAGTAGCGGTGAATCGCACTTGCTTGTGGATACTTGTTCCGTCATGGAAATCACCTTGCTGCCAAATAGGTTCGTGGGGCGCCTTGGAGGAGGGGCGTCCTACACATCGAGCGACAAATTATGTTGAATGATAATGATTGTCAATTGAGAAAGAGAAGTAATGCGCTACAAAAGTGCGTTCTGAGAACTGCGACATGCCGCCGCACCCCGGCCGCATTGGCGCTCCTGCCCGCCGACTAATTATTTCAAGACGTCATCCGTTCTCATTGGTGAATGGTTCCGGGCGCACAACCCCGGCCACACCACATTCCGCAGCCTTGCGTGGTCGGCACAGACCGCGCCCTGCATGCCCTTCGAGGGGCGTGACGCAGCAAACCCGATTCCATTAGCAAGCCGAATTCAGGCAGGAAACCTCATGACCGACGCGTTCGAACTCCCCAGCACCCTGGTCCAAGCCCTCCAGCGCCGCGCGGCCCTGACGCCGGATCGACTGGCCTTGCGTTTTCTCGCCGAAAACGAAGAGCAGGCTGTGGTACTCAGTTATCGTGAGCTGGATGAGCGCGCACGCACCATTGCGGCAGCGCTGCAAGCCGAGGCTGCCTTCGGTGACCGCGCGGTATTGCTGTTTCCCAGCGGTCCGGATTACGTCGCGGCATTTTTCGGTTGCCTTTACGCCGGCGTGATCGCAGTGCCGGCCTATCCGCCGGAATCCGCGCGCCGTCACCATCAGGAGCGTTTGCTGTCGATCATTGCCGACGCCGAACCGCGTCTGCTGCTGACCAGCGCCGAGCTGCGCGACGCCTTGCAGCAGATCGAGGGTGCGCCGCCGTTGTTGTGTGTCGACACTCTCGACAAGACACTGGCGCAAAACTGGGTTGAACCGAGCCTGCCGCAAGACCACATCGCTTTCCTGCAATACACCTCCGGTTCGACTGCACTGCCCAAAGGCGTGCAAGTCAGCCACGGCAATCTGGTCGCCAACGAGCTCCTGATCCGTCACGGTTTCGGCATCGACGTGAACCCTGACGATGTGATCGTCAGCTGGCTGCCGCTGTACCACGACATGGGTTTGATCGGTGGTCTGCTGCAGCCAATTTTCAGCGGCGTGCCATGCATTCTGATGTCGCCGGCGTACTTCCTCGGTCGGCCATTGCGCTGGCTGGAAGCGATCAGCGAATACGGCGGCACCATCAGCGGCGGGCCGGACTTCGCCTATCGCTTGTGCAGCGAACGGGTCAGCGAGTCGGCGCTGGAACGTCTCGATCTGAGTCGCTGGCGCGTGGCCTATTCCGGTTCCGAGCCAATCCGTCTCGACACCCTGGAGCGCTTCGCCGAGAAGTTCGCCGCATGTGGTTTCAGTGAGCACAGCTTCATGGCCTCGTACGGTTTGGCCGAAGCCACGCTATTCGTCGCCGGCACCCCGCGCGGCACCGGTATCCCGGCACTGCGCGTGGACGATCAGGCGCTGGCACAAAACCGCGCCGAGCCGGGCGATGGCAGCCCAATCATGAGTTGTGGTATCAGCCAACCTGAACACGCGGTGCTGATCGTCGAGCCAAACACGCTCGTCGAACTCGCCGACAACGCGGTCGGCGAAGTCTGGGCCGCAGGCCCGAGCATCGCCCACGGCTACTGGCGCAATCCTGAAGCGAGCGCCAAGACCTTCGTCCAGCACGCCGGCCGCACCTGGCTGCGCACCGGTGACCTGGGCTTCATGCGCGACGCTGAGCTGTTCATCACCGGACGCCTGAAAGACATGCTGATCGTGCGCGGCCACAACCTGTATCCACAGGACATCGAAAAAACGGTCGAGAACGAAGTGGAAGTGGTGCGCAAGGGTCGCGTCGCTGCATTTGCGGTCAATCAGGATGGCGAGGAGGGCATCGGCATCGCGGCGGAAATCAGCCGCAGCGTGCAGAAAATCCTCCCGCCGGAGGCGTTGATCAAAGCCATTCGCCAAGCCGTGGCTGAGGCTTGTCAGGAAGCCCCGAGCGTGGTGGTGCTGCTTAATCCCGGCGCCTTGCCGAAAACTTCCAGTGGCAAATTGCAGCGCTCGGCGTGCCGCAATCGTCTGGCCGATGGCAGCCTCGACAGCTACGCGGTGTTCCCGTCGAACACCGTTGAAAGCCAGGATGCAGTCACCAGCGCCTCAGAACTTGAAGGCTTGATCGGCAAGATCTGGGCTGAGCAACTCAACGTCAAACAGGTCAATGCCGACGACCACTTCTTCCTGCTCGGCGGCAACTCGATCGCCGCTACGCAGGTGGTCGCCCGCGTGCGTGAAGAGCTCGCGCTTGAGCTGAACCTGCGCCTGTTGTTCGAAGCACCGACCCTGGCAGCGTTCGCCGCAGCCGTTGCGCAACAGCAGCAGGACGGCGGCAGCGCCCAAGGTGCAATCACCGCGTTGTCGCGCAGCGAGCCGATGCCGCAATCGCTGGCGCAAAACCGTTTGTGGATCACCTGGCAACTCGACCCACAGAGCAGCGCCTATAACATTCCCGGTGCCCTGCGTTTGCGTGGCGAACTGGACGAAGACGCTTTGCGTGCCAGCTTCCAGCAACTGATCGAACGCCACGAATCCCTGCGCACGCGTTTCTTCGAGCGCGACGGCGTGGCCCTGCAACAAGTGACTGTCGGCGCCAAATTCAACCTGCAACTGATCGACATCAGCGACTTGCCGGCGCCTGAGCGCGAGGCCCATGCGCAACAAATCCGCGAAGACGAAGCACGCACCCGGTTCGACCTGGAAAAAGGTCCGCTGCTGCGGGTGACGCTGGTGCGTCTCGACGACGAAGATCACCAATTGCTGGTGACGCTGCACCACATCATTGCCGACGGCTGGTCGCTGAACGTACTGATCGATGAATTCTCGCGCCTGTACGCCGCCGCTTCGCAAGGGCTGACGGCCAACCTCGCGCCATTGCCAACCCAGTACGCCGACTACGGCAGCTGGCAGCGTCAATGGCTGGCGCAAGGCGAGAGCGCGCGGCAACTGGCCTGGTGGAAAGCGCAGTTGGGCGACGAGCATCCAGCGCTGGAACTGGCCACCGATTACCCACGCTCCGCCAAGCAAACTCACAGCGCCGCACGCCATACCGTGCGTCTGGGCGCGAGCCTCAGCGATGCGCTCCGTAACACGGCACAGGCTCAGCAATCGACCCCGTTCATGCTGTTGCTCGCGGCATTCCAGAGCCTGCTGCATCGCTACAGCGGTCAGCGCGACATCCGCATCGGCGTACCGAATGCCAACCGTCCACGCCTGGAAACTCAGGGGCTGATCGGCTTCTTCATCAACACCCAAGTGCTGCGAGCAGAGATCGATTCGCGCCTGTCATTCGTTGCGCTGTTGGCCCAGACCCGCAACGCCGCACTCGGTGCCCAGGCGAATCAGGATCTGCCCTTCGAACAACTCCTCGAAGCCTTCCCGCAGGCCCGCGAACAAGGTCTGTTTCAGGTCATGTTCAACCACCAGCAACGTGATCTGAGTGCGCTCAAACGTCTGCCGGGTCTGCTCGCCGAAGAACTGCCGTGGCACAGCCGCGAAGCCAAGTTCGACCTGCAATTGCACAGCGAAGAAGACCGTAACGGTCGCCTGACCCTGTCGTTCGACTACTCCAGCGAACTGTTCGATGTGGCGACCATCGAGCGTCTGGCCGAGCATTTCAGCAACCTGTTGCGCGACGTCTGCGAACGTCCGGAGCAAGCCATCGGTGATCTGCAACTGCTGACCGCCACTGAGCACGATCAGCAACAACACTGGGGCGTTGCGCCATGCACCCCGGCGCAACAATGGCTGCCAGAACTGCTCAACGAACAGGCGCGCCTGACCCCGGAACGCACCTCGCTGGTGTGGGACGGCGGCAGCCTCGACTTTGCCGAATTGCACGCGCAAGCCAACCGCCTCGCGCATTACCTGCGCGACAAAGGCGTCGGCCCGGATGTCTGCGTGGCCATCGCTGCCGAGCGTTCGCCGCAACTGCTGATCGGCTTGCTGGCGATCATCAAGGCCGGCGGCGCCTATGTGCCACTGGACCCGGATTACCCGGCCGATCGTCTGGCTTACATGCTCCGCGACAGCGGCGTCGAACTGCTGCTGACCCAGACCGAATTGCTCGGCCGCTTGCCGGCCAGCGACGGCGTCAGCGTGATCGCCATGGACGCGTTGCACCTGGAAAACTGGCCGAGCCAGGCACCGGGTCTGCACCTGCACGGCGATAATCTCGCCTATGTGATTTACACCTCGGGTTCCACCGGTCAACCGAAAGGCGTCGGCAACACCCACGCGGCACTGGCCGAGCGTCTGCAATGGATGCAGAACACCTACCGCCTCGATGAAACCGATGTGCTGATGCAAAAGGCACCGATCAGTTTCGACGTGTCGGTGTGGGAATGCTTCTGGCCACTGATCACCGGCGCGCGTCTGTTGATCGCCGGCCCCGGCGAACACCGCGATCCGCATCGCATCGCCCAGTTGGTTCAGGCCTATGGCGTGACCACGCTGCACTTTGTACCGCCGCTGCTCGCGCTGTTCATCGACGAACCACTGAGCGCCGAATGCACCAGCCTGCGCCGGGTGTTCTCCGGCGGCGAAGCGCTGCCAGCCGAACTGCGCAACCGCATCCTCGCGCAACTGCCGGCGGTGCAATTGCACAACCGTTACGGCCCGACTGAAACCGCGATCAACGTCACCCACTGGCATTGCACCACTGCCGATGGTGAGCGCTCGCCGATCGGTCGTCCGCTGGGCAACGTGATCTGCCGCGTGCTCGACGCCGATCTCAATCCGCTGCCGGCCGGTGTGCCGGGTGAGTTGTGCATCAGCGGTATCGGCCTGGCTCGTGGTTACCTTGGTCGTCCATCGATGACCGCTGAACGCTTTGTGGTCGATCCATTGGGCGAGCAGGGCGCCCGGTTGTACCGCACCGGCGACCGTGCGCGCTGGACATCCGAAGGCGTGATCGAATACCTCGGCCGCCTCGATCAGCAAGTCAAACTGCGTGGCTTCCGCGTCGAACCGGAAGAAATCGAAGCACGCTTGCTCGCCCAGGACGGCGTCGCCCAAGCCGTGGTGCTGGTGCGCGAAACCGCTGCCGGTGCGCAGCTGATCGGCTACTTCACCGCGACCGATGCCAGTGAAAATCCTGACGAGCAAATCACCCGGCTGAGAACTGCGCTGGCCGCCGAGCTGCCGGAATACATGGTCCCGGCGCAACTGATGCGTCTGGACGCAATGCCCCTGAGCCCCAGCGGCAAACTCGACCGCCGCGCCTTGCCCGAGCCGCAATGGCAAGTGCGTGAACACGTCGAACCGGTCACTGCACTGGAACAGCAGATCGCCGCGATCTGGCGCGAAGTGCTCGGTCTGCCTCAAGTCGGTCTGCGCGACGACTTCTTCGCCCTTGGTGGCCACTCGCTGCTGGCCACGCAAATCATCTCGCGTACTCGTCAGGCCTGCGACGTCGAGCTGCCGTTGCGCGCGTTGTTCGAACACAGCGAACTGGCTGATTTTGCCGAACAGATCCGCCTGATCCAGGCCAGCGGTCGCACCAACAAACAGCCACCGATCGACAAGGTCGATCGCAGCCAACCGGTGCCGTTGTCGTACTCGCAACAGCGCATGTGGTTCCTCTGGCAGATGGAACCGGACAGCCCGGCCTACAACGTTGGCGGCATGGCGCGCTTGCGCGGCGTGTTGCATGTCGAGTGTTTCGAGGCCGCGTTGCAAGCGCTGATCCTGCGCCACGAAACCCTGCGCACCACCTTCCCGAGTGTCGACGGCGTCGCCCGTCAGCAGGTGCATGGCGAAACCGGTGTGCGCATGAGCTGGAAGGATTTTTCAAAACTTGCCGCCGATGTGCGTGAGCAAAAGGTTCAGCAGTTTGCCGACGAAGAAGCGCATCTGCCGTTCGATCTGGAAACCGGCCCGCTGCTGCGCGCCTGTCTGGTGAAGACTGCCGAGCACGAACATTACTTTGTCCTGACTCTGCACCACATCGTCACCGAAGGCTGGGCGATGGATATTTTCGCCCGGGAACTCAGTGCGCTGTACGAAGCCTTTGTTGATGACCGTGATTCGCCGCTTGAGCCGCTGCCGGTGCAGTACCTCGACTACAGCGTCTGGCAACGCAATTGGCTGGAATCCGGCGAGCGTCAGCGCCAACTCGACTACTGGACCGCGCAACTCGGTCGTGAACATCCGCTGCTGGAATTGCCGGGGGACCGTCCGCGTCCCCCAGTGCAAAGCCATCAGGGTGAGCTGTTCCGTTTCGACCTCAGCGACGACCTCGCCGCGCGGGTTCGTGCGTTCAATGCGCAAAACGGTCTGACCCTGTTCATGACCATGACCGCCGCGCTTGCCACGCTGCTTTACCGCTATAGCGGCCAGACCGATCTGCGCATTGGCGCGCCAGTGGCCAACCGCATTCGCCCGGAAAGTGAAGGGCTGATCGGTGCATTCCTCAACACCCAAGTGCTACGTTGCCAGCTCGACGGCATGATGTCGGTCGGCGAACTCTTCGAGCAGGTGCGTCACACCGTGATAGAAGGCCAATCGCACCAGGACCTGCCGTTCGATCACCTGGTTGAAGCCTTGCAACCGCCGCGTAGCGCCGCGTACAACCCGTTGTTCCAGGTGATGTGCAACGTGCAGCGCTGGGAATTCCAGCAGAGCCGCATGCTCGCCGGAATGACCGTCGAGTACCTGGCCAACGATGCACGAGCGACCAAGTTCGACCTCAACCTGGAAGTCACCGACCTCGACCATCGCCTCGGTTGCTGCCTGACTTACAGCACCGATCTGTTCGACGAGCCGACCATCGCGCGCATGGCCAAGCATTGGCGCAATCTGCTCGAAGCGCTGATCGCCGATCCGCAGCAGCGCCTGAGTGAATTGCCGCTGCTCGATGCACCTGAGCAACAGCACCTGCTCGACAGCCTCGGCATCGAGTCGGGCGAGCATCGTCTCGATCAGTGCATTCATCACCTGTTCGCCGAACAGACGCTGGCCCGCAAAGACGCGCCGGCCCTGACCTTCGCCGGGCAGACCCTGAGCTACGCCGAACTCGACGCCCGCGCCAATCGTCTGGCCTGGGCCTTGCGTGAGCGCGGTGTCGGCCCGCAGGTGCGGGTCGGCCTGGCGCTGGAGCGTTCGCTGGAAATGGTCGTCGGCCTGCTGGCGATTCTCAAGGCTGGCGGTGCGTATGTGCCGCTGGACCCGGAATACCCGCTCGACCGTCTGCATTACATGATCGAAGACAGCCGCATCGGCCTGCTGCTCAGTGATCGTGCCATGTTCAAAGCCCTTGGCGATCTGCCGCCAAGTGTGGCGCGCTGGTGTCTGGAAGAAGACAGCGCGGCACTCGCCGCTTACCCGGCCCGCGAGCTGCCGTTTATCAGTCTGCCGCAGCATCAGGCGTACCTGATTTACACCTCGGGTTCGACCGGTAAACCAAAAGGCGTGGTGGTCTCCCACGGCGAAATCGCCATGCACTGCCAAGCCGTGATCGAGCGGTTTGCCATGCGCCCCGACGACTGCGAACTGCATTTCTATTCGATCAACTTCGACGCGGCGACCGAGCGCCTGTTGGTGCCGTTGCTCAGTGGCGCGCAGGTGGTGTTGCGTGCGCAGGGTCAGTGGGACGCGGAAGAAATCTGCGATTTGATCCGCACGCATAAAATCAACGTGCTTGGTTTTACCCCGAGCTACGGCAGCCAGTTGGCGCAGTTCCTCTCGACGCAAAACGAAATCTTGCCGGTGCGGATGATCATCACCGGCGGCGAAGCGCTGACCGGTGAGCACCTGCAACGGATTCGCGCGGCGTTCCAACCGGCAATGTTCTTCAATGCCTACGGCCCGACCGAAACCGTGGTCATGCCCCTGGCCAGTCTGGCGCCGGAGGTGCTGGAAGAGGGCGCCGGCAGTGTGCCGATCGGCAGCGTGATTGGCGCACGCGTGGCGTACATTCTCGACGCCGATCTGGCATTGGTACCGCAAGGTGCAACCGGTGAATTGTTCGTCGGCGGCGCCGGTCTGGCCCAGGCCTATCACGACCGTCCGGGCATTACCGCCGAGCGTTTTGTCGCTGACCCATTCGCCACCGATGGCGGGCGCATGTATCGCACCGGTGACCTGGTGCGCCAGCGTGCCGATGGTTTGGTGGAATATTTGGGACGAATCGACCATCAGGTGAAAATCCGTGGATTCCGTATCGAACTGGGCGAAATCGAAACGCGTCTGCTCGATCACGAGTCGATCCGCGAAGCCGTGGTGCTCGCACTGGATGCCCCGAGCGGCAAACAACTGGTTGGCTATCTCGTGACCGAGGTTGCCGAGCAAAGTGAAGCCCGTCAGGCTGAACTGCGCGACGCCCTCAAGGCGCACCTCAAGGCACAACTGCCGGATTACATGGTGCCGACTCACCTGATTCTGCTGGCGAGCATGCCGCTGACCGCCAACGGCAAACTCGACCGTCGCGCCTTGCCGGCGCCGGACCCTGAGTTGAGTCGTCAGGACTACGTCGCGCCGAGTAACGAACTGGAGCAGACCCTGGCGCAGATCTGGTGCGAGGTGCTCAACGTCGAGCAGGTCGGCCTCAACGACAACTTCTTCGAACTCGGTGGCGACTCGATTCTGTCGATCCAAGTGGTCAGCCGTGCGCGTCAGCAAGGCATTCATTTCAGCCCGCGTGATCTGTTCCAGCATCAGACCGTGCAAACCCTCGCCGCTGTGGCCAGTCGTACCGAGCAGGTGACGGCCGAGCAAGGCCTGGTGGCTGGCGAATCGGCCCTGACGCCGATTCAGCACTGGTTCTTCGACACGGAAATCCCTGAACGTCAGCACTGGAACCAGGCGTTGTTGCTGGAGCCAACTGTGGCGCTGGAACCGCATCGTCTGGAGCAGGCGCTGCTGGCGGTGATCGAGCAGCATGACGCCTTGCGTCTGCGCTTCACCGAGGCCGACGGCCAATGGCAAGCGACGCATCAACCAGCCTCCGATGCGGTGGTGTTGTGGCAAGTGCGCGTGACCTCGATGGACAAGTGTGAAGCACTGTTCGCTGATGCTCAGCGCAGTCTCGATCTTGAACAAGGCCCGTTGGTGCGTGCCGTGCTGGTCGATGGCCCTGAAGATCAACAACGCCTGTTTATCGCCATCCATCACTTGGTGGTCGACGGCGTGTCGTGGCGCGTTCTGCTCGATGATCTGCAAACCGTGTATCGCCAACTCGACGCCGAACAAGCGGTGAAACTGCCGGCGAAAACCAGTGCCTTCAAAGACTGGGCGGCACGTTTGCAGGCCTACGCCGGCAGCGAATCCCTGCGCGAAGAACTCGACTGGTGGCAGACCCAACTGGCCGGGCCGAACGCTGATCTGCCCTGCGAAAATCCGCAGGGCGGCCAGCAGAATCGTCACGCACAAACCGTCAGCGTGCGCCTCGATGCCGAGCACACCAAACAGTTGTTGCAACAGGCTCCGGCGGCTTACCGCACGCAGGTCAACGATCTGCTGCTGACCGCACTGGCCCGCGTAATCTGCCGCTGGAGTGGGCAACCATCGGCGCTGGTTCAACTGGAAGGTCACGGCCGCGAAACCCTGTTCGACGAGATCGACCTGACCCGCACCGTCGGCTGGTTCACCAGCGCTTACCCGCTGCGTCTGACCCCGCACAACATCGAAGAAGCTGCGGGGCAGGGCGCTTCGATCAAGGCAATCAAGGAGCAACTGCGCGCGGTGCCGCACAAAGGCCTCGGCTACGGCGTGCTGCGTTATCTCGCCGATGACCTCAGCCAGCGCAGCATGGCCGCGCTGCCGCAGGCGCCGGTTACCTTCAACTACCTCGGCCAGTTCGACCAGAGCTTCGGCAGCGATGCGCTGTTCCGTCCGCTGGACGAGCCGGTCGGTGCCGCGCACGATCCGCAGGCGCCATTGCCCAACGAGTTGAGCATCGACAGCCAGGTTTACGGCGGTGAATTGCTCCTGCGCTGGACCTTCAGCGGCGAGCGTTATGACGCGCAGACCATCAACGATCTGGCCGACGCCTACCTCGGTGAGCTGCAAAGCCTGATCACCCATTGCCTGCAAGACGAGGCCGGCGGCCTGACGCCATCGGACTTCCCGCTGGCCAGGCTGACTCAGGCGCAACTCGATGCCTTGCCGGTGCCGGCCGCGCACATCGAAGACGTCTATCCGCTGACGCCGATGCAGGAAGGCATGTTGCTGCACACCTTGCTCGAACCGGGCACCGGCCTGTACTACATGCAGGATCGCTACCGCATCAACAGCGAACTCGACCCGCAGCGTTTCGCTCAGGCCTGGCAAGCGGTGGTCGCCCGTCACGAAGCGCTGCGTGCCTCGTTCTGCTGGAACGTTGGCGAAGACATGCTGCAAGTGATTCATACGCCGGGTCGTACGCCAATCGAATATCTGGACTGGAGCGCCATCGCTGAAATCGAGCAGGAACCGAAGCTGCAAGCGCTGCTGCAACACGAGCGCGAGGCCGGTTTCGATCTGCTCAATCAGGCGCCGTTCCACTTGCGCCTGATCAAGGTCGGCGCGTCGCGTTACTGGTTCATGATGAGCAACCACCACATCCTCATCGATGCCTGGTGCCGCTCGTTGCTGATGAACGACTTCTTCGAGATTTACACCGCGCTGGGTGAGGGTCGTGAAGCGCAACTCGCCGTACCACCGCGTTACCGCGATTACATCGGCTGGCTGCAACGCCAGAGCCTCGCCGAAGCGCGGCAGTGGTGGCAGCAGAACCTGCAAGGGTTCGAGCGCACCACGCCGATTCCGAGCGACCGTCCATTCCTGCGTGAACATGCCGGTGAAAGCGGCGGCATGGTCGTCGGCGACCGCTACACCCGCCTCAATGTCGAGGACGGTGCGCGTCTGCGGGAACTGGCGCAGGCGCATCAACTGACCATCAACACCTTCGCCCAAGCTGCGTGGGCCTTGGTCCTGCGGCGCCTAAGCGGTGATCGTGACGTGCTCTTCGGCGTCACCGTGGCCGGGCGTCCGGTGGACATGCCGGAGATGCAACGCACCGTCGGTCTGTTCATCAACAGCATCGCGCTGCGGGTGCAGATGCCGGCTGATGATGAACGCAGCAGCGTGCGTCAGTGGCTCAGTGGTTTGCTCGACAGCAACATGCAGCTGCGCGAGTACGAATACCTGCCGCTGGTGAACATTCAGGAACAAAGCGAATTGCCGAAAGGCCAGCCGCTGTTCGACAGCCTGTTCGTCTTCGAAAACGCCCCGGTGGAAGTTTCGGTACTCGATCATGCGCAGAGCCTGAATGCGACTTCGGACTCGGGCCGTACGCACACCAACTTCCCGCTGACGGCGGTGTGTTACCCGGGCGATGACCTCGGTCTGCACCTGTCGTACGACCAGCGTTATTTCGACGAATCGACCATCGAGCGCATGCTCGGCGAGTTCAAACGCCTGCTGCTGGCGCTGGTCGATGGCTTCCATGGCGACATGGCCGATCTGCCGCTGCTAGGCACAGAGGAACAGGACTTTCTGCTGCACGGTTGCAACCAGAGTGCCCACGATTATCCGCTGGAGCAGAGCTACGTGGCGCTGTTTGAAGCGCAGGTTGTCGCGCATCCGCAACGGATTGCCGCTACGTGCCTTGATCAACAACAGAGCTATGCCGAGCTGAACCACAACGCCAACCGTCTCGGCCATGCACTGGTCGCCGCCGGTGTGCAGATGGATCAACCGGTGGCCTTGCTCGGCGAACGTAACCTCGATCTGCTCGGCATGATCATCGGCAGCTTCAAGGCCGGCGCGGGTTATCTGCCGCTGGATCCGGGCCTGCCGAGTCAGCGTCTGCAACGCATCATCGAATTGAGCCGCACGCCGGTGCTGGTCTGCTCTAAAGCATGCTTTGAACAGGCGCAGACCTTGCTGGATGAATTCAGCTGCGCCAATCGCCCGCGCTTGTTGGTCTGGGAAGAGATTCAAGCGGCAGCGACAGCGGCGCAGAACCTCGGCATTTACAGCGGCCCGGACAACCTCGCTTACGTGATCTACACCTCGGGTTCGACCGGCCTGCCGAAAGGCGTAATGGTCGAACAGCGCGGCATGCTCAATAACCAGTTGAGCAAGGTGCCGTATCTGCAACTGAGCGAGGCCGATGTGATTGCGCAGACCGCTTCGCAAAGCTTCGATATTTCGGTCTGGCAATTCCTTGCCGCGCCATTATTCGGCGCGCGGGTGGACATCGTGCCGAACACCATCGCCCACGATCCGCAAGGTTTGCTGGTGCATGTGCAAACGCAGGGTATCACCGTGCTGGAGAGTGTGCCGTCGCTGATTCAAGGCATGCTCGCCTCGGAGCGCCTGAGTCTGGATGGCTTGCGCTGGATGCTGCCAACCGGCGAAGCGATGCCACCGGAACTGGCGCATCAATGGCTGCTGCGTTATCCGGACATTGGTTTGGTCAACGCGTACGGTCCGGCGGAGTGCTCGGACGACGTGGCGTTCTTCCGTGTCGACATGGCGTCGACGCGCGGCAGTTACTTGCCGATCGGCACGCCGACCGACAACAACTTGCTCTATCTGGTCGATGGCGCGCTGGAACTGGTGCCGTTGGGCGCGGTAGGTGAGTTGTGTGTCGCCGGGACCGGCGTCGGGCGCGGCTATGTCAGCGATCCGCTGCGCACCGCGCCGGTGTTTGTGCCGAATCCGTTCGGTGCGCCGGGCGAGCGTCTGTATCGCACCGGTGACCTGGCGCGGCGTCGCAGCGACGGTGTGCTGGAGTACGTTGGCCGGGTCGATCACCAAGTGAAGATTCGCGGTTATCGCATCGAGCTGGGTGAGATCGAAGCGCGCCTGCATGAACAGCCGGAAGTGCGCGATGGCGCGGTCGCTGTGCAGGAGGGCGTCAACGGTAAACACTTGGTCGGTTATCTGGTTGCGGCCGATTCGGCACTCAATCCGAGCGAACGCCTGGAGCGGATCAAACAGCGCCTGCGCGCCGAACTGCCAGAGTACATGGTGCCGCTGCACTGGTTGTGGCTCGAGCAAATGCCGCTGAATGCCAACGGCAAACTCGATCGCAAAGCCTTGCCGGCGCTGGAGATCGGCCAGTTGCAGAGCGAGGATTATCTGGCCCCGCGCAATGATCTTGAACAGACGTTGGCTGATATTTGGGCCGAGGTGCTGAAGGTCGAAAAGGTCGGTGTACGCGACAACTTCTTCGAGCTGGGCGGGCATTCGTTGCTGGCGACGCAGATCGCCTCGCGGGTGCAGAAAACCCTGCAGCGCGATGTGCCGCTGCGAGCGATGTTCGAGTGCAGCACGGTGGAGGAGTTGGCTGAGTACATCGATGGATTGGCGGCGAGTGATATCACCGAGGAGAAGGTTGATCGGTTGAATGATCTGATGGCGGAGCTGGAGGGCCTCTGATTCTCTAGTGCCTGCACTGGCCTCATCGCGAGCAGGCTCACTCCTACAGGGGAACGCATTCCAAAATGTAGGAGTGAGCCTGCTCGCGATGAGGCCGGTACATTCATGTACATTTCCAAGGTTGACGATAAAGAACCGGCAGCTCAGTCTGCCGGTTCTCTTTTTTGTCGCGGGGGTGGTCGATGCCTTTTTTCACGGTGGACGGACAAGCGCTGCATTACATTGATCAAGGCACTGGTCCGGCAGTTTTGCTGGCCGGCAGCTATCTGTGGGATCACGCGATGTGGGCACCGCAGATCGCTGCGTTATCGCCGCACTATCGGGTGATTGCACTGGATTTGTGGGGCCATGGCGAATCGGGACAGTTACCTGAGGGCACAACATCCCTGGACGACATCGCCCGTCAGGCGCAGGCCCTGCTTGATCATCTGGATATCGACCGTGTCACCCTGATTGGCCTGTCGGTCGGCGGCATGTGGGGCGTGCGTCTGGCGTTGTCGGCACCGCAGCGGATCAACGGTCTGGTGTTGATGGATACCTACGTCGGCGTCGAACCTGAACCCACCCGTCAGTATTACTTTTCGCTGTTCAAGCAAATTGAGGAAACCGGCGAAATCTCCGAGCAATTACTGGATATCGTCGTGCCGATCTTCTTCCGTCCGGGCATCGATCCGCAGTCGGCGCTGTATCAGGATTTCCGCGCGAAACTGGCGGCGTACTCTTCGGATCGGCTGCGCGAAAGCATCGTGCCGATGGGGCGAATCACCTTTGGCCGTGATGATTTGTTGCCACGGCTGGGCGAATTGAACGCAGCGACCACGCTGGTAATGTGCGGCGATCAGGACAAGCCGCGACCGCCGTCCGAAGCAAAGGAAATGGCCGAGTTGATCGGTTGCCCGTGGGTGCTGGTGCCGGAGGCGGGGCATATCTCCAATCTGGAGAATCCCGAGTTTGTAACGGAGGTGTTGTTTACCTTCCTCAGCGAGCGCAACCGTTAGACCGAGTAATCGTTCTTCGTCGGAACGCCGTCCGGAGACAGGCTCGCTCCCACAGTGACCGCATTGAACACAGAGTCTGTGAACACATTCGATCCCTGTGGGAGCGAGCCTGCTCGCGAAGGCGTCATTTCAGGCGCCAACAAACCCGGAATTATTTAGGCCCGAGAATCTTCGCCAACTTGTCCGGCGAAGGCGCACCTTGCTGCTGTTGCAACTCACCCTTGTCATCCATGTAGAAAATCGCCGGCGTCGCCTGCAAATCCAGGTCTTCCATCAGTTGCATGTTCGCTGCCAGTTTGCTCTGCACGGCCGCCGGAATATCTTTCAGCGCTTTCAGTGAGCTGCCCTTGCCAGCCTTCTCGTGATCTTCCAGGGCCTTGGCCGGATCTTTCGCCGCCAGCAACGCGGCCGACTTGCCCGGGCTGTCTTCGCGAATGATGCCGACCATGATGTGCCGCAGTTGCACCTTGCCAGCCTTGACCCATGGCCGCGCCTGTTCCCAGAACATGTTGCAGTACGGGCAGTTCGGATCGCTGAACAGGTACACCGTGCGCGGTGCATCCTTGTTGCCGTCCTGAATCCAGTTGCTCGCCTCGAATTTGGCCCAGACTTCCTTGGCCATCGGCGCGTAAACCAGTTTTTGCAGTGGCTCGCTGCTCAGGTCTTTACCGTCGGCGTCGTACAGATTGCCCAGCAACACGTGTTTGCCATCCGGGGTCAGGTACAGCGCCATGCCGCGATTCTGATACTGCGCCGCATACCCGCGCAGGCCATCGGGGGCGTCGAACTGGCCGACGATTTTCGCGCCTTTGGCTTCGATCTGCTTGATCGCCGCAGGCAACTCTTCAGTAGCCTGCACCGACGGCAAGTGCAGCAGGGCGGTGCCCAGAGTCAGCGTCAGCAGGTGGCGGAGGCGGGGCATGGCAGTTTCCTTGCAGAGGTGGCCGGTGCAGTGGCCGGGTTCGAATTCGGGGTTGGGGCGGCGAAGTTTTCCAGCGCGCGCGCCAGGCTGGCGTTGGACAGCTCACCCAGGTGGCTGGTCAGCAGCCGACCGTCAGGGCTATAGAACAGCGTAGTCGGCAATGCCATGGAACCGACGGCCTGACCCAGCCGACCACTGCGGTCGAACAGCACGTTATTGAGGCTCAGGCCCTGGGTTTCGAGAAACGTCGCCACGCTCTGCATGCTTTCGGCTTGGTTGACGAACAGGAAGGTCAGGTCCGGGCGTTGCATCTGAGCGTTTTCCAGCACCGGCATTTCGCGACGGCACGGCGGGCACCAGGTCGCCCACAGGTTGATTACCAGCGGGCCGCCCTGATAATCACGGAGCTGAATGGTTTCCCCGGCCGCATTGCGCAGGGAGATGTCCGGCAGCCGGGTGCCTTGTTCGTAGAGGTTCAACGACAGTGTCGCCAACAGCCAGAACGCCAGGCCGCTGGCCACGCCAAAACCCAACGGGCGACGCAGCCCTGGACGCCGCCAGCCGCGATACAGGGCGACCAGCAACAGCACGATCACCCCCGGCCAGGCGAGGAAACCACCGTCGCGCAAATCGATGATCTGCCACGGGTCATTGCGATAGTGCGACCAGTACAGCAGCACAAAGGCAATTCGCGCCGCGAGCATGCCCAGCAGAAACAGGCTGAACAATGCTGACTCGGGGTTATCACCGCCACGCTTGGCCACCCGCCAGCCGACAAAGGTTGCCAGCGCCAGGGCACTGATCAGCAGCAGGTGGTTAAGCGCGATGGCAAAGGTGCCGAGGGTGAAAGTCAGCATTAATGGGCATCTCGGGTGGCAGTCCAGTGTTGCAGGAATGTCTCGGCGTCGACTTCGCCAGTGATGCGCTGGCTGCGGCGCTCCAGACCATCAGCACCGATCCAGATGAACGTCGGCGGTCCCGGGACTTTGTAACGGCTGAGCAGTTCAGCGCTGGCGGCATTGTCGTCGGTGACATCAAGCCTGAGCAGGCGCACGTTGCTCAGCGCCTGCATCACGTTGTCCTTGCCAAACACCTGCTTCTCCATGATCAGGCAAGACTTGCACCAGTCGGCGTAGTAATCGAGCAGCACCCACTGACCCTGAGCCTTGGCGGCATCGAGTTCGCGTTGCAGCGCCGCCGGCTCCTTGATCGTGGTGAACGCTTCATGACCCGAAGGCGCGGTGGCGCCAGCACGACCGGCACTGTAGACCTGCAACGGTTGATACGGATCATCGCTGCCGCCCGCCGCACCAATCACCAGCAAACTGCCCCACAGCCCGAGCAGCAGCGAACTGGCGCCGAACAACTGCGCAACGCGGCCAAAACCTTCGGACTGTTTCCAGGCGCAGAACGCGGCGATCAACAGCAGCGCACCGCACAGGCCCAGCCATAACGACGCATCCAGCACCGGGCGCAACATCACCAGCGCAGTGGCGAGGAAGAAGAATCCGAACACGCCTTTGAGCAGGTTCATCCACGCACCGGGTTTGGGCAGAAAGCCATTGCCAACGGTCACCAGCAACAGCAGCGGCACACCGATGCCGATGCCCAGCGAAAACAGAATCAAACCACCGTGCAGCGCGTTGCCGGTCTGCGCGATATACAGTAAGACACCCGCCAGTGGCGCGGTCATGCACGGGCCGACCAACAGACCGGACAATGCACCGAGCGCTCCGGCACCGATCACGCTGCCACCGCTGCGACTGCGCGAGGCGTGTTCCAGGCGATCGCGCAGGGCCACCGGCAATTGCAGTTCAAAGAAGCCAAACATCGGCAACGCCAACACCACGAAGATCGCGGCAAAGGTCCCCAGCAGCCATGGATTTTGCAACCAGGCCTGCAGGTTCGCGCCGAGCAGCGCGGCAATCACGCCCATCGCCGCATACACCAGCGCCATGCAAATCACATAACTGCCGGCCAATACGAATCCGCGACGCGGAGTGGCACCACTGCCGACGACCATACCGGCCAGAATCGGCAGCATCGGCAATGAGCACGGCGCAAATGCCAGCAGCAAGCCGAAACCGAAAAACGCCAGCAAGCTCCAGCCCAACGGGTGTTCTTGCAGGCTGCTGGCCATGGCTTGATCCGGTGCCTGGTCGTTCGTTGTCGTTGTTACCGCTGTCGCCGCCGGTGTTGTCGTGGCTGGCGCTTTACCGCCCAGGTCGATGACCCGGGTTTGCGGTGGATAGCAAAGGCCGGCATCGGCACAGCCCTGATAGCCGACCTTGATCTGCCCCGTGGCCGAGGCTGGAATTTTAATTTCCAGCCCTTGGCGATAGACCGGTTGCTCTCCGAAAAACTCGTCGCTATGGGATTCGCCTTCAGGCAGCGCGGGCTGTTGCTCTGCGCTCAGCCCTTCGAATTTCAGGCGTTTCTGATACAGGTAATAACCGTCGGTGATTTGCCAGAACAACTGCGTTTCACCGGATTCGAGGCGTTCGGATGTGAGCACGAATGCCTGGTCGACCGGCAGAAACTCCGGTTTTGACTCAAATGGATTGTTCCCCGCCTGGGCCAGGCTGGAGATCAGCAGAGCAAACAAAAGAAAAAAATGACGCATGGAGGAGCCTTGTCCCTGTGCAAGTAAGACGCAGAATGGGCGGCGGCGATTAACCGATAATTAACCGTATCCTACAAGGCCCTCCGGCTTCGGCCAATCAGCCGCGCAGCAGTCCGGGCCAGTTCTCGTCATTGATGGTTTGTGGGCCGGAGACCAGACGGTCGGACTGAATGTTGTAAGTCAGGTATTGGTTGTTGGTCAGGAAGATGTACCAGTAGCTGTCGGCAAAAGTCCGGTCATTTTGCGCTGCCGTGATGATCCGGTCCTTGTACGGTTGCAGCGCGCCAAGTTGATGATCCCCGAAGGATTTGTAAGTCAGGGTCTTTGCCTTGTAGTTAAACGATAGATAGTGCCCATCGTTGAGGATGAATCTGAACAGGAACGGGTGACCGGTTAGTTGAAACCAGGTGCCTGCGATGATTTTGTCGAAGTAGGGCAGTATTGGCTTCCAGATTGAATCGGAAACTTTATAGAAGGCATCGACCTTGTCTTTGTCTTGATTGTATTTACACACCACGGGTGTTGTTCCCTGATAGAAGAACAACCAGGCAATATCTTCATCGGTCGGGGTGTTCCAGCCGAATGAAGTGGTTGTCAGTCCGAAACGCAAGCCTTTGGCATAAGGACCAAAGCTGTCCCAGCTATCGGTAACCGGGGCGGGGTAGTTGGTGGATACCTTGTTGTCAGCGAGATCGAATCGAGAATAGGTGTCGCTGTCCTTGAAGAAGAAATAAATACGGTCGGGGCCGGAGCGCCAATCGATCGCGACGAAGTTTTTTAGTTGAGGCATGTTCATTAAGTCCTTTTAAAAGTTGTAGGTAATCGCCAGCTGAAAACTAAATGATTGAAGGCGTCTTACAAAGGGAGGAATTGTTTCTTTATTCGTGGGGAGAAGTTTTTAATGCGGCGTGACTATAGGTTTGCGCAATCGGGCGGCACCGGCTTTTGCGCCCGGCTTCCCGTATGCGTCGGTGACGGCCATAATTGCGCCTTAATCCTCGCCTGTTTCACTCGCCTTTTTGTTTCCGGAGTACCCATGCACGTACTGGTTTGCGAAGACGATGAACTGATCGCCAGCGGTATTGTTGCGGGACTCAGTGCCCAAGGCCTGACCGTCGAACACGTCAACACGGCATCGAAGGCCCGCGCGATACTTAAAGTCGCCGAATTCGACGTGATGGTGCTCGATCTTGGCCTGCCCGACGAAGATGGCCTCAAGTTGCTGCAACAACTGCGTCAGAGTGGCCTGGAGATTCCAGTGCTGATCCTGACCGCGCGCGACTCGGTCACCGACCGCGTTGACGGCTTGCAGGCCGGGGCTGACGATTACCTGCTCAAGCCGTTTGATCTGCGCGAACTGTTCGCCCGCCTGCAAACCCTGTTGCGCCGGGTTGCCGGGCGCAGCGTCAACCTGATCGAGCATGGCGCGCTGACGTACGATCCGAGCAGCCGCGAAACCACCCTGGCCGGGCAACCGGTGGACTTGTCGCGCCGCGAGCAATCGCTGTTGCAGGCGCTGCTGCACAATCGTGGCCGGGTGCTGTCCACCGAGCAGTTGAAGGACAGCGTCTACGGCTTCAACGATGAGCTGGAAAGCAACGCGCTGAACGTGCACATCCATCACCTGCGCAGCAAACTGGGCAAAGGCATCGTCGAAACCGTGCGCGGTCTGGGCTATCGCCTCGGCCCGGCCGACGGTGGAGATCAAGGCAAGTGATGAGCCTGCGACTGCGCCTGAGCCTGACCCTCGGCGCCGCGTTTGCGCTGATCTGGGCGCTGGCGGCGGCCTGGATGCTCAGTGATCTGCGCAATCAGATGATGTTTTCCCTCGACCAGCGTCTAGTGGCCTCGGCGCGCATGGTCGCCGGGCTGCTGGAACAGTTGCCGACACTGCCGAGCAAAGGCGAGGGCACGCATTTCAGTGCCGAACAACTGAATATCCCCGGCGGCATGGCCTGTCAGGTCAGCTCGTTGCGCGGGGAAATACTCGCGCGCAGTCACAATAATCCCGAACAAGCGCTGGAAGCCGAGAAAATGGGCTTCCATGACCAGATGATCGATGGCGCGCCGTGGCGCAGCTTCACCCTGGCCCGGGGCGATGTGCGCATCACCACGGCCGACCGGCAGATCGAGCGCGAAGCCCTGAACATGTCGATCCTGCTGGCGGCGTCGGTGCCGGTGGGCGTGGCGCTGCTCGGCTGCCTGTGCCTGTTGTGGCTGGGCATCGGCCAGGGGCTGGCGCCGCTCAACCGTCTGCGTGAGGCGCTGATGCGGCGCAATGCCGACTCGCTCGAGCCGTTGCAGATCCAGACCTTCCCCAGCGAATTGAAGCCGCTGCTGGAAACGCAAAATCAGTTGTTTCAACGCATCGGCAAGACCATCGAGCGTGAGCGCCGTCTGACCGGTGACGCAGCACATGAACTGCGCAGCCCGCTGACGGCGATCAAGACCCACCTGCAAGTTGCGCGCATGACCGACGGCAGTGCCCGCGATCAGTCACTGGCGCGGGCCGAGGAGGGCGCCGATCGCTTGCATCGCACCCTCGAACAGTTGTTGTTGCTGGCGCGGGTCGAGGGCAGCCTGTCGTTCGATGACGGTTCGCAGTGCAGCGCCGAGCAAGTGGCACGCCTGGCGATCCAGGACGCCACCGGTGGCGAGCACCAGCGCATCAAACTGCAACTGCCGGCCGGGCTTAGCGCTGCACCGCTGCACATGCCGGCGGTGCTGTCGATCGCGGCGCTGCGCAATCTGCTCGACAACGCCTTGCGCCATACCCCTGAGGACTGCGCAGTCGAACTGAGTCTGGAAACCATTGGCAACCGCGTGCGGTTTGTCGTGCGTGATCATGGCCCGGGCATTGCACCGGATGATCTGCAACACCTGACCCAACGCTTCTGGCGCAACGGCCAGAGCACCGGTTGCGGCCTTGGCCTGGCGATTGTCCAAGCGATCGTTCAGCGCTGCGACTGCGCCCTGCATTTCGACAGCCGCCCGGATGGCCTGCGCGTCGAACTGACCATGCCATTGCAGCCTGTCTGACCTGACCACAAATCCCCTGTGGGAGCGAGCCTGCTCGCGAAGACGGCGGCACAGTCAGCATCCAAGTGGCTGACAAAACGCGTTCGCGAGCAGGCTCGCTCCCACAAGGGCGGATGTGTTGGAACATCAAATGTAACTTTTCGACATTCGCTATCCGGCAGGGGTGGGGGTAAGGTCAACGCAGCTTTGACTCAATGGATTGAGGGAATTGCGCCATGGAAGCACCCATCTGCATTCGTCCCGCCACACTGGCCGACGCCGGCATCATCAGCCGCATCATCGAACGTTCGATCCGTATCGGTTGTGCGCTCGACCACCGTAACGATCCGATACGGGTCAGCACCTGGATCACTCAGCAATCCGCCGACTTCATCAGCGCCCGCCTCGCCGACCCGCACTTCTATTTATGCATGGCTTTACTGGCGGACAAACCGGTCGGTGTCGGTATGGCACAGGCCAGTGGTGACATTTCCCTGTGTTACGTGCAGCCAGAATCCTTTCGCCGGGGCGTCGGGCGCGCGTTGATGCACGATCTGGAAGGCTGGTTGCGGGTTCGCGACGTTGCTCAAGCGAATCTCAACAGCACGCGCACCGGCCGTGCTTTTTATCGCCGTCTGGGCTATCGCGAGTCAGCGCCGCCCGTCGAATACCAAGGCGTGCAGACCCTGCCCATGCACAAGTCGTTGGCAGCGCCGGCCTGACAACACGATCACGGGCTAAATCCTCAGGCCCCTTAAGCGTTTCCAGAACAGGAAAACCTGCAAGTGCGCTCCGCGATTGGAATGCGCACCTGTCCGGTGTGCTGTTTTGGTCACTATCCATAGCCAATTGAGGGGTCGAGAGATGTCAGTCGCCACCAGCCTTATCGAAGAGTCGTCGGCCCGGGTTACCTCGGCGCCGGCCGAAACGCTGTACCAGTTCAACGAATCGCCATTGCTGGCTCGTCAGGCCCGGCAGGAGTCCAACGCGCGCAGCTATCCACGACGCATTCCATTGGCATTGAAGCGCGCCAAAGGCCTGTATGTCGAAGACGTTGAAGGGCGCACGTTCATCGACTGCCTCGCTGGGGCCGGCACGCTGGCGCTGGGGCATAACCACCCGGTGGTGATCGAAGCGATCCAGCAGGTATTGGCCGATGAATTGCCATTGCATACCCTCGACCTGACCACGCCGGTCAAGGATCAGTTCGTCCAGGACCTGTTCGGCCTGCTGCCGCCCGCCCTGGCGGCGCAAGCGAAAATCCAGTTCTGCGGCCCGACCGGCACCGATGCCGTGGAAGCGGCATTGAAGCTGGTACGCACGGCGACCGGGCGCAGCACCGTGCTGTCGTTCTCCGGTGGTTATCACGGTATGAGCCAGGGCGCGCTGAGCCTGATGGGCAGTCTGGGGCCGAAAAAACCGCTAGGTGCGTTGCTCAGCAATGGCGTGCAGTTCATGCCGTTCCCGTACGACTACCGTTGCCCGTTCGGCCTCGGTGGCGCGGCGGGCGTGAAGGCCAACCTGAGCTATCTGGAAAACTTGCTCAACGACCCGGAAGCCGGCGTGCAACTGCCCGCAGCGGTGATCGTCGAAGCGGTGCAGGGCGAGGGCGGTGTGATTCCGGCGGACATCGAGTGGTTGCGCGGCTTGCGCCGGATCACCGAAAAGGCCGGCGTGGCGTTGATCGTCGACGAGATCCAGAGTGGTTTTGCCCGCACCGGCAAGATGTTTGCCTTCGAACACGCCGGTATCACCCCGGATGTGGTGGTGTTGTCCAAAGCCATCGGCGGCAGCCTGCCATTGGCCGTGGTGGTTTATCGCGACTGGCTCGACACTTGGCAGCCGGGCGCGCACGCCGGCACCTTCCGTGGCAATCAGATGGCCATGGCGGCAGGTTCTGCGGTGATGCGTTATCTGGTTGAGCACAAGGTCTGCGAACACGCTGCTGCCATGGGCGAGCGCCTCAGCGAGCACCTGCACATCCTGCAACGGGACTTCCCGCAATTGGGCGACATTCGTGGTCGCGGCCTGATGCTCGGCGTCGAGCTGGTCGAGCCGAACGGCACACCGGATGCGCTCGGTCATCCGCCGGCGTCTGCGCGACTGGCGCCGCTGGTCCAGCGCGAATGCCTCAAGCGTGGGCTGATTCTGGAGCTGGGCGGTCGCCATGGCGCAGTAGTACGTTTCCTGCCGCCGCTGGTGATCACTGCCGCCGAAATCGACCGTGTCGCGGAAATCTTTGGCCGTGCTTTGGCCGCTGCCACCGCTGCGCTGTAAATTTTTCGCCGCGCCGAACGTTCTTTCTACATACCCGGCTGCACTCAGCGTGCAGCCCACCCTTATAACGATGGAGAACCAGCATGACGTCAGTATTCGACCGCGAGGACATCCTCTTTCAGGTCGTGGTCAACCACGAAGAGCAATACTCGATCTGGCCGGACTACAAAGCCGTGCCGCAAGGCTGGCGCACCGTGGGCAAGAGCGGCCTGAAAAAGGAATGCCTGGCCTATATCGAAGAAGTCTGGACCGACATGCGTCCGCTGAGTCTGCGCCAGAAGATGGAAGCCCAGGCCGCCGCGCAATAAGCGGCCGGGCAAAAACAAACCCGCTGGACTGGAAACAGTCAGCGGGTTTTTTCATTCCTTGGGTTTGTGTTTGCCGGGCTGGCCTCATCGCGAGCAGGCTCACACCTACATTTGGAATGCGCTCGCCCTGTAGGAGTGAGCCTGCTCGCGATGAACGATAACGCGAGCAGGCTGAAACTAAGCCCCGCTCAAGCCCTTGAGCAGCAAATCAACATTGCCCTCCAGCTCCGCCACCGGATCTACCGCATCGGTACTCAACACCACCAAACGACTGCCTGACTCGACAATTGCCGCTTTCAGCGCCTCCGATGGCTGACGATGATGCAGCACCACCGCCACATCATTGTCCTTGAGCGTCGCCGTCAGTTTTTTCAGATCCTGCGGCGTCCATTCCGCATCAGGGCGTGGATCCTGGCCAACCAGCTCCAGATTCAGACTACCGATCAGATAACCAAAGTGATCACTCAAACTCATCACACTCAGATTGTCGGCACTCGCCAACCGCGCCTCGCTGTCGGCGCTGAGCTTCAGCAAACGCTGCTTCAACGTCGCCAGATTCGCCTCGATCGCAGGCTTGGCGCTAGGTGCCAGGCGCACCAGATCCGCCGCCATCACGTCCGCCATGCGCCCCATGTTGTTGCTCGCCAGCCATGGCTGGCTGTTCAAACCATCAACCTTCAGATCCGGTTGCACGGCAATGCCCGGCAGGGCGCCGTCGACCGGGCGCGCCGCGTCGACTTCAACGATGCGAATATTGCTGCGACGGGCGATCGGGTACAGCGAATCATCGGCCCACAGCGAGCGCACGCCAATCACCGCATCGGCGCTCGTCGCCAACTTGCTCAGCGCCGGTGCACCGCGCCCGGTGAAATAAGCGTTCTGCCGGCTGCCCGGCAAGTTCGCCGGTGCCGCACGTTCAAGCTGGACGTCAGTGCCTTTGAGCAGCACTTCGCCCAAGCCATAGGTGATCGGCAACGAGGCCAGCACTCGCAGCGGTTTAGTGTTTTCGGCGGCCATCAACGGCGTGCAGATCACGCCGCACAGGGTCATGGCCAAGGTCAGTTTGCGCAGTGAAAAAGTCATTTATCCAAGATTCCCTTTCAGGCTCGGGACAACCCCGCGCGCAATGGCGGCGAGGGCGAAGGCAATGCCGGCGACCAGAATGATCGCGGCGCCGGACGGGATCGGCAGATCAAACACGATCGGCGCGAGGATCCCGCACAGTGTGCTGACCGTGGCGATCAACACCGAGCACCAGAAGAAACCCTTGAGCGACTGGCTGAGCAAACGTGCCGCCGCCGCTGGAATCACCAGCAGCGCGCCGACCAGAATTGCGCCGATGACTTTCACCGCAGCGACGGTGATCAGCGTCACCAGAATCACGAACAGATAGTCCAGGGTCTTCACCGCCACCCCGCGCACCGCCGCCAGTTGCGGGTTGAAACTGGCGAGCATGATGCGGTTGTACAGTGGCAAGGCCAGGGCCATGACCAGCGAACCAACGATGGCCAATACCGCCAGATCGTTGCCGTTGACCGTGAGTACCGAACCGAACAGTACGTTCTCGAGAATGTGCACGTTGATCTTGCCCGCGAGAATCAGCAGCAGACTCGCGCCCAGTGCCAGTGACACCGAGAGGAATACGCCGATCAAAGTGTCCGGTGCCAGACCGGTACGGTTGCGCAGGTAATTGAGCAGGATGCCGAACAGCAGGCAGTAGCCGAACAGGCTGCCGTAGGGCCCGGTGTAAGGCTCGCCGAGCAGAATGCCGATGGCTACACCGGTGAGCGCCGCATGGCCCACCGCTTCGGAAAAAAACGCGAAGCGCTTGACCACTACCAGCGTGCCAAGGCCGCCGAGTACCGGGCCGATCAACAGGCCGGCAAGCAACGCATTGACCACGAAACCGTAGGCCAGCGCTTCCGGCAGATAACCAGACGAGGCCCAGCCTTGCACCATCAAACGAAAGGCTTCGTAACTCATCAGGCAGCGCTCCGTGGATGGGTCGAGAACAAGGTCAGCAGACGTTCCGGGGTCAGCGCCTCTTGCGGTGAGGCATCGAACAGCACGCGGCGGTTTAGACCCGTGACACGGCTGGCCAGACGCCCGACCGCTTCCAGATCGTGCTCGATCCAGAGAACGGTGATGCCCGCTGCACGCCAATCGCCGAGCAGACGTTCGAATACCTGAATCCCGGCTTCATCGAGGGCCGACATCGGCTCATCCAGCACCAGCAATTGCGGCGCCGGGATCAGCCCTTGGGCGAGTAGCACCCGCTGCCGCTCACCGCCGGACAGCGCGCCCATGCGGCGCTTGCGTTTGTCTTGCATGCCGACGCGTTCCAGCGCTTCACCAATGGCGCCGGCGTAACGCTTGCTCAAACCGAGAAACGCCGGACGTCGCTGGCACATGGCAGCCATGAAATCGTCGACGGTCATCGGCAGACCGCGATCGATTTCCAGCGCCTGCGGTACATAACCGATGGTGCCGGGTTCGCCGGGCCATTGCAGGCTGAGCTGGCCCTGATGGGGCATTTGTCCGAGCAGGGTCTTGATCAGCGAACTCTTGCCGCCACCGTTGGGGCCGACCAGGGCGTGAACGCTGCCGGGGTGCACCTGGAAGGTGACGTTATCGAGGATTGTCGTGCGACCGAGCGTCAGAGAGACTTCCGCAAAATCCAGAGTCGGTCCCAATCCTTGTGGGAGCGAGCCCGCTCGCGAATGCGGCGTGTCATTCAATACAGATGTCGGCTGATCCGGCGCCTTCGCGAGCAAGCTCGCTCCCACAGGGTGCTCGGTGTCCTGGAGGTTGAGGGTTTCTCTGGAAGTCATGCGCCAGACTCCTGAATCGCCCGCACCACGGTGTTGAGGTTGCCGGTCATTTCCTTTTCGTACTTGTCGGCGGTGTATTCGCCGTAGGAAATGTGCGACAGCGGGTACAGTTTCACGCCGGATTCACGCTGAATGGTGTCGACGTAAGTGGACGGGAAATCCATCTCCGAGAAGATCACTTTCACGTCCAGTTCACGCAACTGGTCAATGGTCTTCTTCAACTGGCTTGGGCTCGGCTCGATACCGTGGGCCGGCTCGACCACGGCGGTCACTTCCAGGCCGAACTCACGCAGCAGATAGTCGTAAGCCGCGTGCACCGTGGCCACGCGCAGTTCCGCGTTCGGCGCTTGCGTCAGTTTTGCCAGGGCGTCGGCGCGCATCTGCCGCAGGCGTTTGCCGTAGGCGCGGGCGTTCTGGGTGTAGGTCTTGGCGTTGTCTGGATCGAGTTTGCCCAGTTCGCGGGCAATGTTGTTGACCTGGGCAATGGAAGCGCTGATCGACAGGAACGTGTGCGGGTTCACCACTTTGCCGGCCCCGCGCGCGGCTACCCCGGTGGCCGCCAGCAACGGCACGTTTTCGTTGGCTTCGATGGTTTTGATGTTTGGCGTTTCGCTGGCGGCGATCATGCGGTCGGCGAAGTCGTCATGGCCAACGCCGTTGAGCACGATCACATCCAGCCCGCTGATGCGTTTGATGTCTTCGGCCCGTGGCTCGTAGGCATGCGGGTTGAAACCGGCCGGGATCAGCGGCACCACCTCGGCCTTGTCGCCGACGATGTTGGCCACATAGCTGTAGTAAGGGTGCAGGGTGATGCCGATGCGCAGGCGTTTGGCCTGATCGGCACTGGCCAACGGGCTCAGCAGGCAGGCACACAGGCCCAATAAAAAGAGGCGTAACAATGGACGGCGTGGCGATGAAATAGACATGGGCAAGCGGTCTTCTCTCGGAGGAGGGCGAGGAATCAATGGCGATGTTCGCGGGTAACCCCGGCATCGTATTGCGCGACGATCTGTTTCCAGCCGGCAGCGGACAGCGCCGCCGCAGTCAGTTGCGCCGGGGCTTGAGCGGCAGCATCGCGGCTGAGCCAGATGTCCGGCGCAGCCTTGTCGTCGGCGCTGAGCAGCATCACAAACGAACCGGCGACGGCCGGATTCTGGCTTTGGCCGAAATACGCGGCGTCCGCCAGCAATTGCCAGGCATGACCACCGCGGCTGACCGAACTCGCATCCTGGGCAAATGGCGCAAACCCTTCGTCGGCCAGATTCTGCGGCGTCGGCAGGGCTTGTTGTTCCTCGCGCAGCAAGCGGATTTCATCGAGGGTCACCCGCAGGTCGGCATAGATGCCTTGCTCGGCAGCACTGAGGTCGCGGCGTGCGTCGAGCTGGTGAGTCGCCACTGGCTCGGGCTCATGGGAAACCCCGCGCCACGCGACCACGGAACCGGCGACCGCGAGGATCAACAGGCACAACAGCAGCACATTGAGGGTTTCATGACCGGCACCGGCCGGGCGCACGATTTGGCTGGTGGGCGTACTCATGGGGCTTCGATATCCGCTTGGTCGATTTCCACCACGTGGCCCGGGCCCGCGTCGAACAGCACGTAAAATTCGCTGCCGGGTTTCTTGAACGTCAGTGTGGAATCGGCGCCGAGCTTGCCCGGCACCAGAATGGTTTCGTCGTAACCGATCACATCGAGGGTCACCCCCGGCGCACCGCTGCCGTCGGAGAACCCGCCGGTGCATTTGATCTGTTCGGCGTCGATGGCGGTGCATTCGCACATCGGATTGTGGGCCAGCGCACTGGCGCTGAAACCGGCGCACAGCACCAGCAGCGCGGCCTTCAAGCGCAGGCGGGAAGAGCGTTGGGAACACGTCATGGTTTGACTCCTTGTTTGTTCAGCCAGGCGAAGGTGGCGGGGGAGGCCTGACTCAGGGGAATCGAAGCCTGATGCATGCTGCCGTCCCAGCCTTCCATGGTGATCCACAGTTCGGCGTCGGGTCTGGTCTTCTCCGGGATCGGCATCTGCGTGCCCATGCGGTAAGGCGTGCCGAAGAAAATCGTACCGGCGGCGCGCAGGCTGCGTGGCTTGCCGATGCGCAGGTAGGTGGCCTTGACCTGCTCGACACAGGCATCGCACAGGGCCGCGCTGAAGTCTTTCATGTAGCCGGCCGGGCCAGTGAGCACCGGCGCTTCGTTGCGCAGTTCGGCCAGGCGCAGGCTCCACGGGCCAACCTGGATATTGCCGATTACATGTTGGCCCAGGCCGCTGTCACCGCGAAACAGCGAGGCGTCGGCGAAGTATTTGGGCATGAACCCCAGCGGGATCAACAGCAGCAGGACATTGATGTGGAAGCGCCATGTGTGCCAGAAACGCGCGAGTCGAGAAGGCTGTGCCTTGGTGATGGATCTGCTCACAGGCTGGCCTCCGAGGTTTCACGGCTCATCGCCGGTTGTGCCTTGAGGCGGTGTTTCTTGTCTTCGCGCTTCAACGCGTTGGCGGTGGCCAGCGCAGTGCGTTTGGTCCAGATCAACAAGCCGCTGAGGATCATCATGCTCAGGATCAAACCGAAGAAGAACCAGATCAGCTTGATCCAGATGCCGCCGAAGTCGCCGGTGTGCAGTGGCCGCATGGACTCGGTGACGAACTCCAGCGACGAACGATCGGACAGAAGCCGTGAAGCGGCGATGTCGCCGTTGTACGGATTGAGCGTGGCGGTCTGGAACATCAACGGATACCAGCCGCGCCCACCGACGCTCATGTGGCTGTAGGCATTGCCCGGCAGGCTGACGAAGCTGGCTTCCAGCCCCGGAATCTTCTCTTGCGCGAGCTCGACGGCACGGTCCAGGCTGATCCGTGGCGGCGGTGTGCCGGCGGCAGAGATCGGCACGCTCTCGCGGGACATGGCCGGAATGATCGGCTCGCTGGAAATGGCGATCTGGTTGTCGAACAGAATCGCCCGAATCAGAAACCAGATCCCGGTGATGGAAATCACCGCAATGAACCAGATCGACCAGATACCGCACAAGCGATGGAAGTCACCCCAGAAGATCCGCGCGCCGTGACGCACGCGCAGGGTCGGACGCAGAAAACCTTTCCAGAAGCGCTTGTAGACCACTAGACCTGTGATCAGCGACACCAGCATCGGCACGCCGAGGAACGACACCAGATACCAGCCCCAACTGAAACCGTTGGTGAACGGCACCAGCCACCAGCCATGCAGGGCGCGGGTGAAGGCCTTGAAATCGAACGTCGGGGCAGGGCCTTGAATCACCCCGGTGTAAGGATTGACGTAGACCGTCTGCGAACGACCGTCCGGATAGCTGACCGCAACGTCGAGGGCGAAGTGGGATTCGTCGGGACGACTGATACTTTCAACGAGGGTCTGCGGTTCGGCTGTTTTGATCGCTGCCATGATCTGGTCATAGCTGAGCAGCGGCGCATCGTCCGCAGGCTGGCTGGCGCGCATCTGCGGGTTGGCCAGCCAGACGATTTCCTGGCTGACCACCGCCAGCGTGCCGGTGACACAGACGATCAGGACAAAGAACCAGATCGGTAACGCCAGCCAGCTATGAACGAGGAACCACAGTTTGGAGCGGGATTTCTTCGACATGATTGCGCGTCTTGATAGCGGTGAAAGGGCGCGTGGCTACGGGCTTCGCAGCACGGCAGACCCCGAAAGACCGAACGTGGCTTTTGCCTACGCGAACGGCCTGCATCTCTATAGGACGAATGAGCGGGACAAATCCCGAAAGGTGATATGAAAGCAAATGTTTCCCAATTCCCCGATCACCAAAAATCACCTTGTGGGAGCGAGCTTGCTCGCGAAGGTGCCGGGTCAGTCACTTCATCCGTTGCCTGATCCACCGCTTTCGCGAGCAGGCTCGCTCCCACAGGGCTTTGCTGCGTACAGGGATCAAACACGATTCATGATCCACGCCATCACTGTCTGCCAATTGATGGCCGACCCGCGCTCCCTATGATGGGAATCACCTGATTTCCCTGAGTGAGCGCCTTGATGACCGCCAGAACCCTCTATGACAAACACATCGATTCGCACACGGTGTGCCGCCTCGACGATCAGGGTCATGTCCTGTTGTATATCGATCGTCAGGTGATCAACGAATACACCAGCCCGCAGGCTTTCAGCGGTTTGCGCGCGGCCGGGCGCGATGTCTGGCGGCCGGGCACGGCGCTGGCGGTGGTCGATCACGTCAACCCGACCACGCCTGTGCGCATCGCAGCAATGCCCGACGCCGGCGGCGCGCGCCAAGTGTCGTATCTGGCGGAGAACTGCCGGGACTTCGGCATCGAGTTGCTGGACATCCTCGACAAGCGTCAGGGCATCGAACACGTTATCGCTCCCGAGCAGGGCTTTATTCTGCCCGGTATGGTCATTGCCGCTGGCGACAGCCACACCACCACTTATGGCGCACTCGGTGCTTTCGGTTTCGGCATCGGCACCTCCGAGATCGAACACCTGCTGGCTTCGCAGACGCTGGTCTACAAACGACTGAAAAGCCTGCGCGTGACCGTCGACGGCGAGTTGGCGCCGGGTTTGACCTCGAAAGACGTGATCATGGCCCTGATCGGCCGCATCGGTGCTTCCGGAGCCAGCGGTTACGCGATCGAATTCTGCGGCTCGACCATAGATGCCCTCAGCGTTGAAGCGCGCATGACCATTTGCAACATGGCTGTCGAGGCGGGTGCGCGCGGCGCATTCATGGCCCCGGATGACAAAGTCTTCGCCTATCTCAAGGGCAAGCCGCGAACGCCGCAAGGAGAGCTATGGGAACAAGGCGTGAAGAAGTGGCGCGAACTGCGCAGTGATCCCGGTGCGCGGTTTGACCGCGAGATTCACCTCGACGCCAGCGTCCTGGAGCCGATGGTCACTTGGGGCACCAGCCCCGATCAGGCCGCTGCAATCGGTGCGCGGGTGCCGGATCCGCAAGCGATCAGCGATCCGATCCTGCGTCAGGACATGCGCCGCGCCCTCAGTTACATGGGCCTCGAAGCGGGCATGGCGCTCAGCGACATCGTGATCAGCCACGCCTTTATCGGCTCGTGCACCAACGCGCGGATAGAAGACCTGCGCGATGCCGCCAGCGTCGTAAACGGTCAACACGTGGCCGGGCATGTACGGGCAATGATTGTCCCCGGCTCCAGCGAAGTTCGCGCGCAGGCGGAGGCCGAAGGGTTGGCGCAGATCTTTATCGATGCCGGGTTCGAGTGGCGTCAGTCCGGCTGCTCGATGTGCCTGGCGATGAACGACGACGTACTTGCGCCCGGCGACCGTTGCGCGTCGAGTACCAACCGCAATTTCGAAGGCCGTCAGGGCGCCGGTGCGCGCACTCATTTGATGAGCCCGGCCATGGTCGCCGCTGCTGCGATCTGCGGTCGACTCACCGATATCCGCCAATTTGGAGAACGCCCATGAGCCTGCAACCCTTCACCCACGTCAGCGGTCGGGCCGCACCGTTACTGGCGGCCAACGTCGACACGGACGTGATCATGCCCAAGCAATTCCTCAAAGGCATTGATCGCCAAGGACTCGATCGCGGGCTGTTTTTCGATCTGCGGTTTCTGCGCGATGGCAGCCCCGATCCCGATTTTGTGTTGAACAAACCGACATGGCAGGGCGCGAGTTTTCTAGTAGTCGGAGCGAATTTTGGCTGCGGTTCCAGCCGTGAACATGCGGTTTGGGGCTTGCAGCAGATGGGCATCCGCGCGTTGATCGGCAGCAGTTTTGCCGGGATCTTCTACGACAATTGCCAGCGTAACGGGGTGTTGTTGATCACGCTGGAGGAGGCGCAGGTGCAACGCATCGGACAACTTGTCAGTGAACCTGAAACGGCGCGGATCGCTATTGATCTGGAGGCTCAGCAGATCAGTCTGGCGGATGGCACGGTGATCGAGTTCCAGATTGATACCCTGCGCAAAACCGCATTGCTGCTCGGCCTGGATGCCATCGGCAGCACCCTGCAACGGCGCGAACAGATCAAGATCTTCGAGCGCGAGCATTTGGCCAACAACCCTTGGCTGTCCTGACCCACCGCTGATCCCTTGTGGGAGCGAGCCTGCTCGCGATAGCGGTGTGTCAGATACAGCACTTTGACTGATTCACCGCTATCGCGAGCAGGCTCACTCCTACAGGGGGGGAGTGGTGTTTTGGGCTACAGCGACAATCCTTTGAAATGCGCCTGCAAAAACTCCACACACGCGCGCAGTTTCCCCGAGTGTGCCAGCCGCGTCGGGTACACCGCCCAGACATTGGCGCTCTGGCTGTAATCGTTCAGCACCTGCACCAAGCGTCCTTGCTCCAGTAGCGGCTTCACATCCCACAGCGAACGCAACAACACCCCGCGCCCATCCAGCGCCCATTGCAAAACGATTTCGCCGTTGTTTGACGATAACGGCCCGCTGACCCGCACGCTTTCTTGTCTGCCGTCGCGATCCAGATTCCAGATCCCAAAGGCGTTGTCGCGCTCCTTGATCACCAGGCAATCGTGCTGTTGCAGTTCGTCCAGCGTCTGCGGTGTGCCGCGACGTTGCAGATAACCGGGAGCGGCGCACAGTACCCGCCGGTTACTGACCAGGCGTCGACCGATGTGCTGGCCGGGCAGGTCATCGCCGACGCGGATTTCCAGATCGAAGCCTTCGTTGATGATGTCCACCACCCGGTCAAACAGGTCGAGGCGAATCTCCAGTTCTGGATAACGTTCGGCCAGCAACGACACCGCCGGGGCTACGTGATTGCGACCGAAACCGAAACTGCTGCAAATGTGCAAACGCCCACGCGGGCTGCCGTGGGCGTCGGACAGTTCATCATGCAACTGCTGGAAATCATCGAGAATGCGCAACGCCCAGCGCTGCACGCGCTCACCGTCCTCGGTCAGCGAGACGCGGCGACTGGTGCGGTGCAGCAGGCGCGTGCCGAGGGTGGTTTCAAGAATCTGGATGCGTTTGCTGACGTAGGCCGGTGACAGGCCTAGTTCATCTGCTGCAGCGGCAAAGCCGTTTTTGCGGATTACGGTGAGCAGTACGCGCAGGTCTTCGGGCAGGGGCACGGTGTCTTTCTTCTGGGACATGTCAAAAACGAACACTGGCGGCAGAAGCCGCCAGCATAGCACCGAGATCCAGTGTCTCCGCTCAGCGCAAAAAGGCCAATGCTTCGGCGAGCAACGGTTCGGGGATTTCTTCGGCAATGTAATGGCCAGCGGGCAAGGCCTGGCCGCTGACGTTGGTCGCCACTTGCTGCCACTCCTTGAGCGGATCGAAGCAGCGTCCGACCGTGCCTTCGGCGCCCCACAACACGCGCAGCGGTAGATTCAGCTGATGCCCGGCGGCGATGTCGGCGCGGTCGTGCTCAAGGTCGATGCCGGCGCTGGCGCGATAGTCTTCGCAGATGCCGCGAGCGCTGCCCGGTCGTTGCAGGCAGCGCAGGTATTCGCCAAAGGCTGCATCGGTAAACGGCTTGAACCCGGCGCTGCGGCTGCCCATCACGCTGCGCAGATAGCCTTCCGGATCCGCTTCGATCAGGGTTTCCGGCAGTGGTGCCGGGCGGATCAGGAAGAACCAGTGCCAATACGCGCGGGCAAAGGCTTCGTTGGTTTGCGTATACATCGACTGGGTCGGGGCGATGTCGAGCAGCATCATGCGCTGCACGGCGTTCGGGTGATCAAGCGCGAGACGATGGGCGACCCGCGCGCCACGGTCGTGAGCGAGAATCGAAAACTGCTCGAAGCCCAGCGCCTGCATCAACTCGACATTGTCGCGGGCCATTTCGCGTTTCGAGTAATGGGCGTGCAGCTCATCAGCGGCCGGGCGACTGCTGTCGCCGTAACCGCGCAGGTCGGCGGCGACCACGGTGAAGTGTTCGGCCAGTTGTTCGGCAATCTTGTGCCAGATCACATGGGTCTGCGGGTGCCCGTGCAACAGCAACAGGCCCGGGCCGCTGCCGCCGAGGCGGTAGGCAATGTCGACGCCGTTGACGTGACGCTGGTCTTTGCGGAATCCGGCAAACATCGGGCTGATCCTTTTTCAGGGTTCTGGTTGGCTGCATCCTGAAATCGTCCGGCATTCGCGGCAAGGGGCAAAGCGTGGTCGGCAGGTTCATGAAGTGTGTTGATGGGGTTATGTGTTTTCGGTGCCGGCCCCTTCGCGAGCAAGCTCGCTCCCACAGTAGTTTCCGGTGTGACGATTATCTATGCCACCCAACGAAACCCTGTGGGAGCGAGCTTGCTCGCGAAGAGGCCAGTCCAGACACTGAAATGTTCAACCCTGCTGAAACATCTCCATCGCCCGCTGCTTGATCTGTTCTTCAGTCAGATCTTCCTTGCGCGAGGCCAGAAACCACAGATGCCCATACGGATCCTTCAACGTGCCGCTGCGATCACCGTAAAACTGATCCTTGACCTCGGACACCGTCGTCGCCCCCGCGTCCAGCGCGCGCTGAAAGGACTTGTCGACATCGGTCACGTACAGATGCAAACCAACTGACACGCTTTTATCAGGATTGCTCAACGGCCCCTGATCGCACGGCGAGCCGAGCATGATCGCGCTGTCGCCGATGCGCAGTTCGGCGTGGCCGATGCCGCCGTCGGGCATGGCCAGGCGCATGACTTCGGTGGCGCCGAAGGCTTTTTTATAGAAATCGATGGCCTCGGCGGCTTTGTGGATGCCGAGATACGGAGTAATGCTGTGATACCCCTCGGGGATGGGTTTGACGCTCATGACGTTCTCCCTGAATTGTTGTTCTATGGGACAGGACTCCACCGGATTTGTGGAAGATTCACTATAGAACTGTCCTCGCCGTGCAGGTTTTTGCCCGACGAGCAGTCAATTCTTTGGAAAGTGCGGCCCCGGGCCTTGTTCGCCGAGTACATCGCCCTGATTGCGCAGCGGGCAAGCCTCCATCGACAAACACCCGCAACCGATGCAGCCATTGAGCCGGTCACGCAGTAGCGTCAGTTGTGCGATCCGTTCATCCAGCTCTCGGCGCCATTGCTCCGAGAGGATTTTCCAGTCGGCCGCGCTGGGCGCACGATCATCCGGAAGGATTTTCAGCGCCTCGCCAATCTCCGCCAATGGAATCCCCAGCCGCTGCGCGACTTTGATCAACGCCACCCGGCGCAGCACTTCGCGCGGATAACGGCGCTGATTGCCGGCATTGCGCTGGCTCTTGATCAAGCCTTTGGACTCATAAAAGTGCAGGGCGGTGACGGCGACACCGCTGCGCGCCGCGACTTCGCCGACTGTTAACTGTTTGTGCACATTTTCTTTGCTGATCATCTGCAGACAGCTCTTGACCTTGACTTAACTAGAGGTTTTACCCTGCAGGTCTTCGAGTCGCAAGGCTCGTCTTACGCTGAGTGGGGGCATTCCATGAACAACCGCAGTTTTACCCAATTGATCGAATTTGAAATCGAACCACGCCAACAACCTGCGCTGGTGACTGCACTATCGAGGCAAACCGAGCGTCTGGCTCAGCGCTACGACGGTTTTGTCAGCGCCAGTGTGCAGGCCAGCGATGACGGCCGGCGCGTGCTGAGTTTTCTCCAATGGCAGACCCGCGAAGCAGGGGAGGCGGCGTTTCGCAGCTTTGAAAGCGGCGAGCAGGACTTCTGGCAACTGATTCACACCCATCAGGCGAAAACCATCACCTTCAATTCGTTTCAGGTGTTGAGCAGCATCGCCCGTAGTCCCGACGATGCGCTGCACTGCCATCTGGTTGGCTAGATCGACAACTGGATCAAGCGCTCGCCTTGCAGATTTTCCGTGAGTCGCCGCTTGTTCACCGCCAGTTCGCCGATCTTGATCAGCCGCGTGCGGGTGACGTTGCGGCTCAGACCGAGCAGTGCTGCGGTGTGCACCTGGTTGTAATGGCAAAAGCGATACGCTGCGCGCAGCAAGGCGTCCTCGACTTTCTCGTGCAAAGCACCGGCCTGTTGCGCGAACAGTTTTTGAAAGGCCTGTTCCAGCAACGCTTCCGGTGAATCATCGGCGCTGCTGTGATGATCGTCCGGGCGCTCGATACGCAGGTTCGACAGGCGCAGATCATCGCGTTCGATCACGCCGTTGCGGCAGATCAGCAGGGTATGATGGATGACGTTTTCCAGCTCGCGAATATTGCCCGGCCAACTGTAGCCACGCAGTTTGTGCTCGGCACCGGGGCTGATGCTGACCCGGCCATAACCGAGGCGCTGGCTGTAGGCCTCGATAAAATGGCGCGTGAGCGGGAGGATATCGCCGGGACGCTCACGCAACGGGCTCAATTCCAGATTGACCACGTTGAGGCGGTAATACAGATCCTCGCGGAAGTTTCCGGCATTGATGGCCTTCTCCAGCTGCACGTTGGTCGCTGCCAGCACCCGCACATCGATGGGAATGCTTTTGCGCGAGCCCAGCCGCACCACTTCGCGCTCCTGCAACACCCGCAGCAACTTCACCTGAATCGCCATCGGCAGATCGCCGATCTCATCGAGAAACAACGTGCCGCCATCCGCTTCCTCGAACCACCCGGCCTTGGCACTCAGCGCACCGGTGAACGCGCCTTTTTCATGACCGAATAATTCCGCTTCCACCAGCGACTCGGAAAACGCCCCGCAATTGACCGCGATAAACGGCCGATGACGGCGGTTGCTGAGGTTATGAATATGCCGCGCTACCAGCTCTTTGCCGGTGCCGGTCTCACCGATGATCAGCACACTGGCTTCGCTCGGCGCGACCTGTTGCAAATGCGCGAGCAGGGCCTGGGATTTCGGGTCTTCGAACACCTGCGCGGTGGCGCGGATCGACGTGGCGAGCGCGGGGGAGGGCGGTAGGGTCAGCAGTTGCATGGGCTCGTCCTTCTTTTTAGTTCAAATGCAGGCAAGTCAGGAATAGAAAGTCGGCACCGGCAGCGACTGGTTCAGCGCCCAGTCGCCCAGCTCATGGAGTTTGTAGTCCAGCGGGTCGTGCAGGGTTTGCGTGCGCAGGTTGCGCCAGTGGCGATCGAGGCGCAGGGAAGCGTGGGTGGAACGCGCGCCGGTCACTTCGAACAGACGGCTGCAAATCTCCAGGCCCTGACGGCTGGCGGCAACTTTCGCGGTGGCAATCGCTGTCGCGACTTGGCCGCGCTCCTCGGCACTGAGATTCGCACCCTTGGCCCAGGCTTCATCGAGCAGTGCGGCCGCGCGTTCGACCAGCAGACGAATGCCTTCCAGCGCCACCCAGAACTCGCCGTAATGCGCGAGCACGTACGGATCTTCGCGCACATCGCGCGCCGAGGATTTGTGCCAGAGCCGGGTTTCGCTGAGGGTGTATTGCCGCGCTTCTTCAAAGGCGCCTTCGGCAATCCCGAGAAACATATGCGTGAACGTCAGCTGCGCGATCAATGGCCGCAGGCAGGCGAACGGCGTGCTCAGTGGGCCGGGATCGAGGAGCAATTCCGACTCTTCGACGCGCACCCGTTCAAAGGTCGCGCTACCGCTATCGGTCTGGCGCTGGCCGATGTTGTTCCAGTCGTTGTGCAGGGTGATACCACTGCGGCCGCTGGGAATCGCTGCGATCAGTAATTTGCCGCCAGCGCTCTCATCGACGGCCGAGGCGATCAGCATTTGTGAGTCGCTGGCGCCGGAACAGAAGCTTTTCTTCCCGGAAAACTCGCGCCAGCCGCCGAGATCCTTGACCACGGTGCGAGTGTCGAGCGGGTTGAGCGCATTGCCCCAGAACCAGTTCTGCCGCGCGGTCTGTTCGAACCACGGCTGCCATTGTTCCGGCCGGGAAAACAGGCGCACGGTGGCGAGCATCAAATGATGAAAACCGAAAACGTGGGCGATCGAGCTGTCGACCTTGGCGAATTCGCGAACGACCTGCAGGGTTTCACTCCAGCTCGCGCCGAGGCCGCCGTAGCGGGTGGGAATGCTCAGGGCCAGCAGGCCGCTGTTGCGCAGGGCATCGCGCTCGACTTTTGGCGTGCCACCACGTTCGTCACGTTCGACGGCGGTCAGGGCAAACTCGGCAGCCAGTTGGCGGGCGGTCTGCAATGGGGATAACAAAGTACTTTGCGGTTTGGCGGTCACACCAACACTCCTGAATTCACTCAGCCTGCGGCAGCTCCTACACAAGAGATCCGGTTTACGCCGAGGCTTTTGTGGGCAGCACATCATTGGCAATCATTTCGCCAAACGGCCCGGTCAGATTGGTCACGCCACGCCCGGCCAGACTGGCGTAAGGCTCGGGCAGCAGCGGGAACACCAGCTCGGCAAAGCGGTAAGCTTCTTCCAGATGCGGATAACCGGAGAAGATGAAACTCTCGATGCCCAGATCCGCGTATTCCTTGATCCGCGCCGCCACTTGCTGCGGATCGCCGACCAGCGCCGTACCGGCACCGCCACGCACCAGACCGACACCAGCCCACAGATTCGGAGCGATCTCGAGGTTATCGCGACGACCATCGTGCAAAGCCGCCATGCGCCGTTGACCTTCCGAGTCGAAGCGCGAGAAGGATTTCTGCGCGGCCTCAATAGTCTCGTCGCTGATGTGTTCGATCAGTTTGTCCGCCGCTTTCCACGCATCTTCGGCGGTCTCGCGCACGATCACGTGTAAGCGGATGCCGAACTTCACCTTGCGCCCATGCCGCGCCGCTCGTTCGCGCACGTCGGCGAGTTTTTCTGCAACCGCGGCGGGTGGTTCGCCCCAGGTCAGATAGACATCGACCTGCTCGGCAGCCAGATCATGCGCGGCATCGGAGGAGCCGCCGAAGTACAGCGGCGGATAGGGTTTCTGCACGGGCGGATAGAGGGCTTTGGCGTTCTGCACCTTCAGGTGTTTGCCGTCGAAATCCACCGCCTCGCCCTGCAACACGCGGCGCCAGATTTTCAGGAATTCATCGGTGACTTCATAGCGCTCGGCGTGACTGAGAAAACTGCCGTCGCCACGGTTCTCGTCCGGATCGCCACCGGTCACGACGTTGATCAGCAAACGGCCGTTGGATAACCGGTCAAGCGTCGCAGCCATGCGCGCCGACACCGTCGGCGAGATGATTCCCGGACGGATCGCTACCAGATAACGCAGACGTTCGGTCAACGGCACCAGCGCCGAGGCGATCACCCAGGAGTCTTCGCAGGAGCGTCCGGTGGGGATCAGCACGCCGTGGTAGCCGAGGCTGTCAGCCGCCTGCGCCACTTGTTTCAGATAGTTGAGGGTGACCGGGCGCGCACCTTGGGTAGTGCCCAGATAGTGGCCATCACCGTGGGTCGGCAGGAACCAGAAAACATCCATGAACGGCTCCTCAGGCGATTTTCAGCAAAGGTTTGATTTGGGTGGCGAACAGCGGCGCTGCGCGTTCGGCCGCGAGGCGGATGCGCGCCTTCAACAGTTCGCTGGTGATCTGGTAATCGGCGAAGTCGGCTTCGGTGGCGTACACGCCGATTGGCAAAGTCATGGCCTGAAAGAAGCTGAACAGCGGCCGCAACTGGTGATCGAGCACCAGCGCATGGCGTTCGCTGCCGCCGGTAGCGGCGAGCAGCACTGGGGTGTCGATCAAGGCGTTGAGGTCGATCAGGTCGAACAAGTGCTTGAGCAGGCCCGGGTAGGAACCGCGATAAACCGGCGCGGCAACGATCAGCAGATCGGCCTGTTCAATGGCTTGCAACTCGGCTTCAACCTCTGCACTGAGTTCCTGACGCGACAGCGCGCCGCCGAGCGGGCGAGCGATATCACCGAGTTCGATCAAATGGCTTTCAATGGACAAGTGCTCGGCCAGTTCGGCGATCAAAGCTTGGGTCAGTACCAGGGTGCGGGACGGACGCCAGGTGCCGCCGGAGAGGGCGACGACTTTCAGGGGACGCGACATGATCAGTTCCTTTTTTCAACAGTTGCTCAGCGAGCAGTGAGTGAGTCACCGGGTCAGAGCAAGCGCTGTACCAATTCCTGGAAGCCCCGGTTTACAAGGCGTTGAGCTTTAGCGCGGCGGTCGCCCCTGTGAGTAGCAGGGCGCTTTGTTGAATCAGTGTTGGCTGGGCAACAGTTGCTGGAGCAACAGTGCTCAGCCCATGCAGGGAGTTATAAAGGCAGTTTGTTATTCCGTAAAAGAACGTTAATTGATATTTATAGATCGTTAAGAGATATGTGCCAGCACGTGTCGATTTCCTGATAGCCACTATTGAGAGCGTTGATTTCTGCGCAAGCGTGCCCGGGCGTAGCCTTTGTCCATCGACTCCCCATTGCTCGCCAGGACGCTCCCATGAATCGTTTACTGACTGTCTCCCTGTTGCTCGCTGTCTCCGTACTCGCCGGTTGTGCTGGACATGTATCACCGGAACTGCGCCCTTACACCGATGAAGAATCCCGCGAATTGGCGATGGAAGCACTGAATCGCAGCGGCTTGTCCTTCGACGAATACCACGCGAAAAAAGCCCAACTGCTCGGTCAGTCGCAGTTCGACAAGAAAGCTGAAATGAGTGCCGAACGTGCCGTACAGCTGCACGGTCGTCCTAGCTGAAAACAAACTGTACTGCTGGAAGTTTTCCCCAACTGTCCGTGGGCTTGCCGGGCGGTGTGGGATAGGGTCTACACCTGAATGACCCTGATGGATTGCCTGCCATGAACCTCTCGCTTGACCTGCTGTTGGGCTTTGCCCTGTTTGCCCTTGTCACCTCGATTACGCCGGGGCCGAACAACACCATGTTGCTGGCATCGGGAGTTAATTTCGGCTTCAACCGCACCATCCCGCACATGCTCGGGATCACTTGCGGCTTCTTCGTTCTGGTCGTGGCCGTGGGCTTTGGTCTCGGTGCGGTGTTTCAGACGTACCCGATTCTCTACACGGTTCTGCGCTATGTCGGCGCGGCCTATCTGCTGTATCTGGCGTGGAAAATCGCTCACTCGGGACCGGTCGGTGACAGTGCCGAAGGCGAGGCCAAGCCGATCAGCTACCTCGGCGCCGCTGCCTTTCAGTGGGTCAATCCCAAGGCGTGGATCATGGCCATCGGGGCCATCAGCACCTACACGCCGATGCAGGGCTACTTCACCAATGTCGTGGTGATTGCTGCAGTGTTCGCCATCATTAACCTGCCCAGCGTCGGCGTCTGGGCGGCCTGCGGTACGTTGTTGCGCAATGTGCTGAAGGATCCGCGCTGGTTGCGCGTGTTCAACTGGGGCATGGCGGCATTGCTGGTGATTTCGTTGTACCCGTTACTTCTCGAAAGCTTTAGCTGACGCATTGCTTCAACCGCAGGCCGGATGCCTGTTAAGCTCGACTTCAGGAGCGTTCCTACGCACTTTTAAATGAAGTTGTTCTTCTTTAACGGCATCCGATCAGGTATTGATGACGCTCTCGAACCGACGCGCAGCTCACAAGGCTGCGCCGTGCCGTTTGCAGACACGAGCCTCCTGATCCCGGAACACGCTCTGCGAGTCATTTATGAACACACGTCCGTTGTATTTCGATTACGCCGCCACCACCCCGGTTGACGAGCGGGTCATCCAGGTGATGATCGAGTGTCTGGGGTTTCACGGTAACTTTGGCAACCCGGCTTCCAGCTCCCACGCGTTCGGCCAGCAAGCCCGACACACGGTCGAGCAGGCCCGCCGACAGGTCGCCGAACTGGTCGGCGCCAAGGCTGAGCAGATCGTCTGGACCTCCGGTGCCACCGAGTCCAATAACCTTGCCCTCAAAGGCGTGGCGCAGGCCCGCGGTGTCTCCGGCGGCCACATCATTACCAGTCAGATCGAACACAAAGCCATTCTCGATACCGCCCGCCAATTGCAGGACGCCGGCGTCGCCGTAACCTATCTGGTGCCGGATGTCGATGGCCTGATCACCCCGCAAGCGGTCAGTGAAGCCATGCGCGACGACACCTTTCTGGTGTCGCTGATGCTGGTCAACAACGAGTTGGGTACCGTCAATGATGTTCAAGCGATTGGCGAAGTGGTGCGTAGTCGCGAGGCGTTGTTCCATGTCGATGCGGCGCAGGGCGCCGGCAAAGTGGCAATCGATCTAGGGCAATGGCCGGTGGATCTGATGTCCTTCTCCGCACACAAACTCTACGGCCCCAAAGGCATTGGCGCGTTGTATGTCGGCCCACGGGCGCAGCAGCGGTTACAGGCGCAGATTCACGGCGGCGGACATGAAGGTGGCTTGCGCTCCGGGACGTTGGCGACGCACCAGATTGCCGGCATGGGCGCAGCGTTCGCGCTGGCCGCAGAGACGTTCGATGATGAGAAAAAAACGATCGTCGCGTTGCGTGAACGCTTGCTCGAACAACTGCTCAGCCTTCCGGGCGTACGCCTCAATGGTTGCGCCACTCAACGCATTCCGCACACCTTGAGCCTGACCTTCAGCGAAGGTGAATTCAACAGCGCGGCGTTGAGCCATTCGATTGCCTTTTCCGCGACCTCGGCCTGCAACTCGGCCAGTAACACGCCATCCCACGTGTTGTTGGCGCTGGGGCATGACGCGCACCTGGCCGGTCGCACCATTCGACTGAGCCTCGGCCGCTTCACCACCGCCGAAGATATCGACAAGGCTTGTGCATTGATCAAGACCGCCTGCGCCAGTGCTCCGGCATTCTGGGCGACCGGGCTTTAAACGAGCCGACCTCTCGGCTACGAACAATAACGATGAAGTGATTAGCAGGAGACATGATGAGTACCCAGACCTCGACCGAAGGATCGGTGCCCCAGCGCCTGGCGCAGACCCGTGAACTGATGCGCCGTGAAGGCATTCATGCGCTGTTGGTGCCGTCCGCCGACCCGCACTTGTCGGAATACCTGCCGGGTTACTGGCAGGGCCGGCAGTGGTTGTCGGGCTTCCATGGTTCGGTCGGGACGTTGATCGTCACCGCTGATTTCGCCGGTGTCTGGGCCGACAGCCGTTATTGGGAGCAAGCGACCAAGGAGCTCAAGGGCAGCGGCATCGAACTGGTCAAACTGCAACCGGGTCAACCGAGTCCGCTGGACTGGCTGGCCGAGCAAACACCGGAAGGTGGTGTGGTCGCGGTTGACGGTGCGGTGATGGCCGTGGCATCGGCGCGTACCCTGAGCAGCAAGCTGGAAGCACGCGGTGCGCGCCTGCGTACCGATATCGATCTGCTGCAGGAAGTCTGGAGCGATCGTCCGGGCCTGCCGAATGCACCGATCTATCAGCATCTGCCACCGCAGGCGACGGTCAGCCGTGGCGAGAAACTCGCCAAACTGCGCGAAACTTTGCGGGAGCGCGGGGCCGACTGGCATTTCATCGCCACCCTCGACGACATTGCCTGGCTGTTCAACCTGCGCGGCGGCGATGTGTCGTTCAACCCGGTGTTTGTTTCGTTTGCCTTGATCAATCAGCAGCAGGCGACGTTGTTCGTGGCGCTGAGCAAAGTTGATGGCGAATTGCGCGCAGTGCTGGAACAGGATGGCGTAACGCTGCGTGATTACAGCGAAGTCGCTGATGCCCTGCGTGCCGTTCCGAGTGGCGCGAGCTTGCTGGTCGATCCGGCACGAGTGACCAGCGGTTTACTGGATAATCTCGACAGCGCAGTGAAACTGGTCGAAGGCTTGAACCCGACCACGCTGGCCAAATCGCAGAAAAGTGAAGCCGATGCTCAACACATCCGCCAAGCGATGGAGCAGGACGGTGCGGCGCTGTGCGAATTCTTTGCCTGGCTGGAATCTGCGTGGGGCCGCGAACGCATTACCGAACTGACCATCGATGAGAAGCTCACAGCTGCTCGCGAGCGTCGTCCGGATTATGTCTCGCTGAGCTTCAACACGATTGCCGCGTTCAACGCCAATGGCGCCATGCCGCATTACCATGCGACCGAAGAAGAACACGCGGTGATCGAGGGTGACGGCTTGCTGCTGATCGACTCGGGTGGACAGTACCTGGGCGGCACCACGGACATCACGCGGATGGTGCCGGTCGGTACGCCGAGCGAAGAGCAGAAGCGTGATTGCACGCGCGTGCTCAAGGGCGTGATCGCGCTGTCGCGCGCGCAGTTCCCGAAAGGCATTCTCTCGCCGCTGCTGGACGCCATCGCCCGTGCGCCGATCTGGGCCGACAGCGTGGATTACGGCCACGGCACCGGTCACGGCGTTGGCTATTTCCTCAATGTCCATGAAGGCCCGCAGGTGATTGCCTATCAGGCCGCGCCGGCACCGCAGACGGCCATGCAGCCGGGGATGATCACGTCGATCGAGCCGGGTACATATCGTCCGGGCCGTTGGGGTGTGCGTATCGAGAACCTGGCGATGAACCGCGAGGCGGGTAGCAGCGAATTCGGTGAATTCCTCAAGTTTGAAACCTTGACGCTGTGCCCGATCGATACCCGATGCCTGCTGCCGGCGCTGCTGACTGAGGAAGAGAAACAATGGTTCAACACCTACCACACAGAAGTGCGTGAGCGCTTGAGTCCGTTGCTTGAGGGTGCTGCGCTGGAATGGTTGAACACCCGTACTGCCGCCATCTGACTGGTTGCAATTCAGGCGCTGTTACCAGCGCCTGAATGATCGCCTAGCCCTGGCGCAGGGCTTCTTCAACGAAGTCGAGCCGATCCTGGCCGAAGAACAGCTGATTACCGATGAACATGCTCGGTGCGCCGAACACGCCGCGTTTAACCGCCGTTTCGGTGTTCTCCTTAAGCGCTGCTTTGACAGATTCATCGTTGCTCAGCGCCAGAACTTCCTGCGGGTCGAAACCGTGTTCGCTCAGTACAGCGGCGACAGTCGCGGGCTCGTCGAGGCTGCGTCCTTCAACCCACAGCGCCGTGAACAGACAATCGATAAACGCCTCAAAGCGTTCTGGCTGACGCAACTGGATACCCGTGACCGCACGCATCAGCATCAGTGTGTTGATCGGGAAATGCGGATTGAATCTCAGCGGCACCCCGTAGCGTTTCGCGTAGCGATCCAGATCCTGAAACATATACCGACCCTTCGCCGGAATCATTGCCGGTGACGCGTTGCCGGTTGCCTTGAATACGCCACCGAGCAGCATCGGGATGTAAATCAGTTCACTGTTCGTCTCGGCACAAATCTTCGGCAATTGGGTGTAGGCCAGATAGGTGGCAGGGCTGCCAAGGTCGAAATAGAACTCCACGGTTTTAGTCATTTTCGCGTCTCTGTCGTTATTGTTATGGCGTTGGCTTACCAGCGTTCATTCCAGGGGCGCAGATCCAGCTCGAACGACCAGGCATCCCGCGGCTGACTGTGTAGATACCAGTAGTTCTCGGCGATGTGCTCGGGATTGAGGATGCCATCCTGATCTTTGGTCGCGTACTTTTCCGGAAAACCGTTGCGAATGAAATCGGTGTCGATCGCTCCATCGACCACCACATGGGCGACGTGGATGTTCATCGGCCCAAGTTCCCGCGCCATGCTTTGCGCCAGTGCGCGGATACCGTGCTTGGCACCGGCGAAGGCGGCGAATCCGGAAGCACCGCGAAGTCCGGCGGTAGCACCGGTGAAGAGAATCGTGCCGCGATTGCGCGTGACCATGCGTTTGGCCACTTCACGGGCATTGAGGAAGCCTGAGAAACAGGCCATTTCCCAGATCTTGAAATACTTGCGTGCGGTTTCTTCAAGAATGCTGCACGGCACATTGGCGCCGATATTGAACACAAAAGCTTCGATCGGACCGAGGCGAGTCTCGATGTCTTCAATCAGAGCGATTACGTCTTCTTCCTTGCGCGCATCGCAGGCAAAACCGTGGGCTTCACCGCCTTCAGCCTTGATCGCGTCCACCAGCGGCTGCAATTTGTCGGCGCTGCGTCGGGTGACGCAGGCGATGAATCCTTCTTTGGCAAAACGCTTGGCAATCGCCCCTCCCGTGGCATCGCCAGCGCCAACCACTAATACGACCTTCTTGTTATTCATGGGTAGATGCCTTTATTAAACGATCGTTAAGTGAACGAACGTTATGCTAGGATCCAGACCACGTCAAGGCAGTCGATTCGAGGGCAAACACATGCGTTACTCCGCCAGTCACAAGTTGGAAACCCGGGAAAAGCTATTGCAGAGCAGCTCGCTGTCAGCAAAGCGTTCGGGGTTTTCCACGGTAGGCGTCGATGGCTTGATGAAGGCTATCGGATTGAGTGGCGCGGCGTTCTACAGTCACTTTTCGTCGAAGGATGCGTTGTTCACTGCCATCGTCGAGCGCGAGTTGGGTCAAAGCCTTGAACGATTGGGCGGAGAGGGCACGCGGGATCGTGAGCGACTGGAGCGCTGTCTCAAGCACTACCTGAGCATGGCTCACGTAGAGCAACCTGAGGCCGGTTGCGCGTTGCCGGCGTTGGGCGCAGAAATTGCTCGATCGGATGTTCGGGTGCGCGAGCAGGCCGAGCTGTGGATTTGCCGGCTTCAGGAGCGTTGGGCACAGATACTTGAGAGCGAGACCCTGGCGTGGTCGGTGCTGTCGCAATGCGTTGGGGCATTGGTGGTGGCGCGCATGTTGGCCACGCCGGACGTTCAGCAAGCGGTGCTGAAGTCCAGCCATGAAGAAATTGGCCGGCAGATTGCCGCGCAGCGCTGATCTATTTACAGATGACAATCATGCTGCGACTGGTGTAGCCCGCAGGATTGAGACCGAACGGGTAATCGCCGGGCTCTTCGACGGTGTCACCGGATTTGGCGATGACCTTATAGCCTTTCGGCAAGCAAGCATTGGCGGCGCTGGCGTAGCATTTGTCCCAGGAGGACGATAGCCCTGAGCAGTTGATGTGCAGCCCTTTTTTTCCGCGTTTTACCTTGGTTTCCGAAGTCGCCGCACAACCCGCAATAGCCAGTATGGCGATCAGTATCAAAATTCGTTTCATTACCGTCCTTATAGCGGCCACGAGTCTAATGCCCGGGTTTGCCTGTGTTCGCCTGCGCTCTAAGCGTTTTGAAATCCCTGTCCGAAAAAATCCATGTCTGGCATTGGGTTACAGGTCTAAACATGGCCTAAATACGCACCAATTGCCAGACCTTCGTCAAAACCTCTTTCAATCAGCCGCTATTGCAGGCTTCGCGGCGCTACCCATGGTCATGGTTGCGCCGACAGACGCCAGAATAATGCACAGGATCGCCATCCATTGTGACAGTGTGAGGAATTCGTGCAGAAACAGCAGGCCCGATAAGGCTCCGAAAGCCGGTTCGATACTCATCAGTGTGCCGAATGTCCGTGCCGGCATGCGGGTAAGGGCGACCATCTCCAGTGTGTAGGGCAGGGCGGTGGATAGAATGGCGACGCCAATGGCAATGGGAATCAGGGAGGGGGTCAAAAGCGCTGAACCAGCATGCACGATGCCAATAGGGGCCACGAACAATGCCGCGATCATTACGCCTAATGCTGCGGTCGTCACACCGTTATCGGCACCTGCCTTCTGGCCGAACAGGATATAGAGCGCCCAACAGATACCGGCTCCCAGTGCATACCCAGCACCGACCAGATCGATTCCGGCGCTGGTGGCACCTGTTGGAATCAGCAACGTCAATCCTGCGGCGGCGAGAGCGATCCAGAGAAAGTCGATAGCACGACGGGAGGCATAGATGGCTACGGCCAGCGGCCCGGTGAACTCGAGGGCAACGGCAATCCCCAGCGGTACAGTGCGCAATGACATATAGAAGAGGAAATTCATTCCGCCTAGAGCCATGCCGTAAACGATGACCGTGCGTAGCGACTTGGCGGTCAGCCTGGCTCGCCAGGGACGCAGTATCAACAGCATGATGACACTGGCAAAGATCAGCCGCAGCGTAGTGGTTCCCTGAGCGCCAACGATGGGGAACATGCTTTTGGCAAGTGAGGCGCCGGACTGGATTGATGCCATGGCTATTAATAGCAGGCCAACCGGGAACAGCATTGAGGCAAGAGAGCGTGGCTGGTCATTCATTGCGCGGCATCGTCCAAGGTAAAAAAGCAGGGTTTTATTTTGATAGTGGGCAATATACTGCGCATTCGTTGCCATCACGTCTATATAAAGGCCGTCTTTTCCGCCTATCGATAGAAAAGTGAAATTAACGGTTGACGGCAGATTCAGGATGTCTATAATTCGCCCCACTTCCGGCGCAGTCGAAACGGAAAACTCCTTGAGATTCAATGAGTTATG
>NZ_FOCU01000002.1:0-525154 GCF_900110195.1 Pseudomonas sp. ok266 | reverse complement strand
CCCACACGAATTGCTTGATTCAGTTGTTAAAGAGCGGTTGGTTAAGATCTTTCGTCTCAACCGAGGCGCGCATTCTACAGCAGCCTCATTTGCTGTCAAGTGATTATTTTCAGAAGTTTTTGAAGAATTCTTCAACAGCTTCAACCACTTGCGCTTCCGATCTCTCGTCAGCGGGAGGCGAATTCTACAGCGTTACACGCTGTTGTCAACACCTCTTTTTCAACTTCCTTCTGGCTTCGATGAACTGAAGCAACTTGCCGCCGAAACCTGCATAACTCATTGAATCTCAAGGAGTTTTCCGTTTCGACTGCGCCGGAAGTGGGGCGAATTATAGACATCTGAAATTCGCCGTCAACACTTATTTTCATAATTCTGTCACATCGGTCAAAAAACCCTGAAAACACGAAGGCCGACCCCAGGGTCGGCCTTCGTTGCATCGCCCCTCTACTTACAAGCTAGGGAACGCGAACTGCGAAGCCTCATGGCTGGCTCGCTGCGGCCAGCGCTGGGTGATCGCCTTGCGACGGGTATAGAAGCGCACACCATCCGGACCATAAGCGTGCAGGTCACCAAACAGCGAACGCTTCCAGCCGCCGAAGCTGTGGTAAGCCACCGGAACCGGCAGCGGCACGTTGACGCCGACCATGCCGACTTCAATCTCGTCGCAGAACAGACGCGCCGCTTCACCGTCACGGGTGAAGATGCAGGTGCCGTTGCCGTATTCGTGATCGTTGATCAGTTGCATTGCCTCTTCCAGGCTGTTCACGCGAACGATGCACAGTACCGGGCCGAAGATCTCTTCTTTATAGATACGCATCTCTGGGGTGACGTTGTCGAACAGGCAGCCACCGAGGAAGAAGCCTTCTTCATGACCGGCCACGCTGAAACCACGACCGTCGACCACCAGGGTCGCGCCCGCTGCCACGCCGTCATCCACGTAACCGCTGACTTTGTCACGCGCCTGACCTGTCACCAGTGGGCCCATGTCCAGGCCGCACGAAGTACCGGCACCGATTTTCAGTGCCTTGATCTGTGGAACCAGTTTGGCCACCAGTGCATCCGCTACCTGGTCCCCCACACACACGGCCACCGAGATCGCCATGCAGCGCTCGCCGCACGAACCATAAGCCGCGCCCATCAGTGCGCTGACCGCGTTGTCCAGATCGGCATCCGGCATCAGCACGGCATGGTTCTTCGCGCCACCCAGTGCCTGAACGCGTTTGCCGCGCTTGGTGCCTTCGGCATAGATGTACTCGGCAATCGGCGTCGAGCCAACGAAGCTCAGCGCTTTGACTTCCGGCGCTTCGATCAACGCGTCGACCGCCGTCTTGTCACCGTGCACAACACTCATCACGCCTTTTGGCAGACCGGCCTCCAGCAGCAGCTGAGCGATCAGCAGTGTCGAGCTCGGGTCACGCTCGGATGGTTTGAGGATAAAGCAGTTGCCGCAGACTATCGCCAGTGGATACATCCACAGCGGCACCATGGCCGGGAAGTTGAATGGGGTGATACCGGCAACAATGCCCAGCGGCTGGAAGTCCGACCATGCGTCGATGTTCGGGCCGACGTTGCGGCTGTACTCGCCCTTGAGGATTTCCGGAGCAGCGCAAGCGAACTCGACGTTCTCGATACCACGCTTCAGTTCACCGGCGGCGTCTTCGAGGGTCTTGCCGTGTTCTTCGCTGATCAATTGCGAGATGCGCGCTTCGTTCTGCTCCAGCAGTTGCTTGAAGCGGAACATCACCTGCGCACGTTTGGCAGGTGGCGTGTTGCGCCAGGCCGGGAACGCGGCCTTGGCGGCATCGATGGCTTTCTGGATGGTGGCCTGGCTGGCCAATGGCAGCTTGTGGATAGCCTGACCAGTGGACGGATTGAACACATCAACCGCGCGACCGTTCTCGGTCACCAGTTCGCCATTGATCAAATGCGGGATAACGCTCATCGAAAACTCCTGAATTCTTGTCCGCAGAGGCCCACGAGGGGCGCCGGCTGTTTGTACTTATATATAGAAGGAAAAATCAGTCGAGCTTGTTCAGCACTTCGCCGACCGCATCGAACAGACGATCGAGGTCTTGCGGCTTGCTATTGAAGGTTGGGCCGAACTGCAGGGTGTCGCCGCCGAAGCGCACGTAGAACCCGGCTTTCCAAAGGGCCATGCCCGCTTCGAACGGACGCACGATGGCGTCACCGTCACGCGGGGCAATCTGGATCGCACCGGCCAGACCGAAGTTACGGATGTCGATAACGTTCTTCGACCCTTTCAGCCCGTGCAGCGCGTTTTCAAAATGCGGGGCGACGTCTGCAACGCTCTGTACCAGGTTTTCCTTTTGCAGCAGGTCGAGAGCCGCCAGGCCAGCGGCACAAGCCACCGGGTGTGCCGAGTAGGTGTAGCCGTGTGGAAATTCCACGGCGTATTCCGGGGTCGGCTGGTTCATGAAGGTCTGGTAGATCTCGGAGCTGGCAATCACCGCGCCCATCGGGATCGCGCCGTTGGTGACTTGCTTGGCGATGCACATCAGATCCGGGGTCACGCCAAAGGTGTCGGCGCCGAACATATTGCCGGTGCGGCCGAAACCGGTGATCACTTCGTCGAACACCAGCAGGATGCTGTGCTGATCGCAGATTTCGCGCAGACGTTTCAGGTAACCCTGTGGCGGAACCAGTACACCAGCGGAACCGGCCATAGGCTCAACGAATACTGCGGCGATATTCGAAGCATCGTGCAGCTCAATCAGTTTCAGCAGTTCATCGGCCAAAGCAATACCGCCCTGCTCCGGCATGCCACGGGAGAAGGCATTGCTCGCCAGCAGCGTGTGCGGCAGGTGATCGACATCCATCATCGCCTGACCGAACAGCTTACGGTTGCCGTTGACGCCGCCGAGGCTGGTGCCGGCGATGTTCACGCCGTGGTAGCCACGGGCACGGCCGATCATTTTGGTTTTGGTCGCCTGACCTTTCAGGCGCCAGTAGGCACGAACCATTTTCACGGCGGTATCGGCGCACTCGGAACCCGAGTCGGTGAAGAACACGTGGTTGAGGTTGCCCGGGGTCAGCTCAGTGATCTTCTCGGCCAGCTGGAACGACAGCGGATGACCGTACTGGAAGCCCGGCGAGTAATCGAGGGTGCCCAATTGCTTGGAAACCGCTTCCTGAATTTCCTTGCGGGTGTGGCCGGCGCCGCAGGTCCACAGCCCGGACAGCGAGTCGTATACCCGGCGGCCTTTGTCGTCGATCAGCCAACTGCCTTCAGCACCAACGATCAGTCGCGGGTCGCGCTGGAAGTTACGGTTGGCGGTGTACGGCATCCAGTGCGCGTCCAGCTTCAGTTGGCTGGCCAGTGGCGACGGCGCGTTTTCAGGCATGTTCATCGGGCAAAACCTCGCAGGGCATAAGCGTCAGGGAGATAAAAAGCGTTGTTGCAGCTAAATTGCCACGCGGATAAAGTCGGTGAAATCCAACTCTTCTAACCTTCAGTTAGAACTTTGCTAAACAATGAGAACAATAAGATGAGCAGCCGTCGCCCCGATCCGCTGGCCCAGGTCAGTGACTTTGATATCCGCTTGCTGCGGATTTTTCGCAGTGTGGTGGAGTGCGGCGGCTTCTCGGCAGCGGAAACCGTGCTCGGCATCGGTCGCTCGGCGATCAGCCAACAGATGAGCGATCTGGAGCAGCGCCTCGGTTTGCGTCTGTGCCAGCGTGGTCGAGCCGGGTTTTCGCTGACCGAGGAAGGTCGCGAGGTGTATCAGTCGGCACTGCAACTGTTAAGTGCGCTGGAAAGCTTTCGCACCGAAGTCAACGGTCTGCACCAGCATTTGCGGGGTGAGTTGATCATTGGCCTGACCGACAACCTCGTCACCCTGCCCCACATGCGCATCACCCACGCCCTCGCCCAATTGAAAGAACGCGGGCCGGATGTGCAGATCCAGATCCGCATGATTGCGCCCAATGAAGTCGAGCAAGGCGTGCTCGATGGGCGTCTGCATGTCGGCGTGGTACCGCAGGCCAGTGCGTTGTCGGGCCTCGAATATCAGCCGTTGTACAGCGAGCGTTCACTGCTTTATTGCGCTGTTGGTCACCCGCTGTTTTATGTCGATGACAAGCAACTCGATGACGAGCGCCTGAATAGTCAGGACGCGATTGCACCGACTTTTCGTTTGCCGGCGGAGATTCAGGCGCATTACCAGGCACTCAATTGCACCGCCAGCGCCTCCGACCGTGAAGGGATGGCGTTTTTGATTTTGACCGGACGCTACATCGGTTACCTGCCGGATCACTACGCCAGCCTCTGGGTGCAGCAAGGTCGTTTGCGTGCGCTGAAATCGCAAACACGTTTCTACGACCTGAGCCTCGCATCGGTCACGCGCAAGGGCCGGCGCCCTCATTTGGTGCTGGAAAGCTTTTTGGAGAGTCTGGCGGCAACGCGTTGAAGATCCGCCGAGGCCCGCCAGCGTTGGGCCCTGGCGACAAATCTGGAAAATAACCTGAGCAAGTGGACAGCTTTTTGCAGTGCTGGATCAACCTCGATCCTTCAACAAGAAGCCTTAAGCCATGCAGCCAGATTCCGCACCGTCCAGCGACCTGATCTACGGCCTCAACGACCGCCCCAAACCCGCCGCTGCAATTCTTGCCGCGCTGCAGCACGTGCTCGCCAGTTTCGTTGGCATCATCACCCCGCCATTGGTGATTGGCTCGGCCCTCGGGCTGACTGCGCATTTGCCTTATCTGATCAGCATGGCCTTGATGGTCTCGGGCGTCGGCACGTTTATTCAGGCGCGGCGACCATTCGGGATCGGCGCGGGAATGATCTGTCTGCAAGGCACCAGTTTCGCCTTTCTCGGTGCGGTGCTCTCCGCTGGTTTTCTGGTCAAGCAGCGCGGCGGCAGCCCGGAAGACATTCTGGCGATGATTTTCGGTGTGTGCTTTTTCGGCGCAATCGTGCAGATCGTTCTCAGCCGCTTCATCGGTCAACTGCGTCGCGTGGTTACGCCGCTGGTGACCGGGATCGTTATCACCCTCATCGGTATCAGCCTGATCAAGGTCGGCATCACCGACCTGGGCGGTGGCTTCAATGCGCCGGACTTCGGTGCGCCGGGCAATCTGGCGCTGGGCGTGTTTGTGTTGCTGACGATCATCCTGCTTAACCGCTCGAACACGCCATGGGTACGCTTGTCGGCAATCATCATCGGTTTGCTGCTCGGCAGCTTGGCCGCGTGGTTCAGTGGGAAACTGGTACCGCAGCCATTGCCTGACTTGCCGCTGGTGAGTTTTCCTACGCCGTTCAAGTTTGGCTTCAACTTCGACTGGACGGCTTTCCTGCCGGTCGCGCTGATTTATCTGATCAGCACCATCGAAACCGTCGGCGACCTCACTGCCAACTGCATGCTCGCTCGCCAACCGATCAGCGGCCCTTCTTATATAAGCCGCCTGCGCGGTGGCGTACTCGGCGATGGCGTCAGCTGCATGATCGCCGCGACCTTCAGCGCCTTCCCCAACACCACGTTCGCGCAGAACAACGGCGTGATTCAGTTGACCGGCGTCGCCAGCCGCTACGTCGGGCTGTACATCGGCGCGATTCTGTTTTGCCTCGGCTTGTTCCCGATGATCGGCGCGGTGCTGCAACAGATTCCGAAACCGGTGCTCGGCGGCGCGACCCTGGTGATGTTCGGCGCGGTGGCGGCTGCCGGTGTGCGCATCCTCGCGCAGTCGCCGCTGGATCGACGCAGCATGTTGATCATCGCCACGTCGTTCGGCGTCGGCCTGGGCATCGCCGCACAACCGACCCTGCTACACCTGCTGCCGAAGCTGGTGCAGAACCTGTTTGATTCGGCGATCACCAGCGGCGGCCTGACCGCAATCATCCTGTGCCTGCTGCTGCCGGAGTCGAAAACCGAGGCCGCTGAAGCGCACGCGCCGCTGAACAAGATCGAACAGGCGTAACGGTTTTTCGCGCAAGGACTTGTCGGATGCCTGTGGGTGCGCTATCAACGCAACTGGTTGCACCCACAGACAAACCCGGAAGTGCCTATGACCTTTGAAGTCCCTGCCCATGGCGGCAAACCCGCCAGCCGCATTCGTCAGAAGAACGAAGAGACCATCCTCAAAGCCGCCGAAGACGAGTTCGCTCGTCACGGGTACAAAGGCACCAGCATGAACACCATCGCGCAGAATGCCGGGTTGCCCAAGGCCAACCTGCATTACTACTTCACCAACAAGCTTGGCTTGTACGTGGCGGTGCTGAGCAACATCATCGAGTTGTGGGACAGCACCTTCAACACCCTCACCGCCGAGGACGATCCGGCCGAAGCACTGACTCGTTATATTCGCGCCAAGATGGAATTCTCTCGCCGCCAGCCACAGGCCTCGCGGATCTTTGCGATGGAAGTGATCAGCGGCGGCGAATGCCTCAGCGAATATTTCAATCAGGATTATCGCGCCTGGTTCACTGGCCGCGCGGCGGTATTTCAAGCGTGGATCGATGCGGGCAAAATGGACCCGGTCGATCCGGTGCACTTGATCTTCCTGTTGTGGGGCAGCACTCAGCATTATGCCGACTTCGCCACGCAGATCTGCCGCGTCAGTGGTCGCAGCAAGTTGACCAAGCAGGACATGGAAGACGCCGGCAACAACCTGATCCGCATCATTCTCAAAGGCTGCGGCCTCACTCCTCCTCTATAAGACGTTTATGCCTTTCACCCTCAGCGGTTTTTGCGAGTACCGCGAAGAGATTCGCAAAAGCCGCTTTAACACCTTCGCCACGCCGATCGGCAGCCCTGCCGACGCGCAGGCGTTTTTCGAGCAGTACAGCGATCTGAACGCCTCGCACAATTGCTGGGCGTGGAAACTCGGCGATCAATACCGCAGCAATGACGACGGCGAACCGGGCGGCACGGCCGGGCGCCCGATTCTGGCGGCGATTGAAGCGCAGGATTGCGACCAGGTCGCAGTGCTGGTGATTCGTTGGTACGGCGGCATTCAACTCGGCACGGGTGGTTTGGCCCGGGCGTATGGCGGGGGGGCGAACAAGTGCCTGCAGACGGCGGCCAAAATCGAATTGTTCAGCCGGGTGCCGTTGAGCTGTGCTTGCGGGTTTGCCGAGTTGGCGCTGGTGAAGTTGCGGGTGGCCGATCTGGGTGGATTGGTTGTCGAAGAAAACTTCACGGCAAACGGCGTTGAGTTGAAGTTGGCGGTGGGTGAGGCGCAGATCGATGTCTTGCAAACCCAGCTAGCTGATTTGAGCCGTGGGCGGATTTTGCTTCAACGATAAAAGATCAAAAGATCGTCCGATCGCGGCCCGAGTGTTCCGCAGCTCCTACATTTGAAATGCGCTCCCCTGTTGGAGCTGCCGAAGGCTGCGATCTTTTGGGGCGATCCCGAATTTCCTTATTCCACAGAGTTGCCCACATCGGCTGTGCACCCGACTGTGGATAACCTGAGTACATTCCGCTGTAACCCTTCTGTCACGTGGCTTTGCGCGGTTTGTTCACTTTTCGTTCAATTCACTCGACGAAACGATAATTTCAAACAGAAACAGTCAGTTAGCGCGGTTTATCACCATTAGAAGAAAGCACCGCAGTGCTTATGCCCGGGATTGCAGCTTGCGCACAATAACTGTGGAACAAGCTGTGGATAACCCGTTCATGGCTGGCGCAGTCGCTGGATCCATCTAGCCCCCAAGGGATTGCTCGTTTTTTGATCATATCGCGACGGGCAAAACTGGCGCCCGAGCAACGGCTTTGCTCTGAATTGGTGCCATCGTCGTACGTGATTCGGCCTTCAATGCTCTATACCGAGTGCTGCCCCACGCGGCCCGCTCGCGTTCCTGACTCAATGGCCAGGAAATTGCTTTATCCACAGGCACAACTCCAAGCAAGTCGAGCCTGTCATGCCAATTGCTTCCAACACCCCGCGCCTGCAACTGCGCCACATCAGCAAACGCTACCCCGGTTGTCTGGCCAACGATGCCATCGACCTGAGCATCACGCCCGGTGAAATTCACGCCCTGCTCGGTGAAAACGGTGCGGGCAAAAGTACGTTGATGAAGATCATCTACGGCGTCACCCAGGCCGACACCGGCGAGATGCTTTGGCAAGGTCAGCCGGTGAATATCCGCAACCCGGCGCAGGCGCGGCAGTTGGGGATTGGCATGGTATTCCAGCATTTCTCACTGTTCGAAACCCTCAGCGTGGCGCAAAACATTGCTTTGGCGATGGGCGCAGCAGCCGGCACGCCGAAACAACTGGAACCGAAAATTCGTGAAGTGTCGCGCCGTTATGGCATGGCGCTGGAGCCGGAGCGACTTGTCCACAGCCTGTCGATCGGCGAGCGGCAACGGGTGGAGATCATTCGTTGCCTGATGCAGGACATTCGCCTGCTGATTCTCGACGAGCCGACCTCGGTGCTGACGCCGCAAGAGGCCGACGAATTGTTTATCACCCTGCGCCGCCTCGCCGCCGAAGGCTGCAGCATTCTGTTTATCAGCCACAAACTCGCTGAAGTGCGCGCGTTGTGCCACAGCGCGACGGTTCTGCGCGGTGGGCGCGTGGCCGGACATTGCCTGCCAGCGGAGTGCTCGGATCAGCAATTGGCGCAGATGATGGTCGGCGAAGCGGCGGCGTTGATTGGCGACTATCCGAAGGTCAGCGGCGGCGCGGCGTTTTTGCGGGTGAAGGGCTTGAGTTGGCACAACCCGGATCCGTTCGGCTGCTCGCTGACTGACATTGATGTGCAAGTGCGCAGCGGCGAAATTGTCGGCATCGCCGGGGTCGCGGGCAACGGTCAGGATGAATTGCTCGCCCTGCTCAGTGGCGAACACACCTTGCCTCGGGTGGAAGCGGCAACCATTCGATTCGCTGAGCAGAACGTCGCCGATTTGCGCCCGGATGCCCGCCGCAAACTGGGCCTGGCTTTCGTCCCCGCCGAACGCCTCGGGCATGGCGCGGTGCCGGAATTGAGTCTGGCGGACAACGCCCTGCTGACGGCTTTCCAACAAGGCTTGGTCAGCAACGGGCTAATCCAGCGCGGTAAAGTCGAAGCCCTCGCCCAACAGATCATTCAGCGCTTCGGTGTAAAAACCCCGGACACGCAAACCGCCGCGCGCAGTCTGTCCGGCGGCAATCTGCAGAAATTCATCCTCGGCCGGGAAATCCTCCAGCAACCGAAACTGCTGATCGCCGCGCACCCGACCTGGGGCGTCGACGTTGGCGCCGCCGCGACCATTCACCGTGCGCTGATCGCGCTGCGCGATGCCGGCGCGGCGATTCTGGTGATCTCCGAAGACCTCGACGAATTGTTCCAGATCAGCGACCGCCTCGGCGCGCTGTGCGGTGGACGTTTGTCGGCACTGCAAGACACCAGCAAGACACAACTCAGCGACGTCGGCGGCTGGATGGCCGGCCAGTTCGACCACGCCCCTTCAGCCGCCACGGTTTAACGGAGTTATACACATGCTGCTTTCCCTCGAACCCCGTGGCCAGCAATCGCGCCTGATGCTGTGGTGCTCGCCGTTATTGGCGGCGGCGCTGACGCTCGGTTGCGGCTCGCTGCTGTTTATCGCCCTTGGTCATGATCCGCTGCAAACCTTGCACACGCTGCTGATCGCACCGGTCAGCGATTTGTATGGCGTCTCTGAATTGTTGGTAAAGGCGCTGCCGATTCTGCTCTGCGCACTGGGCTTGGCAGTGGCCTATCAGGCGCGAATCTGGAACATCGGCGCCGAAGGTCAATTGCTCCTCGGCGCACTCGCCGGCAGTGCCTTGGCGGTGAACATCATCGACCTGCAAAGCCGCTGGGCGCTGGTGTTGATTCTGCTCACCGGCACCCTCGCCGGCGCGGCATGGGCCGGGCTGACTGCGTGGTTGCGCACACGCTTCAACGCCAACGAAATCCTCACCAGCATCATGCTCAATTACATCGCGCTGAATCTGCTGCTGTTCTGCGTGCACGGGCCGCTGAAGGATCCCGCCGGGTTCAACTTTCCCGAATCGGCGATGTTCGGCGATGCCAGCCGTTTGCCGTTGTTGATGGAGGATGGCCGCGTGCACGCCGGGGTGTATTTCGCCTTGCTCGCACTGGTCGCGGTGTGGGTGTTGTTGCAGAAAAGCTTTGTCGGTTTCCAGATCAAAGTACTCGGGCTGGACAAGCGCGCGGCGGGGTTCGTCGGCTTTCGCGAGAAGCGGCTGATCTGGCTGGCGCTGTTGATCAGTGGCGGCTTGGCCGGGCTCGCGGGTGTCTGCGAGGTCACCGGACCGATTGGCCAATTGGTGCCGCAGGTGTCGCCGGGATACGGCTACGCGGCAATTACCGTGGCGTTTCTCGGACGCCTCAATCCGATCGGGATTCTGTTTTCCAGCCTGTTGATGGCGCTGCTGTATATCGGCGGCGAGAGCGCGCAAATGACCCTGAATCTGCCGCAAGCGATCACCCAGTTGTTTCAGGGAATGATGCTGTTTTTCCTGCTCGCCAGTGACGTGCTGATTCTCTATCGGCCACGCCTGAACCTGCGTTGGGTGAAGCGCACTTCGACCACTGCCGTAACCGCCGGAGCGCTGTGATGGATATCGATCTGTTGAGCAATATTTTCTACGCCATGGTGCGTTGCGGCACGCCGTTGTTGCTGGTGGCGCTGGGGGAATTGATCTGCGAGAAGAGCGGCGTGCTCAACCTCGGGCAGGAAGGGATGATGCTGTTTGGTGCGGTAATCGGTTTTATCGTCGCTCTCAACAGCGGCAACCTGTGGCTGGGCGTGTTGTTGGCGATGCTGGCCGGGATGTTGTTGTCGTCGCTGTTTGCGCTAGTGGCGTTGGTGTTCAACGCCAATCAGGTAGCGACCGGATTGGCCCTGACGATTTTCGGTGTCGGGCTGTCGACCTTTGTCGGCGCAGCTTGGGTCGGTAAACCACTGGCCGGGTTTGAGCCGTTGGCGATCCCTTATCTGAGTGAGATTCCGCTGATCGGGCGGATGCTGTTTGCTCAGGATTTGCTGGTGTATCTGTCGTTCGCGCTGTTTGCGCTGGTGGCGTGGGTGATCATCAAAAGTCGTGTCGGGTTGATCATTCAAGCGGTCGGCGAGAATCCGGATGCGGCCAGTGCAATGGGGTTGCCGGTGTTGACCGTGCGCACGTTGGCGGTACTGTTCGGCGGGGCTATGGCCGGGCTGGCCGGAGCGTATTTGTCGCTGGCGTACACGCCAATGTGGGCGGAAAACATGACCGCCGGGCGTGGCTGGATCGCCCTGGCGCTGGTGGTATTTGCCAGTTGGCGGGTGTGGCGGTTGTTGCTCGGGGCTTATTTGTTCGGCCTCGCCAGCATCCTGCACTTGGTGGCGCAGGGGTTGGGGCTGGCGATTCCGTCGAGTTTGCTGGCGATGCTGCCGTATGTGGCGACGATTGTGGTGCTGGTGCTGTTGTCGCGCGATGCGTTGCGGACGCGGTTGTATGCGCCGGTTTCGCTTGGGCAGCCTTGGCAGGCGGGGCATTAAGAGGTGAATTCACTGCCCTCTTCGCGAGCAAGCTCGCTCCCACAGTTGACCGAGTTCACTCAGATCCCCTGTGGGAGCGAGCTTGCTCGCGAAGGCGTCCGCACAGGCAACACCTGAGCAACGCCCCACGCCAGTTCGAAGACCAGGAAAATAATCAGGATCGAACTGGCGCCATGGGCCAAGGCATATGCTTGCCAAGTCGCAAACAAAAACCGCCCCACCGCGTCATACCGTCCATAAAGCGCCTGCGGATCACGAATCCGCAGCACCGCCCACACGCACACCACCGAGCCCAGCAAATTCGCCATCAACAGGTGCACAGGCGCAAACGCCGGCAGTTCACCGGGCAAATTCAGCGCGGTCAAAAACCCATGCAAAGCGGCAAAACTCCACGGCGTGGCAAATGCCACCGTGACGATCAGGTCATACCAGGCACTGCCAAGCACCACATTGCGATACTGCGTTGAAGTCCACATCATCCATGCTCCGCAAAATTCAGGGAGCAAGCACGGTAAAGCCTGGAGTATGCTCCAGGGTCAATAGCCTTTTTGAGAGCCCGCATGCGCATCGGTGAATTAGCCCAGGCCTGCGCCGTCAGCCGTGACACTCTGCGCTTCTACGAGCAGCGTGGGCTGATAGCCGCGCAACGCCGTGCCAACGGTTACCGCGACTATCCGCCAGACATGGTGCAACTGGTGCTCTATATCAAAACCGCGCAACGCCTGGGATTTACCCTCGGCGAGATCAGTGACAGCGTTGCCGCGCTGTGGAACGCCCCCAACCCGGACAACGCCGTGGCGCAGTTGCTGCGCGACAAACTGCAACTGATCGAAACCCGTATGCGCGAACTCGACACGCTGCGGCAAGAGTTGCAACTTCGCCTCGGTCAGGCCTGTCCATTGAATCCATGATCCTCATTCATCAAGGAAGCCCATCATGTCTGCAAAAAACGCACTGATCATCGGCGCCTCCCGGGGCCTTGGCCTCGGTCTGGTGAAAACCCTGCTGGCCGACGGCTGGCAAGTCACCGCCACCGTGCGCAATCCGCAAAACGCCGAGGCGCTGCAAGCGCTGGGCAAGGTGCGGATCGAGAAGCTCGACATGGATGACCAGCAAGCGGTGATCGCCCTGAGTCAGCAGCTCAAGGGCGAAACGTTTGACCTGCTGTTCGTCAACGCCGGGGTCAAAGGCCCGGCGGACCAGACCCCGGGCGGCGCGACACTGGCTGAGGTCGGTCAGCTGTTTTTCACCAACGCGGTGGCACCGATCAATCTGGCCCAGCGGTTTGTCGGGCAGATCCGCGATGGCAGCGGCGTGCTGGCGTTCATGAGTTCCGGGTTGGGTAGCGTGACGGTGCCGGACGCGCCGGAGTTGGCGCTGTACAAAGCGAGCAAGGCTGCGCTGAATTCGATGACCAACAGTTTTGTCACGCAACTGGGTGAGCAGAAGATGACAGTGTTGTCGCTGCATCCGGGTTGGGTGAAGACGGACATGGGTGGCGAAGGGGCTGACCTTGACGTGGATACCAGCACCCGTGGGCTGGTTGATCAGGTGAATGCGTATACCGGCAAGGGCGGGCATCACTTCATCAACTACAAGGGTGAAACGATTCCCTGGTAAGCATACAAATCCCCTGTAGGAGTGAGCCTGCTCGCGATAGCGGTGTGTCGTTCAGCAAAAGTATTGCCTGATACACCGCTATCGCGAGCAGGCTCACTCCTACAAGGGACCGTGTTGTCCTGTCGGGTCGGGCTTGCCCGATGCAGCGATTTGTTTGAAACTGCGCACCTCGTCCTCGCGGCGACCCTGGATCAGCAGACAGGGCATCACTGAGCTGGCAACCCTGAACCCCATTTTCAGAGGAGCCGGCAACATGCCCGCGACCCGTACCTGGTTAAAAAATCCCCTCGCCATTTTCACCTCCAACTCGCTCGATGCCCGTGGCGGTCTTGTTGTGCAAGACGGTGTCATTGTCGAAGTCCTCGCCGCTGGCCAACAGCCGTCGGCGCCGTGCAATGCAGTGTTCGACGCCCGTGAACATGTGATCCTGCCGGGCCTGATCAACACCCACCATCACTTCTATCAAACCCTGACTCGCGCCTGGGCACCGGTGGTCAATCAGCCGTTGTTCCCGTGGCTGAAAACCCTGTACCCGGTCTGGGCGCGCCTGACGCCGGAAAAACTCGCGCTCGCCAGCAAAGTCGCTTTGGCCGAACTGCTGCTGTCGGGCTGCACCACTGCGGCCGATCACCACTACCTGTTCCCGGATGGCTTGGAGAACGCCATCGACGTGCAAGTCGAAACCGTCCGCGAACTGGGCATGCGCGCCATGCTCACTCGCGGTTCGATGAGCCTCGGCGAGAAGGACGGTGGCTTGCCGCCGCAGCAAACCGTGCAGGAAGGTCAGGTGATTCTCGACGACAGTCAGCGCCTGATTCACGAGTACCACGAACGTGGCGACGGCGCGCAGATCCAGATCGCTTTGGCGCCGTGCTCGCCGTTCTCGGTGACCCCGGAAATCATGTCGGCCAGCGCGGAACTGGCGAACAAGCTCGACGTGCGCCTGCACACCCACTTGGCCGAAACCCTCGATGAAGAAGATTTCTGCCTGCAGCGTTTCGACCTGCGCACCGTCGATTATCTCGACAGCGTCGGCTGGCTCGGCCCGCGCACCTGGCTGGCCCACGGCATTCACTTCAACCCGGACGAAATCGCCCGCCTCGGTCAGGCCGGCACAGGTATTTGCCATTGCCCGAGTTCGAACATGCGTCTGGCCTCCGGCATTTGCCCAAGTATCGATCTGACTGACGCGGGCGCGTTGTTTGGTCTGGGCGTCGACGGTTCGGCGTCCAACGATGCGTCGAACATGATTCTCGAAGCGCGTCAGGCGCTGTACATCCAGCGTCTGCGTTACGGCGCCGAGAAGATCACCCCGGAACGCGTGCTGGGTTGGGCGACCAAGGGTTCGGCGAGCTTGCTGGGCCGTACCGATATTGGTGAGATTGCCGTGGGCAAGCAGGCGGATCTGGCGTTGTTCAAGCTTGATGAGCTGCGCTTCTCCGGTAGCCATGACCCGATTTCGGCGTTGCTGTTGTGCGGTGCCGATCGTGCGGATCGGGTGATGATTGGTGGTAAGTGGCGCGTGGTCGATGGCCAGGTTGAGGGTCTTGATCTGAAAGGCCTGATTGCCGATCACAGCCAGGCGGCGCGCCAGTTGATCGCCGGTACCTGATCCGATCACCAATCCCTGTGGGAGCGAGCTTGCTCGCGAAGGCGTCGTGTCAGTCAATATTTGAGTTGACTGATACTCCGCTTTCGCGAGCAAGCTCGCTCCCACAGTTGTTTTGTGTCGGGGCTAGAGACCGAGCAGGGACAACATGATGAACGTCGCGAACAGCACGAAGTGCGTCATGCCTTCGATGGCATTGGTCTCACCGTCATTGAGGTTGATCGCGCTGACGATCAGCGTGATGAAGATCATCACCGTCTGCACCGGCGTCATCGCCATCTGAAACGGCTGGCCGGTATACAGCGCCATCGCTTCCATCACCGGCACCGTCAAAATCACCGTCGACAGCGACGCGCCCATCGCAATGTTCACCACCGACTGCATGCGGTTGGCCAACGCTGCGCGCAACGCGGTCAAAATCTCCGGCGCTGCTGAAATCGCCGCCACCAGAATCGCCGTGATCACCGGCGGCGCGCCCGTGCCTTCCAGGCCCAGATCGAGGGTCTTCGACATCACTTCGGCCAGTGCGCCGATCACCACAATGCCAAACACCAGAATGCCGATCGACAGGCCGATGCTCGGCGCATTCGTCTGCGCTTCCTGCGGTTCTTTCTTGCGGCGTTTGTCCGGATAGCTGTAGCTGAAAAAGTAACTGTGCGGGCCGACCTGCATGCGCAGAAACAGCGCGTAAAGCACCACCATCGCGCCGATGGTGAACGCCGAATAAATCTTCCAGTTGGCCTCGGGAATAAACTCCGGCACCACCATCGACACCCCCATGGCGGTGAGGATCATCACGCTGTAGCTGCGCGCGGAATCGTCGTTATAGGACTGCTCGCCATGTTTGATCCCGCCCATCAGTGCGGCGAGGCCGAGGATGCCGTTGATGTCGAGCATCACGGCAGAATAGATCGTGTCGCGCACCAACGTGGGCGACGCTTCGTTGCTCATCATGATCGCGAGAATCACCACTTCGACCAGCACGGCCGCAAGCGTGAGGATCATCGTGCCGTAAGGGTCGCCAACCTTTTCCGCGAGCAATTCGGCGTGATGGGCGACGCGCATCGAGGCGGCGACGATGAAGGCGATCAGCACCAGACCGCCGAGCAGCGCGACGATCTGGCCGCTGTGCAGCAGCCAGTGTTCCAGGGGATAGGCAACGCACGCGGCGATGACTGCCAGCAGCAGAAAGCTTTCTTGCTTGAGAATTGTGAGCATGGCGGGCCTTTTGCCGAAAGAGAGCGAATGAGCTACTGACTGCGGGGCGGCGCTAACGTTTCGTTACACCTTAGCGCACCAAGCGATGGCAGCTGGTTTCAGGCATGCACTTTTATCGGCCCTGCCGGCCCCTTCGCGAGCAAGCTCGCTCCCACATTGAAATGCGTTCACCTGTGGGAGCGAGCTTGCTCGCGAAGGTCACACTGCGGTTTCGAAGGAGTTTGTTGTCCTGTTGGTCAGCAATTTGCATTGGCCCTGACCACACACAACAAAATGGAGTTCGAATTCATGCAAATACGTCCGCTGCACAAACTGCTGTGCGCCGCCCTCGGTCTCGGAATCAGTCTGAGCGCCAGCGCTGCCGATCCGCTCAAGGTCGGTTTCGTCTATATCGGCCCGATCGGTGACCACGGCTGGACGTATCAGCATGAGCAGGGGCGCAAGGCCCTCGCGGAAAAATTCGGCAATCAGATCACCACCAACTATGTGGAGAACGTCGCCGAGGGCGCCGACGCCGAGCGGGTGATCCGCAACATGGCCAAAGACAAATACGACCTGATCTTCACCACCTCCTTCGGCTACATGAACCCCACCGTCAAAGTCGCCAAGCAGTTTCCCAAGGTGACCTTCGAACACGCCACCGGCTACAAACAGGACAAGAACCTCGGCACCTATCTGGCGCGTACTTACGAGGGTCGCTACGTCGGTGGTTTCCTCGCGGCGAAGATGACCAAGACCAAGAAGATCGGTTACGTCGCTTCGTTCCCGATCCCGGAAGTGATCCGCGACATCAACGCCATCCAGCTGGCGCTGAACAAGTACAACCCCGGCACCGAGATCAAAGTGGTGTGGGTCAACTCCTGGTTCGACCCGGGCAAGGAAGCCGATGCGGCCAACGCGCTGATCGATCAAGGCGTCGACGTGGTGTTCCAGCACACCGACAGCCCGGCGCCGATTCAGGCCGCCGAACGTCGTGGTGTGTATGCGGTGGGGTATGCCTCGGACATGGCCCACTTCGGGCCGAAAGCGGTGCTGACTTCGATCGTCAACGACTGGGCGCCGCATTACATTCAGGCGACGCAGAGCGTGATCGATCACAGCTGGAAACCTCAGGATTACTGGGGTGGGTTGAAGGAAGGCACGGTTGAACTGCCGATCAGCGACCTGGTACCGGCACCGGTGAAAGCCGAGGCCGAGCAGATCATTGCCGACATCAAGAGCGGCGCGTTGCAGCCGTTTACCGGGCCGATCAAGGATCAGGCCGGCGTCGAGAAAATCCCGGCGGGTGTGAGTGCGAACACTGCGGAACTGGCGTCGATGAACTATTACGTTGAAGGCATGAAGGCCGAGATGCCGAAGTAATCCCCCGACTCACCACGCAAACCCTGTGGGAGCGAGCCTGCTCGCGAAAGCGGTGTGTCATTAAACAAAAATGTTGTCTGACACTCCCTCTTCGCGAGCAGGCTCGCTCCCACATTGGAAACACAGCGTATTCAAGGATTGTGTATGGATCAGCTTCCGATCATTGATATCAGCCCGCTCTATAGCGACGACGAAAACGCCTGGCCCGCCGTGGCCGGGCAAATCGACCAAGCCTGCCGCGACTGGGGCTTCTTCTACATCAAGGGTCACCCGATTTCAGCGCAACGCATCGACGCGCTGCTCGACCACGCCCAGCGTTTCTTCGCCCTGCCAGCAGCAGAAAAACTCAAGATCGACATCACCCAGACCCGCCACCATCGTGGCTACGGCGCCATCGCCACCGAGCAACTCGACCCGAGCAAACCCAGCGATCTGAAAGAAACCTTCGACATGGGCCTGCACCTGCCGGCCAATCATCCCGACGTGCTCGCTGAAAAACCGTTACGCGGGCCGAACCGTCATCCCGCGCAGATCGGATGGCCTGAGTTGATGGAGCAGCATTACCTCGACATGCAGGCCCTCGCGCAAACCCTGCTGCGGGCGATGACCCTCGCGCTAGGCATCGAACGCGACTTCTTCGACAGCCGTTTCAATGATCCCGTCAGCGTCCTGCGCATGATTCATTACCCACCGCGTCACACTGCCAGCTCCGCCGAGCAGCAAGGCGCCGGCGCGCACACCGATTATGGCTGTATCACCCTGCTCTATCAGGACAGCGCCGGTGGCTTGCAGGTCAGGAACGTGCGAGGCGAATGGATCGACGCGCCGCCCATCGACGGCACCTTCGTGGTCAACCTCGGCGACATGATGGCGCGCTGGAGCAACGACCGTTATCGCTCAACCCCGCACCGGGTGATCAGCCCGCTCGGCGTGGATCGCTACTCGATGCCGTTCTTCGCCGAGCCGCATCCGGACACCCGCATCGAATGCCTGCCGGGTTGTCAGGACGCACAGCATCCGGCGAAATATCCGACGACCACCTGCGCCGAATTCCTGCTCTCGCGTTTCGCCGATACCTACGCCTATCGCCGCGAGCAAGAAGCCGTGTGATGGATCGCTTGGTCAGGTTTTGCCAATTGTTTCGGCGAGCATCTGTAGAATGCCGTCATTGCACCTGATGAGAAAAGAATATGTACGACTGGCTCAACGCCTTGCCCAAGGCTGAACTGCACCTGCATCTGGAAGGCTCGCTGGAGCCTGAGTTGCTGTTCGCCCTGGCCGAGCGCAACAAGATCGCCCTGCCGTGGAATGACGTGGAAACTCTGCGCAAGGCATACGCCTTCAACAACCTGCAGGAATTCCTCGACCTGTATTACCAGGGCGCCGACGTATTGCGCACCTCGCAGGACTTCTACGACCTGACTTGGGCCTACCTGTTGCGTTGCAAAGCGCAGAACGTGATTCACACCGAACCGTTCTTCGACCCGCAGACCCACACCGACCGGGGTATCCCGTTCGAAGTGGTGCTCAACGGCATCGCCGCGGCACTCAAGGATGGCGAGCAGCAACTGGGCATCACCAGCGGTTTGATCCTCAGCTTCCTGCGCCACCTCAGCGAAGAAGAAGCCGAGAAAACTCTCGACCAGGCACTGCCATTCCGTGACGCGTTTGTCGCGGTCGGCCTCGACAGCTCCGAGATGGGCCACCCGCCGAGCAAGTTCCAGCGCGTTTTCGACCGTGCCCGCCACGAAGGCTTCCTGACCGTTGCCCACGCTGGCGAAGAAGGCCCGCCGGAGTACATCTGGGAAGCCATCGACCTGCTGAAGATCCAGCGTATCGACCATGGCGTGCGCGCCATCGAAGACGAGCGCCTGATGCAGCGGATCATCGACGAGCAGATTCCGCTGACCGTGTGCCCGCTGTCGAACACCAAACTCTGCGTGTTCGATCACATGTCGCAGCACAACATACTCGACATGCTCGAGCGTGGCGTGAAGGTCACGGTGAACTCCGATGACCCGGCGTACTTCGGTGGTTACGTGACTGAAAACTTCTACGCGCTGCATGAACACTTGGGCATGACCCAGGATCAGGCCAAGCGTTTGGCGCAGAACAGCCTGGATGCGCGACTGGTAAAACCCTAAGCAACACCGAATAACCTTTGTAGAAGTGAGCCTGCTCGCGATAGCGGAGTGTCAGACACCGATGTGTTACCTGACAGACCGCTATCGCGAGCAGGCTCACTCCTACATTGGATCGGTGTTAGCCGATGGATTGGGCTTCAGTCAGCTCTTCCAGGGTCTTACCCCGCGTCTCCATCCCGAACAACCACACCACCCCCGCCGCAATCGCAAAGCACGCCGCGCCCAGCGCAAACACCCCGCCCTGCCCGGTAATCGGGAACACCAGTCCGGTCACCAACGGCCCGAGCAGCGAACCTACGCGGCCAATCGCCGAGGCGAAGCCCGAGCCGGTCGCCCGCGCCGACGTCGGATAAAGCTCCGGCGTATAGGTGTAGAGCACCGCCCACATGCCGAACAGGAAAAACTGCATCAGCAAACCGGTGCCGATCAGCAGCGCCACGTTGCCGCCAAACACCGCGCTCTGCCCATACAGGAACGCCATTACACCTCCGCCGAGCAACGTCACGATGCATACCGGTTTGCGCCCCCAGCGCTCAACCAGCCATGCGGCCATGAGAAACCCGGGAATCCCGCCCAGGGAAATCAGCACCGTGTAATACACCGACTGCGTCACCGCGAAACCCGACTGTTGCAACAGCGCACTGAGCCACGACGTCAACCCGTAAAAGCCGAGCAGCGCAAAGAACCACAGACTCCAGAGCATCGTCGTGCGCTGGCGATACTGCGGCGACCAGATCTGTTTCAGCGCCGCAAAGAAGTTGCCCGGCGGCGTCACGGTACGCGGCAATCGAATCGGTTCCGGCAACGCGGCACCGCCGAGCGACGAACGCACCCGCGCCTCGATGCCGTTCAACACCTTATCCGCAGCGTCATCGCGCCCGGCCTGCTCCAGCCAGCGCGGTGACTCGGGAATGAAAAACCTGATCGCCAGTACGAACACCGCCGGCACCGCCAAGACCAGAAAGATGTCGCGCCAGCCAATCAGCGGCAGCAGAAAGTAGGACAGTACACCGGCAGCAACGAAGCCGAGCGGCCAGAAGCCGTCCATCAACGCGATGTAACGTCCGCGGCGCTGCGCTGGAATCAGCTCGGACAACATCGACTGGGCGATCGGAAACTCCATGCCCATACCGATCCCCAACAGGATGCGGAACAGCGTCAGCGTCTCGACCGTTTGCGCTGTCGAGCATAGATAACTGGCCACGCCCCACAGCACGATGCTCCACTGAAACACCGGTTTGCGCCCGAAGCGATCGGCGAGCATGCCGGACAGCGACGCCCCCAGCACCATGCCGAAAAAACTCGAGCTGGCGAGCAACCCCGCTTGCGCACTGCTGAGGCCGAACTCGGCTTTGATCGAGCCGAGCAGGAAGGTCATCATCGCCAGATCCATGGAATCGAAGAAAAACGCCAAGGCGATGATGATGAAAATGATCCGGTGATAACCGCTGATCGGCAGTCGTTCCAGACGTTCTGCCGCGCTGTAGCCGTGAGTCTCCATGCCACCTCCCCCATCCGAAAAATATCCCCGGATCGAGTGTGCTTGATCGCGAAACGGCGTTCGTGCTGGATACGACCTGTTCGCAGTCGCGGGCGACGCCAGAAGCGCTTACGCAGTTCCGGACGTCGATTGCGAGTGCTCTACAACGCCATTTCCAGCTCGGTTTCCTTGGCAAAGCGATGCAGCTCCCGTTGGCCGGTGGCGGTCAATTGCAAAGCTCTAGAGTCGTTGGGCAGGGTCAGCCAGCCGGACTGCATGAACAACTGCAATAACGCGGCGCCGAGTGATCCCCCCATGTGCGGACGACGTTCGCTCCAGTCTGGACAAGCACACGCCACCTGCACGTTGCGATGGGCCAGCGCCTGAATGAACACGCCACGTCCAGCCAACAGTTTCGAACCCTTGTGGGTCACCACGACGCGTTGTTCGAGCTGTTCGATCCAGCCGGCATCAAGCAAGCGCTGATACAGGTCCGCCGCCAGCGTACCGCCGAGGTGGTCATCGCAAAAACGCGCGCGCAACAATGAGGACGGCGCGGTTTGCGGTTTGGCCATGGGGGTGGTGCGTTTGAAGACCTCGGGAATTTCCCGTGGAGCACTGGCAATGGTGGCGCTGGCCAATGCTTCTATCGCAGCACCGACCTCCGGTGCCGAGAGACGGAAAAAGCGTTTGCGACCACGGACTTCGACCTTCAACAGACCACCCGTGGATAGCCGCGCCAGATGCGCACTGGCCGACGATGGCGACAGCCCTGCCAGTAGCGCAAGCTCCTCGGTTTGCCGGGCCGAGCCATCCATCAACGCCCACATCATCGCGCTGCGCTTGGGGTCGGCCAGCAACGTGGCGATCTGGCTGATGCAAGGTGCATGTTCCATGTGTTCACTCCCTGTTGAATCGTATCGTCTACTGCTCGGAGACATCTTGGCCGGTAATGAGTCATCGGCCAAGACGCGAAAATCGCCATGAACCGGGGCGAGGCAAGCCGCTGACGCAGCCTGCTCCGGCACAGAACCCGCAGCAGTTGCGCGACCGTCACTCGAAGACTGGCGACGCGGTGCGAGGGTCTCCGGGCCGGGGTGTCGGTGCTGGCATGAGGCGGGCGCTAGTATAAGCGGGTTAGCCCGCGCGTCCTGCGCCGGGGCCTGCGCAGGTGGTGATTGTTCCTGACAGAAATTTCTCTATTTACCTGCGACTAATGATCAACTTCCGAAAAAGCGGGAAATTGACTACTCACTTCAGCGCATCGGCTGGCGAGCATTTCCCTCAGAAGGTTCACCGGCTTACTCAATTGGGCGCGATGGGCGCACAACAAATTCAGCGGTGCGCGCTCACAAAGCAGCTCTGGCAGCAGCACTTTGAGCCGCCCGGCGAGCACATCGGCGCCCACATCCAGCCACGACTTGTAGGCAATTCCGGCGCCGGCCACCGCCCACAGACGCACAACGTCGGCGTCATCGCTGAAACGGTCACCACTGACGGTCAGACCAACTTCACGTTTACCGTCATGAAAACTCCAATGGTCATGCACCCGGCTGCCGAGCATGTACAACAGGCAGTTGTGCTGGGCCAGTTGTTCGAGCTGGCGCGGTTCGCCGTGTCGGGCCAGATACGCCGGGGAGGCGCACAGCACACGGCGGTTGTGCGGGGCGATAGGCAAAGCAACCAGACTTGAGTCCTCCGGCTCGCCGTAACGCAAAGCGATGTCCACGGGTTGGCGGAACAGGTCGGCGATGCGATCGCCGAGCAGCAAGCGCACGGTCAGCTTCGGATGCTCGCGCTGGAACTCGTCGAGCCACGGCAGCAACAGGTTGCGGCCGAAGTCCGAAGGCGCCGACAACTGCAACACGCCGCTGACCTGATCCTGTCCGCTGGCCAGCAAGCGCCGGCCTTCATCAAGGTTGCTCAGCGCCGCCCGCGCGTATTCGAGAAAGCCGTCGCCCTCGGCTGTCAGGCGCAGACTGCGGGTCGAGCGCGCGAGCAAGCGCGCACCGAGCTGCTGTTCGATCCGTTTCAACGCCGCACTCGCCACGGCAGCGGACATGTCCATCACCCGCGCGGCTGCCGACAGACTGCCCAGATCCGCCGCCCGGACAAACAACTGCAAATCGTCAAAACGCAGCATGCTCAGCCTCGATTATCAAAAAAATATTGAAAGAGACTGCTCTTTTAGCCGGTTTTATCTCGCAGAGAAATAGCCAATCATCTCTCCATCGCATTCATCCCGCTTCTCTGGAGCCGAGCATGTCCCAGCCCTTCACCGCTATCGCCACCCTGACCGCCAAACCCGGCCAACAGGATCTTCTCGAACAAGGCCTGCGCGCCCTGGTTGAACCGAGCCGCGCCGAAGACGGTTGCAGCCAGTACGACTTGCACCGCGACCTCGCTGATCCGCAGGTGTTTTATGTGATCGAACACTGGGCCAGCGAAGCGATTCTTGAGGCGCACAACGCCAGCGCGCATTTCCAGCATTTCCAGGCCAGCGCCGGCCACGCCATCGAACACTTCCAACTCAAGCGCCTCGGCGCGATTGTCTGATCCCTTCTTCTATTACCCGTACGGAGCCACTCATGAAAGCCATCGCCTATTACGCTTCCCTGCCGATCAGCGACGCCAAGTCCCTGCAAGACATCGAACTGCCAGAACCGGTCGCCGGCCCGCGCGACGTGCTGGTGGAAGTCAAAGCCATTTCGGTCAACCCGGTCGACACCAAAGTGCGGCAGAACGCGGCACCGGAAAACGGCGCGGCGAAAGTGCTGGGTTGGGACGTTGCCGGTGTGGTCAAGGCTGTCGGCAGCGAAGTGACGTTGTTCAAGGCTGGCGACAAGGTTTTCTACGCCGGCTCCATCGCCCGTGCCGGCGGCAACAGTGAACTGCACGTGGTGGATGAGCGCATCGTCGGCCATATGCCGAAATCCCTCGGTTTTGCCGAAGCCGCCGCACTGCCGCTGACCGCGATCACCGCATGGGAGTTGTTGTTCGAGCGCCTGCAAATCCGCGAAGGCAATACCGATGAAGGCCAGAGCCTGCTGATCGTCGGTGCCGCCGGCGGGGTTGGCTCGATCCTGACGCAATTGGCCAGGCAACTGACCGGCCTGAAGGTGATCGGCACCGCGTCCCGCGAGCAAACCCGCGATTGGGTCATAGAACTGGGCGCCGACCTGGTCATCGATCACAGCCAGCCGCTGAGCGAAGAACTCAAGCGCGCCGGGGTCGACAGCGTGACCCACGTCGCCAGCCTGACCCAGACCGACCAGCACCTGGATCAACTGGTCGAAGCGCTGGCGCCGCAAGGCAAACTGGCGTTGATCGACGATCCGAAGTCGCTGGACGTGAGCAAGCTCAAGCGCAAGAGCCTGTCGCTGCACTGGGAGTTCATGTACACCCGCTCGCTGTTCGAGACGCCAGACATGATCGAGCAGCACAAACTGCTCAACCGCGTGGCGGATCTGATTGATGCCGGGACGTTGAAGACCACGGTGGGCGAGCATTTCGGCACGATCAATGCGGCGAACCTGCGTCGCGCCCATGAGCTGCTGGAAAGTGGCAAAGCCAAGGGCAAAATTGTTTTAGAAGGTTTCTAAAAAACCGCACAGCGCAGCCTTCGCCGAACCTAGAGCGGTCGGCGGGGCTGCGCTGTTTTTTGCCGTCAGTCCGATGCTTGACCCTTGTCACAATTGCGATCGTATTCAGGTCTACAATCGAAGCCTCTGCGATACATCTTTTACGCAAGGGAGGTCAGCAATGAAGATCCTGATAAAAGAAGTGGCAAAGTCTCAGTGGCAGGTTCGTCTGGACCAACACGCCGTGACATTCCGCAGTGAAGCCGAAGCACTGGCCTTCACCCGCACCCTCGAAGCGCGACTGTGCGCACCCCATCAGATTCCCGATCGCAGCCAGCAGCGCGCTGCCGGCTGAGGTATTTATGCCTCGGCCTGAGCTTGCGCCAGTGCCCGGGCATTCTGCAGACGGCGGGTGAGCAGCGCCACGCACACCACCAGCAAACCGCACAGGCTGATGACCATGGCCATCGGCACGGCGGTGCCGTCGTGCAACACCCCTACCAGCGCCGAAGCGCCGGCGGCGACACTGAATTGCATACAGCCGAGCAGCGCCGAAGCACTGCCGGCCCGTGCACCCTGCCCGTTCATCGCACAAGCGGCAGCATTGGGGCTGATGCAACCCAGGCTCGACACGCAGATGAACAGTGGAATCAGCAGCGGCCACAAGGATTCGGTGTGCATTGCGCTGACCGCGAGCAGCGTCAGCCCGGCGGCGAAGTAAACCCATACCGCCCGCGACAGCAGGAATGCCGGGCCGCGCTTGGCCAACATCCGCGCGTTGACCTGCGCCACCAAAATGAACCCCGCCGCGTTGGTGCCGAACAGCCAGCCGAAGTGCTCGGCCGGTACGCCGTAAAGTTTGATGAAAATGAACGGTGAACCCGCGATGTAAGCAAACATCCCGGCGATGGCGATGCCGCCGGTCAGGGCGTGGCCGAGGTAAACCCGGTCCTTGAGCAAGCGCCCGTACTGACGCAGCGCGCCGGACAACGGCTGACGCGGCATGTGCGCCGGCATACTTTCCGGCAGCCCCAGCGCCACGGCCAACCCGGCCAATGCGCTGAAGCCGGTCAGCACCAGGAAGATCGACTGCCAGCCTGTGGTGTTGACCAGCAGACCGCCGAGCATCGGCGCCAGAATCGGCGCCAGGCCCATCACCAGCATCAATTGCGAAAAGACTTTCGCCGAACCGACTGCATCGCACTTGTCGCTGACTACCGCCCGGGAAATCACCATCCCGGCACAGCCGCCCAGCGCCTGGACGAAACGCGCACCGATCAGCCATTCCAGGTTTGGCGCATAAGCGCAGGCCAGCGACGCCAAAGTGAACAGCGTCAGACCAACGAGCAACGGAATACGTCGGCCGAAGCGGTCCGCCACCGGGCCATAAGCCAGTTGGCCGATGGACAGACCGGCGAAATACGCCGCCAGCGTCATCTGCACGTGTTTCTCGTCAGTGCCGAACGCCAGCGCCATCGAGGGAAATGCAGGTAAATAGAAGTCGATCGCCAAGGGCCCGAAGGCGGTCAAGGCACCGAGAATCAGAATGGTACGGAAGTTCATCAGGCATCCAGGTTGGCAAGTCGGCAGCCCGACAGTCTAGCCGCGCCCGAACGCCTTGAACATTCCGATAGCTCGCTAACGATCAAATTCAGACGAGCTTCACCTCATATCCTTCCTCGCGGATCGCTTCGATGACCTGATCAGCACTCATGGCGCTTTCGACGCCGACCTCTTTAGCCGCCAGATCAACCCGCACACTGGCCGCTGGATCCCTGGCCTGCACGGCGTTGGTGATGGCTTTGACGCAGTGACCGCAGGACATGCCTTGAACGTTGAACACTTGCATGGAATGACTCCTTTGAGTGAGGTTGCCGGCAGTCTCGAGCTTGCCACGATGGCAAGGTCAAGTTCTTCAATAAACTGCCGGGCTGGCAATCGGCGTCGCGCTCGGCCAAGCTGCGTACATCAATGACTCGATTCAGGAGATTCAGCCATGCGCTGGTCAGCTTTCAGCCTGTTTGGCTTTCTCAGCCTCTTTGCCGCCGTCCCTCAAGTGCAAGCTGCTGGCGAGGATTATGCGGTGCTGATTATTTCCCGCGAGCGCCTGGAAGTGTCGACTTCTTGCGAGATCGGCGTGTACATCCAGGATCAGCTTTCGGCGCGGCTGCTGCAGGAGCAAAGCATTTCCTTCAACCTGCCGCCGGGCACTGTTTCGCTGCGCTTGAAGTTGCTGCCGGGACAGGTCGCCGGTTGTAACCCGGGGATGCTCGCGCCGGGGTCGCAGGAGATCAAATTGCATGCCGGTGATGTGCTGAAGTATCGGTTGGCGATGAATTCGGAAGGCGTCTACTTGAAGCGCGCCGATCTCGAATACTAAGTAAATCCCAATTGTGGGAGCGAGCCTGCTCGCGAATACGGCGTGTCATTCAGCGATGATGTTGACTGACCCGCCGCTTTCGCGAGCAGGCTCGCTCCCACAGTTGGTTTTGCGGCGCGTCAAATAATGGCGCTTGACCTTGCCCGCATGGCAAGGTTGATCCTTGTAGGCATCTACTACAGGGAGTACGACCAATGTCCGATTCCATCACTTTCGACCTGCCGATTGCCGGCATGACCTGCGCCAGTTGTGCCGGGCGTGTCGAGCGGGCCTTGAGCAAAGTCAGCGGCGCCAGTGCCGTCAGCGTCAACCTCGCCACCGAGCAGGCCCGTGTGCAGGCGCCCGGCGACAGTCTGCCGGCCTTGATGGCAGCAGTTGAGCGCGCCGGTTACAGCGTGCCGCAGCAGACTATCGAATTGAATATCGAAGGCATGACCTGCGCCTCCTGCGTCGGTCGCGTCGAACGTGCGCTGAACAAAGTGCCGGGCGTCAAAAGCGTCAGCGTGAACCTGGCCAACGAACGTGCGCATCTGGATTTGCTCGGCCAGGTCGACCCGCAAACGCTGCTTGAGGCCGTGAGCAAGGCCGGTTATTCGGCCAGCATCTGGCAAGCCGAACATCCACAAACCGATAACCAACAACAGCGCCTGAAACATGAACGCTGGGCGCTGATCTGCGCCATCGCCCTAGCCCTACCGTTGGTGGCGCCGATGTTGCTGCAACCGTTCGGCATCCACTGGATGCTGCCGGCCTGGGCGCAATTCGCCCTCGCCACGCCCGTGCAGTTCATTTTCGGTGCACGCTTTTATGTGGCGGCGTGGAAAGCCGTGCGTGCCGGCGCTGGCAACATGGACTTGCTGGTCGCCCTCGGCACCAGCGCCGGTTACGGCTTGAGCTTGTACGAATGGGCCACCGCCGCCGGGCGCATGCCGCATCTGTATTTCGAAGCGTCGGCGGTGGTCATTGCCTTGGTGCTGCTCGGCAAATACCTGGAGAGCCGCGCCAAACGCCAGACCGCCAGCGCCATCCGCGCGCTGGAAGCATTGCGTCCGGAACGGGCGATTCAAGTCATCGACGGTCGCGAGCAGGATGTCGCCATCAGCGCCTTGCGCCTGAACGATCTGGTGCTGGTCAAACCCGGCGAGCGTTTCCCGGTCGACGGCGAAGTCATCGAAGGCCAGAGCCACGCCGATGAAGCACTGATCAGCGGCGAAAGCCTGCCGGTACCGAAACAACCCGGAGACAAAGTCACCGGCGGCGCGATCAACGGTGAAGGCCGCTTGCTGGTGCGCACCCTGGCGCTCGGCGCAGAAACCGTGCTGGCGCGGATCATTCGTCTGGTTGAGGACGCTCAAGCCGCGAAAGCACCGATCCAGAAACTGGTGGATAAAGTCAGCCAGATCTTCGTGCCAACGGTGTTGCTGATCGCGTTGGTGACACTGATCGGCTGGTGGCTCTACGGCGCCCCCATGGAGACCGTGTTGATCAACGCCGTCGCGGTGCTGGTCATCGCCTGCCCTTGTGCGCTGGGCCTTGCCACGCCGACGGCGATCATGGCCGGCACCGGCGTGGCCGCGCGTCACGGCATTCTGATCAAGGACGCCGAAGCGCTGGAACGCGCCCATGAAGTCAGCAGTGTGGTGTTCGACAAAACCGGCACGCTGACCTCCGGCACGCCGCGCATTGCCCATTTCAGTGCAATGGATGGTGATGAAGACACGCTGCTGAAACTGGCAGGCGCCCTGCAACGCGGCAGTGAACATCCGTTGGCCAAAGCGGTACTCGATGCCGCAGCGGAACGAGGCCTGAACGTGCCGGATGTCAGCGACAGTCAATCGCTGACCGGTCGCGGCATTGCCGGCAATCTTGAAGGCCGGCGTCTGGCGCTGGGCAATCGGCGGATGCTCGAAGAAAGTGCTTTGAACGCGGGCAACCTGAGCGAATCTGCCCAGACTTGGGAAGCCGAGGGCCGCACCCTGTCGTGGTTAATCGAGCAAAGCCCGGAACCGAAAGTGCTCGGCTTGTTCGCCTTCGGTGACACCCTGAAACCCGGTGCACTGGAAGCCGTGCAGCAGCTCGCCGCCCGCGATATCCACAGCCATCTGCTGACCGGCGACAACCGTGGCAGTGCGCGCGTGGTCGCCGAGGCCCTCGGTATCAGCAATGTCCACGCCGAAGTGCTGCCAGCGGACAAAGCCGCGACCGTCACCGAGCTGAAAAAAACCGGCGTGGTCGCCATGGTCGGTGACGGCATCAACGACGCCCCGGCCCTCGCCGCTGCCGACATCGGTATCGCCATGGGTGGCGGCACCGACGTCGCCATGCACGCGGCGGGCATTACCCTGATGCGCGGCGATCCACGGTTGGTGCCGGCGGCACTGGAGATCAGTCGCAAGACTTATGCGAAGATCCGCCAGAACCTGTTCTGGGCCTTCGTCTATAACCTGATCGGCATTCCGCTGGCGGCGTTCGGCTTCCTCAATCCGGTGCTGGCCGGCGCGGCGATGGCGCTGTCGAGCGTCAGCGTGGTGAGCAATGCGCTACTGTTGAAAACCTGGAAACCCAAGGACCTGGAGGAACACCGATGAACATCGGCCAAGCGGCCAGACACAGTGGCCTGAGCGCGAAAATGATCCGCTATTACGAGTCGATCGGCCTGCTCAAAGCGGCGCATCGCACCGACAGCGGTTACCGGGTCTATGGCGACGATGATCTGCACACGCTGGCGTTTATCAAGCGCTCGCGGGATCTGGGCTTTTCGCTGGAGGAAGTCGGCAAACTGCTGACCCTCTGGCAGGATCGCCAACGGGCCAGCGCCGATGTGAAAGCATTGGCGCGCCAGCACATCGACGAGTTGAACCAGAAGATTCGCGAGCTCGGCGAATTACGCGACACCCTGCAAGACCTCGTCGAGCACTGCAACGGCGACCACCGCCCCGATTGCCCGATCCTCAAGGAGCTGGCGTCGGGCTGCTGCGCACAATCCGCCCGCGCTTGAGCGCCAGAACTTTCACCAGCAGCAACGTACTGAGCGGAATGCCGTGGAACAGCATGACCACGGCACCCGGCGTCCACCAAGCGTAGAACGGCGCGGCGATCAGCATGCCGATACCGAACCCGGTCATTTGCAGCAAAGTCAGTACGCTAAAGATCGGCAGGCGCAATTGCTCGGGTTCACGTTGCAGACGCGACATCAGCCCGACCTCGGAAAAACCGTCACCCAAGCCTGCCGGCAAGGAAAACAGCAACAGGGCATAGAGGTTGTGTTGCTGGAACATCAGGATAAAGCCGCAGGACATCAGCGCCACGCCAAAGAAAAACCGCCGTTCCAGATGGATGTTGTCCGAGCCTTTGAGACGGCTGGCGATTCGCGCACCGAGGAGCTTGCCGCTGGCCCACACTGCGAGCATCAGCCCCAGCGTGGTACTCGCCGACTCCGGCGTGAGCAGTCTGGAGATGATCGGAAAGCCGACGTTGTGCGCGGCGCTGCCCAAAGTGTCGGCCATGGTGACCGCGAGCATCGCGGCAATCACCGGCGCAGAACGCAGGCCTTGCTTGAGCGCTGTCCATTCGCCGCGTTCCGGTGCGTCGTTGACGGTTGCGGGTGCGAACCGCAGCGGCACAATCAATAACGCGGCCAGCAAATAGGTCAGCGCATTCAGTGCGAACACCGTTTCAAAACCAAACCCCGCGACCAGCAAACCTGAAACCAGGCTGCCGCCAACCATCGCAGCGGATGAGGCCGAAGTGATCCAGGCGTTGGCCTTGAGCAGTTGATCAGCGGGGACCAGACGCGGCAACTGGCTGTTGAGGCCGATGGCAAACATCGAATTGCCCAGGCCCAGACCGAAGGCGATCACCGGCAACAGCAAGGCCTGTTGGCTGACGGGCACGATCAACAACAGACCGAGCACGCTGGCGCGCAGCAGGTCGAAGGCGATCAGCGGTGCGCGTCCGCTGCAACGACGGTAAAACGCGGTGCCGATCAGACTGGCAAAAATCCCCCCGCCGACACGACTGGCGAGAAAGATCCCGACGCTTATTGCGCTGTTGCTCAGCAGGTAGACGTAGGTGGCCAGCGCGACCATGTTGAGGAAGGCGCCGAAATCGGAGATCAGTCGAGCGGTGACGATCAGGTGGGTGTTGCTCGGGGTGGTCACATTCAGTCCTTGAGTGTGGTTGGGGCGGTGGACAGTAGACTTGAATTTGCGTTGATCCGAAAGAGCCCTCACCCTAACCCTCTCCCATGGGGAGAGGGGACTGATTGGGGGATATTTGGGAGGTACACCGACCTGAACGTTTTTCGTTGAATCCATAATCGACTCGTTTTTTCAGGTCGATGTATGACGCAAGACACCTCGGTCGGCCCCCTCTCCCTCTGGGAGAGGGCTGGGCGGGCGGCGTTCCGATGAGGGGCTTCTGGGTTCCAAGGCTTCTGATTCAAACAAAAAACCCGGCCGAAGCCGGGTTTCTCATCAAGCAATCACTGCATCCACGGTGGTGGCGGTGGTTCGTCGGACTTGCCTTTCGGCTCGTCGTCCGCTGCACGGATGGCCTGCTTGCGTTCCTCGTCGAGGCGCGCCGCTTCGATCTCGCGCAATACCCCGCCAACGTCGGCCAGGTCTTCCGGATCATCGAACTCACCGGTGAGCACACTGTTCGGGTGCAGGGTGCCGGCTTCGTACAACGCCCACATTTCCTTGGCGTATTTGGTCAGCTTCAACTCCGGGGCAAAGCGTCCGAAGTAGGAAGCCATGTTGCCAACGTCGCGCTCCAGCATGCTGAACGCGTGGTTGTTGCCGGCAGCGTCGACAGCTTGCGGCAGGTCGATGATGACCGGGCCGGTTGGCGTCAGCAGCACGTTGAACTCCGAGAGGTCACCGTGCACCAGACCGGTACACAACATCAGCACGATCTGCGAAATCAGGAACGCGTGATACTCGCGCGCCTGATCCGGCTCCAGCACCACGTCATTGAGACGCGGCGCGGCATCGCCGAACTCATCGGCCACCAGTTCCATCAACAGCACGCCGTCGAGGAAGTCGTAGGGTTTGGGCACCCGCACACCGGCGCCGGCCAGACGGAACAGCGCCGCCACTTCGGCGTTCTGCCAGGCATCTTCGGTCTCTTTGCGACCGAACTTGGAGCCTTTTGCCATTGCGCGAGCCTGTCGGCTGTTGCGCACCTTGCGGCCCTCCTGATACTCGGCCGCCTGGCGGAAACTGCGTTTGTTCGCCTCCTTGTAGACCTTTGCGCAACGTAACTGATTGCCGCAGCGCACCACATAAACAGCTGCTTCTTTGCCACTCATCAGTGGGCGCAGCACCTCGTCGACCAGACCGTCCTCGATCAGGGGTTCAATGCGTTTTGGAGTCTTCATCAGCTTTTATTGTGGGTCCTTTATTACCAAACACGCGAATGTCACTCGTTATACGGCAATCCTCGCATCACGGGGAGGGGTTGCCGACCTGTGAACGTTGAGAATGCACACACTGTGCCGGATTAAACAGGGCCAACTCTGCGCTCGCGCATCGACCGAGGGGAATCATAGCCGAGGCTGTTGTACTTGTTGGTACATGTCTTCAAGGGCATTTGCGACAGAATCTGACATCCGGCTGATGCCCCTTCGGCAGATTTTTGCAAAGTCGCCTCAATTTCCCTGTTTTGCAGCCGAAGCCCTCAATGACAGAGGGATTTGTCCGGCAATCGTTCCACAACAATCAGCGATGCCGCGCTCGGGGATACGAGTGATCCACAACGTTTTCGGCTGCCAATAAACCACAAGTCATCTGCACTGCGTGGGCCTACAAGAAAATCTGGAGCGCGGATGAACATCAAACAGAAATTGACGTGGGCGTTTGCAATCATCGCCTGCTTGCCGGTGGTGCTGGTCGCAACGCTGGTGGTGATGAACTTGCGCAGCGATGCCCGGGACAGTTTTGTCGACAGCAGCGGTCGCGAAATCCGTCAGGTCAGCAATGCCATGCAGCTGTTTTTTGATGGCATCAGCCAGAACGTCGATTACCTGGCGTCGCAGCCGCTGATCAAAAACACCGACGACAGCCTCAAGACCTACATGAGCGCCAACGCCGAATCCATCCCGCAAGGCGAGATGGACAAAAAGGTCTTCGCGTTCCTCCAGGACCTGGGCAACGCCCACCCGGCTTACGCCTACGCCATCGTTGGCACCGCCGCCGGTGGTTATGTGTCGTGGCCGGACGACCCCAAGCTCAATAACTACGATCCGCGTCAGCGTCCCTGGTACAAGGCCGCCCAAGCCAAACCGGGTAAACCATTCCGTACCGCCGCCTATTACTGGGCACAGGACGATGCGACCTACGTCAGCACCGTGCGCACCATCGACAACAAACTCGGCAGCAACGGCGGCGTGGTCAGCATCGACGTGACGCTCAAGCAGCTCACCGAGATCGTCAAACAGATCAAGCTGGGCGAAACCGGCTACCTGATGCTCCTGGAAAACAGCGGCACGGTGCTGGTCGATCCGAAACAGCCGGAACACAACTTCAAGCCGCTGGACAGCCTCGGCGAAGGCTATGCGCAGCTGGCCAAGGCCGGCAAAGGCCTGGTCGAAGTCGAGCTTAACGGTGAGCGCTACATGGCCAACGTCTGGCCATCGGAGCAATTGGGCTGGACCTTCGTCGGCCTGATCAAGCAGAGCGATGTGATGAGCTCGGCCACGCAACTGACCTGGCTGATCGCGATCATCGCCGCCGTGCTGGCCGTGCTGTTCGCCGTGGTTGGCGCCAGTTTCGCCACCCTCATCGTGCGGCCGATCCGCAGCGTCGCCAGTGGCCTGGAAGGCATTGCGCAGGGCGAAGGCGACCTGACCAAAAACCTCGACATCCGTGGCAATGATGAAACCGCGCAACTGGCCAACTGGTTCAATCAGTTCCTCACCGCGATCCGCAGCCTGATCCAGCACATCGGCGGCGCCGCCGGGAAAATCCTCGCGACCTCGCAGAGTTCGACCCGCGTCTCAAGCGACATGGCCGAAGCCGCCGGGCGTCAGCGTGAAGCGGTCGACATGGTCTCGACCGCGTTCCACGAAATGGTCGCCACCGCTAACGAAGTCGCGCGCTCGTGCAGTCAGGCGGCTGACTCCGCCGACAGCGGCCAGCGTCAGGCCCGCCAAGGCCAGCAACAGATTGATGCGGCGGTGCACAGCGTCGATCAACTGAGCCAGGAGCTGGAGCAATCGGCGCAGTCAATGCAACAACTGGAGCGCGACAGCAACGATATCCAGTCGATCCTCGGCACCATCCGCTCCATCGCCGAACAGACCAACCTGCTGGCGCTCAACGCCGCCATCGAAGCAGCCCGCGCCGGTGAACAGGGGCGCGGTTTTGCCGTGGTGGCGGATGAGGTGCGCGCACTGGCCAAACGCACGGCGGATTCGACGGCAGAGATCGATGGCTTGCTCGGCAATCTGGCCAAGCGCACCAGTCAGGTCACACAACAGATGCACGCCAGCCTGCAGGTCTCGCAGCAGTCGGTGACGCGTATCGGCGAGGCGCGCGAAAGCTTCGGGCAGATCCGCGAATCGGTGGACGTGATTCGTGACATGAACACGCAAATCGCTACCGCTGCTGAAGAACAGCATCAGGTGGCTGAGGACATCAACCGGCACATCAGCCAGATCCACGGTGATGCGCAGTTGGTGGCAGAACTGGCCAACTCGGCGCGTCTGGATTCGCAGAGTCTGGCGGGATTATCGAATGAGTTGGATGGGTTGGTCAGACGGTTTCGTACCTGAACCTCAACAGCCACCCTCACCCCAGCCCTCTCCCCGAGGGAGAGGGGGCTGACCGAGGTGTCTGGCGTTATACATCGACCTGAAATACCGCGTCGATTATGGACTGGCCGAATTCTCCAAATCGGTTCGATTCTGGATTCAGCACAACTCTCTCAGGTCGGCGCACCTTTGAAGCATCCCCCAATCGGTCCCCTCTCCCTCTGGGCGGTCCGACGTTTCGGGAGGGTTAGGGCGAGGGGCTCTTTCAGCGTCAGCGTTCGATGATGGCGGTGACGCCCTGCCCACCCGCCGCGCAAATCGATATCAACCCCCTGCCCTTCCCCGCTGCGTCCAGCAACTTCGCCAGGTTCGCGACGATACGCCCACCGGTCGCCGCAAACGGATGCCCGGCCGCCAGCGAACTGCCCTTCACATTCAGCCGGCTACGATCAATCGAACCCAAGGGCGCATCAAGGCCCAGACGGGTTTTGCAGTATTCGGGATCTTCCCAGGCCTTCAACGTGCACAGCACTTGCGCCGCGAACGCTTCATGAATTTCGTAGTAGTCAAAATCCTGCAAGGTCAGCCCGTTGCGTGCCAGCAACCGTGGCACGGCATACACCGGCGCCATCAGCAGCCCTTCGGCGCCGTTGACGAAATCCACTGCCGCCGCTTCGCCATCGCGCAGGTACGCGAGGATCGGCAAGCCGCGTTCCTTCGCCCACTCTTCACTGCCGAGCAGCACCACAGACGCGCCATCGGTCAGCGGCGTGGAGTTGCCTGCCGTCAACGTGCCTTTCGCGCTTTTTTCGAAGGCGGGTTTCAGCGTCGCGAGTTTTTCCAGGGTCAGGTCCGGGCGCAGATTGTTGTCGCGGGTCAGACCAAGGAACGGTGTCATCAGGTCGTTGTGCCAACCCTCGCTATAGGACGCAGCGAGTTTGTGGTGGCTTTCGAGGGCCAGTTGATCCTGATCTTCACGCGGGATGTTCCAGGTCTGCGCCATCAGTTCGCAGTGCTGCCCCATCGACAGGCCGGTGCGCGGTTCACCGTTACGCGGAAATTCCGGGATCAGGTGTTGCGGCCGCAACTGCAGAAAGGTTTTCAGCTTGTCGCCGGTGGTCTTGGCGCGGTTGGCTTGCAAGAGGATTCTGCGCAGGCCTTCGCTGACACTGATCGGCGCGTCCGAGGTGGTGTCGACGCCACCGGCGATGCCGCTCTCGATCTGGCCGAGGGCGATCTTGTTCGCCACCAGGATCGCCGCTTCCAGGCCAGTGCCGCAGGCTTGCTGAATGTCGTAGGCGGGCGTCGCCGGGGACAGACGCGAGCCGAGCACACATTCACGGGTCAGATTCATATCTCGTGACAATTTCAGCACTGCGCCCGCCACCACTTCGCCAATGCGCTGGCCGTGCAGGTTGTAGCGTTCGATCAGGCCTTCGAGGGCGGCGGTGAGCATCGCCTGATTACTCGCCGTGGCGTACGGCCCGTTGGAACGGGCGAAGGGAATGCGGTTACCGCCGATGATCGCGACGCGGCGCAGCTGACTCATGAATAACTCCTTTTCCGAAGGTTTGAATTCACGCCGATCCCCTGTAGGAGTGAGCCTGCTCGCGATAGCGGTGGGTCAGATAAACATTTCTTGACTGATACACCGCTATCGCGAGCAGGCTCACTCCTACAGGGGTCAGCTGTGTTTCTGACTGTGGGTTCGGCAACACAAACGCCGGGGGCAAACTACTCTGCTGTTCTAGCGTAGGCCTTATTGCGTGGATCGAACGATTGATTGCCATCGGTAGTCCACACTTTGAACCCCAACTTCTGGAGAGCGTTCCATGTCTGACCGCTATATCGACTTCGCCAACTCGTCCATCGGCCATCGCCTGGTCGGGGCGCTGGGCCTGCCGTCGCCGGTGCGGCTGGAACGCTGGCAGGCCGGGCGCCTGCGGCCGGTGGAAGGGGCGCTGCTGATCGGCGGCGGGCCACTGGCGGAGCGCGTCAGTGCCTTCGCCAACCGTTTGACCGACGGCATCTACCGTTACGGCGAACAACCGGCAACCGCTACCGAATGGATTCCCGGCCACGGCCCGAAACTCAAAGCCGTGGTGTTCGACGCCAGCGAGTTGCTGCATACCGACCAGCTCAAGCAACTGCGCGAATTCTTCCAGCCGTTGATGAAGAATCTTGAGCACAGCGCCCATCTGGTGATCCTTGGCCGTGCCCCGGAAACCCTCAGAGATCCGTTTGCTGCCAGTGCGCAACGAGCGCTGGAAGGGTTTTCCCGTTCGCTGGCCAAGGAATTGCGCAGCGGCGGCACGCTGCAATTGATCTACGTCGGTGAGGGCGCCGAAGATCAACTGGAAGGCCCGCTGCGGTTTTTCCTCTCGCCGAAAAGTGCGTTCGTGTCCGGGCAGGTGATTCGCCTGACAGCTTGTGCGACGCCAGTGACTGACTGGACCCGGCCGCTGGCCGGACGCAAGGCGCTGGTCACTGGTGCGGCTCGCGGTATCGGCGCATCGATTGCCGAAACCCTGGCGCGCGACGGCGCCGAGGTGATCCTGCTCGACGTGCCGCCGGCGAAGACCGATCTGGAAGCCCTTGCCGCCCGCCTCGGCGGCCGCGCGATTACCCTGGATATCTGCGCCGCCGACGCCGCCACGCAATTGATCGAACAACTGCCTGACGGCCTCGATATTCTGGTGCACAACGCCGGCATCACCCGCGACAAAACCCTGGCCAATATGACCCCGGAATTCTGGGACGCGGTGCTGGCGGTCAACCTCAACGCACCGCAAGTGCTGACCCAGGCCCTGCTCGACAGCGGCACGCTGCGCGACAACGCGCGGGTGATTCTGCTGGCCTCGATCAGCGGCATTGCCGGCAATCGCGGGCAAACCAACTACGCCGCGAGCAAGGCCGGGCTGATTGGTCTTGCGCAAGCCTGGGCGCCTACGCTGCTGGAACGTGGGATCAGCATCAATGCCGTCGCCCCCGGTTTTATCGAGACGCAAATGACTGCACACATTCCGTTTGGCCTGCGTGAGGCGGGCCGACGCATGAGTTCGCTCGGTCAGGGCGGTTTACCGCAAGACGTCGCCGAAGCCGTCGCGTGGCTGGCGCAACCGGGCACCGGAGCATTCACCGGGCAGGCGCTGCGGGTCTGCGGACAAAGCGTTCTGGGGGCTTAGGCATGAGCATCGAATGGCATACGCTGGATCGCGAACCGAGCCTGCCTGGGCTCTACGCACGGGCGGCGACGCGACGGAAAATCACCGGCACCCAATTACCCGACAGCGGCCTGCGCTGTTGGGTCGATGTCGATGGCCAACGCCTGGCGGGCTATCGCAAGGTCTGCGGATTCGTCGATGACGGTCTGTTGCCGCCGACCTATCCGCACATCCTCGCCTTTGCATTGCAGATGCAATTGCTCACCGCCAAAGCCTTTCCGTTCCCGCTGCTGGGGCTGATTCATCTGAGCAACCGCATTCGCGTGTTGCGCCCGATGGGCGGGATCGGTCGGGCGCAGGTCAGCGTGCGCGTGACGAATCTGCAAGCGCATCCCAAAGGTGCGACGTTCGATCTGCTGACCACCCTGGATGATCAGCTCGGGCCGCTGTGGGAAGCGGAAAGCCAGATGCTCTGTCGCGGTGTGAAACTTGAGGGCGAGCCGGCCGAGCAGACCTGGGAGCCGTCGCAATCGCTGGTGGAGGTGGCGCGCTGGAAAGCCCCGGTCGATATCGGTCGGCAATACGCCAAAGTGTCCGGCGACTACAACCCGATTCACCTGAGTGCGGCCAGTGCCAGGCTGTTTGGCTTTCCAACAGCGATCGCCCATGGTTTGTGGAACAAGGCGCGGACCCTCGCGGCGCTGAACGATCATTTGCCCAAGGCCAACCTTGAGATCGCCGTGCACTTTCGCAAACCGGTGCGCCTGCCCAGTGAGGTGACCCTGCTGGCGAGTGCGGCGGGGTCCAGTGGTGAGTTGCGGCTGATCGGTGCGCAAGACCTGGAGCATATGGTCGGGCAGTGGCAACCGATTGCCTGAGCACGCGGGATACCGTTAATTGTGTGTATATAACTTAAGTTTTCGCCGTCCTTCCGCCTTCCGCTGAAAAAACCAGGGCCTTGATTATCAAGGCCTTTTTTTGTCCGGCTATATCCTGGGTATTAGTCCTTAGGCGCTGAACTTCACCTTATATATAAAGGCGTTAATACCAACTTGAGAATGGCCTGAAACCTGCCCCTGGACTGAGATTGAGCACAACGGGCGAAGGCATCACCGACAACAGATCGGCGAGCCATCGAAGACAACGAACGTTGTGACAGGTGCAAGGAATCTCAATCATGAAAACTCAAGATGTGTGGTGCAAATCGGCAATCGCTCTGGCATTGATTCTCTCCTTCGGCCTCGCCGGCTGCAGCAGCGGCGGTGGCGGCCATCACAGCAGCTCCGGCAGTTCTGCGGCGGACGGCACCGCTGGCACTGGCGGCACCTCGGGTACTGGCGGTACGGGCGGCAGCGGTGATACTGCAGGCACAGGCGGAACCGGCGGGACCGGGAACACAGGTGGTACTGGCGGAACCGGTGGCACCGATCCGACCAATCCAACCAACCCGACAGACCCAACGGATCCGACCAACCCGACCAATCCGACCACCACACCGCTGGTAACCACCACCCTGGTGCAGGATGTCGGTAAGACCGTCGCGGGTGTCGGCGATGGCGTTGGCCAGATCGGCGACTCGCTGAGCACCGTACCGGTGGTCGGTGGTGTGGTGCAGAGTGCGGCCAACACCGCAGGCAATGTTGTCAGCACCTTGGGTGATGGCGTCGCCAATGGCGTAGGCAAACTGGCCACCGACCCTAATGGCCTGACCACCACCGTTGCCTCGGTTGGCGGTGTAGTGACGGATGTTGGCAACGGCGTCTCCGACCTCAGCGCCAAGCTGTCCACTGCGACGGGCAGCGTACCGGTGGTGGGCGGTGTGGTGACCAAAGTCGCGCCGCTGCTTGATGGTGTCGGCGAGAAAGTCACCATGCTCGGCAATACCCTCGACACCACGCTGACCAGCGGCCCGACCAGCCAATTGACGAACAAACTCGGCGGTAGTCTGGTGCCAGTGATTGCGATGGTTGAAAGCACCACGGACAAACTCGGCGCGACCACAGGTCTTGGCGATCCACTCAAAGGCGTGGTTGCGCAAGTCGGTGGTGCGGTGAACACACTGGGCGGCAATGTTACCGATGCGGGTAACGGCAACGCCTTGACCAATACGCTCGGTGGCGCCTTGAGCAATACCGGCACCGCAGTCGGCAAGGCCGGTGGTCTGGTGTCTAACGGCACTGGTTCGGGTACCGGTGGAGTGGGTGGCGGTTTGGGCGGTGGCCTCGGCGGCACCGGTTTGCTGCAAACCGTTGGCGGCGCCGTGGTCAACGTCGGCGCGGGCCTGAATGCCGGCAATACCAATGGCGTGGTCAGCGCAGGCGGCGTTACCGCTGTCGGTCTCGGTAATACCGTCGCTTCGCTCAACACCGTGCTTGGCGGTTCGGGCACTCCGATCACTGCTACGACTTCACCGCTGGCCACGGTTGGCGCCACATTGGGCGCAGGCCTGAACCCGGTCACCAGTGGCGTTACCAACGTGACTCAGCAACTCGGCGCCGCTACCGGTATCGGCTCACCTGTTGCAGGTCTCACCGGCCAGGTGGGCGGCGCGGTCAGCAGTATCGGCGGCAGTATTGCTGCGACCAACAACCCGGTCACCACCGCAGTCGGTGGTCTGGTCAGCAACGTCGGCGGCACCGTCTCCGCCGTCGGTGGCCTGGTTAACGGCGGTACCAGCGGGGGGACCACCAGTGGCGGTCTGGGCGGTGTACTCGGTGGTCTGACTGGCACCCTGGGAGGCAACAAACGCTAAATTGCACCTGGCCGATTCGACGGCCTCACCTACAGCGCCTACGCTTGGTTGAGGGCGGAAGATTCCCACGAGTCTTCCGCTTTTTTCTTAGGAGAATTCAGCCCAGTGCTGTGATCTGACCATGGAGTGTCCTATGCGCGTAATGGCATCCCTGCTGTTCCTCAGTCTCAGTTCCGCCGCCCTCGCCGACACCCTGCCCAGCTTTCTCAACAGCAACGAAACCATCCGCAATCTGCCGGTGCCGAACCTGCCGGCCGACGCCTATCGCCCAAGCGCCACGCCCGTGCAGGTGCCGGACGCTGGTGCCGCCGCTGCGCAACCGCTGTTGATGGACACCAAGATCAAACTGCAAACCGTGCAGATCGAAGGCGGCACCCTCTATCCGCTCAACGAACTCGCCGAAATCTATAAGCCCCTGATCGGCCGGCAAGCCACGCTCGCCGAGCTGATCGAAGCCACGCGCAACATCACCCGACGCTATCAGCAGGACGGTTACCTGCTGTCCTACGCGTTCTTGCCGCAGCAAAATTTCAATGACGGCGTAGCGCGCGTGGTGCTGGTGGAAGGCTACGTCCGCGATATCCAGATCCAGGGCGATGTCGGCCGGGTCAAAGCGCTGCTCGACAAACTGGCGGCGAAGATTCAGACCGAGCGGCCGCTGACCCGCAAGACGTTCGAGCGCTACACCACGCTGATGACGCGCATTCCCGGGGTGACGATCCAGGCCCAGGTGCCACCGCCCGGCACCACCGACGGCGCCACAACGCTGGTGGCCCAGGCCAGTCGCAAACCCTTCACCAGTACGCTGAGCACCACCGAAGACAACCGCAACGGCACCCAGGCCCTGCTCGGTGTCAGCAGCAATTCGCAGACCGCGATGGGCGAGCAACTGACCCTCAGCGGCCTGTTTCCACCGGGTGACGATCACGAACATTACTACCGGCTCGACTACAACCAGTTCCTCAATGACGAGGGCGCACAACTGGCGCTGTCGGCTTCACGCTACCGTGCTGACCCCGGCACCAATGTCCTGCTCGACAATGGCCTGCAACTCAAACCGCACCGCGAAAACGACCGCTACTCGATCGGTTTCACCCTGCCGCTGATTGCCGCTTCCAACGAACTGCTGACGGCCGGTTCAAGGCTTTACGCGGTCAACGACAAGACCCGCTACAAGGTGATCGGCTTCCCGCTGAGTGTCGAAGAACGCACCGACATCCGCGCCCTCGCCTTCGAGAGCGACTGGCGCAAGGCCGATGCCCGCCAGTTGCGGATCCTCAGCGGCGGCGTGTACCAGGGCCTCGACAGCATGGGCGCGAAAACCAACAACAACGCCATCGACCTCGACTTCTTTCGCCTGCGCCTGTCTGGCGTACAGAGCGACAAGTTCCTCGACAATTGGCAAGGGGTGCTGTCGGCCGCGCTGTACTGGAGCGACGACACCCTGCCCGACAGCGAACGCGCGGTGTTCGGCGGGCAGAACTTCGGTCGCGGTTATCCCGACGATCAAGCGTCCGGCGACAAGGGCTGGGGCGTGGCGTACGAGGTCAACTACAGCTTCAACCGCGACGGCAACTGGGTGCGCATCCTGCAACCGTATGTCGTACTCGATCGCTCGCGCAGTTGGTTCAATGAATTGCCGGTGCGGGCCAACAATCTGTCATCGGCGGCGATCGGGCTACGGTTTGGCGATGCCAAGTACTACAACATTGCGCTGGAAGCGGCGAAGGCGATGTCGGATGAAGCGCTGGACACGTTCAATCGCAAGCCCAGGTACAGCATCAGTTTCAGTTACCAGTTGTAAGCTGAAACACCAAGAGGCTTCGGCAGCGGCGGGTGGAGTGTACAAACGGCAGAACTGGGTCGGATTGCAGGCAGCCTTCGCGAGCAGGCTCACTCCTACAATTGGATTGAGTGCATTCAGTTAGAAATTGGCCGGCTGTCAGGCCGCCATCGCGAGCAGGCTCATTCCTACAGTTGGATTGAGTGCATTCAGTTAGAAACTGGCCGGCTGTCAGGCCGCTTTCGCAGGAACGCCGTCCGCAGCAAACTCGCCCCCACAGAAAAGCCAAAGCAAAACAGCGCACACCGCGCACACCGCACACCGCGCACCGCTACCGCTCCTCACCACTCAACAGGATGAGCGTTAGCTCGGCTGCAGCTCTTGATCTTGATTCACCGGCCGCGTCGGCAGGCTGAGTGGAGGGATTGATCCGGGAGTGGGAGCGCAGCGACCGTTTGGCGAAGCCAAACACAGCGAGAGGAGGTGCAGCGAAGCAAACCGTAGGCGCTGCGCCCGGATCGATCCCGGAGCGAAGGAACCCCGAGCCTCAGCGAGTGGGCCGAACGTTGCGGCAAGCCTTTTTGGGTACTTTTTCGGCGTCTGGAAAAAGTGCCTCGCCGTAAGGGCGAAACCGCCAGCTGCATCACCCAAAAAAACGGATATTCACCCAAAACACCCAAAGCACGGTCGGCCCAGAGGCCGCCGAGTTCAACCTCAGCCAACCTGAACCTTAGGCTTGGGAAACAAATTATCCAGAGTCTCCAACAACCTGACGTAATAAATCGGCTTGCGAAACAGATCCACCACCTGCAATCGCAACAGGTCACTGACATCTTCCATATCCGCATGCCCCGACATCACAATCACCGGCAAATGCTGCCGAGAAGTATGCTCACGCAAGCGCTTGATCAACGACATCCCGGACTCCTCCGGCATGCGCAAATCAGTAATCACCAGCGCGATATCGGGATGGCGAGTCAGATGATGCAACGCCAGCTTCACCGACGTCGCCGTATGACAGACAAACCCCTCCCCCTCGAGCAACTCCGCCAGCTCCAGCAACGCGTCCTCTTCATCGTCAACCAGAAGCAACTGTTGGCGCGGCAGCGAGGAAGCAGTCATGGGCAATCCCTGAAAACTGAAAGTGAACCCGAGTGTAGCCCGACATCAGCCGGGCATTGAGCTTCGTTCAACTCAGGGTGTCGCGGGTGGCGTCTGCACCGTCGATCCGCCCAACGCGACCAACAGATTATCGAACATGATTAACACTCGGCCACCCACAGGCGTAACGAACACAATGACCACCACAGCGACCATCGCCACCACAATCGCATACTCGATGGCCGATGCAGCGTCATCATCGGCCAGGAAACTGCGGGCACGAATCATCAGATATTCAAAAAGCATCGCAGCTCTCCTCCGTCATCAGGGTCGGGTCACGGTTTGGCCGCCAAGTCCGGTCAAGATGCTGTTGAAGTAGAACAACACTCGATTACCGAGGGGGGTCACAAATGCCACAACCACAACGGCCACCATCGCCACCACGATCGCGTACTCGATAGCCGATGCCGCCTCCTCGTTTCTGAACAACAGACGCACTCTGGCCATCAAGTAATCAACAATCATCTGGAACATACGTCCACTCCTTCGCGCCTCTGGCGCCGATGTCGCACTACAGCGGCAAGGTTCCACCGTGCCATTTGAGCATTGTCAACAAACCCCCACCCAACAACTGTAAGAACGGATTAACCGGAAAGTATTAATCCAATCGTGTTTTTGCCATCGGCTGCTGTTAATTGGCCAAGACTCATACTTTCGTGAGTTATTTTCCTGTCAGTAATGGCGTTTTGGCTTGGATCAGCTAGCGTGGAAATAGCGAAATAGTTGCATGTTCATAGCTGCCGGATTGGGAACTTCTCTCGTTAGCAATAGCAGTGGGTAGTGCAGCAGGAAAGGGAGAGCCGTCATGAACAGTCGCGTCACCATGGGCCTTGCAGCCATCCTGTTATTGGGAGCCATTTTTGTCGGTTACTGGGGACTGGTACTCAGTCGTCAACCAGCGCCCGTCGCCGTCGCCCCCGTCGCCCCAACTGTCACTGTTGAAAAAACTGTCGCGATCGCCGAAGACCAGACCCGCCAACCCGTGGTGGTGCTGCTGCACGATGTGCCACCCTTCACTGCGCTGACCGCCGCCGATGTAGCGGTGGAAAAACTGCGCAGTGCACCGGCGGGCAGCTTGAGCACTGTCGATCAGGCCATTGGCCGCACACCTTGGCGGCACCTCAGCGCCGGCACCTGGCTGAACGATGAAAGCTTCACCGCCGGCGGTTCACTGGCACGCATGATTCACAGTGACGAACGCGCGCTCACCGTGGCTGTTGACGAAGTGATCGGTGCCGCCGGGCAACTGATTCCCGGCGATTACGTCGATGTCTTGCTCTACTTGCGCCAGGATTCCAGCAACCTCGAACAGTCGGCACAGATCGTTTTACCGGCCATGCGTGTGCTGGGTGTCGGCGATCAATACGGCCTGACCAACGACGGCCAACCCGCCTCGCCGGCCCTGAGCGCCGAGGAAAAACTCAAACAGGATCAACGCCGCATCGCCGCGCGCACCGTGGTGCTGGCAGTGCCGGAACAACTGCTCAGCCGACTGATGCTGGCAACGCAAGTCGGCACCTTGCGTCTGGCCGTACGCAGCAGTGAAGAACAACGTCTGGCCAAATACTGGGCTGGAGAAACTCAGGCGCCGGCACATCTGAACAATGCCAACAGCCAACTCTTCCAGTTCACCCAACTGGCCTTGGGCGCTGGACCGAAAGCGCCTACCGGCGGCGGTTCCGGTGCGGCCCCGAGGCCTGCCGTGGAAATCATTCGCGGCAACCAGATCACCCAACAAAACCCATGACTGCGCAAGGATCCAAGGGCATGCAGAGTCGTTTCAGGCCGACATTCAAACCCATGCTGCGCGCCCTGTTACTGATGGGCCTGTCGATGGACGCTGCGTTCGCGGCAGTCGGCAATTGTTCGGCACTGGGGCGCATGCCGCCAGTGATCGAAATCGGCGAAGGGTTTCAGCAGGACGTGCAGTCCCCCGTGGCGATCACGCGTCTGGCGATTGGCGACCCGAAAATCGCCGATGTCCACGCCAACGGCAGCTCGTCCTTTCTGCTCACCGGTGTTGCACCCGGCGCCACCAGCCTGATGGTCTGGACGTCGTGTTCGAGCGAGCCGCGCCAGAGCATGGTCTTTGTTCAGGGCGCCGCCACTGCCGCGCTGAACAGCAGTCTGCCGTCGGATGATCCGAACCTGCCGTCGCAAGTGCAGACCGATATTCGGTTCGTCGAAGTCAGCCGCACCAAACTCAAGCAAGCCACCGCCTCGCTAATCGGCACGCGCGGCAACTTCCTGTTCGGTTCGCCCGGCACCCTTCCGCCGATTGACGGGGTGCCGCAGCCACGCCTGCCGGTGGACAACTCGCTGTTCAACTTCTCGTGGATCGGCGGCAAGACCATGGCAATCATCAACGCGCTGGAAACCAGCGGCTTCGCCTACACCCTCGCGCGGCCGAGCCTGGTCGCGCTGAACGGGCAAAGCGCAAGCTTTCTGGCCGGCGGTGAAATTCCGATTCCGGTGCCCAGTTCCGGCAGCGACAGCGTGTCGATCGAGTACAAGGAATTCGGCATCCGCCTGACCCTGACGCCGACCATCATCGGTCGCGACCGCATCGCGTTGAAGGTCGCCCCGGAAGTCAGCGAACTAGACTTCAGTAACGCCGTACAGATCGCCGGCACCACCGTGCCGGCGCTGACTATCCGCCGCACCGACACCAGCGTGTCGCTTGGCGACGGCGAGAGTTTCGTCATCAGTGGCTTGATCAGCACCACCAATAGCTCGCAGGTGAACAAGTTTCCCGGCCTCGGTGACATCCCGGTGCTCGGCGCATTTTTCAAAGGCTCGCAGATCAAGCGCGAAGAGCGCGAACTGCTGATGATCGTCACCCCGCACCTGGTGCAGCCATTGGCCGCCGATGCCCAACTGCCGTCGTTGCCCGGGGAAAAACTGCGCAATTACGACCCGAATTTCTACCGCATGTTTTTTCTTGAGAACGGCAATTTCGACAAGCGCAGCGGGTTATCCCAATGAGCCAGAGCCTGAGCCAGACCTTTCTCGCCATCACCCGCAACAGCACCGATCTGGAGTGGCTGCAGGGCGCGCTCGCGCCGCTCGGCCAAGTGGTCAGCGCCGGTGGCGGCAGCCTGGATGAGTTGCTGGCGCTGGTGGATGTCACCTTTGCCAGCCTGGTGTTCGTCGGCCTGGATCGCGAACACGTGGTCGCCCAGAGCGCGTTGATCGAAGGCGCGCTGGAGGCCAAACCGATGCTGGCGATCGTGGCCCTCGGCGACGGCATGGACAATCAGCTGGTGCTCAATGCCATGCGCGCCGGGGCCCGGGATTTTGTCGCCTACGGTTCGCGCTCCAGTGAAGTCGCCGGGCTGGTGCGGCGCTTGAGTAAACGCCTGCCGCCCGTGGCACCGAACACGCAACTCGGCGGCCTCACGGTCATGTATGGCGTGCAGAGCAGTTCCGATGGCGCGCTGTTGGCCAACCACATGGCGCTGGTGGTGCAAAAGAGCGGTCAGCAAACCTTGCTGCTCGATCTCGGTCTGCCGCGCGGTGACAGCCTCGCCCTGCTCGGGCTGGAAAGTTCGTTTCACTTTGGCGATGCCCTGCGTCACTTGCGCCGGCTCGACGCCACGCTGATCGACAGCGCCTTCACCAGCGCCGAAGCCGGCCTGCGCATTCTCGCCTACGCCAGCAACGATGAGCCGCTGGAAAACACCAGCGCCGCCGAGCTGTACATGTTGCTCAGCGCCCTGCGCCAGCACTTCCAGCATATCGTCGTGAACCTCACCGGGCAGACTGACAGCGAGGCGTTGCGCACCTTTGTCAGCCATTGCGACAAGTTGCTCTGGTACACCGACCAGAACGTACTCAACTGCCGACGCAACCTCGCGGTGCTCAATCTGTGGCGGGAAAAAGGCATGAAGCTCGACCACGGGCGGCTGCTGATCGACCGTTACTTGAGCAACGTTGCGCCCAATTCGGAAACCCTCGGCAAGACCTTCAATCTGGAGGTGATCGCCACGCTGGCCCTCACTCCAGAAGTGCGCCTGAACGCAAAAAACCAGGGCGTCAGCCTGTTCGAACTGGCCCCGCGCGAAAAACTTACCCAGAGCCTGCGCGCCCTCGGTGAGCGCCTGGCCAAACGTTCCGAGGGTCTGGCCAAGCCCAAAGTCACCTGGTTCGACCGCTTGCGAGGCACCTCATGAGCGCAGAAAAACTCTTCGGCGCTGCGCCCCGTAGCAGCGGCGGCAACAGCGATCACGAAGGCCTGAAACTGGTCCTGCATCGCTACATCATCGACGCCCTCGAAGAGTCGGGCAAAAACCTGCTGGAAGGTTCTCGTCAGCAACTCGCACAGTTCGTCACCGACAAGGTCGCCGAGTACATCGCCCGTTTGCATCTGGCGATTTCCCGCTACGAGATGGAGCGGCTGGCCGAAGAGATCGTCGACGAACTCACCGGTTTCGGTCCGCTGGAGGTGTTGCTGCGCGATCATTCGGTGACCGAGATTCTGGTCAACGGCCCGCATCGGGTATTCATCGAACGCGACGGTGTGCTGCACCAGAGTGACCTGCGGTTTATCGATGCGCATCACGTCGAACGCGTGATGCAGCGCATCCTTGCACCGCTCGGACGGCGCCTCGACGAGTCCTCACCGATGGTCGACGCACGCCTGCCCGATGGCAGCCGGGTCAATGCGATCATTCCGCCGATTGCCCTCGACGGCCCCTGCCTGTCGATCCGCAAATTCCGCAAGGACATGCTTAAAAGCAGCGACCTGATCGCCATGCAAACCGTCGACCTGTCGATCTTCGAGTTTTTCCAGGATGCCGTCGGCAAGCGCTGCAACATCCTGATCAGCGGCGGCACCGGCACCGGCAAGACCACGCTGCTGAACATTCTCAGCCAGTTGATCAACCCGCACGAACGTCTGGTGACCATCGAAGACGTCGCCGAATTGCAGCTCGGCCACCCCCACGTGGTGCGCCTGGAAACCCGTCCGCCGAATGCCGAAGGCCACGGTGAAGTGAAGGCCAGCGACCTGATCCGCAATGCCCTGCGGATGCGCCCCGACCGGATCATCCTCGGCGAGATTCGTGGCGTCGAAGTGGTCGATGTACTCACGGCGATGAACACCGGTCACGACGGCTCGATGAGCACCGTGCACGCCAACAACGCCCAGGATGCCCTGCTGCGCCTGGAAACGCTGGTCGGTCTGACGGGCCGTTCCATCGCCGAACGCACCCTGCGCCAGATGATCTGCGCGGCCCTCGACGTGATCATCCAGTTGACGCGCATGCCTGACGGGCGCCGTTGCGTCAGCGAGGTCGTGGAAGTGGTCGGCATTCGCGAAGACGTTTACGTCACCAATACTCTGTTCCGCCTCGACCGCCGCAGCGGTTTCGGTTTCCTGCGCGAAGCCGTCAATCCGGCCGGCGACAAGCTGCGCCACGAGACACATCTGGGCTGACGGCAAGGAGCATCGAGCATGCTGGGAGCGATCATTCTCATTGTTATCTGCCTGACGCTGCTGGGGCTGTCGATTCGCCTGTTTTTGCAGGGTCTGCGCAAGACCGCCACGGAAAAAGTGCTCAACCGTCTCGCCGCCGGACAACCGCAACTGGCGCCGGAAAAACCTGTGTGGGTCGGACTGGAGCGGATGTTTCTGCGTGCCGGACTGGGCCGCCCGACCGAGCGTTTCGGCCTGTGGCTGAGTCTGTGGGCGCTGGCGATAGCGCTGGGGTATTTTCTTGCTGACTGGATCGGCCTGCTACTGATGATCGTCATACCGCCACTGCTGTTGCGGCTATACATCGCCATTCTTTACCAACGCCGGATCAAACGCATGATCGAGCAACTGCCGCAGTTGCTTGATCACACCGTGCGTAGCCTGAAGTCCGGGCGCACCCTGAGTGACGCGGTCATGGGCGGCATTGAAGCCAGCGAAGATCCGTTAAAAACAGCAATGGGCCGGGTCCAGCGCAACGTGCAACTGGGGGTGAACCTGCCCGATGCGGTCAGTGATTTTGCCGAGCTGTATGAACAGGATGAACTACGCATGTTCGCCCTCGGCCTGAAGGTCAATCATCGCTACGGCGGCAACGCCAGCGAGCTGCTGGAGAACCTGATCAAACTGATCCGCGAACGCGACCAGGGCGCCCGCCAACTGCGCGCCCTCACCGGCGAAACGCGGATGACCGCGTGGGTGCTCGGCTCATTGCCGCTGCTGCTGGTGAGTTACTTCATGCTGACCAACCCCGGCTACATGCTGGGGATGTGGAACGACGCCAGTGGTCAGCACATGTTGATCAGCGCCGCCGTGCTGCAAGTGGTCGGCAGCCTGGCGCTGTGGCGCATGTTGAGGAGCGTCTGACATGGTCTGGCTCGCGGCACTGATGTTGCTGCTCGGCGCCTTGATGCTGGTGATCAATCACCTGCTGATGGAGCGGCGCCGGGTGCGTCAGATCAATCAGCGCCTGCAAGGACAACTGGTGCGCGAGAATCGCTTCGGCAACTGGTTGCGCGCATTGGGCAGCAGTAAGTTCGGCCAGCGTTCGGTGAGCATCGACAGCGAAACCCAGACCCTGCTCAACCGCATCGGCTGGCGCCGGGCCAATGAACGCGCGCTTTTTGCGGCCTGCCAGATCGGCACGCCGCTGCTAACGTTGGGTTTGGCAATTTTTCTGCAAGAGGTGTTTTTCCCCCAGGCTGACAACCGCTGGATCGTGCCGATGCTCGCTACCGGCGGCGGTTATCTGCTGCCTAAACGCTTGCTGGCCTACGCGGCGGCACGCCGGCAGCAAACCATCGCCGTGGAGGTGTCGACGTTCATTCCGCTGCTGCGCATCCTTTTCGAATCCGGCATGGCAGTCGAACAAGCCCTGCGTGTACTCAGCATCGAAGCGCAAAAACTGTTGCCGGAACTGACCAGCGAACTGCGCCTGATCCTGACCCGTGTCGACTCCGGTCTGGAACTTGGCCAGGAGTTGAACAAAGCCGCGGTGATGCTCGCCGTGGACGAATTCAGCGACACCTGCGTAATCCTCCAGCAACTGATTCAACAGGGCGGCGGCGCGATGAAATCGCTGCTGGCGCTCAAGCAACTGCTGGATGACCGGCGCCTGACGCGCTTGCAGGAGTACATCTCGAAAATGTCGGCGAAGATGTCTGTAGTGATGATGCTGTTTCTGTTTCCGGCACTGCTGATCGTCCTCGCTGGCCCCGGCTTCACCGCGATAGCCCGGGCGTTCGCAAACTGACCTTGCTCATGGAGAGCGTTTGATGAAAGTACTGATAGTCATGGCAAGTCTGTTGCTGCTCGGCGGTTGCGCCACCGACGGCCAGGCACCCTGGACAGCGCTGCTGGCACCGAGCAATTGCAGCAAGATGACCCAGGAGCAAGAGCTGGCCCTGAACCTCGCGGACGATCTGGCCAACGACGGCAAACTGCACGCCAGCCTGGCTAACCTGCAAAGCCTGCCGGACAACATCAGCGAAGTGCGCCTGCGCAAAGCCAAGGTCTATCGTCTGCTCGGCCGTAGCGAAGCCGAGCCGCTGTACCGCGGCCTGCTCGGCGGCTGCCTGACCGCCGAAGCCGAACACGGCCTCGGTCAGCTCTACGCTGCTCGCGGCGATAACGGCCAAGCCCAAGCCCACCTGCAACGCGCCGCGCGCCTGGCCCCCACCGACGAAAAAATCCGCAACGACCTGGGCGTGGTCTACCTCAACCAACTGCGCCTCAACGACGCCCGTTTCGAGTTCCTCACCGCCATCGAACTCAAGCAGAACAACCAACTGGCAACCCTGAATATGGTCACCCTGCTGCTGTACCAGAACGATTGGCCACAAGCCGCCGAAATCGTCAGCCGCGCCAAACTGACCCCGCAACAATTCACCGAAGCCCAGGAACGCGCAGAAAAACTCAAAGCCCCGGTCAAGGCCAAACCGGCCACGAGCAATCAAGTGGCCGCCGTCGCTGACCCGTTGCCGTCATCGCTCAAATAAGGAGACAGCCATGAACCCCTTCAAAGGCCTGTGCTACCTGACCCTGCTCAGCCTGCCCCTCAGCGCCGCCGCCATCGACGCCGGCCCCGCCTCGGCGCAACAACAGGAAACCGAAGGCTGGCTGGTCCTGCAAAGCCGCAACAAAGCCGCCTCCCCCAAACCCCAAACGGCGACTGCGACCGAACGGGATTTGGCAATGCAGCGCTGGCTGAAGAAGTACAAATATGAGATTCCGGATTTTTATGATCCGGATGCGGGAGGGAAGATCGAGAGCAAGAATTAGTGATGGGGTGACCTTGCGAGCGCTTTCGCGAGCAGGCTCGCTCCCACCTTTTGAAATGCACTCCACCTGTGGGAGCGAGCCTGCTCGCGAAGAACGATGACGCGGTGTGCCTGGCGGATCAGGCCTGCGGATCCACCCGATCCAGTGCCCGGTTTACCGCCAGCTCGGCCAGCATGATGATCTGCTGAATCGCCAGCGCGGTATTGCGCTCCGGCCGACCCAACTGATCGGCAAAGTTACCCGCCAGCGTATTGGCCGAAGCCAGGGATTCGCAGGCATGGGCGAGCAGGCTTTCGGTATCGATTTTCGGATGGATGAGAAACATCGTGCTCGGTTGGTGGGGTTTCGCGGGTTCGGGGCAGGGGCAGAGGTAGAAATCGAGGGCGCGTTTGATGGCCTCGCGGTTTTTGACGAGGTCGTCGGCGCGGATAGCTTCTTCGAGCGGGGTCGTGGGTTCGGTGGGTGGGTCGGGGATCAGTTTGTCCATAACAACTCCTACTTGGCTGAGGAGCCAACCTTTGTCGTTTCCACACGACAAAAGGTGGCAGCTGTACGCAGGGTGGAAAACCGATAAGTAGGCAACCGGCCAGACCGAAGCCTGCCCGCGCACAGCCGCCGCGACACAGTTTGCAGACGAAAGAAGACGCCGACAATGATTGCGGTAGCGATGCAACGCATCTACTTGAAATTCAGGTTTCCACACCCGGTCGCTGAATTGGCAGCGACAGCCAGAGACTAGAGAGCGCACGTCCGACGGACAACCTGAAAACCGTGTGGGAAGGTTCCGGTTATCTGCCACACATTTAAACAGCCAAAAGCCAACCCTCACCCTAGCCCTCCCGAAACTTCGGACCGCCCATAGGGAGAGGGCTGGGCGGGCGGCGTTTCCGATGAGGGGCGAATCCAACGCAAATCAGAAGCCGTCCCCCTGTGCTCTCCCACAGCTGAAATGCATTTCAAAATGTAGGAGCGAGCCTGCTCGCGAAGAACGATGACGCGGTGTGCCTGGCGGGTAAGGTCTGTGGGTCCACCCGATCCAGTGCCCGGTTTACCGCCAGCTCGGCCAGCGTGATGATCTGCTGAATCGCCAGCGCGGCATTGCGCTCCGGCCGACCCAACTGATCGGCAAAGTTACCCGCCAGCGTATTGGCCGAAGCCAGGGATTCGCAGGCATGGGCGAGCAGGCTTTCGGTATCGATTTTCGGATGGATGAGAAACATCGTGCTCGGTTGGTGGGGTTTCGCGGGTTCGGGGCAGAGGTAGAAATCGAGGGCGCGTTTGATGGCCTCGCGGTTTTTGACGAGGTCGTCGGCGCGGATGGCTTCTTCGAGCGGGGTGATGGGTTCGTGGGGTGGGTCGGGGATCAGTTTGTCCATTGAAACAATTCCAAAGTCTTTGCCGCCACCCACTGCCATTCTCACGGGGCAAAAGGTGGCAGCTGTATGCGGGGTGAGAATACCGGTTATGGACACCCGGCCAGACCGAAGTCTGCCCGCACACAGCCGCCATGACACATTGCAGACAGCAGACAAGCTGGCGGCGATTATGCGTGCACAGAAACTGGATGACCATAAATTGCCGGGTTCTCACACCCGATCGCTGAGTGTTCAGCGACAGTCAGAGACTAGAGAGAGCACGTCTGACGGACAACCTGAAAACCGTGTGGGAAGGTTCCGGTTATCTGGCACAAATTTAAACAGCCAGAAACCAACCCTCACCCTCCCGAAACGTCGGACCGCCCATAGGGAGAGGGGACTGACCGAGGTGTTTGGGAGAGCTACGTCGACGTGAAAGACCGAGTCGAATTCAGATACTGAAAATCACCAGATCAGCTCCCTCACCCTCGGGAGAGGGCTGGGCGGGCGGTGTTCCGATGAGGGGCAAATCCACCACAAAACTAAAGCCGAACACCCGCTCTTCACCACTCAATAGGCCGAGTGTCAGCTCGCCTGCTTTTGATCTTGGAGCCCGTCGGCAGGCTGAGTGGAGGGATTGATCCGGGGGTAGGCGCGCAGCGCCGTTCGACGAAGTCGAACACATCGAAAGGAGGTGCAGCGAAGCAAACCGGAAGCGATGCCCCCGGATCGATCCCGGAGCGAAGGAACCCCGAGCCCCAGCGAGCGGGCCGAACGTCAGGGCGCAGACCTTTTGGTTACTTTTGGGGCGTTTGCCAAAAGTGACCCGCTGTAAGAGCGGAACCGTCAGCAGCAACACCCGCAGCAACGGATATTCACCCAAAACCCCAAGAACCTGGTCGGCCCACAGGCCGCCAAGTCAATGCGCCGTAACCCGCTGCCGCGCAGCAGAAGCACTCGGCGAAAGAGCCAAAGCCAACTGCGTCCGATTATGCATATGCGTCAACCGCAACACCTGCGAAACATAAAGCTTCACCGTGTTCTCGGTAATCCCCAACTCACAGGCAATCTGATAATTGGTCTGCCCCTTGCCCACCAACCGCGCCACATCCAATTGCCGCGGCGACAACTGATTGAAAATCTCCGGCATCTCCTGAGCCTCCGCCTCGGCAGGCTCACCGCCCAACACATCACGAACCACCGCCGAAGGACTACGCCGCACCTTGTCCAGATCCTGATAAAGGTCATCAATCGACTCAGACAGATACTGCAACTTCTGATTCAAATGCCCCAATTGCAGATTCTTCTGCCGCTCCTGCAGCGCCGCCTCCTGACGCCGCACCCCGTCGAGCAACTCATCCAGATCAATCGGCTTCTGATAATAATCGGCAATCCCGGCACGCAATGCCTTGATCACATCCTGCTTGTCGGCACGCCCAGTGAGCATGATCGCCTCGAACACCCGACGCTTGCCCGCCAAACGCTGCAACGCCTGAATCAGTTGAATGCCATCCATGTCCGGCATGTGCAGATCACTCAGCACCAGACCGATTTCCGCGTCCTCACTGAAACACTCGATCGCCTGCAGACTGGATTCGCACGGCACACAGCGATAACCATTGCTTTCAAGAAACTCGCACAACTCCTCCACGATCAACGGCTGATCGTCGACCACGAGGACTTTTACCGCAGACGTAAGCTTGTTCACGTGCTACTCCATGTCCCAGGCCAAAGCTGACCATTCCTGTACTGCCAGCCTTTGGCTGTATAACCAGTTCATTTGAAAGTAGACGTACTTTCCGACTATGTACATAGAACTAGTGGCGCTTGGCGACTAGTGGATCCAAAGCATAACGAGCACTGCACCGACCAGCACGAACGGTGCAAATGGCAGCTTTTTTGACATGCCGGGGGCCAGATATCGCAGACGTTCTCTAAGCCCTTGACTCATATGGAGCCAGACTCTTGGCGCCAGCAGCATCCAGATCAGGCTGGCGACGCCCGCCCCCATAAATACGCCAAGAATAAACAGACCGTCCGTCGCAAGACCGAGGGCTGTCATTAATTTCACATCGCCGGCGCCCATGCGCCCCATGAAAAAACCCGGCAGGGTCAGCGCCAGCGCGATCAGGCAGGCCCAACCGCCCTGCCCCGCCTCAGCGCCCAGCCAAGTGCTGCCGGTCCACAACAGCCAGATCAGCGCCAGCGCCGCCGCACCGAGCGTCAGCCCATTGGCAATGCGTCGCTGGCGGGCATCTTGCTCCGCGCACAGGCCCAGCCAGATCAGGAGGAGAAAACTGTACATCCGGTAAAAACCGTCCATTTTTGCGGAATGATTCTATGCTGAGACTACGCAGTGACAGTCAGGGTAGACGCACTCATGAAAACCGGCTTTCGCAAGTCGCAAAAAGGTGCGGTGGCGATTGAGTTCGCCTTGGTGTTCATCATCTTTTTCGCCGTGTTTTACGGCCTGGTCAGTTACAGCCTGCCCTTGGTGATGATGCAATCGTTCAATCAAGCCACGTCCGAAGCCGTGCGCCGCAGTGTCGCGGTCGATCCCAACACACCCAACTATTCAACCGTGGTGATCAACACCGCGAATGCCACGCTGACCCAGCAATTGTCCTGGATCCGTCCGATCTTCAACCTGGTGGTCGGCGTTGACACCAGTGTCGAATACAGCGCGACGGGCCTGCTGACAGTGCAAGTGAATTACCCGGTCAGCAAGCTCAATCAGGTCATGCCGTTTCTGGTTCTGCCGGGCATCGGCACGGTACCCAGCCTGCCCACCTACCTGACCGCCAAGTCGAGTCTGCAATTTTGACGTCGGGAGACAAACTTTTCGGGCGTTTGCTCAAACGCACACCGCCCGCCGCCCATGAGTTGCCCGACCCACTCGGTTCACCCGCAACAGGCTTGCACCTGTACCTGAACGACGACGGTGACGTGCTGCAAATGGCCGGGCCGCTGCGGCATCTGCTGGCGCAGTTCAAGACTCACGATCGACCCTTACCGCTGAGCGCCTATCTACTGCCGCACAGCACACTGACCATCGAAGGTCGACCAAGGGAGTGGCAGGGGCTTTTGCTTGATCTCGACTTCTTCGGTCTGGGCGAGCAGACCGTGCACGTGCGTGGCTGGGTTCAACCGCTGGGCGAGGGCTGGCTGATGCAGTTGATCGATATCGCCGACTTGTTGCTCGAACGCCAACAATCGCGCCAGCGTGATGCCTGCCAATTGCTCGCCGGGCAGATCAGCGAACAGTTGCGCGCATGCAGCCAGGCGCGGTTGCCGACGATCGTCAGCGAACAATTGCAAATGATCGCCCAGCGCTGGCACATCCCTTGTCTGGCGCTGGCCTTGCTCGATGATGAGCAGCAGGGCTGGCAGATCTATCGTCAGCATCGCGCCCACGATGCGCCGAACCTGTGGCACGACCAGCAACGTCTGGGCACGCCGCTGGACAGCCTGAACGGTGCCGCGCCGCAACGTGTCGGCGCGCATCAGGGCCTGGATGAACATTCGCGAGTGCAGGTTCTGTTCGGCAGTGCCGAAGGTTTCGCGGTGCCGTATAGCGATGAACACGGTGTGGTGGCCTGGCTGCTCTGTGGGTTTTATCCCGTGGACAGCGCCGCACCATACCTGACCGAGCGTGACTGGATGGCACTGCTCGGCGCGCTGGCCGGGCCGTTGCTGGGGCGCCTGCGCGAACAGCAGCATCACCTGCAACTGGAGCGCATCGAAGCGCTGCAAACCCTATTGGGTGCAGGCTGGTGGGAGATTTTGGCAGGCGACAAGCACATTCAACTGGCACCCGCGCTGGCGGCGGTCTTGAACGTGAACCCTGGCGGATTACCGCTGGAAGACTGGCTGACGCAAATCCATCCCGCCGACCGCGACGAGTTGCGCAGCCGTCTGCACGCTTTGCAACAACACGGTGAAGCCCTGACGCTGTCGGTGCGTCTGCACGACGGCAATCCCGCGCAAGCGCCCACGTGGTATCGCGTACAGGGCCAACTGATTGGCAGCGGCGAGCACCGCAGGCTGGTCGGTTTCATGCTCGACATCAGCGACATCCAGAACCAGCAACAACGGGCCGCCGCCGCGCATGCGCGGCTGGACAACCTGATTGCCAGCTCGCCCGCGGTGATTTACGTCCAGCACTACCAGGAAGGCGCGCTGGTCCCGGCGTTCTTCAGTGCCAGCCTGCAACCCTTGCTGGGCTGGAACCTTGAGGACTGCAGCGACGGCGCTCTGGTCGAGATGATCCATCCCGAGGATCGCGAGGTGTATTTCGCCCGCAGCCGCCAGTTGCTGCGCGAAGGTTCGGTGCGCAGCCGTTATCGACTGCGCGACCGTCGCGGCGAGTATCACTGGTTGCTCGATGAAGCCCGTCTGCTGCGCAATGACCTCGGCCTGCCGGTCGAAGCGGTCGGTTTATGGCTGGACGTCACCGAGGCGACCCTGGCAGCCGAACAGGTGAAAAAGAGTGAAGAGCGCTATCGGATTCTGGTGGAAGACTCGCCGGCAATGATCTGTCGCTATCGCCCGGATCTGATTCTGACCTTTGGCAACCGGCCGCTGGCGAAGTATCTGGAATGCACGCCGGAGGAACTGCCAGGGGTTGATCTGGGCAGCTGGATGTCCGAGGAACAACGTACTGCGTTCGTCCAGCGTCTCGCTGCACTGACTGTGGAGCAACCGGTGAGCACCGCGGAAATCAGCCTGCAACTGCCCGGCAGAGAACATGCCTGGTGGGTGTGGTCCGATCGCGGCGTGTTCGATGAGCACGGCCAGTTGATCGAAGTGCAAGCGGTAGGCCGCGACAACACCGAGGTGCGCCGCTCGCAGCAGCAACTCACGCAAAGCGCGAAAATGGCCACCCTTGGCGAAATGGCCACCGGCCTCGCCCATGAAATCAATCAGCCGCTGAACGTGATGCGCATGGCCATCGTCAACGTGCTCAAGCGTCTGGGCAACGGCGATGTGCAGGTCGATTACCTGACCGACAAACTCAATCGCATCGATGCGCAGGTGCAGCGTGCAGCGAAAGTCGTCGATCACATGCGCGTATTCGGTCGACGTTCGGAGATCGAGCAGCAACTGTTCAACCCGGCCTCAGCCATTGAAGGCACGCTGTCGCTGCTGGCCGAGGGCATGCGCGGCAAAGGCGTGGATTTGCGCATCAGCGAGACCGGGTTCGAGGTGCAAGTGCGCGGCTACGTCGATCAGCTTGAACAGGTGTTGATCAACCTGATGGTCAACGCGCGGGATGCGTTACTGAGCAAACGCGAGAAGGACTCAAGCTTCAAACCGTGGATCTCAATCTACGCTGAACGTGATGAGCAGCATGTGCGACTGTGGGTCGAGGACAACGGGGGCGGTATCGATCCGCGTTTGCTGGAGCGGATTTTCGAGCCGTTTTTCACCACCAAACCCATCGGCGTCGGCACCGGGCTGGGGCTGTCGGTGAGCTACGGCATCATCGACAACATGGGCGGCGAGTTGAGCGTGCGCAACTCGGTGGAGGGCGCGCGGTTCTGCATTGAGTTGCCGGTTGCCGTGGACGCCTAGATCACCAGATAGGCCTTGCCGGTCTGGCCGCAGGTCATGTTGGCACCGACGTCGACATCCATCAGGTTAATGCCCAGGCCTTTGAGCAGGTTGTTCAGCAGCGGGTCGAGCAACGGGCTGACCAGGTTGGTCACCACCGGCAGCAGTTTGCTGGTGACATCACTGATCAACGAGGCAACGCCGGTAACAACGGCACCCAATGGATTGCTGCCCTGGGGTTTGTAGACGATCAGGTTGATCCCCGCGAGGGTGTTCGACAGGCTGCCGACGATGTTACTGGTGGGTGCGGCTGACTGAATGCTTGGGGGTAATTTGAGGTTGGCCGGGGTGGCGAATGGCGTAGCGCTGGAGAACACCAGATCCTGAGTGTTTTGCGCAACGCTGGTGTCGAGCATGATCGCAATGCCGCCAGCGCCGTATTGAATATGGGTGGAGGGGTCGCAAGTCCCGATGCCCAGAATCTTGTGGCAGGTGACGATTCCCAGGTCAACCAACGGTAATGGCGTGACAGTCGGTTCAGCGGCCGAGGAAAAGGCGTTGGCAGGGTCGATCTTGCCGAGTTTGAGGTCGGCAATGGATGTGATGGTGTGGGCAGTCAGGCTTTTCGTGCCTGTTGTCCCGGTTGGGCAGCTGTAATCGGTGACATAGCTTTTCGCGCCACCAGCATCCAGGCTGATGTCAATTTCGGGGGATGGCAAAAGGAGTGGGTCAAGTTGCTGGCAACCGGCGCAGGCGACCGAACTCAGGACTGCTACCAGATTCAGACTCAGGACTGCATTGAGCGTCGGCGTCAGTCCCGCGACCAATCCCAACACCGCATTGGTCAGTCCCGTGACCCCGGACAGCACCGGCAGGCTCACCGACAACATCGTACGCACCTGCGCCGTACGCACATAAATCCGGTCCGGCCCGGTCGGATTGACCTTGGCCCGCGCCGGATCGCCAATCGCAGAGAACTGCGGCGGCTCGATCACTTTCACCCGCACCGTGACGTTCGCCAGCCCGAGCACGCTGATCGGCAACGTCGCCGCCACCGCACTCTTGCTGTTGGCCAGTTGCACCACGCCCTGAATCAGCTGCAGCAGTTGCAGATTGGCGTCCAGCCCCGCCGAAGTGGTGCCGGTCTGCAATTGCAGAATGTCACCCAGTTTGACCGGCGCCGCGTTGACCGCCGCCACCTGCAATTGGCCCAGCGCAGTGATCACTTGGGCGGTCGCACCATTGAGTTGCACCACCGTCGCGGCGGCCTGAATCAGTTGCGTCACCGTGGCCTGAGTGTTGAGTAATTGTGTGTAGTTGCCGGCCGCGACGTTGAGATTGATCGCCAGCTGATCAAGGTATTTCAGCAAGTTGATATCGGTGTTCAGCAGGCCGTCCCAGCCTAACGCGGTGAGGTTGACGTTACCGCCGAGCAGCCCGGAAAACAGCGGATTGAGGATGTTCGACTGGGCCGTATCGATGCTCGCCAGCGTGCTGCGAATATTCAGCTGGGCGACCGTTGGCTGCGGTCTGGCGGCCACCGCCGAGGCATTCAGCGTGGTATTGAGACTGACCGGTGTACCGCTGAACAAGGCTTGTACGCCGCCGGCAAAACTGGTGATCACCGTGCGACTGGCGACGACTTTGACCGCAGCCATTTGCGTGGCATCCACGGCGAACGTGCGTAAACCGCTGGCGGCAGTCACCAGGGTGCCGCACGTGGTGGCGAGGGTGTTGCTGGCGTCGACAACGTAGCCGTTGCGCACGGCGCTTTGCCCGGCGTAACTGGCAGCGCTCAGCCCCGGCAGGCAATTGCCGCCACGACTGACGGCTTCGAGGGCGGCGTTGTCCACCACCCGCTGCAATTTGCGTTGCTCCATGTACAAGCGGCCGGTGTCGACCACCAACAGCAGCATCACCACCGCCAGACTGAGGGTGGCCGCCGCCATCAAGCCAATCGCCCCGCGCTGCCGGGCCGGGCTGGTGAATCGCGAACGAGGCGACATGGCGCACTCCTTTGCCGCAAGCTCCATTGGTGCAACTGAGTGTAGACGCGCCTAATGGCAACGCGCCATTTCGAACAGACAAACATCCCTGCTCGCGAAGGCGTCGTGTCGGATAAATAACAGTTGAATGACACCCGGCTTTCGCGAGCAGGCTCGCTCCCACATCAGAATTTAGGGTGGAACAAAAAATGGGAGCTCAACAGCTCCCACTTTTTAACGGATTCAGCGCGGTGGATAGTTGGCCAGAATCCGCCCGACAGTCTCGCGAATGGCATTGCTGCGATCTTCGGGATTCGGCCTGCTGGCGAGCATCTGCTCATCGCTGCCGCGCCACACCAGTTTGCCGTCCTTGCCGTCGAGCAGGTCGATCTGGATGGTCGCGACCTTGTAGGTGATGTTGCGCGTTTCGTTGTACATCGGCGCGCCCCAGTAGCCGTTCCACGGGCCACCCCAACCGCCACCGTAATTGGTCGTCACTTGCTGCTGACGATCCTCGACGATCAGGTAGGTCTGTACATTCAGGTCACCCTTGCCCCCCGCCGCCGCAGGACGCAAACCGCGCTGGTCGAGCTGATCAGCGACGGCCTGGCGGATGCGCTGTTCGGTCAGGTCGCTTTTGATTCGTGGATCATCGGGGCGATATTGCAGGGCGGGGTCTTTCCAGCTCCAGCTGCGATAGGCGGCAAAGTCGCGGCTGGCATCGAAGTCGTGGTTGACCTGGTTGGCGGCGCAGGCGCTGAGCAGCGTGGCCATGGCCAGTAGAGCGAGACGGCGGAACATGGTTTTTCTCCGATTGAAGACATGAACCTGCGGCAGCTTCCCGTTGGCAGAAAGCTAACTCGGAGGATACGCCGACATGGCCTTTTCCACAGCTTCGCGGATCGAATCGGTGCGATCGATTTCGCTGCCCTTGTTCGCGGTTTCGGCACTGGCACTCCAGACCGGTTGCCCGCTGCCGGCGTCGAACAGATTGACCTGCACCACCACGACCTGCTCCGAATACGTGCGCACGATCGGCACCGTGTTGTACATGCCATAACCGCGACCATATCGATCGTAGCCGCCGTATCCGCCGCCGTAGTAGCCGTAGTCGTCCTGGACCTGCCGCAAACGGGTTTCCAGCTGCAGATCGGCGCTGACCAACAGGTCGGCCGGGCGGTTGTCGTGCAACGGGCGCAAACCGCGCTGATCGAGGGCATTGCTCACCGCTTCGGCCACTTGCGCCGAGTCCGCCCACGCCGTACCCGGCGGCAACTGCCCGTTGAGCCAGGCCCAACTGCGATAGCGTCCGTAGTCACGCGGCGGCGCCGGGTAAGCGCTACGGTCGAAGGTGGTGGCGGCTTGCGCCGGCGCCGGCGCCGGCGGCAAGGGCCGCGACTGCGCCACGTACGGGTTGCTGCCCTGGCAGGCAGCCAACCCCAGACAGATCAGCAATAACCCGGATTGAGCTTTCATGTCGCGCTCCGATCAGATCGGCCGGCAGATCCAGTGCAAGTAGCGCCCAAGCCCGGCGAAGCTTGGGTGACGGCGGTGAGCGAGCTCCATCTCGAGCAAATCCGCGAGTTCGGCGCGGGCCTGGAATTCCACCGGCATGTAGTCGTGGAAAACCCGGATCCCGCTCTGGGTTTCGACCTGCCACAGGCCTTCGAGTTGCGTTGCCAATTCCCGTGGGTCGAGAGGCTGTTGCGGGGTCAGGCTCTGCTTTTCCCCAGCCATGCTGTTCTTGCGCATTTTCTTGAAATGGCCTTTGAGCAGGTTGCGGTAGATCAGCGCATCGCGGTTGTAGAACGCCAGCGACAACCAGCCGCCGGGCTTGGTGAGTTGGTGCAGCACCGGCAGGATCGCGTGGGGTTCGGCGAGCCATTCGAGCACGGCGTGGCAGATCACCAGATCGTACGGTTCAGTGAGTTGGCCGAGCAGTTCCTGCCACGGCGCCTGAATGAATGTTGCGGTTTGCCCGGCTTCAGCAAAACGCTGGCGCGCGCCGTCGAGCATCGGTGCGGCGGGCTCGGTGAAGGTTACGTCATGGCCGCGCTCGGCCAGCCACAGCGACATGTGGCCAAGACCACCACCGATGTCGAGAACGCGCAACGGACGATCCGGCAGTGCCTCGATTAGGTCGGCCTGCAACACCGCGAGGCGAATCGCGCCTTTGGCACCGCCATAGATTTTTTCGGCGAACCGCGTCGCCAACTGATCGAAATGCCGGTCGCTCATCAGCTGAACCGCCGTTCGCTGTCGGCAAGCTTGGCGCGCACCACTTCATTCATGTCCAGGCCCAACTCGCTGCACAGCAGCAACAGGTACAACACGATATCGCCGACTTCCTGCCCGGCGTGGGCGAGTTTGTCGGCGGGCAACTGGCGCGACTGGTCTTCCGTCAGCCACTGGAAGATTTCCACCAGTTCAGACATTTCGACACTGGCTGCCATGGCGAGGTTTTTCGGGCTGTGAAATTGCCGCCAGTCATTACGGTCGCGAATGGCGTGCAGGCGTTCGGTCAGTTCAACAAGGTTCATCGGGTTCTCCTGAAGGCGTATAGCTTCGGGGGGATACCCACCAAAGGCAAGCGGCGCAGGTGATCTAATGTGGGAGCGAGCCTGCTCGCGAAAGCGCTGTGTCATTCAACCCATCAGTTAACTGATCCACCGTATTCGCGAGCAGGCTCGCTCCCACACAGAATGGGTGCAAACCTTCTATCATGCAGGGAACTCGGCCACCCGCGTTGTGGCCCAAGGCTCAGCTCTTTCATCAGGATGCACACATGCAGGTAGAAAGCTTTTTCGAATGGCTCGGGCAGGCGCTCGGTTCAGTCATCCGCTTTATCGTCGATGGCCTCAGTGGTTTGTTCAACATTCTGAGCAATGCCGGTGGCAACTTTGTCGACGGCCTGGCCAAAACCCTGGGCATGGACACCTCGATTATCAGCATCATCGCCCTGATCGTCGGGCTGATGCTGTTGTGGTCGGCGATTCGGGCGTTCATGAATGCGTCGATCATTGCCGGGATCATCTGGTTGTTGCTGGGGTTGTGGCTGCTTAGCTGGATTATTCATTAACCGCTTGAAGAGCCCCTCATCGGAACGCCGCCCGCCTAACCCTCTCCCGGAGGGAGAGGGCTAGGGTGAGGGGCTCTTCAAGAGCTACACCGACTTGAGCGAGCTTCAGCGAATCCATAATCGGCACATTCTCTCAGGTCGATGGATGACGCCAGACACCTCGGTCGGCCCCCTCTCCCTCTGGGAGAGGGCTGGGGTGAGGGGGTTGTTTCTGTCAGACACAGCAAATCCTCCATGAATCGTTACAATCCCCGCTCCCCCAAGGAGCCCGCATGTCTACTCTGATCGCCGACTGGCGCGACCGCCCGACGCACCGCAAGGTCTGGGCACTCGCCGCGCCCATGATTCTGTCGAATATTTCCGTACCGTTGGTGGCGCTGGTCGACAGCACCGTTATCGGCCACTTGCCCCACGCCCATCAATTAGGCGCGGTGGCGGTCGGTGCCAGCCTGTACACCTTTCTCGCCTGGGCTATGGGCTTTCTGCGCATGGGCACCACCGGGTTTGCCGCGCAAGCCGCCGGGCGCAGCGACGGTGCGGCGTTGCGGCAGATTCTGTTGCAGGGCTTGCTGCTGGCGATGGGACTGGCACTGGTGCTTGGCACTTTGGGTGTGCCGCTGAGTGGTGTTGCGTTGCACTTCATGCAACCGTCAGCGGAGCTGGATCAACTCACCCGGGACTTTTTCCATACACGCCTGTTCGGCCTGCCAGCGGCGCTGGCCAGTTATGCGCTGGTCGGCTGGTTCCTCGGCACACAGAACGCCCGGGCGCCGCTGGCGATTCTGCTGACCACCAACCTGATCAACATCGTCCTCAATCTGTGGTTCGTCATCGGCCTGGACTGGGGCGTGGTCGGTTCGGCGCGCGCCTCGGTGATCGCCGAATGGAGCGGCGCCCTGCTCGGCCTGCTGCTGACCCGCAAGGCGCTGCGCGCGTACCCGGGGCACATTGTCTGGGCAGCGCTGAGCATCTGGCAGAGCTGGCGTCCGTTGCTGGCGGTCAACCGCGATATCTTCATCCGCAGCCTGGCGCTGCAATCGGTGTTTTTCCTGATCACCGTACAAGGCGCGCGACTGGGTGATTCGACGGTGGCCGCCAACGCGCTGCTGCTCAATGGCTTGCTGCTGACGGCGCATGCGCTGGATGGTCTGGCCCACGCCGTCGAAGCCTTGTGCGGACACGCCATCGGCGCCCGTGATCGTCTGGCCCTGCGTCGCTCGCTGGTGGTGGCAGGCGGCTGGTCACTGATCGCCAGCCTCGGCTTCGCCATGCTGTTCCTGCTGGCCGGGCACTTGTTCATCGAGATGCAGACTGACATCCAGAGCGTGCGCGACACCGCGTTCGTCTACCTGCCCTACCTCGCCGTGCTGCCGCTGATTGCAGTCTGGAGCTACCTGCTCGACGGTTTGTTCATCGGCGCCACCCGCGCGCGGGAAATGCGCAACGGCATGCTGATCACCGTGGTGCTGTTATTGCCGTTCGCCTGGGCGCTGCAAGGTCTGGGCAATCACGGGCTGTGGATATCTTTTCTGCTGTTCATGGTGTTGCGCAGCCTGACCCTCGGTGCGCAAGCCTGGTGGCTCAAGCGCAACGATGGCTGGTTCAGTGGCGGCGTTCACTGACTCGGCGTGTGGGCGATAAACCCGACCACCTGATCAAGCACCGGCGCCAGACGCCGCAACGGCCGCGACAGGGTCGCCACCAAGGTTATGTGGCTGGGCCGCGAGTAATACAAATCCTGCGCCGGCACACCGGCCTCGCGCAGCTTGCTCGCAAGGCCACCGGTGTTGCGCGTCGGGTTGACCAGATCATCCCGGCTTGCCGCAATCAACAGCGCAGGCGGTGCGCCGCGACTGACATGGTTGATCGGCTGCGACTGCGGCGGTGAATCCGGCCAGAAGAACACCGGGCGCACCTCGGGATTCTTGATCGGCAGAAAATCATACGGCCCGGCCAGACCGATCCAGCCTTGTACATCCCTGGGCGACATGCCCACCGCCGCGAGCCATTCGCTGTCCAGCGCGAGCATCGCCGCGTTGTACCCGCCCGAGCTGTGGCCCATCAGATACAAGCGCTGCGGGTTGCCGGAAAACTCGTGGATATGCGCTTTGGTCCATGCCACCGCACGCGCCCCGTCTTGCAGGAACAGCGGATAGCGCACCTGTGGATACAAACGGTAATCCGCCACCACGGCAACAATCCCTCGGGACGCCAGCGCTTCGCCGACAAAGCGGTAGTCGACGCGCGAACCGCTGTTCCAGCTGCCGCCATAGAAAAACACCACCACCGGCGCGCCGGGCATCGGCTGATGCGGCACATACACGTCGAGCTTCTGCCGCGGATCGTCGCCATAGGCGATGCCCACGGTTTTGGCGTATGTGCTGTCCGGAGTCAACGCATTGAGCAACTGCACCGGCGAACAACCGCCCAGCACCAGCAGCAACACGATCCCCAACCCTTGCCGGAATAAACCTGCCATACGCGCCGAACCTCGCCTCAGGACTGATCGCTGCGCCACTGGCGCCGCACATGGTCAAGCCGCTGCTGTTGGGTCAGCCCCACCGGCGGTGGCACCAGCACGGCTCGCGGATGCAGCAAGCGTAGCCATAACCAGCCATCGAGCACGGTGCGGTCACTGAATCCCAGCGTCAGGCCTTGATGCACATGGGAGGCCATCGTCGCGTAATCGGTTCCCAGCGATTGGCACCAGCGCCAGATATGCTGCTCCAGCAAGCAGGTTTGCAGGCGTTCGCGCTGGCGCCGGGTCAGGCTTTCTTCGATGCTCAGCGGCTCGACGGCTAGCCCCGGGTTGCGCAACTGCTGCCAGCCCAGACTGCCAATGGCCCGGTCGGCCCAAGTGCCACCGAACCAGCGCAGCTGACGAATCGGCCCGAGCCAGCGGCTCAGCTCAGCGGCATCGCAGGCATCGAAAAAATAGCTCGCGGTCTGCCGGTTGTAATAGCTGAGCAAAGCCCGGTGGTTCAATCCAAACGACACCGTGAGCATGCGCTGCAAGTGACTCAGCAGTTGTTGCGCCGCAACCTCACTGCTCAGCAACAGCCCGCGCCAGGTGTTCGGGTCGCTGTGACACAACGCGGCCAATGCCGGGCAGTCACGCAGTTCGATCAACACCGGGCCGTGCTCGCTGACCGGTTCGAACTCAGTGCCTTCGAACAGGCTGAAACACTGCACACCGGCAAAAGCCCGGTGCAGGGTCAGCAAGGCCTGCGGTGCATCCGGGCCATCGAGCAACAGCCACTGCGCCATGGGCTCAAGCGCCGCGCCATTCATGTTGCGCCGCTCTGTTCAAGCGCGGTGACCAGTCGGCAACTGCACACCGATTGAGCGCAATGGTTGAAACTGCCGCCGCCGGGGATCAGGCACAACAGCAGCAACGGTTCACCGCAAGTCAGCAGTTGCTGCAAGCCGTCACTCACCAGGCTGTCGGGCAGAGGCAACGGCAGGTCATCATCGGTGTCGGCAACGGCGGATGGCGGCTGCAGCACGCCGCTGATCATCGGCTGATCCGGATCCCCCTCGAAGAAACTCACCACCACCTCGACACCCTCGCTCAGCGCCGCCATGGACACCTGCGTCAGGGACGGCGCAAGCGGTAGCCAACAATGACTCGGAGCGGCCCCTTCGCCCTGGTAGAGCCAGTCGAATTGCACCGCCACCGGGCGCATCCGGTCAGGCTGCGGCTCATCGACCGCCACCACCCAGGCCCGTTGCAGGCTGTGCATGCGCAGGCGCGATGGCGCTGTAGCCGATGTGTACGGCACTTGCACCGTACCGAACAGGCGGTTCACGTAGGGAGGTTCACGGGATGGATCGGCGCGATGTTCAATGCGTGTGAGCAACCACGGCCGATTGCATTCAGCGAAGGGATGACCGGCCAACCGCAGCCAGTGACCGCTGCGCAACGCTGGCAGTTCACTCTGGCCTTCAGCCCGTTGCACACCCGATAAACTGCTCCCAATTGCACTTTGCAATTGGCATTGCCGCAACGCGGGTGACATATCTTGCCCGTCGTCCCCGCGCGGATACTGCGCGGTACCGGCCACGGGTAACTGCGCCGGATCATCGGCGAACACCAGGCAATGCCGGTCGCGATCGTGTTCAAAGTAGTAGTGAATCCGCGCCTGCGCACACAAGCGCTGGAGCAGTTGCAAATCGGACTCGCGGTACTGCGTGCAGAACGTCCGGGCCGGGTAGCCGCCGGACAGATCGAAGCGGCGCTGGGCACCAACAATCCCGTGCTCCCTGAGCACTTGTTCGATGATCTGCGGCACCGAACGGCCACTGAAGATGCGCTGGCTGAAGCGCAGCGCGAGGCAACCGAGTTTCGGCCCCAGACGGATCCGGCTCAATCTCGAACCCTCTGCGTGTTCATGCTGGACAAGGCTCTGCAATTGCCCGTGCACGCCCTCCCCCGACGGCCCGAAACAGAGGAACGCCGAACGGTATAGCAGGCCGGCGAGATCCAGGTGCGGATCGTCGATCAACACATCGATCTCGAACGCAAAGGATTCGCTGAGGGCTTCGCTACCGGTAAAGGCCAGGACTTCGAAAGGGTCGGACAGGCCCGCTACATCGAGACGAAAGGACGACTCGTTGACTGGTTCGAACATGGGCGGATCTCTACAGGAGGGGCGGTCGGGGATTCTCGCCGAGAGCCATGGCCGAGTAGAGAGCTGAAGTACAACTTAGGAAATGACCTACGCGAAAAGCAGACCGGATGACTTTGCTGGCCGGGAATGCCATGGATTTCGCGAAGATTTTGGGAGATATCCCACCGGATCATCCGAATTTTCCGCCACGCTCAGGAAAAATTCAGACAACCCGGCAAGATCGCCACCTGGCCTCAGGAAGACAGGTAGGAGGAGCGGGTCAGGCCCAGACGCAAGGCATCGAGAAATTGCGTGCGCTCGCTGGCACTGATGCGGGCACTGGCGCACTTGTCGCGGTAGTGAGTCATCAGTTCTTCCGGCGACAAGTGCACGTAACGCAGCATGTCTTCGATGGTGTCGTGGGTTTCTATGCCGGCGTGGTACACGCTGCCATCGGCGTTCTGGTAGATGTTCACCGAGTCGGTGTCACCGAACAGGTTGTGCATGTCGCCGAGGATTTCCTGATAGGCGCCAACCAGGAACACGCCCAGCAGGTAGTCTTCGCCTTCATTCAAACCGTGTACCGGCAGGCTGGTTTCGATGCTCTGCTCGTCGACGTACTGATTGATCTTGCCGTCGGAGTCGCAGGTCAGGTCTTGCAGCACCGCGCGACGCAGCGGCTCTTCATCGAGACGGTGCAGCGGAATGATCGGCAGGACCTGATCGATTGCCCAGGTGTCCGGCAGGCTCTGGAATACCGAGAAGTTGCAGATGTACTTGTCGGCCAGCTTGTCGTTGAGTTCGTCGAGCACTTGGCGGTGCGAACGCTGACGGGCTTTCAGCGAGTTGTGCAGGCGACGGCACACGGCGAAGTAGCACTGCTCGGCCAGGGCTTTTTCCGCCAGGGTCAGTTTGCCGTCGGCGTACTGCGCAGCCACGTCGCTCATGTAGTGGGTGGCGCGCCAGTAGGTTTCGGTGACCATTTCGATGTCGGTCGGGCCGAGCAGGTCAACCAGCCACTGCACGGTTTCCGGCAGGTTTTCCTTGTTTTCGATCAGCGGGATTTCGTCGTTGTGCTTCTCGACGTCGGTTACCTGCACCACCAGCATGGCGTGGTGCGCGGTCAGCGAGCGGCCGCTTTCGGAGAAAATGTGCGGATGCGGCAGGCTCTGCGCGTCGCAGAATTCCTTGAGCATGCCAACCACGACACCGGCGTAATCGTCCATGTCGTAGTTGATCGAGCTGGCGTTACGCGAGTGCGTGCCGTCGTAGTCGACACCCAGACCGCCGCCGACGTCGATGTGATCGACCGGCAGACCGAGATTGCGCAGCTCGCCGTAGTAACGGATCGCTTCCTTGAAGCCGTGCTGGTAATCAGCGAGGTTGGCGATCTGCGAGCCCATGTGGAAGTGCAGCAGGCGAATGCCCTGATCCAGGCCTGCCGCGCGGAAACGCTCGACCACCGACAGCAGTTGTGCTGCCGACAGACCGAATTTGGATTTCTCGCCACCGGTGTCCGCCCACTTCGACGACGCCAGCGACGACAGACGCACGCGCAGGCCGACCTGTGGCTTGACCTTGAGCGAGGCGGCTTCTTCGATCACCAGACCGACTTCGGATTCTTTCTCGATGACGATGAAGACGTTGTGGCCGAGCTTCTGGCCCATCAGCGCCAGACGGATGAACTCGCGGTCCTTGTAACCGTTGCAGACGATGGTGCCGCCCTTCGGCGCCAGCGCCAGCACGGCCAGCAGCTCAGGCTTGGAGCCGGCTTCCAGACCGATGGAGACGTCCTGGGTGGCGATGATGTTCTCGATCACCGCTTCTTGCTGGTTGACCTTGATCGGGTACAGCGCGGTGTATTTGCTCTGGTACTCCAGGCGCTCGATGTTCGAATCGAAGGCACCGGTCAGTTGGCGAACACGGTCTTGCAGAATGTCGGGGAAGCGAACCAGCAACGGCAAGGACAAACCGCTTTTGCGCAGTTGGTCGACTTGTTCGAACAGGTCGATAGGCGAGCTGCTCGGACCGTTCGGACGAACTTCGACGCGACCGGCGTCATTGATCGCGAAATACCCGGCCCCCCAATGGCGAATCCCGTAAACACTGCGGCTGTCCGCAACTGTCCATTGGCTGCCATCGTCTTTGCGTGTGCGTCGTACGGACATCGAAGTCCCCTATAAAGAAGTCATAGTGCGTCGCCTGATCTCAGGCCGGCGCATTCTAAAGAATGAAAATGACGGTTTGTCAGCGCGGCGGTAGACCGCACTGACTGCGTGGAGTTTAGAAACCGGTCATGAACAGGCTCTGTGAAAACCATGGAGACGACGCCGGATCTGAAGTGTTTCAGCGCCGGATCAAGCCGCAGGTGGTTTTCACAGAGGCTGCTAGCCGCCGGACTTCTTCGCTTTGAAACCGTGCTTGATCAGCTCAGCCAAGAGTAGCTCGACATGATCGCCCTGGATTTCGATGATTCCGTCTTTCAACGCGCCGCCGGTGCCGCAACGTTTCTTCAACGTTGTCGCCAGCTCCTTGAGCGCGTCTTCGGCCAGTGGCACGCCGGTGATGGTAGTCACCGTTTTGCCGCCACGGCCCTTGCTCTCGCGTCGCACGCGGGCAATGCCGTCGCCAGCCGGGATCACGGTTTGTTTGCAGATACAGGCGTCCACCGGCTTACTGCATTCCGGGCAATGACGACCTGCGTCGGTGGAAAATACCAGGCCGCCCAGGGCGGCGAAGGATGCGGCTTTTTTGGCCACCGGCAATCCTCTCGGGAGGACAAAGACTGATCGCGACCTTGGGCAAGGTCATCGACCGCGAAGCCCCACTCAGGCAGGGGCAGCGCTACTGCACCGATAAAGCGCCAAATGCAGGAGCTGTCGAGTGAAACGAGGCTGCGATCTTTTGATTTCGACGCCAAAACAAAAAATCAAAAGATCGCAGCCTGCGGCAGCTCCTACAAAAAGCACTCGCGGTGCAGCTTGAAAAGGTCGCGCAGTGTAACGGCAAAAATCCCGATTGCTAAGTGCCAATCGGCGCCAATTTATGTGTTCTTTGCGACGTCGCTTTGCTGTGCCTTCAGATAGCGCTTCAATGCGGCCAGAGAGTCCGGGCAATAAGGCTTCTGCTGGATTTCCTGCAGCACCTGCTCGACCGGAATAAAGCGCGCTTCCAGCACCTCTTCCGGTTGCAGTTTCAATGGGCCGTCCCACACGGCAGAAAACGCCGAACACCACAGGCGATTGCCGGTGTCCTCAAAATAGAAATGGTCATGAGCCGTCAGCTCGACGCCGCTGACGCCCAATTCCTCTTCCAGTTCACGGGCCGCCGACTCGGCGTAGGTCTCGTCTGCCTGGACCATGCCGCCCGCCGCGACGTCCCAGTAGCCGGGATAAATCGCCTTGCTCAAGGTGCGCCGGTGCACGCACAGCTCACCGGCGGAATTGAACAACATGATGTAGGTGCCACGGCCAATCAGCCCGCGCTCGCGCAAATCGGCGCGGACGAGCGCGCCGAGCAGGTTGTCCTGCTCATCGACCCAGGCGATCTGTTCGGCATCCGAGGCGGCGCGATGGGCCGCCTCTTTGGCGTTCTGGCTCATGAATCAGCCCTGATTGAGCAGTTGACGCAAATCGATCACCGCGGCGTTGGCCCGGGAAATATAGTTGGCCATGACCAGCGAGTGGTTGGCCAGCACGCCGAAGCCGCTGCCGTTAAGAATCATAGGACTCCAGACCGGCTCCTGCGAGGCTTCCAGTTCACGGATGATCTGACGCACGCTGACCGTGGCGTTCTTCTTCGCCAGCACATCGGCGAAATCGACTTCAATGGCGCGCAGCAGGTGCGACAGCGCCCAGGCCTGACCGCGCGCTTCGTAGAACACGTTGTCGATCTGCATCCACGGGGTCTCGACGACTTCTTCGTCAACCTGCGGTACTTCGCCGATCGCCGGCACTTCGGTTTTCAGCGCGGTATTGAGTTTGACCCGGCCTACGCTGGCCGACAGGCGTTGCGACAGCGAACCGAGACGGGTGCCGACATCGCCCAGCCAGTTGTTCAGGTTGTCGGCGCGAGCATAGAACAGCGCGTTTTTCTGGGTTGGATCGGACAGGCGCGCCTGATAACGACTCAGCGAGTTGATGCCCTCCTGATATTCCGACTCACTCGACGGCAGGATCCAGCTCTTGTTGTCGAAGTTGAAACGCGGCTCGGCCTTGGCCAGATCGGCATCTTCCGCCGACTGCGACTGCGAACGGGCAAAGTCTTTACGCAGGGCACGGGTCAGGTCACGCACCTGCACCAGCACCCCATATTCCCAGCTTGGCGTGTTGTCCATCCACAGGCCCGGCGGGAAGCGGTCGTTGGAAATGTAGCCGCCCGGCTTGTTGAGCAAGGTGCCGGCAACGGTCTTCAGGGTTTCGACGGTGGTGTAGCCGATCACCATCTGCTTGCCTTCTTTCTCGGCCGCCACTTGCGCGTTTTGTGCGACCGGAAACAGCGCCGGCTCCTGGCTCCAGTACCAGCCAAGGCCAATGGTCACCAGCAGGTAGATACCGATCAGCGTGGCCAATGCACGGCTGAACAGTAATCCGCCAACATAGCTGCGGGTGGCCGACTTGGGTTCGGCGGCACGTTCAGGCGCGCTGCCCGCGCGGTTTTTCCAGTCCAGCATGGCGATATCCTTTCAATCACTTGGGTTCAACGGTTCGACCACAACCATACAACAACGTGCCGGGGCCGGGCACCCGCGCGTAAAGATAAGCCGCAATTCGTATGGGCGAATGACGCTTCGACGATGACTAAGGGAATCCCCGATGCCCATGCTTCAGCCCATCGGATTGAAAACCATCGCAAAGGTCATTCACTGCACGGATAAAAGCACGACTGCGCCGTCATCCTGATCACCCAGCTTAGTCAGGGAGTGCCCGGCCTACGGGGACTTGTCAGACACTCAGGTCAAAAACAAAACCGCCCGGTCAGAAACTGAATGGTGACGCACTGCAGATTATTGACGTACGACACTCGTGTAAGGGAAAAGAGGTGCTAGCATAGAGCCACCAGTCGATCTCAGCATGCAGCCTAACTAGTAGTCAGGATATGACCGAGCCAGAAGACCCCAGCCGTGAGCGTCTCAAGCACCACTTTGCCCAGCGGGTAATTCATCAGGCACGTCAGATTCTTGAGATATGGCAGCGCCTGCAACGCACTGAGTGGTCCAATGTCGATCTCGCCGAACTGAGCGAGGCCAACCTGCGCCTGCTGCGTTTTGCCGAGCGCTTCGAACAGCCCGAACACACGCAGCTTGCGCGCCATATCAGCCAATCGCTGGAAGCGGTGGACGCCAATCGCGGTCGCCTGAGCAGTGGCTTGATCACCGACCTCAATCGCTTGATGCAGCGCTTGTCACGCACCGGCCTGCGCCATGGCGATCAACTCGACCAGACTTTCCTGCCACCGCTGCGCAAACCGATCTATGTGATGCTGCAAGATCACGACCGCGCCGAACGCCTGGCCAAACAACTGGAATTCTTCGGTCTGAGCGCGCAGGCGCTGGACAGTGTGTCGGCGTTTCGCTCCTCGATGGTCGAGCGCCTGCCCGCGGCGATCGTCATGGACGTCGATTTCAGCGGCGCCGGCATCGGCCTGAAACTCGCCGCGGAGGCCCAGGTCGGTTTGGAAGAACCGCTGCCGCTGCTGTTCTTCAGCCTGCACGAAACCGACACGCCAACCCGTCTCGCCGCCGTGCGCGCCGGAGGCCAGGAGTTCCTCACCGGCACCCTCGAAGCGTCGAGCCTGCTGGAAAAGATAGAAGTCCTCACCTGCGTCGCCCAGTACGAACCTTATAAAGTGCTGATCATCGACGACTCGCGTGCGCAGGCCTTGCACACGGAGCGCCTGCTCAACAGCGCCGGCATCGTCACGCGGACCTTGATCGAACCGATTCAGGCGATGGCGGAACTGGCCGATTTCCAACCCGACCTGATCATCCTCGACATGTACATGCCAGCCTGCACTGGCACCGAACTGGCCAAAGTGATTCGCCACAACGATCGCTATGTCAGCGTGCCGATCATTTACCTGTCGGCCGAGGACGATCTGGACAAGCAACTCGACGCCATGAGCGAGGGCGGCGATGACTTCCTGACCAAACCGATCAAGCCGCGCCACCTGATCACCACCGTGCGCAACCGCGCCGCCCGCGCGCGCAATCTCAAAGCACGGATGGTCCGCGACAGCCTCACCGGTCTGTATAACCACACGCACATTCTGCAATTGCTCGAAGACTGCTCGTTCCGCGCGCGCCGCGAGAACAAGCCATTGAGCTTTGCCATGCTCGACATCGACCATTTCAAACGGGTCAACGACAGCCACGGCCACCCGATGGGCGACCGGGTGATCAAGAGCCTCGCGCTGTTTCTCAAGCAGCGTTTGCGCAAGACCGATTTCATTGGCCGATACGGCGGCGAAGAATTCGCCATCGTCATGCCAGACACCGATATAGAAGCCGCGCACAAAGTGCTCGACGAGATCCGCCAGCGCTTCGCTGAAATCCACTACCCGGCGCAGCCGCAGGATTTGTGGTGCACCTTCAGCGCTGGCGTGGTGGAAATGCACGACGACTGCGACAGTCTGATGATGGCCAGTCAGGCCGACGAAGCGCTGTACCGCGCCAAGGGCGCCGGACGCAATCGCGTGCAAACCGCGCGCGACTCAAAGCAAAGTGCCACTTTTTCATCGGATTCCACTGATTCGGTCATAACCCTGTAATAGAACCGCAATAAATTCAGGCGCTTACCATTTCTGCCGTTGGTAGCCGTCATGCGCCTGAAGTTGCTCACCAATCTCAATACCCTGCTGTTGGTCGCCGTGTGCCTCGCACTCGGCGCGACGCTGTGGTGGTCGCAAAAAGCCCTTGAGCGCCCGTACCTGTTGATGGAGCGCTATCTCGGCCTGTCGCAACAATTTCAGAACGAGGTGGCACGCAACGTCGAGGATTACCTCGCCAGCGGCGACGCCTTGCGCCTGAGCAGTGCCAGTCAGGCCATCGACAATTTGCAGAAAGAACTCGGCGAATTGCCGCCAGCGCTGGCCGACACCCTGCGCCCGAGCCTGTCGGGCCTTGATGAATTCAGCAAGACCGACCTGCTCGCTGCCGGCAAACTGGCGGGCGACCCGCAGGCCTTGCTGTTGCAGGCAGAGCGCGAACTGAGCGCCAGCCTCGATCAGCTCAGCACTTACGCCAACGGCAATGCGGCCTATCTGACGCCGTTGCTCGTCGCTTCGCAGCACTTGGGCAAGCTGTCACTGGCGCGGGACAAACTGGTCAGCAGCGGGCGCAGTGAACTGGCCGCCGATGTTGAGCGCGAAGTCACCAATATCCGCTCGCAAGCTCAAGTGATTGATGCCCTACCCTTGCTCGGCGTCGTCGCCAACAATGAATCGGGCAGTGACGATTTCGCCGCGCTGATGGGCATCGAGAGCAGCGAAAAAGCCGTTGCCGAAGACGCCGGTGTCGGGCTCAAACGTGAGCTCAACAGCTTGCTCGGACGCTATCCGGCGGAGCTCGCACGCACACGGGATCAGATTCAGAAACGCACCGACCTCAGCACCGCCACCCACCAGAAAATCGCCGCCGTGCAGCAGGCCATCGCCGGACTTGAGCCGGTCGTGCGCGCGCAGCACGGGCAGATCCAAGGCGAAGTGCGGCTGATGCAAGGCGTGATGATCGGCTTGATTCTGCTGATTGCGTTGCTCATCGACACCTTGCAGCGGCGGCTGGCCCGCACGCTGACCAATCTCGCTCCGGCGCTGTCGAACTGGGCCGAAGGCGATTTCAGCCGCGACATTCATTTGGGCAAAACCAACCGTGAACTGCACGACATCGAGGCCTCGCTCAATCGCTTGCGTGCCTACCTGGTGGATTTGGTCGGGACAATTCGCGGCAATGCCGAACAAGTCGCAGGCAGCAGTCGCACACTCGCCGAACTAAGCAACGACTTGCACAACGGCGCCGAACATCAGGCCGGTGACACCGCGCTGATCCGCGATTCACTCGGCGAGTTGGAGGCGACGATTCAGCAGGTCGCTGGCGATGCACAGCAGGCAGCGGATGCCAGTCGTCACGCCGGATTGGCGGTCGAGCACGGCCAGACCGTGATTGGCCAAAGCCTCACCGGCCTGCACGCGCTGGTCGGTGAGGTTCAGGGCAACGCGCAAATGATCGAGCATCTGGCCGAGGAGTCAGCGACCATTGGTGGCGTATTGACGGTGATTCGCTCGATTGCCGATCAAACCAACCTGCTGGCGCTTAACGCGGCGATCGAAGCGGCGCGTGCCGGGGAAATGGGTCGAGGATTTGCCGTGGTGGCTGAAGAAGTGCGCTCGCTGGCACAACGTACAGCCGGCGCAACTGCCGAGATTCAAACCCTGATCGCCGGCCTGCAAACCGCTGCTCGTCAATCGGTTGAAGGCATGCGCGCGCAGGTCGAGCACGCCGAAGCCACGGCCAATCAGGCGCAAGCGGCGGATGGTGCGCTGGATAAAATCGTCGGCGCGATCCAGACCATTTCCGACACGGCGATCCGCATTGCCGACGTCACGGCGCAGCAGAGCGGCGCGGTCAGCGAGATTCGCGATCACAGTGAGCGGATTCATCAGTTGGGTGGGGATAATCTGGTGCGGATCGGCCGCGGGCGCGAACAGGGAGAGAATTTGCTGGTGTTGGGCGGGCAACTGCATACGGCCGTTCAGGCATTTCGCGTCTGATGAACCGCCTTCGCGAGCAGGCTCGCTCCCACATTGGAATATGTACCCCTGTGGGAGCGAGCCTGCTCGCGAAGGCGTCAGCACAATCACTACAAGTGACCGGATCAAACCACTTGGTCACATATTTCGCGCAAACATCGGCCATCGTGCTGGCTATTGCATAGAACTGGACAGTCACAAAGTCTTTGCGGCATAGTCGCCGGGTTCTGACGATTGCTCATTCATAACAAGGACTACGCAGATGGCGACCCTCCTGGTGCTGCACGGCCCCAACCTGAACCTGCTCGGCACCCGCGAACCCGGCACTTACGGTTCAACGACCCTGGCGCAGATCAATCAGGATCTGGAGCGCCGCGCCCGTGAAGCCGGCCATCATCTGCTGTATCTGCAAAGCAATGCCGAGTACGAATTGATCGACCGCATCCACGCCGCGCGTGGCGAAGGGGTCGATTTCATTCTGATCAATCCAGCAGCTTTTACGCACACAAGTGTCGCATTACGTGACGCGTTGCTGGGAGTGAGCATCCCATTCATCGAAGTGCATTTGTCCAACGTGCACAAACGCGAACCTTTCCGCCATCACTCTTACTTCTCCGACGTAGCGGTGGGAGTGATCTGCGGCCTTGGCGCCAGCGGTTACCGACTGGCCCTGGAGGCTGCGCTAGAACAGCTTGAAACACAGGCAACGGCTTGAACTACAAGCGTTAAACGCCCCTGACCGACCCTTGGGAGTTGATGATTCATGGATATCCGTAAAGTTAAGAAACTGATCGAATTGCTGGAAGAGTCCGGCATCGACGAGCTCGAGATCAAGGAAGGCGAAGAGTCCGTACGCATCAGCCGTCACAGCAAGACCCCGGCTCAGCAGTACTACGCGCCGGCTCCGATGCACGCTCCGGCTGCCGCACCTGCCGCCGCCGCTGCTCCGGTTGCTGCCGCAGCCCCGGCTGCCGCTGCTGCACCAGCGCTGAACGGCACTGTTGCCCGTTCGCCGATGGTCGGCACCTTCTATCGCAAATCTTCGCCAACCTCGCCGTCCTTCGTTGAAGTCGGCCAGACCGTGAAGAAAGGCGACACTCTGTGCATCGTCGAAGCCATGAAGATGATGAACCACATCGAAGCTGAAACCAGCGGTGTGATCGAGTCCATCCTCGTCGAAGACGGCCAGCCGGTTGAGTACGACCAACCGCTGTTCACCATCGTTTGAACTGCGGAGAGCCTTTGATGACTGCGAAGTTGGAAAAAGTTCTGATCGCTAACCGCGGTGAGATCGCCCTGCGGATTCTGCGTGCCTGCAAAGAGATGGGCATCAAGACCGTCGCCGTTTACTCCAAGGCCGACAAAGAGCTGATGCACTTGGGTCTGGCAGACGAATCCGTCTGCATCGGCCCGGCTTCTGCCGCTCAGTCCTACCTGCACATCCCGGCCATCATCGCTGCCGCTGAAGTGACTGGCGCTACCGCCATTCACCCAGGCTACGGTTTCCTCGCGGAAAACGCCGATTTTGCCGAGCAGGTCGAGAACTCCGGCTTCGCGTTCATCGGCCCGAAAGCCGACACCATTCGCCTGATGGGTGACAAGGTCTCGGCCAAGCACGCGATGATCGAAGCAGGCGTGCCAACCGTTCCAGGTTCCGACGGCCCGCTGCCGGAAGACGAAGAAACGGCATTGCGCATCGGTCGTGAAGTCGGCTACCCGGTGATCATCAAAGCCGCTGGCGGCGGTGGTGGTCGCGGCATGCGCGTGGTGCACAAGGAAGAAGACCTGATCGCCTCGGCGAAACTGACCCGCTCCGAAGCAGGCGCGGCGTTCGGCAACCCGATGGTCTATCTGGAAAAATTCCTGACCAATCCGCGTCACGTCGAAGTGCAGGTTCTGTCCGACGGCCAGGGCCACGCCATCCATCTGGGCGACCGCGATTGCTCGCTGCAACGCCGCCACCAGAAGGTTCTCGAAGAAGCGCCGGCACCGGGCATCGACGAGAAGGCTCGCGAAGAAGTGTTGGCTCGTTGCGTCAAGGCGTGCATCGACATCGGTTACCGTGGCGCCGGCACCTTCGAGTTCCTCTACGAAAACGGTCGCTTCTACTTCATCGAAATGAACACCCGTGTTCAGGTGGAGCACCCGGTTTCGGAAATGGTTACCGGTATCGACATCGTCAAGGAGATGCTCAGCATCGCCGCTGGCAACAAGCTGTCGTTCACTCAGGATGACGTGGTTATTCGTGGCCACTCGCTGGAATGCCGGATCAACGCTGAAGACCCGAAAACCTTCATGCCGAGCCCGGGCACGGTCAAGCATTTCCACGCACCAGGCGGCAACGGCGTTCGCGTCGATTCGCACCTGTACAGCGGTTATGCGGTTCCACCGAACTACGACTCGCTGATCGGCAAGCTGATCACTTACGGCGCGACCCGCGACGAAGCCATGGCCCGCATGCGCAATGCCCTGGACGAAATCGTGGTTGACGGGATCAAGACCAACATCCCGCTGCACCGTGACCTGGTTCGTGACGAAGGCTTCTGCAAAGGTGGCGTGAACATTCACTACCTCGAGCACAAGCTGGCCAAGCAGTCGTAAGACTGACCTGGCGTGGAAAAACCCGATCCCTGTGGATCGGGTTTTTTTATGCCTGCAACCAGCGCATCAGTACATCGACACCAAGGTAAAAGCCTGCCCCTGAATCATTTCAGGGGTTGCCCGTTGCCCTTTCTGGTCGACTACAGCGCCAGAGGCATCTTGGTGCAATGGCTTTCGACGAAACCGCTCCATGAATACCTGTGTGCGTCTCGACAACGGATCGCTGGCATATCTGGCCCGCTGCAAAACCGGTGAATACAAGCGTTCAAACTGGCTGGCGGAAGTCTTGAACACCGTCGAAACACCGTTGTTCAGATTCAACGAAACAGCATAGGTATTACCCAGACAGGAAGAATACGACCAGTAATCCCATGTCGGCCTCAGCCCCTGTTGACGCAATACACTCCTGACCGGTCCACCGATGTCGGTGCCGGTCAGCCAGTCACCGCCCACCAGCGTGACCCGAACATCTTTGGGCGAGCCTCCCAGACGCGTCATCGCATCCTTGACGGTGTGGTTGATCAGCGAGCGAATGTTGTGATCGAAATGAATGACTGCGCCGACCTTTGTCGCCGGGTTGTACATCGAGGCAATCACGCAGGTCTGCGCATTCAGCGAAAACAGATAATTGTCCATAGACCCGGCGACAAACTTCGCCACCACAGCCTCGCCCTGCAACGCACCACGGTTCAGCACTGGCTCGACCCGGCCGGGAAACGCATTGCGCAGATTGTTCACTCGACCAAGATTACGTACCTGATCATTGCCGCCGCGCAGCCCGACCCGGTCATGCGTCCATTTGCCACTCGCGGTCAGACGTACGGGGCGCTGATAAATGGCTTCGGGGCGCCGGGCATCGATCAGGCTGAGTCCCCCGAAATGCGGGTTTTCCCTGACCTGGAAGTACTTGCCTCTGTTGCGGATGTAATAGCTCGGCTGGGGCTGTGCAGCACTGGGCGGACTGCGCCATGTGCCAAAAAAGACACCTTCTTCAGTGACCTGCTGCAAATTATCCGGCTTGTTGCTGACGGCCTGTCTGGCGTGAAAACGCACCTTGCGAACCGCCGGCAGCGCTTCCTTGCGAATCGGAGCCACCGTGCTCAAGCGTTCGGTGAGCAATGAGACCGGCCGCGTCGTGTGCTTCAGATTTCTGACCGTGCGCCCGAGTAACTTGACCGTACTGCCGGCGCCAACCATGGCAAACAGCGCGCCCCACGACGCCTCAAGCCAATGGCCGAGCGCGCCATCGACATCGCCCTCCAGATGCGCCGCGACGGCATCACCGGCACTGACGGCAATGAACACCACGTCCAGCAGCAAGGCGAAGGGCGGAAACACCATGCAAAACGGCGCGGCAGCGAACATCAGTCCCTTGACCACCTGTCTTTCGATCATTTCCGCGCGGCTGGTCGTGATGTCGTGCACATCCGTAACCGTGCGCTCGATGTAAGCGTTGAACTCAACCCGCGCGTCGCTCACTCGCTGCGCTTCGTACAGCGTATCGACGCGCTGATTTTTTACCGCTATTGCATGCAAGGAGAGCGAAACGGTTTTGCGTGCAGCAACCGCCGTGCGCGCCATCAAGTAGTCATGCAGCTCGCCGGCGATGTCGCCAAACAGTGAATGGTACGGGCGCACCGCAAGGCTGTCAGGAGCATCCGGGGTATACAACCACCAAGACGCCTCGGGATCGAAAGCAGTAAAAACATAAACCCCGAGTACGACATGACCACGCACAGTAAATCTGAATACGCCGTCAGTCGTGACCCTGTTGGCGCCCGGCAAATGGCCCCCTGACGTTGGCAATTGACTCAACAGCGAGACCTGGCGGACGAGCGCTGTATACACCGTGTCGCTTAGCCGTGCCTGACTTCGCGCAACCCGCAAGTCACGATCCATTGTCGACAGCAGCACATTGAGCCAGGCAAACCGGCGCGGCTCGTAGTCCGCATGGCGAGCGTCGAGATATTTGCCTCGGATTTCGCTGGCGTACTTCTCACCCAGCCAGGCCCCGCGCAGATACAACGCCAGATCGGCGCTGCGCACCTCGCTCAGATCCTGGCCAACGGATGAGCGCACGCCCTTTTTCGGATTGTCGATACCAGCGTTGTCGTCGTAGCCGTAGATCGCCAGATCGAGCAGGCTGGCTACCGACTGTTTCCTGCGATCGGCGATGCCGGCGTTGTAATCGATCAACACGGTGGCCGGATCAACCGGTTCCAGCACCTGTTTGCTGCGCATATAAGGTGCGATCTCTGCGGCCACCGTGCGTCTGGCAAAATCGACAAAGACTTCGAAACCGCCCAGCAATTCATTGAAGACCTGCTGATGAACAACCAGCTCCTGATTCAGACTACTGAGGCGTCGACGCGCATCCAGGGTCAGCGTTGAGTTCCAGCGCAGTAAGTTGTCCTCTTCGACCTGCTGCAGGTTTTTGGCCAGGCCCATTTTTACAGCCGCTTCGACGCACTGAGCGAACGGCAGGGGCGCACGCCGAATATCACTGCTCATACCCCAACGGCCAGGGTCGGCAGCCACGGCGACAAGATACTCCCGCGCTCGCCGATGGGCAGTGGGAGAAAGCTGCTGCAAAAGATATTCGCGACCGGACTCGCTCTGCGTCCAGCCCCAGACCTCTCCGGTCAATGCCGCCAGCGAAGGCAGGCGCACCCACTCCTGGCCGTCTGGCTTGTTTGGCGCGTACAGCAGCAGATCGCTCACCGCTGGTGCAGGCTCTTGCCGGTAAAACACCAGAAAGTCGGCACACTGCATGCCGTTGGGTAAAGCCAGTGCGGCGACGCGCAAAGATTCGCCCATGGCTTCCCCTGCCCACATCGATTCGAGACGATCATGATCGTCCACCGCCAGATGCCCCGCACAACGCGCAACGAACGCGCTTTGCTTGAGTCGCGCGACAAACCAGTCGATCAAGGCCTTTTGTACGTCTTCGCGCTCATACTGCCCGGCGAGTGTTCGCAGGTACCCGACCGGATAATCCTGGCCGGCCAGCATGTCGGCGATGAATGCCGGCTCCAGCGGCTGATTGCGTCGCGAAGAACCACTGGTGACTTCCAGAACGGCAGCGAAATCCGTACCGATCGGCCCCGCCGCGAGCAACTGGCTCAAACTGCGGTTCTGCGTCGGCTCGCCGACCGCTGAAAGCCACCTCAGGCGGACATCGATCCGGTCCGGCTCCACCTCCATGTCGAGTTTGAGCTGGATATAGTCAATCGCCTGTTGCCGGGCATAGGCGCGCAACGAGCCGTAGCCTTCCAGCAGATCATCGAGCGCTGCCTGGGCCTGCGACGTCTGTTCTTGATAACGGCGCAGCCTGGCACGCTCCGGTTCGTTCAGCACCCGCAGCCAATGCGGCAATTGCGCGTATGACAGCGCTTCGAGCCTCTTCTTTTCCGCACCCGTTGCCAGTGCGGTCAACCGATAGCGGCGAGCGCCTCGCTCCTGAACCTTTTCGATTTGCCTGCGCAATCGATCCGGCGTCAGTCGCACGAGCCGGTCAGTCTGGAACAGCGCGTCGATGTCATCGATATAACGCTGCAATTTGCGCAAAACCAACTGATCGAACGCAGCCTCCTGCCCTTTGGTTTCCCAATGTGTTCGCAGGTAGTTTTTGTATTGATCAAGGAAATGCTCAGAAACGCTCTCCACAGTCTGGATGACCGCTTGACGATGGCCGAGTGGAAATCCCCGGTCAGCAGCACCCGGCCAGCGGTACGGAGCGTCCTGAATCGCCAGGTACATCATCGGCTTGCCGTCGATGATTTTCTGCAGAATCGAATCGAGCAAAGCCAGCACAAAACCCGGATCGATATTGCCGTGCGGGTAATGATTGCGCAGCTCGGTCAACGCGAAAGCTTCCATGGCCTCCAATAAGGTCAGCTGACTGCTCAGGCGCTTGTCGATGAGTACCTGCCAACGCGTGATCCGCAGCAGAATCTCCTGGGCCGTCCCTGTGGGCGCAGCGGCTTCCGGTGGTTTTTCTTCTACAATCCCTTGTTCACTCGCCATATCGTCCAGCCCGCTTGCGTAGAAATGAGCTTTCACTCTATTTGCCGGCAACCGCGCTCCGGGGATACATATGTATATCGCGCCGGCGAATGTGTAACAGCCAAGAGGCGTGTCCACTTTGCCGGCGACCTGGCGTAAACTGCGCGCTTTTGCAGCTTCGGGCTGCCCCACAGATTTTCAAAGGTGCCCGCCATGCCTTGGCTGCAAGTCCGTCTCGCCATCACCCCCGAACAAGCCGAAACCTACGAGGACGCATTCCTCGAAGTCGGCGCCGTGTCGGTGACCTTCATGGACGCCGAAGACCAGCCGATCTTCGAACCGGAACTCAACACCACCCCATTGTGGTCGCACACCCACTTGCTGGCGCTGTTCGAAGGCGGCACCGAACCAGCCCCGGTACTGGCCCATCTGGAACTGCTGACCGGCAGCCCGCTGCCCGAACACCACAGCGAAGTCATCGAAGATCAGGACTGGGAACGCAGCTGGATGGACGGTTTCCAGCCGATGCGTTTCGGCCAGCGCCTGTGGATCGTGCCGAGCTGGCACGCCGCGCCGGAACCTGATGCGGTCAACCTGCTGCTGGATCCGGGCCTGGCGTTCGGCACCGGCACTCACCCGACCACCGCTTTGTGCCTGGAATGGCTCGACGGCCAGGACCTGAAAGACTGTGACGTGCTCGACTTCGGTTGCGGTTCGGGAATTCTGGCGATCGCCGCCCTGTTGCTCGGTGCGAAAGAAGCCGTTGGTACCGACATCGACGTGCAGGCACTGGAAGCCTCGCGCGACAACGCCGGTCGCAACAATATTGCCGACGAACTGTTCCCGCTGTACCTGCCGCAAGACTTGCCGCAGGTTCAAGCTGACGTGCTGGTCGCCAACATTCTTGCCGGTCCGCTGGTTTCGCTGGCGCCGCAACTGTCTGGCCTGGTCAAATCCGGCGGTCGTCTGGCCCTGTCGGGCATCCTTGCTGAACAAGGTGATGAAGTCGCTGCCGCTTATGCACAGGACTTCGATCTCGACCCGATCGCCAATCGCGATGGCTGGGTGCGCATCACCGGCCGTCGGCGCTAATATGTCCGCCTGCATAATCCGGATCGCCGCATGACTGACAGTTTCGTCACCCAGTGCCCGCATTGCCAAACCAGTTTCCGTGTCAGCCATGCTCAATTGAGCGTGGCCCGCGGGGTGGTTCGCTGCGGCTCCTGCCTGCAAGTGTTCAACGCCGCCAAACAGCTGCTGGAACAACACGCTGGCAAGGACGCGGTGACGCCGGTCGCGCCTTCGCTTGCCGAGCCACCGCCGATTGTCGAGTCGACGCCAGCCGTCGAACCCGTAGCCATCGTCGAGCCGCCGGCACCGCGCGCCATCAGCCAAAAGCAGTGGAGCGCCTCGGAGCTGGATCTCGACAGCCTCGATCTGGACCAGGAACTTGCCCGCCTCGAGCAACGGGAAATCCAGCCGACCACCGAATTCGGTCGTCCCCGCGAAGATTCCCTGAGCGCCCGGCGCGACATGCCTGAGCCGGACGAAACCGTCTGGCGCGACAGCCTGTTCAGCGAACATGCCGATGAGCACACGATCGAGCCCGACGACGAGGCAGAAGTCTCGGAGATCGAACCGGCCAAAGCCGCGCGCACTGAGCCTTCGCTGACTTTGGAACCGGTAGATCTCGACGACGAGCCGGCGATCCCGCAACTGCGCCTTCACGACCCGATCGATCCGAACGCCCGTCGTGAACGATTTTCTGCCAGCGACGATATCGATGACGGCGACGAGTTGCCATCGATCGAGCCGCTGCGCAAAAAGCGCGAGCGCGCCGAACCCGGTGTACGTGCTGAAGTTCTGCAAGACCTGACTGACGACCCGCTGCAACTGGACTGGCAGAAACGCCGCTCGCCGTGGGGACGCCGTTTGCTCTGGTTGCTGTTGGTGCTGCTGGCGGCGGGCGGACTGGCTGCCCAATACATCGCCTATCATTTCGACGAACTGGCCCGTCAGGATCAATACCGTCCGTGGTTCCAGCAAATCTGCCCGCAGATCGGCTGCACGGTGCCGTCCAAGGTCGACATCGCCCGGATCAAGAGCAGCAACCTGGTGGTGCGCAGTCATCCGGAGTTCAACGGCGCATTGGTGGTCGACGCGATCATTTATAATCGCGCGACGTTTTCTCAGCCCTTTCCATTACTGGAACTGCGTTTCGCCGACCTCAATGGCCACTTGATCGCCAGTCGTCGCTTCAAACCCGGCGAGTACCTCAGAGGGGACCTCGAAGGTCTGGCGGAAATGCCGCCGCAAACGCCGATCCACATTGCGCTGGATATCCTCGACCCAGGCCCGAAAGCAGTGAATTACAGCCTGAGTTTCCACTCGCCCGAGTGAATCCCTGCGGCGGTTTGCAATTGACGGCGGTTTTCTGACTTTGCCACCCACAACCAAACCTGTGGCGATAACGGAATAACTGTTCAGATTTTGTTCAATTCAGCCTTTATCCAGTCATCGAGAGCGGGTATCATGCCAACCCTTTTTCGAACTCTCATGATCCGGCCCCACCTCAGGGAAGTCCTATGTCGGCGGTACGCATCGGCCCATACACATTGCAGAACGGCTTGATTCTCGCCCCGATGGCGGGCGTCACCGACCAGCCCTTTCGTCAGCTGTGCAAGCGTTTGGGCGCAGGGCTTGTAGTCTCGGAAATGGTCACCAGTGACATGAGCCTGTGGAACACCCGCAAGTCGCGCATGCGCATGATCCACGAAGGCGATCCCGAGCCCCGCTCGGTGCAGATTGCCGGTGGCGACGCGCAGATGCTGGCGGATGCGGCCCGGGCCAACGTCGAATTGGGCGCGCAGATTATTGATATCAACATGGGTTGCCCGGCAAAGAAGGTCTGCAACAAGGCCGCCGGTTCCGCGTTGTTGAAGGACGAAGCACTGGTGACCGAGATCCTGCAGGCCGTTGTGGCTGCGGTTGATGTGCCGGTCACCTTGAAGATCCGCACCGGATGGGATCGCGACAACAAGAACGGCCTGACCGTGGCGAAGATCGCCGAGCAGGCCGGGATCACCGCGCTGGCAGTGCATGGCCGCACTCGCGCCGATCTGTACACCGGTGAAGCCGAGTACGACACGATTGCCGCGATCAAGCAGGCGGTGTCGATGCCGGTGTTTGCCAATGGCGATATCGATTCGCCGGAAAAGGCCCGTTACGTGCTCGACGCGACCGGTGCCGATGGCCTGTTGGTAGGCCGCGCCGCCCAAGGGCGGCCATGGATTTTTCGCGAGATCGAACACTTCCTGCGTACCGGCGAGAAATTGCCGGCACCGGAACTGATCGAAGTGGAACACATTCTGCTGGAGCATCTGGCCGCCCTTCACGCTTTCTATGGGGATGTGATGGGCGTGCGCATTGCGCGCAAGCATGTGGGCTGGTATCTCGCAACCTTGCCGGGCGCCAGGGAGTTTCGCGCCCACTTCAATCGTTTGGATGGTACGGAAACACAATGCGCCAACGTTCGGGAGTTTTTCGCCGAGCGTTACAAGAGCCTGACAGGGGACGAAGAAGGGGTGGCCGCATGACGATGATGACCGAGACTTTAGTGAGTGGAACAGCACCCGTGAGCGACAACGTGAATTTGAAACAGCACCTCAATACCCCGAGCGAAGAAGGCCAGACCCTTCGCGGGAGTGTCGAGAAGGCGCTGCACAATTATTTCGCCCACCTTGAGGGCGCGTCCGTCACGGATGTGTACAACCTGGTGCTCTCCGAAGTCGAGGCTCCCCTGCTCGAAAGCGTGATGAACTACGTCAAGGGCAACCAGACCAAGGCCAGTGAGCTGCTCGGACTTAACCGCGGCACGCTGCGCAAGAAACTCAAGCAGTACGATCTGCTGTAAGCATTCAATCAAACCAGAAAGGCGCCCGCGTAAAAAACGGTCGCCTTTTTTGCTGACTTCCTTTGCTTTTGATGGAAATTGAGATGACCGACCAGACTACCCGCCTGCCGATCCGCCGCGCCTTGATCAGCGTTTCCGACAAGACCGGGATCCTCGAATTCGCCAAGGAGCTTGAAGCTCTGGGCGTCGAGATCCTCTCCACCGGCGGAACGTTCAAGCTGCTGCGCGACAACGGTGTTGCCGCAGTGGAAGTCGCGGATTACACCGGTTTCGCCGAAATGATGGACGGTCGGGTGAAAACCCTGCACCCGAAAATCCACGGCGGCATCCTCGGTCGTCGCGGTATCGACGACGCAATCATGAGCGAGCACGGCATCAAGCCGATCGATCTGGTGGCGGTCAACCTGTATCCGTTCGAAGCCACCATCAACAAGCCAGGCTGCGACCTGCCGACCGCCATCGAGAACATCGACATCGGCGGCCCGACCATGGTCCGTTCGGCAGCGAAAAACCATAAAGACGTAGCGATCGTGGTGAATGCCAGCGACTACGCCAGCGTGCTGGAAGGCCTGAAAGCCGGTGGCCTGACCTACGCGCAGCGTTTTGACCTGATGCTCAAGGCCTTCGAACACACGGCTGCCTACGACGGCATGATCGCCAACTACATGGGCACCGTGAATCAAGCGGCTGAAACCCTGAGCACTGAAGGCCGCAGCGAATTCCCACGCACCTTCAACAGCCAGTTCATCAAGGCCCAGGAAATGCGCTACGGCGAGAACCCGCACCAGAGCGCGGCGTTCTACGTGGAAGCCAAGCCTGCCGAAGTCGGCATCGCTACCGCGACCCAACTGCAAGGCAAAGAACTGTCGTACAACAACGTGGCCGACACCGACGCCGCGCTGGAATGCGTGAAGAGCTTCGTCAAGCCCGCCTGCGTGATCGTCAAGCACGCCAACCCGTGCGGCGTGGCCGTCAGCCCGGACGCTGAAGGCGGCATCCGTCAGGCTTACGAACTGGCTTACGCGACTGACACCGAATCGGCATTCGGCGGCATCATCGCCTTCAACCGTGAACTGGATGCCGAGACCGCCAAAGCGATCGTCGAGCGTCAGTTCGTTGAAGTGATCATCGCCCCGAGCGTCAGCGAAGAGGCTCGCGCCATCGTTGCAGCCAAAGCCAACGTGCGCCTGCTGGCCTGCGGCGAGTGGTCGGCAGACCGCGCAGCCGCGTGGGACTACAAACGCGTCAACGGCGGTCTGCTGGTACAGAGCCGCGACATCGGCATGATCAGCGCCGATGACCTGAAAGTCGTGACCAAACGCGCGCCGACCGAACAGGAAATCCACGACCTGATCTTCGCCTGGAAAGTGGCCAAGTACGTCAAGTCCAATGCCATCGTCTACGCCAAGAACCGTCAGACCATCGGTGTCGGGGCGGGCCAGATGAGCCGCGTAAACTCGGCGCGTATCGCCGCGATCAAGGCTGAGCACGCCGGCCTGCAAGTTGCCGGTTCGGTGATGGCATCGGACGCGTTCTTCCCGTTCCGCGACGGCCTCGACAACGCGGCCAAGGTCGGCATCACTGCGGTGATCCAGCCGGGTGGCTCGATGCGTGATGCTGAAGTGATTGCTGCTGCCGATGAGGCTGGCATCGCGATGGTGTTCACAGGAATGCGCCACTTCCGTCACTGATATACCGGTTCAAATGTGGGAGCGAGCCTGCTCGCGAATGCAATCTGTCTGTCATAGCTGTTTTGACTGACACACCGCTTTCGCGAGCAGGCTCGCTCCCACATAAAGCGCTCCAGCAGCGCCTGACAGATTTTTGAGGTTTTTGAAATGAATGTTTTGATCATTGGCAGCGGTGGCCGTGAACACGCCCTGGCCTGGAAAGTGGCTCAGGATCCGCGCGTGCAGAAAGTTTTCGTCGCACCGGGCAACGCTGGCACCGCCATCGAAGCCAAGTGCGAGAACGTCGCCATCGACGTATTGGCCCTTGAGCAACTGGCCGACTTTGCCGAGAAAAACGTTTCCCTGACCATCGTCGGCCCGGAAGTGCCGCTGGTCGCTGGCGTTGTTGATCTGTTCCGCTCCCGTGGCCTGGACTGCTTCGGTCCGACCGCCGGCGCTGCGCAGCTGGAAGGTTCGAAGGCCTTCACCAAGGACTTCCTGGCTCGCCACAAGATCCCGACCGCCGACTACCAGAACTTCACCGAGATCGAGCCGGCCCTGGCGTATCTGCGTGAAAAAGGCGCACCGATCGTGATCAAGGCCGATGGCCTGGCCGCCGGTAAAGGCGTGATCGTCGCCATGACCCTGGCCGAAGCCGAAGACGCCGTGCGCGACATGCTTGCTGGCAATGCCTTCGGTGATGCCGGTTCGCGCGTGGTGATTGAAGAGTTCCTCGACGGCGAAGAAGCCTCGTTCATCGTCATGGTCGATGGCAAAAACGTCCTGCCGATGGCCACCAGCCAGGACCACAAACGTGTTGGCGACGGCGACAGCGGCCCGAACACTGGCGGCATGGGTGCCTACTCCCCTGCCCCGGTGGTCACTGCCGACGTGCACCAGCGCGTGATGGATCTGGTGATCTGGCCGACCGTGCGTGGCATGGCTGAAGAAGGCAATGTCTACACCGGTTTCCTCTACGCCGGCCTGATGATCGACAAGGCTGGAAATCCAAAGGTTATCGAGTTCAACTGCCGCTTCGGCGACCCGGAAACCCAACCGGTGATGCTGCGTCTGCAATCGAGCCTGGTGCTGTTGGTTGAAGCCGCTCTGGCGCAAGCGCTGGACAAGGTTGAAGCACAGTGGGATCCACGCCCGAGCGTCGGCATCGTGCTGGCCGCTGGCGGCTACCCGGGCGACTACGCCAAGGGTGCGGCGATCAACGGTCTGGACGCAGCGGCCAACCTGGAAGGCAAAGTCTTCCACGCCGGTACCGCGCTGAAGGATGGTCAGGTTGTCACTGCCGGTGGTCGCGTACTCTGCGCCACCGCAATGGGCGCTAGCGTCGGTGAAGCCCAGCAGCAAGCCTACAAGCTGGCCGAGGCCATCGACTGGGAAGGTTGCTTCTACCGCAAGGACATTGGCTACCGCGCCATTGCCCGTGAACGTGGCGAAACCCAGGAATAAGCTGTTCATCAAGTCCGGCGAGGGATACCGTTCCTCGCCGGACTGTTCCGCCGCGGCGCATCGTTATATTCTGGCATCAACCTACGAAGGGATTTCGCCGTGCGCTGGCTCAGGATTGCCATAAGCTTCACCGTCACGTTGCTGACCTTGCTCTGCATGCTCCCGGCCCAGGCCGCGCAAGGCAGTGGCTGGTCGGTATTGCTTGACGATCAGGGCAATCTGCAACTGAGCGATATCCGCTCCGCTCGCTACACCAATCAATTCAGCCCCATCGACCTCGACCGCCTCACTGCGGCCGAGCCCGATGGCGCCCTGTGGTTGCGCTTCAAACTGGCGCCGGGCAAGCACGAACAAGTGCTGCGCATCTTTGCCCCCGACCTGTCACAGCTCAATCTCTACGTACTCGACGGTGACAAGCTGATCGAGCAACGCAACACCGGCACCGACCAGCCACAGGTCGAAAGGCCGTTGCCGAGCAGCGACTTCATGCTGCCGTTGCCCCAGACCGACAAACCGCTCGATGTTTATCTGCGCCTGGTCTCCGATCACCAGTTGCGCCCGCACGTCACCCTGCAATCGGCGGTGATGAGCGCGGCCAACCACAATCAGACGCTGATCTTCGGCTTGCTGTTCGGCTGTCTCGCCATGCTGCTGTTGCACAACCTTGTGCGCTACGCCTACTCCCGCTCGCGCAGCAGCCTGTGGCTGGCGGTCTGCGAGGGCCTGCTGGGCCTCAGTCTGTTGCTGCTGCTCAACCTCGCCGGCCCCTGGCTGCCGAACTGGCACGCGGTGCAGACCCCCGGCGCCTATCTGGCATTGCTGCTGACCGCTCCAGCAGGGTTGATGTTCGCCTATCGCTTCTTCGCGCCGCTAGGCCCGCACCCGCTGAACAAACTGTTGATTGGCGACATCCTGTTTATCGTCACCTGCAGCCTGTTGCTGCTGTTCGTCAACACCCTGCCGCTGAACATCATCACCTATGCCCTGGTGGCCCTGGCCGGCCTGAGCATGTTGTTTGTCGCCTTCTATCACTGGCAGAAGGGTTACCGCCCGGCGCGCCTGTTCGTTGCCGCAATGGTGGTGTTCAACATCGGCACCTTGATCATTCTTCCCGCGTTGCTGGGGCTGACACTGGTCTCGCCGCAGGGTCTGATCATGACCCTGATGGCATTCATCTGTATCAGCGGGCTGCTGATGAGCATCGCCCTCGGCGAGCGTCAGCGCAGCATCACCGAAAGTCGTTTCAGCGTCAGCCGCGACCTCGCCGCGAGCAATGCCGAGATCAACGCCAAAGCCGAGTTCCTTGCCAAGATCAGCCACGAAATCCGCACGCCGATGAACGGCGTGCTGGGCATGACCGAACTGCTGCTGGGCACGCCACTGTCGGTCAAGCAACGCGACTACGTGCAGACCATTCACAGCGCCGGCAACGAATTGCTGACGTTGATCAACGAGATTCTCGACATCTCCAAGCTCGAGTCCGGGCAGATCGAACTGGACGATGTGCAGTTCGACCTCAATGCCTTGATCGACGACTGTCTGAGTATCTATCGAGCCAAGGCCGAACAGCAGAATGTCGAACTGATCAGCTTTATCCAGCCGCAAGTACCGCGGGTGATCAGCGGCGACCCGACCCGCCTGCGCCAGACTCTGCTGAGCCTGCTGGAAAACGCCCTGAAGAAAACCGATGAAGGTGAAGTGCTGATCGTCGTCGCCCTCGACGAGCGCAGCAACAAACCGCGTCTGCGCATCGCCGTGCAGGACAGCGGTGAACCGATGGAGCAGGAAGAACGCGACGCACTGATGCACGCCGAACTGCACAGCAAGCACTTCCTTTCGGCCAATCGTCTGGGTGGCAACCTGGGGCTGGTGATCGCGCGACAACTGATCCGCTTGATGCATGGCGAGTTCGGCATCAAGAGCGGCGCCAATCAGGGCAGCACGTTATGGCTGACTTTGCCGCTGGACCCCGACCGCCTCGAACACCCGACCTCCGATCTCGACAGTCCGCTGCAGGGCGCGCGGGTCCTGGTGGTCGACGACAACGACACCTGCCGCAAAGTGCTGGTCCAGCAATGCAGTGCGTGGGGGCTGAATGTCAGCGCCGTACCTTCAGGCAAGGAAGCGTTGGCTCTCCTGCGGACCAAGGCGCACCTGCGTGATTACTTTGATGTGGTGTTGCTCGATCAGAACATGCCCGGCATGACCGGCATGCAGCTCGCGGCCAAGATCAAGGAAGACCCGAGTCTGAACCACGACATCCTGCTGATCATGCTCACCGGCATCAGCAATGCACCGAGCAAGATCATCGCGCGCAACTCGGGGATCAAACGCATCCTCGCCAAACCGGTGGCCGGCTACACCCTCAAGACCACCCTGGCCGACGAGCTCAACCAGCGCAACAAAGGTCAGGTGGTGTTCCAGCCGCAAGTGGTCACCCCGGCCACGGCGGCGAAAGTGCCGAGCGATTTCCGCATCCTCGTCGCCGAAGACAACACGATTTCGACCAAAGTGATTCGCGGCATGCTCGGCAAGCTCAACCTGCAACCGGACACCGCCGCCAACGGCGAAGAAGCCCTGCAAGCGATGAAAGCCCAGCGTTACGATCTGGTGCTGATGGACTGCGAAATGCCGATCCTCGATGGCTTCTCGGCGACCCAGCAATTGCGCGCCTGGGAAGTCAGCAATCAACGCATTCGCACGCCGATCGTGGCGTTGACGGCGCATATTCTCGCCGAACACAAGGAGCGCGCGCGTCAGGCCGGGATGGATGGGCACATGTCCAAGCCGGTCGAGTTGTCACAATTGCGCGAGCTGATCGAGCACTGGGTAGCCGAGCGTGATCAGCAGAACCGTGCCACGACGCCCACCTCCTGAGCCGACAGACCCCGTAGCGCCTGATAGACTCCCCCACGAATTCCCTCGCCAGTGAGCTTGCACCATGCTCCATGTGTTGTTCAGCGTTTACCTGAAGATGCTGGTGCTCTACAGCCCGTTCTTCGTGCTGTCGTGCTTTATCAGCCTGACCCGCGGTTATTCGCGCAAGGAACAACGGCGGCTGGCCTGGAAAGTCGCCGTGGCCACGCTGGTCTCCAGCGTTTTACTGTATTTGTTCGGGCGGGTGATTTTCGATGTGTTCGGCATCACCGTGGATGCGTTTCGCATCGGCGCCGGCAGTGTGCTGTTCATTTCGGCACTGGGGATGGCGCAGGGCAAACCGGCGGTACAGGCCGACAATGTGCAGCAGGACGTCACCATCGTGCCGCTGACCATCCCGCTGACGGTCGGCCCGGGCACCATCGGTGCCTTGCTGGTAATGGGCGTCAGCCAGCCGCACTGGGACGACAAACTCACCGCGATCATGAGTATTGCCCTGGCCAGTTTCACCGTCGGCGTGGTGCTGTATCTGTCGAATCGTATCGAGCGGATTCTGGGCGATCAGGGCTTGCAGATCGTCAGTCGTTTGATGGGATTGTTTGTTTGCGCCTTGGCGGCGCAGATCATTTTTACAGGGGTCAAAGGCTATTTGGTGCCCTGAACAAGCGCATCGAATACGTCCGTACACTTCTTGCAAAGGGCCGTGAATTTACTCTTCACGGCCCTTTTACTTTCTACATCGGTCGTTGACTCAAAGCGCTGCCTCGATCAGCTCGTTCAGACTGACCACGGCATTAGCGCCCTGTACCTGCGCAAAACGCTGCAACCAATCAGCGAGAGTAAACGTGCAGTGGACCCGCTCATCGAGCCGGACTGTTATTTCCATTGGCGTGTTTTCCTCGCCGCCCTGCGGCTCGACATCCCGCACAATCAGCGTGCTTGCACTGTCCGGGTCGGCAATCACCAGATGCCCTTCAACCCGCGACATCAAAAGGCGCGCGCAGTCAGCCATGTCGAGGAACAGCAGGTTCGTGCCCGGACCATCGTCGTCCGCTGCCAGCCGCGTATCGACCACGATGCAATCCAGACGCTGCCAGGTTTCGTCGGTGATGCGATACCCGGTTTCCCGGGAACCGAAGGCCAGAATCAGTGTGTCGATGCCATCGGGCAACAATGCGCAGACATCGGTCACGTCATCGCTCAAGGACAGGGACAACACCTCGCCTTCGCGGTGCGCGTGGCAGCCCGGAATCCAGACAGGATCAGGATCGACCGGGCCTGTGCTGAAGACAAGTCCGTCAACTGCGTCGAATAGCAGCGCAGCGGTGTTTTGGCGCGTGCCAAGAAACGTCGGCCACTGTCGCGCATGGCGGGCGGTGACCTCAAACAAGCGATCCGTTGCAGGCAGGTAATACGTGTAGCGCGTGCCGGTATGTTCGACCGGCACGACCTGCGCGTGGACCTGCCCCGCGAGCAGTGCTTTCAAGCGCGTACGCCACTGCTCGGCCGTCTGCCCCTGCACGTGCGACCAGCGATTTTCCACGCTGATGATCCGCGCTGGCTGCTGATCGTGCAGTTCGACATTGACCCCGTCGCGGGTTTGCCCGAGCAGACCTTGTCCATGCCTCAGCACGTGAACAAATGACCACTGCGGCCAGATCTTTTCTGCCATGGGCAACTGCCCGGGGCTCACGCGCTGCGGCCCAGCAGCAAACGCGACGCGCAATGCCTCGATGGCAATCGTCGGCTGGCGATAAAGCCGCCCGGTCGAACCCTCCAGCAACCATGCGGCCTGTTTGTCCGGCGTCAGTCCCAACGGCGTCAACTGCACTTCAGGTCCGATGTTCGACACGACGAATTGCTCCTCGATGCACCACGCCGGCAGAAATGCATGACCCGCCCCATTGCCCAATCCGATGAGCGGAAAAGGTTCGGCTTTGTAGACTTTTGCCAGCGCCGGCAAGGCGTCCAGCCAGTCGGAGTTGAGCTGTAGCCAGCGCTGGCCGAGGCCGGCAAATTTCAGAATGTTCGGCGTGGGAATGCCGTCCGTCCACTGCTCATCTTTGATGCTGGTGTCGACCTCGAAGAGGCGGCCGTCGGCCTTGGTGGCAATGTAGCTTCCGTACGTTTGGGTGACGTCGACAATATCGCGCTCGATGACCCGATTGATAAATTGCCCCACCCTCGGCTCCACCCCTTGACTGATGGTCTGCGCTTGCTTGCTGTAGAACAGCAGCGCACCGCTCTGCGGATCGGCCGGCATCAACATGACCATGTCCGCCTCACTGCCCAACCCCGCCGAAAAATAGTGGCCGGTGCGTTTGTTGACCCAGGCACGCCGGCGCAATCCTTCGAAGTAGTAGGTGCGCGCGTAAACGAACGCTGCATATACCCAGGTGCTGATGGCATTGGCCATGCCCGGGGTTTCATCGTTATACGCGCCGAAGGTCGTGAAGTGATGCAAGTCGCCCTGCCCGGGACGCGCGGTGGGTTCCTCGATAAACGATGACTTGATGCCCGTCAGGACCACGGCCGCATCGCTGAGGCGATACTCCAGCGTGGTTTCGGTTTCAGTTATCCGGGCGTCGATCAGCAAGCGTTGCAACACTCGCAAACTGCCATCGGCGTCCTGGACACAACCCATGATGTGCGACCCGCTCGCGGGGTTCATCAAGCGGTAGCGATGCACAACCGTGCCGGTGATCGCGTCGACACGCCAGACCGTCGCCCGTTGCGGATGGTAGAACCAGGCATGGCGGGCACTGGCGCCGCCCAACAGCAGCCCCTCGTTCACCGCGCTCGGCAGATTGCGCGCGTACAACAGACGATCACTGGTCGCGTCATACCAGGCGGTGGTCACCACCATGGCGGCGGGCATGCGGAATTTGTACAGCGCCACAGCATTTGCGACCAATCGGCCTTCGCGGGCGTGCTGGCGCAGCATCGCCAGTATTTGCGGCAGGCGGCTTTGCTCATCAAGGGTGACCGACTGTAAGCGAAGGCAGCGCTCCCACCCATCGACCCGGAACAGGCCCTCGGCCAGTTCGATCAAGCCATCGAAAACCGACAGCAACGTGCCGTCAACCATCAGTTGGACTTCATCATCATTTTCCCGATTCGGGGCGGCAAATCTGACCTGTTCCAGGCAAGCCCAGGTCGCCTGCACGATCCACTTGGCAGGGCCATTAAATCTGACCGAGACGATGCCGGGTGCAAGCCTGATCCGGTATTGCCCCTCGGGTGCGCTGATTGCGTAGGAAATCCTGTTGTGCACCAGCGCTTCCAGCGTCGGCACCACCAACTGGCGTACCTGACTGTCCAGCACCACGCTGATGTCTGTCGGTTGATAGACCGGATGCAGCTTGTACAGAATGTGCGGCAGCGACGGGTTGCTGGTGAGATAAAAGCGCCGGTTTCCGTGTTGGTCATACTCCAGCGTGTCCGCCATGCGATCCGTCACTTGCGGGTAGCGGGTTCCAGCAGGGATGTCGCCAGCGTCCCCGACCTCGCCGGGAAGGGGGTCGTAGGTGTACCCGCCCAGCCCCTTCAACTGATACTCGTAACCGTAATGGCAGATCGGCGTGCACGGCAGCACCAGCGTCTCGAGCCTGTCGGTTTCGTCGCGGTAAAGATGAACGACCTCGGGCAGCCCCAGTGCCTGGCGGATATCGAGGGACAGGTGAATAGCCTGCGGGTCATCGTTGTACTGCGGCAGCTCCAGTGGCCCGCCCGTCCAGGGGTAAAACTTCTGGCTGTCGAAGCGCACGTCATTGGTTTGCAGGTTCAGACTGACGATGACCGCCTCTACGGGAAATTGCAGCACGCCATCCTTCAAGGTGTAGGCACCGCGCCGGTAAGCATGACCGATCGCCCGCAGATGATTGCCCACCGCCGTCGCCTTGTCCCTGATCTGTCCCAGGTTGCTGGCAATCGCCGTCACCCCAATGCCGACACCCAGCAGCGGCACCGAGAGAACGGCCGCTGCCGTGCCCACCGCCCCGCCAGCCGCCAAAGCAACAACATCCAGCCCCAATGCGGCAACGTTGAATACCAGTGAGGTGGAGAACCGCGAGCGTTGCTCGTGGTTCTCGGCCACCGACAGGTTGTGGAGATCGAAGCCGATGTTGGCGAGCGAAAATACCAATCCGCCTGCCGTGGTGGCACGCCCCAGCAGACGCCCGGACAACGACGACTGACCAAGCGCCAATGCCCGTTCGCTGGCCGCCACCTGACGCACCAGATTGATCGTCTGGGCCGTGTCGCTCAATACGCCGAAACCCAACTGCGCATAGTTGAAATAGACCTGCACTTGCAGGGCTATCGACAGAACCGGCGCCCGCTCGCCATCAACCTGATAGTCACGATGGCGCATTTCAGTGACCAACGCCTGGATCGCGAAGGCGAAACTCAGACGACTGCCGCCGTCGGCTTCGACCGCGGCACTCGGCTTGCCCGTCAATGCGATAACCAAACGTTGAAGGTGTTTCTTAAGCCTGTCGAACCGCGCATCGGCGGTGCCGACCGTCAATGATCTGGCCGGGTTTTGCACATCCACCAGCGTCAGCGAATAACCCGCGTCCGGGTTTGCCTTGAGCGTTTCCAGCAGCGGCAGATAGTCGCGACCCAATGTGTGTTCAGCGCGTAATTGCCGGGTCGCCTGATCAAATTCCTGCGCCCAGTAACGCGCGTCCAACTGCGCAAGGCTAGCCCCCAGCCGCGCGTTTTCACTGAGTGAGCGCGTGCGTGCGACAGCTTGGCTGGCCCAGATCGAAGCCGCCTGAGGATCGGCGAGCGCTGCGGTTTGCAAAAAACTCTCGACGCGCAACCCGGACGACAATGTCCGCTCGGCGAGCGCTACGGTGTCCAGTTCGATTACATCGAATTGCGCAGTGCCGATGTCAGTCAGGCCGTACAACTTCGCCAAAGTGTTGCCGTCGTCACTTAAATAGCGTGCCACGCCCTGCTTCATTTCTGCGCTGGCGGCAAATCCATAAATCGCAAAATTGGGATCATAAAAGCGATAGAACGTTTGCTCATCCACTTGCACTTTGGCTACCAGCAAAGCGTGATTGCCTGTATCGAGCAGCAGGACGCCGGGGGCGGTTTTCGCTTCCAGTGTCTGCATCACGCTGTCGAGGTTTTGCCGGCCACGAGCCTGTCCGATCGCACGCCCGGAGACCTCGCCCAGCTCATCCAGCGCACTGAGCAACGCCCGCGAATCAACGTCTTCCGGCCTCAGGCTGGCATTGGCCACACGTCCGATCAGTGCACGCTCGGCCAACCCGCCAGCCGCCACGGCGGCGCCCATCAACAACGCCAGCGGATAGCAACGGCGTCCCGGGTCGCCCGTGCTGCGCCTCAACAAATCCTGCGGCAGCTGTCTGACAGACACGGCACCGGACTGGAACAACGCCTCCCGCACCTGGCCACCCCGCTTGAAAATGTGCCTGTGGTATTCACGCTGTGCCGTGCGATTGATCTGTCCGATGCGCTCGCCCCACTGTTTCAGCGTCAGCGGTTCGCTCATCGCCAACGCCTTGAGTTCGCGCGCCGTGTGCGTGCCGTGGATGCTCGCGCCGGCAAGCCCCGCCTCGAAGGTCGGCGACGCCTGCTGAATCAGGGCCTTTTCGATCGCGTGGTAACGGGCGAACAAACCGCCCTCAGCGGTTTCCCGAGCGATGTCCATAACGCTCTGCCAGACCGGGGCAAACCCGGCGGCATCCAGACTGTTTGCCCCCAACATCCCGCCGAGGATGACGCGTTGCAACGGGCTGAGTTGCTCAACCGCCAGCGAGCCATGGGCAACGAGGGTGAACAACTCATTGAGATTGCGGGTAGGCTCCGCGCCATGGGAAAGCGGAATCTCACGGACTGTTTGCGCGCGAATCTGCTCACGGCTGTCGAAACCGATGGAGATCGCTGAATTGAACGTCATGTCGCCGCTCAACTTCTCCTGCATCGCGCGCAGGAAGGGCTCGCCCAGATCGTCCATCAGTGGCTGCAATACCGAGGTCAACATCACCGGTTGGCCTTCGATGACCGGCCAGCCCTGCTTGAAGGTTAGCGTGTGCGCTTTCAGCAGATCCGCCAGTTGGCCGACGTAGCGCGATTTCAGTTTGCCGTTCTGCCACTTTTCCCGCTCCTCAAGCAACCATTGCTCGGCCTTACCATCGACGGTCCAGCCGGAGATCATCTCCTCCTCGGTGTGGGTGTTGTAGCCTTCGAGCAACTTCAGGCGCTCACGGATCTGCACATGTCGATCGGGTTGCAGGTGCTGCTCTATGTATTTGAGCAGCGCGGCCGCGGCGGCCCCCGGGCCGGTCAGGGTGATGGTGCCGCGGGCTTCAAGGCGAATGCCATCGCGGTAATAGGTAAAAATCGCGTCGATCAATCTGGAGCGGAACACCTCGCCTTGCGCTTCAGGCAGTTTGCCCTGCGCCTGAGCTTCGTTGACCACATTCTCGACCACATCAAACATCCGTGCCTGATCCGTCGCGTCGATGCCGGCGAGCGCCGCACGCCGCTCCACTTCCAGCAGACAGTCATAATTGAGGCGGATCATCTGCATGTACGCCAGGGTCATGGCACTGCCGGGATGGGCCAGCATGTGCGCATTCATTTCCGCCCAGTCCGGCAAGCCATAGGCCGTGCCCAAACGCATCGAGTCCTGCGGCACCGCGTGATCTTGCGGTGCGACAAAGATCTCGCTTAGCGGGTGTTGCTCACGGGCAAACGCCGTCAATGCCTCGAGGTGTTCGGGCGGGATTTTGTCAGTGCGGTCGAGATACCGCTGGCGGTCGCGTCCCGGCATCAACGCTTCATTGTGGTTGAACAGCAACTGCAAAACGCCGATTCGGCCTTCTTCGCCGACGCTGAGAATATCGACGCCGGCCAGCGTGTCCGCCAGTGGCGGCAAGTAATCCATGTCACTGTAACGGCCACCTTCGAGGTATTCGGCCTGCAGGCGCACGACATCGCTCGCTGCGGCAAAATTGCCGCGCATGGCCACCTCGCGCTGATAGACATCCTGCAAAAAGTGCCCGGCAAATTCGTCGCCGACATCGCGCAATTGCAGGTCCGCTCCGAGCATCGCCTGATGCGTCTGCAGGCAGCGCTGGCGAAAGGCTTCGAGCGTCGCCCGATCCTTGCCGTAGGCACGCACCATCAAGTCGATACGCGCTTCGTCGGCTCGCCCCCGCCACTGGGCTTGCTGAAGGTGGGCGAACATCTGCTGCTTCAACACCCGCGCACGGTCTTCGATCATCTGCGACAACTGAAAAGCCTTGCTGACCTTGTCACCGCCCGACTCCAGCGCATCCACTCTGGCGCTGTCGAGGATCACCCGGTTCATTTCAAAGGCCAGCAACGCATCACTGTCGTACCAGAGGTTGAAGCGGTAACCCTGCGGCTCCAGCACCTGGCGCCAGATGTTCATGTAGTCGCGCTGATTGGCCCCGACTTCACTGCCGCCCACCCAGACAAAGTGCATGATTTTCGCCACGGGCCTGGCCACGCCATGGAGCATGGCGTGTGTGTCCTCCAGCCTGGCGACAGACTTGACCAGATCCGATCTGATCTGGCTGATGGCTTCGGAAACGGGCTGAGTCCTGCGTTGGAGGAACGACTCCAGCGCCTGCTGAAACAGCTTGATCAACAGCAGTCGCTGCGGGTCATCAGCGGCTTGTCTGGCCAGTTCATAGTGCGACAGCAACACCTTGTATTCAGCGCTGCCGGCAAACTCGCTCAGCGCCCGCTGCAGTTGCGAGAAGTCTTTGACGGAAAGGATTTCGTACGGCTTGTTGGTTTTCATCGTGGCACTTCTTCCATAACGGCTTCGTTCGCCACGAAACTATTGAACTGGAGTACCACGCTCAAACCCGAACAAACTCAAACGATGTCCAGTGAAACAGCCAATAACACTCGGGGTTTGCGCTTGAACCATGTGGCAATGAATTGCCTCGTTTCTTACCGGCGCACAAACGCACAAGGCCGCCAATCCAGAAGATTGGCGGCCTTGTGTTCGAGCGGGATGATTCAATCCGAAGCGTTAACCGGATATCACGTCTCACGCAGTTGCTTACAACTGCGCTGGACGCTCAACACGACATTCTCACGCCCCGGGTTTTTCACCGTACCAGCGCGGGGTGTAAACCCAGACGCCGCCGTCGCCGCGCGGGAAGGTGCAGGTGGTCGAAGAACCAATCAACACCATGGTGCGCATATCCACTTGCTCGGGGGTTAAGGCGCCGAGTGTCGTGGTGCGCAGGGTCTGGCCCGGACGGCCGATGTCGCGGCCCAACACCACGGGTGTTTGCGGCGTGCGATGCTGCGCGACAATCTCCAGCGCCCGGCCCAGTTGCCACGGACGCGCCCGGGAGATCGGGTTGTAGAACGCCAACGCCAGATCCGCTTCAGCGGCCAGATCCAGACGTTTTTCGATGATCGACCAAGGCTTGAGATTGTCCGACAGCGACATCACGCAGAAGTCATGGCCCAGTGGCGCACCGGCCTGTGCTGCGGTGGCCAGCGAAGCGGAAACACCCGGGAGAATTTCCAGATCGACGCTGTGCCACGCCGGGTCCGTCGACTCGTGCAAGGCTTCGAGCACCGCCGCCGCCATGGCGAACACGCCGGGATCACCCGATGACACAACAATCACCGAGCGCCCCTCGGCGGCCAGCCTGAAGGCGTGACGGGCGCGCTGCATCTCTTCGCGGTTATCGGTGCAGTGCTGCACTTGATCGTCGCGAAACGGCCCGGCCATGCGTACATAGGTTTCGTAGCCGAGCACATCGGTGGCGCGGGCCAGTTCGGCTTTGACTGCCGGCACCATCAGTTCGGCAGCGCCGGGGCCGAGGCCGATCACGGCGAGACGGCCGCGTGGCCGGCCAATGCTGGAAACCTCCAAAGGCTGTTCGGCGACCGCGATTGCCATGCCGTGGCTGACCACAACTTTAGCCTCAGGCACTGCGGCACGTGCCAGAGTTTCGATGTCGCTTTGCGCCGCAACGAAGCGCAGCGGCACACCCAGCTCAAGCGCCGCTTCACGCAAAACTGGCGCAGCCATTTGCGTCTCGCTGGCCAACAGACAGGCCAGCGACTGCACGGCGATTTGCGCCTGCTGCAACGCCCGGCGAACGGCATTCGCCAGATCAGCTGTTTCGGCACTCACCGCCAGCGCCACGCTGCGTGGATAGATCAGTAACTCATTGGCACTCGCTTCACGCGCGACACTGCCGACATGAATCGAACGCTGCGCCTGCGGATCTTCCGGCAATTGCGCCTGATCCAGCCACGGCGCCGCGCCTTCGATGCGCACGCTGTGACCGGCCAACAGGTCGGAGACAAAACGCTTGCCCAGTTCCAGATCGCCCAGGGCGTAACCGCTCGGAGGGTTGAGCAGGCACGTGCCAAAACGCAACTCGCCGCTGGTGGTGATCGCGGCTGCGACTTGCAGCCCGGCAGCGATGTCGCGCGCCATGACATTCACTCCGCCGAGGCCACCCAACAGCGGCACCACGGCGCTGCCGTCTTCGGCCACGGCGAGTACCGCAGGCTCGGCGCCCTTTTCCAGCAACAGCGGCGCCAGCGTACGGATGACGATGCCGGCCGCGCACAGGGCAATGATCGGCGTGTCTTGCTGATACAACGCGCGCAGGGTCGTGCCGAACTCCTGATAGGTGCACTCGGCGCCTTCGACGCGCCCGGCGAGGCCGTGGATCTGCGCTGCCGGATAGACCTGCTGAATGCGCCGCGCGGTGGCCAGGCTACCCTGACCGAGAATGACGATGGCTGGCGTGGATTGAGTCATCAGCCTTGCCACCGTTCGCCCGGCACGATGATCAGCGAGAAGTACGGCGACGACATCGGCTCGACCTGATCCATCGACACGATTTTCTGATTGGCCATGGTCGCGCGCTCGACATACAGCGCGCGTTCGGCCAGACCGAGTTCTTCGAGGACCTGACGCACTTTGGGGAAATTGCGCCCCAGCTTCATGATCACCGCCGCGTCGGCATCGGCCAGACGCCGCTTCAACTCTTCATGGGGCAACACGCCCGAGAGCACCGACAGGCTCTGATTGCGATACACCAGCGGCGCGCCGAGCACCGAAGCGCCGCCCAGCATCGAGCACACGCCCGGCACCACTTGGGCTTCATAACGAGTGGCGAGGCGATCGTGCAGGTACATGTAGGAGCCGTAGAAGAACGGATCACCTTCACAAATCACCGCCACATCGCGACCGGCATCCAGGTGTGCGGCGAGCGTCTCGGCGGCTTCGTCGTAGAAATCGCTGATGACCTGCTCATAGGACAGCGGCGCCGGCAGCGCTTCGGTGGTCACCGGGTAGACCAACGGCAACAGGTTCTGCGCCTGTTGCAGATGCGCTTCGATGATGCCGAACGCGTTGCCCTTTTTGCCCTTGGCGACGAAGTACGCCACCACCGGCGATTCGCGCAGCAGGCGCAGGGCTTTGACGGTAATCAACTCCGGATCCCCCGGGCCGACGCCCAGGCCAAGCAAACGTCCTTTGGCCTGCATCATTCGATCTCCGTGGCGAGGGCATTGACGGCGGCGGCGGCCATGGCGCTGCCACCGAGGCGGCCTTGCATGATCACGAACGGCACGCCACGGCTGTCGGCGGCCAGGGCGGCTTTCGACTCGGCGGCACCGACGAAGCCGACCGGGAAGCCGAGGATCAGCGCCGGTTTCGGTGCGCCGGCGTCAAGCATTTCCAGCAGATAAAACAGTGCGGTCGGCGCGTTGCCGATTACCACTACGCTGCCTTCCAGATGCGGACGCCACAGCTCCAGTGCGGCGGCGGAACGGGTGTTGCCCAGCTCGCGCGCCAACTCCGGCACGCTCTCGTCACGCAAGGTGCAGATCACTTCGTTGTTGGCCGGCAGGCGCGCACGGGTCACACCTTCGGAGACCATCCGCGCATCGCAGAGGATCGGCGCACCGGCGGCGAGCGCATCGCGCCCGGCCTTGCCCGCACCTTCGGAGAACTGCAGACCGTCAATGGCCTCGACCATGCCGCAGGCGTGAATCACCCGCACCGCGAGTTTTTCCAGATCGGCCGGGATGCGCGCCAGATTGGCCTCGCGGCGAATGATCGCGAAGGAGTTGCGATAAATCTCCTGACCATCGCGGATGTAATCAAGCATCAAAGGGGCTCCGAGAGCGGGCGGCGAGCAGGGTCGCGGCCGCTTCAATAGTAAGGTTGCGTGCGTGCAGCGCGCCGAAACCCGGCTGCGTTGCATCGCGAAAATAGAGGTCGTAATGACCGGCACTGACGGCCAGCAACGTCGCCGGGGCACAGTGGGCGGCGGCGCACGAGCGCATGCAGCCGCTGAGATGCACGTTGACGGCCGTGGGCAGCAGCGTCGCCAGATGGCGGGCGTCCTGCTTGGTGTCGGCCAGGCCTTTGCCGCAGCCACTGGCACCGGTGCAAGCGATCAGGCGTGAGAGGGGCTCGGTAGCGCGGGTCAACAGGTTCAGGTGCTCAAGGCCTTCCAGCACCTGAGCCGCATCACTTGCTTTGACGTCCGGCACCAGCAGGCTTTGCCAAGGCGTAAAACGCAGGCTGCCATTGCCGAACTGGCGGGCCAGTTGCGCAGCCCCGCGCAGCATCGCCGGATCGAGACGGCCCAGCGCCGGCACCGCACCGATATACACCTGACCCGCAGTGTTTTGCGGATGAACACCGATGTGCAGATCGTCCGCCACGGCGGTGCGCTGCCAATCGCTGATCGGCTTGATCGGCAAACGTGCGCTCAGTTGTTGCAGAAACGCCGGCATCGGCAATTCATCGAGCAAATGACGCATGCGCGTCTGCTCGGGACGCGCCAACGCCAGGAACAACTCCAGCACCGCCACCACCAACGCATGGCCGTGCTCCAGCGCCACCGCGCCGACCGCACGATCCGTCGGGCATCCGGCCAGGCCGAACGCCAGCCAGGGCTCACCGTAACGCGCGAACGCCGACAACCACAGGTCGTGGGGATGTTCGAGCATCGCCAGCGCTTCACCGCCATCCAGTTGCACGGCGAATTTGGCGCTCAGCTCGTGGAACCGTGGATGGCTTTGCAAAGTATCGAGGATCTGCCCGGCGAGGCCGCGCGTGTCGATCTGCATCTGCCGATCAATGCCGGCTGCGGGGCTGAGCATCAGGTTGCGCACATCGTCACCGGCCGCCGTGCGCGGGCCGAGACCGGCGGCGAGCAAGCGTTCGATCAGTGCCGCAGATTGCTCACCGATCCCGCGAATCTGCAGATTGGCACGGTTGGTCGCCTCGATCGCCGCGCCGAACTGTTCGGCAGCATCGGCCACCGCGTCGGCCTGATCGGCGCTGATCGAACCGCCATTGAGCTTGATCCGGCAGATGCCGCCGTCCAGTGCCTGGACGATACGCAGCAACCCCGGGCAGGCCGAGGGGCGTAAGGCGGTGGACATCGGGCGTTCGTTCAAGGGGCTGACCGGCTGCGTGGGAAAGGCGCTTCGCGGGCGAAGGCGCGGTATTATGCCTGCTTTGTCCGCTGGCATGAAAAGACTGCCCGTCGGAACGGCGTGTTTAGAGGAATATAGATGTCACCCTGGCTGACGGTAGTGGGAATCGGTGAAGACGGCTTCAAGGGCTTGGGCAAAAACGCCCGGCGTGCCCTGCTGGGCGCCTCGCGGATCGTCGGAGGCCAGCGTCAACTGGATTTGCTGCCGGTGTGTATTCGCGGCGAACGCCAGTTGTGGCCGAGCCCGTTCTCCCTCGCACCGGTGCTGGAACAGCGTGGCGAAGCAGTTTGCGTATTGGCCAGCGGTGACCCGATGTTCTACGGCGTCGGTGCCAGCCTCGCCCGCCAGGTGCCAAGTGAAGAGATGCTGATCCTGCCCGCCCCGTCGTCCTGCGCGCTGGCCGCCGCCCGTCTCGGCTGGCCATTGCAGGAGGTGGTGACGCTGTCGCTGGTGGCCCGACCGCTGGCGGCGCTCAATGCGCAATTGTTCAGCGGCGTGCGCCTGTTGTTGCTGAGCAACGATGGCCAGAGCCCGGCGGCGGTCGCGCAATTGCTCGGCGAGCGCGGCTTCGGTTCGAGTCGCATGAGCGTGCTTGAGCATCTTGGCGGTGACGCCGAACGGCGCATCGACAGCACCGCCAATGCCTGGAATACCGTGTCCGTGGCCGACCTCAATGTCATCGCCATCGAATGTCTGGCCGACGCACAGGCCCCGCGCCTTTCGCGTCTCGCCGGACTGCCGGATTCGGCCTTCCAGCATGACGGCCAGTTGACCAAACGCGACGTGCGCGCCATCACCCTCGCCCGCCTCGCCCCGACCCCCGGCGAACTGCTCTGGGATGTCGGCGCCGGTAGCGGTTCGATCGGTATCGAGTGGATGCGTACGCACCCGAGCTGCCGCGCCTTGGCCATCGAAGCCGATGATGGTCGCCAGCAATTGATCGAGCACAACCGCGATGCACTGGGCGTGCCGGGCCTGCAACTGATTCGCGGCAAGGCACCGCAGGCACTCGCGGGACTGGAACGCCCGGACGCCATCTTCATCGGCGGCGGCGTCACCCGTGAGGGCGTGTTCGAAACCTGCTGGGAACAGCTCAAACCCGGTGGCCGTCTGGTCGCCAACGCGGTGACGCTGCAAAGCGAAATGGCCCTGATGAACTGGCGCGAACGCTTCGGCGGCGAGCTGACGCGTATCCATGTCGCCCAAGCGCAGCCGCTCGGCGAGTTCGACACCTGGCGCCAGGCGCTGCCGATCACCCTGCTCGATCTGGTCAAACCCCTCGATGCGTGACGAAACCGCCGAACAACCCGCGCCCCTGCGCAGCGGCCTGACCACCGGTAGCTGTGCCACCGCGACCAGCCTGGCCGCCGCGCGCCTGTTGCTCAGCGGACTGGCGGCCGATGCGGTGCAGATCGTCTTGCCCAAAGGCAAACAAGTGCAGATGCGTCTGGAGTTCTGCCGGTTGACCGATGATGGCGCCGAGGCCGGCACGATCAAGGATGCTGGCGACGATCCCGACGTGACTCACGGCGCGTTGCTCTATTCGCGCGTGCGGCTGCTGAGTGAACCGGGGATTCGTTTCAATGCCGGCGCCGGCGTGGGCACCGTAACGCGGCCGGGACTGGTGCTGGGTGTCGGCGAGCCGGCAATCAACCCGGTGCCACGCAAGATGATCAGTGATCACCTGACACTGCTTGCCACCGAAACCGGTTATGCCGGCGGCTTCGACGTCACGGTCAACGTCGAGGGCGGCGAAGCGCTGGCGCTGAAAACCATGAATCCACGGCTGGGCATTCTTGGCGGTTTGTCGATCCTAGGCACCAGCGGCATCGTCCGGCCATTTTCCTGCGCGGCTTACATCGCCTCGATCCATCAAGGCATCGATGTGGCGAAAACCAATGGTTATCTGCACATCGCCGCGTGCACCGGCAATGCCAGCGAAGACACCATGCGCCGGGTCTACAACCTGCCGGAAATCGCCCTGATCGAAATGGGCGACTTCGTCGGCGCGGTGCTCAAGCATCTGCGCAAAGTGCCTGTGGATAAACTCAGCCTGTGCGGCGGCTTCGGCAAGATCAGCAAACTGGCGGCCGGACACATGGATCTGCACTCGCGGCATTCAAGTATCGACTTGCCGCAACTGGCTGAGTGGGCCGCGGCGATTGGTGCCGAAGAGGCGTTGCAGCAAAGCATTCGTGAGGCCAATACCAGCCAGCAGGCATTGGCCATGGCCAGTGCGGCGGGGATCGCCCTCGGTGATGAGGTCTGCCGCCATGCGTTGAATTTCGCCCGCAGCGTGGTGCCGCCGCAGGTGCAGGTCGAGGTGTTTGCGATTGATCGTCAGGGCGGCATTGTCGGACAGGCCGGAGGTTTTGCATGAAGCGGATTTTGCTGCTCGGCGGCGTCACTGAGGCACTGACGATTGCCCGCACGCTTGGGCCAGAACATATCTACAGCCTCGCCGGTGTTGGTCGGGTGCCGACGGATCTGACTTGTCAGGTGCGCGTCGGTGGTTACGGTGGCGCTGAGGGTCTGGCGCAATTCATTCGTGACGAAGGCATCGAGCTGTTGCTCGACGCCACGCATCCGTATGCCGCGCAAATCAGCCAGAATGCCGCGACCGCCGCACACCTGACCGGCATCCCCTGCTGGGCGCTGCGCCGTCCGGCCTGGCAGCCGCAGCCCGGTGATGACTGGCGTGAAGTCAGCGACTGGGCCGAGTTGATCACCGCCCTCAAACCGTTTCGCCGACCGCTGTTCACCCTCGGCCGCGAACCGCTGCAGCACCTCGATGAAATCCCTGCTGAGCAGTTCTGGACCCTGCGCGCCCTCGAGGTCTACCCCGGCAACGAACGCTGCGAAGTGATCGGCGCGCGGGGGCCGTTTCTGCTTGAAGATGAGCGAGCGCTGTTTGAGCGGCTGCAGATCGATGTGTTGATCAGCAAGAACAGCGGCAGCACCGCCACCGAGCCGAAGCTGGAAGTAGCGCGCGAGCGTGGGGTGCCGGTGGTTGTGTTGAAGCGACCGGGGTTGCCGGGGGTTGATCGGGAGTTTCGATCAGCGTCTGAAGTCCTTGAAGCCCTGACGTCGTAAGACTTTTCATCATTCCGTATTTATCTGTGAATTTACCTGCAAATTTTGAGGACGCAGCCGACTGTTCTTCACTACACCCTCACTCCAATACTTCGGTTCCTTTAATCCCCACAAGCAGCCAGCCGAGAAAAGCGGCTTGCCAGCTTGTATCCCAAGGAATACGATCCCGACATGATCGCTTTTGAACGATCCCGCATATTTTCCGAATGGCTCGACTCCTTAAAAGACATCAAAGGGAAAGGCCGAATCATCTCCAGGATTAAAACAGCCGAACATGGCAACTTCGGCGATTGCGGCTTCGTCGGTGACACCGTTTATGAAATGCGTGTTCATTACGGCCCTGGTTACAGAATGTACTTCACACGTAAAGGCGAAGTGATTTATCTGCTGTTGATCGGGGGCGACAAATCGACACAAAAGAGAGATATCAAACGCGCCGTGCAAATGGCTCATAACATCGGAAATGAGGAGTAAATCATGACCGAAGAATTCGCCCGTTTTGACGCCGTCGAGTACCTCAAGACTCCCGAGGATATGGCGGCATATCTGGATGCCTGTTTTGACGACGATGAAGGCGATGGCGTTCTGATTCGTGCAGCACTCAATGACATCGCCCGAGCTCAAGGCATGACACAAGTGGCGCGGGATGCAGGTTTGGGCCGCGAAAGTCTTTATAAAGCGCTCAGTAGCACTGGCAATCCCGAATTCGCAACTATCATGAAAGTCATGAAGGCTCTGGGTTTGCGATTGCATGCCGTAACACTGTGAAGGCGCTGCGACACCAAACCGCACGACGCTTTTTTACTTATCGGCCCTGATCAGGCTAAATAGCCGCGCCTGATCGCCCACCCAATGGATCTGTCCCATGAACCGACACCGGCTAGCAATTGCCTGGATCGCCTGCTTTGCAGTGCTGTTCAACATGCTCGCCATGCCGATGACGGGAGCGATGGCGCAGGCGGCCAATTCACCGGCCGAACAGTTGCTCTGGAGCAGTTTCTGCACCGGCAGCGGGACGAAGATGGTGGCGATCAACATCGGCACCATCGATCAAAAAGCCCCGACCAACGACAATCATTCGAACATGCAGCATTGCTGGTGCTGCTCAGGCTCGGCGCCACTGGTGGGGCTGCCGGGGCATTCCCCGCAGCTGTATTTCGCCCGCTACGAAAGCAACCGCAGCGTGGCGCCAGCCTCTCTGCAAACACCCACTCCGCGCCAGCAATGGCCGAGTCTCAATCCCCGCGCTTCCCCTCTGGTTTGATTTGTTCGCGCAATTGACCTGCGTTTCAAATCGTTCTGGAGAACTGCCATGTTGAACAAACTCATCATCGTCGCTGCGCTGCTGTTGCCGGCGTGCTTTGCCCATGCTCACGAATACAAAGTTGGGGAACTTGAGATCGCCCATCCGTGGTCGCAAGAGTTGCCGCCGAATGCACCGACGGTCGCCGCCTATTTCATCATTCACAACGCTGGCAAGACTGACGATCGTTTACTCAGCGTCGATTCGCCCATCGCTCCGGAAGCGCAACTGCACGAACACGTGATGCAGGGCGATCTGATGAAGATGCAACAAGTGCCGAGCGTGGCCATTCCGGCCGGCGGCAACGTGACGTTTGCGCCAATGGCCTATCACGTGATGCTGCTCAACCCGAAAGACCGCAGCCTGCTCAGCGACGGCAAGCGCTTCCCGCTGACGCTGCATTTCGAGAAGGCCGGTGACGTCACCGTCGAAGTCTCGGTGCAGAAGAAACCGCCGGAAACCACGCAGGCCCACGCGCACGCCCAGTAAGCCTTCCGGCAGACTCCGCCCATGCGCCCGCTGAGCGCCAGGCCCTCCCGGCAACGCCGTCAGACTCAACACCTGACTCGCGGCAGCTGGATCGCCCTGTTCGCCATGTTGATGATTTTCATCGGCCCACTGATTTCTCAGTCGATGCCGATGGATCAACACGCCTCGACATCGATGCCGTTGAGCATGGACATGTCGATGGACATGCCGGGCATGGATCACGCGGGCCATGATGCAAAACCGAGCGCCGAACACTGCCCACCGCAATCCTCGCACCACGTGCTGTGGGAAAAGTGCGGCTACTGCAGCCTGCTGTTCAACTGCCCGGCGCTGACTGGGGGCGGTGATTTCGTCGCCTTCAACATCCCGCCGCTGAACACCTTCACCCCGCCCTCCCCGCGCCTGGGCCACGCCCGGCAGACCTTCTTCCCCGGCGCCCGCACCCGCGCCCCGCCCATCGCAGCGTAAACACGCACCTTTGATTGCACACGGTTGAGAAGACAGCTTCAGGCTGCCGGCCGTGTCGTTTACGACTGTTTGATGGAAATTGTCATGTCCAGGTTTTCTGCTGTTCCACGCTCGGGCGTTGCCCCGGCGTCCTTCGCTCTGAACGAATCGCGGGTTCGTTTCAGGCACGCTACCGCCGTCCTTTGCGGCGTCCTGCTGTCACCGCTGGTACTGGCCGATGATCACGCCGGCCACCAGGAAGAACTGAGCCCTACGGTGATTACCGCGATCGCCCCGAGCTCACCGCTGACCATCGTCACCAACCCCAAAGACCCGCGCCAACCGGTGCCGGCCAGTGATGGCGGCGATTATCTGAAGACCATTCCGGGCTTTGCGCTGGTGCGCAATGGCGGCACCAACGGCGATCCGGTACTGCGCGGCATGTTCGGTTCGCGCCTGAACATCCTCACCAACGGCAGCATGATGCTCGGCGCCTGCCCCGGCCGAATGGACGCGCCGACTTCGTATATCTCGCCGGAAACCTACGACAAACTCACCGTGATCAAAGGCCCGCAAACGGTGCTTTACGGCCCCGGCGCGTCGGCGGGTACGGTGCTGTTCGATCGTGAGCCAGAGAGCTTCGGCGAACTCGGCACCCGCGTGAACGCAAGCATTCTGGCCGGCTCCCACGGACGTTTTGACAAGGTTGTCGATGCCGCTGCCGGCGGGCCGTTGGGCTACGTGCGAGTAATCGGCAACACCGCGCATTCCGACGATTACCGCGATGGCAACAACGACATCGTCGCCTCACGCTACGACAAGTGGAACGGCGACATCGCAGTGGGCTGGACCCCGGACGCCGACACCCTGATCGAACTCACCGCCGGCAAGGGCGATGGCGAAGCGCGCTACGCCGGACGCGGCATGGACGGCTCGCAATTCCTACGCGAAAGCCTCGGCCTGCGTTTCGAAAAATCCAACATCACTGACGTGCTGGAGAAACTCGAAGCGCAGGTCTACTACAACTACGCCGACCATGTGATGGACAACTACACCCTGCGCACGCCGTCCGGCACCGGGATGATGGCGGGCCCAATGGCGTCCAATGTCGACCGCCGCACCCTCGGCGCGCGGATCAAAGCCACCTGGCGCTGGGCTGATATTCAGCTGATCACCGGCCTCGACGCGCAGACCAACGAACACCGCCAGCGCAGCGGCATGGGCATCGATACCTACAAGGATCAGCCGTACAGCAAGGACGCCGATTTCCATAACTATGGCGTGTTCAGCGAAATGACCTGGTACGCCGCCGACCGTGATCGGCTGATCAGCGGCGCCCGCGTCGACCGCGCTTCAGCCAAGGATTACCGGCAAACCACCGGCTCGGGAATGATGTCCCGCCCCAACCCGACCGCCGACGATACCCGCGCCGACACCCTGCCCAGCGGGTTCATCCGCTACGAGCATGACCTCGCCGACAGTCCGACCACGCTCTATGCGGGCCTCGGTCACGCGCAACGCTTCCCGGATTACTGGGAGCTGTTTTCGCCCAAATCCGGCCCGGCAGGATCGGTCAACGCGTTCGATTCGATCAAACCGGAAAAGACCACTCAGTTCGACTTTGGCGTGAACTACAAGAGCGCCGAACTTGAAGCCTGGGCCTCGGGTTATATCGGCGTGGTGCGCGATTACATCCTCTTTGATTACACCCCGGGAATGATGGGCATGAGCACCTCGCGCGCCGAGAACATTGACGCGCGAATCATGGGCGGTGAACTCGGTGCCGCGTACAGACTCACCGACCACTGGAAAGCCGATGCGACCCTGGCCTACGCCTGGGGCAAGAACAGCAGTGACGGCAAGGCTCTGCCACAGATGCCGCCGCTGGATGCACGCTTCGGTCTGACCTATAGCGAAGACAACTGGAGCGCCGGTGCACTTTGGAGGGTGGTTGCCGCGCAAAATCGTATCGATCAGAACAAGGGCAACGTGGTCGGCAAGGATTACGACAAGAGTTCGGGCTTCGGCGTGTTCTCACTCAACGGTGCCTACCGGATCAACAAGAACTGGAAGGTCAGCAGCGGCGTCGACAACCTGTTCGGCAAGGCTTACGCCGAACACCTGAACCTGGCGGGCAACGCCGGATTCGGCTACCCGGCCAATGACCCGCAAGCGATCAATGAGCCGGGGCGCACGCTCTGGACCAAGGTCGACATGAGTTTCTAACAGCATCGCCAGCAGGCTGGCTCCCACTGTAGGAGTGAGCCTGCTCGCGATCGGTTGCGCAGCAACCGCCAATGACAACTAGAAGATCCAAGCCAAGCGGAGCACACGTGATGAAACAGCCCAAACCGAATTTCTACAACCTGGCCTGGCGTTGGCATTTTTACGCCGGTCTCTTCGTCGCCCCGTTCATGGTGATGCTGGCCCTGACCGGCATCATTTATCTGTTCAAACCGCAGCTCGATTCGTTGATGTACAGCAGCCTGCTCAATGTCCCCGCCGGCCATCACACTGTCCCGGCCGATGACCTGCTGCAGCGGGTGAAAAGCGCTTATCCACAAGGCCAGGTCACCCAATACCTGCCACCGGTCAACGCCGAGCGCAGCGCACAGTTTGTGGTGAAGAACGTCGGCCACGAACTCAACGTATTCGTCGATCCATACCACGGTGACATCCTTGGCGAGCAGGATGCCAAGCAGAATCTGCAAGCCATCGCCCGCGCCATCCACGGTGAGTTGATGATCGGCACCGTCGGTGACCGCCTCATCGAAATGGCCGCCGGCTGGGGCGTGGTGCTAGTGGTGTCGGGACTTTTCCTGTGGTGGCCACGCGGTCAGGCCGCGGGGATTTTGTGGCCACGGCTGAACAGTCGCGGCCGCGTGCTGTGGCGTGATCTGCACGCGGTCACCGGGTTCTGGGGCGCCACACTGTTGCTGGTAATGTTGCTCAGTGGCATGACCTGGACCGGTTTCTGGGGCAAGCAATACGCCCAGGTGTGGAACGTCTTTCCAGCGGCGATGTGGGACAACGTGCCGACCTCCGATGTCGAGGCGCGCAGCCTTAACAGCGCCACCCGCCAGACCGTGCCATGGGCGATGGAAAACACGCCGATGCCAATGTCCGGCGACCACGCCGAACACATGAACCACGGCGCCAGCAACGCCGGCCCCGCAGCACCCGCCATCCGCCTGCAAGACGTGCAAAACATTGCTACCCAACGCAAGGTCGAGCCGGGCTACAGCATCACCCTGCCGACCACCGCCACCGGTGTGTTCACCATCGCTGTGTTCGCCGATGACCCGCGCAACGATGCGACCCTGCATGTCGATCAGTACACCGGCAAGGTCCTCGCCGATGTGCGTTTCGAACATTACGGCACTGTGGCACGGGCCACGGAAATCGGCGTGATGCTCCACGAAGGCAAGATGTTCGGCACCTTCAACCAGATCGTCGTGCTGCTGATCTGTCTGATGATTCTGCTCAGTGCCGTCAGTGGTGTGGTGATCTGGTGGAAGCGTAGGCCACAGGGCAAATTCGGCGTACCGCCGCTGCGTCATGACTTGCCGAAATGGAAAACCGGCGTGGTCATCATGTTGGCGCTGGCGGTGGTGTTCCCGTTGGTGGGGGCTTCGCTGGTGGTCGTCTGGTTGCTGGATCGATTGCTGCTATCGCTCATTGACCGGCAACCTGAGTCTGCCTCGACGTAAATCCGACTCAATGTGGAGTGGCCGCCGACGGCGGCACACTCCTGCCGTGTAGCCACTGGATCGAACGTTACAACTCGTCCCTGACTCGCGCACCACCCTCCGTTACAGGCTGCTGGCGACGCACTCTCCAGCCGGCGCCCATTCGTCCGGTCTGACGCCAGTAATGCCCGGCGACCAGCACCCTGAATTCACCCAGCTCCATGAGTTGTGAAACAAACTCGCCTGGACTCAGCCGGCTGACCCAGCGCCCCGCTTCGAAATCCACAGGCCGGGCCAGCAGCAAATCCCTCTCGGCCTGCGAGTAAACGGGTGTGTACCTGATCAACACGTGGTTCGGCGTTGAGTAGTAATAATCCTGAATGTCGAAACCCTGGTTCTTCAGTTCATGCGTATGCGCATGCACCCGCGCAGGCGAAGCGAAATTTGCTCTGACATCATCAGTGTCCGGTGCGAGCGTGGTATTGCCCGACAGATGGAACTGGTGGCTGGCCACGAGTGTGTAGCCATTGGGGTAACGCGCCGCCGGATTGCGCCAACTGATCGTCGGATCACTCGACGAGCGAAATATCCGCAGGACAGGGTCCTCGGCATGGGCAGACCAGACTATTGGCTCGAGCGGGACAAATCGACTGCTGGTCGACCGCGCCAGGATCGCGCCTTCGTAGCCGGTTTCACTGTGACCGGAATCGTCCGTGCGTTGTTGCGCATAGCGGGCGGCATCGTCAGGGTGATGAAAAATCGGTCCCAACGCCGGCACCGGGCTATCTCGCCATCGCTGCTCGTTGGAAGTATCGGCCATACGCGGTTGCCAATGCTCATCCACTTGACCCTGCCGCGACCAGTAGTCGCTGGTTTCTATCACGTCGAGCCGGCCGGCCTTGGCCATCCGGTGCACGTAGTCTGTAAATCTGAATCGGCCACTGGCAATGTCACGTTCATCGATCGCTGCCTGTTCACGCGACACAAACGCATTGGGGCGCAACTCAACCTGCCCGAAAGCGTCGTAGAACACGCCGGGTTCAAACGCATGCAATTGCAGCTTCAACAACGCGTCATCGGCACAGGAGATATAGATCGGTCTGTACCCCCGCGGCGTACTGGCCTGTCGGCAGGCTTGCTGAACATCGTTGGGAAGTACAAAGACATTTCGCATATCGTCAGGCCGTGCGCCGAGCGGAGGCAGCGCTGCGCGCAGATAAATCGAATCCTGCTCAAACCCTGAAGGCAGTCTTGCCTGTTCGAATACTCGATCCACAGCCAGGCCAGAGCGTTGCACTTCAACGGGCAGGCTGGCGAGGAACAAGCCATCCCGAGAGCGCAGTATGAATCCGAACGTCTGGGTGTCCCTGCTCACCGAGACTTCATGAACATACCGGGCAACAGCATCGGCTTGAACGAACACTGGGCTGCAAAGTGGTGCGCTCGCGGCTCTGGTGTAATCCATTAGAGGCTGCAGATCAGCAAAGAAAGGAACCCAGCGACTGATCTGGCGGGGCAAACCCCAGATTTCACTGCCGATGACAATTTGCAAGTAACCGGCCTTTGCCAAGGCGTCGACCCATTCACTCGGTTTCAGCTTGGCGCTACGTATGTTCTGTTTTATCGCATCGCCATCAAGGGACGCAGGAAGCGTTTTGTAATCCGTCAGAGCTGCCAAGAGATCTGCGCGCAGACGATCCCATATTCCTGGCTGATAGCGGATCAACGAACCGTCGGGGCCGAACAGGTATTCATCCCATGCCACTCTTGGTAGCCGCTGGAAGGATGAGTACACGGTGTCGACGGACAGCATGTTCAGATAGATCTGCTTCTCAATACGAGAAAAAATGACCGACAGCTCCCTGGCCACTCTGGATCGATAACGCGCCGTGATAATACAGCCATCAGGAAATACCCCGGCGCCCTTGCTTTCATCCGGAAAAATCTCGGTGATGTCGAAATCCTCCCGCGACACCTTGATGGGCGCAGAGGCTACGTAAAGGCCGTCGGGGCGTTTCAGAATGACGCCGCCAAAAGGTTTGTCCGTGACCAGCGGCAAGCTCGATCTGGCAAACGCTGCGGCATCGTCAGCACTCTGAAAAACCGGGCCGAGCCAGCGCCGCTGCAGATTCGCGTAGGGCTGCCACGTTGGCCTGACCATTCCTGACCGATCCCAGCACGCGCTTGTTCGCAACACCGAGAGTTCGCCGCTTTCAGCGACCGTATGGACGAAATCCGTCGGCAGCCACTCGCCGGACGCGAGCCCTCGCTTGATCGAGTCGAGTGTTGTCTCAGACGTGTCGTCATGGAACAACTTGCTTGCCTGACTCCTCGCATACTTGAGCAGAGCACCGTCCCGAGTGGCAAGATAAAACGCGGCGGGGCTTGACGCGATTACAGGCCGACGGCGACCGTAGTACATGGCTGTTGTCAGGATGTCTGGCGAAACAAAATACTGCGCCAGCCAGTCTTCAGGGCTGCTCGAAGATGCTTCTACTTTCTGATGCGCATAAAAGCTCCCATACATGTCGAAGCCTTCCGGGTATTGATGCCACGGCGCCGACCGTCGAGAGGCGAACACCAACGCCTGCCGAAAAAGATTGCTGTCTTGACCGCTGACTGGAAACAGTTCCGTGTCGATGTATTCCTCCCGATCCTTGTGCTTGAGGATGAATCCGAACCAGGCACGGTTCTCATCGTGCAAACGCCTGTCGCCAGCAAAGAGATACTGTGCCGCGTCGTCCGCCGAAGAACAGACAGGACCGTACAGGACGAACTCAGGCCGCTTCCATGGCAAAGGCCGAGGAGAAGATGGCCGGGGCGAAGACGACGAAGGATACGGGGGCAGCGACGGCTGAGGCAGGGACGGCGTAGGGAGTGCAGGTATGGGTGACGTCGGTTCTGCAGAGGTTGATCCGGCGGATTCTGACATGCTCCAGCCCGGTAATATTTGGCCGCGATGGCCCCACAACTCGTTGTCCGTCAGGTTGAACAGCCAGCCGGCGGCGGCCTGCTCCCTGATGAAGTCTTGCGGTCGCTTGCTGCCCTTGTCCAGACCTAGAGCCAATGGACCGGGATGCACGCGTGTTCCCAGGTGTCGCGCCAGATCCTTCGAAGCCGGGGTTGCGTAAGGTGCAAACCTGACCAGACTGTTCATGGCAGCAGAGCAATACAGAACGGTGTTATCGAGCAATACCTGCCGCACCTCTTCTACACTCAACATTTGCAGGCTTAGTAACGCCTCCTGGAGCGTCCACTTCCGGGAACTGATATTGACCGGCTCAAGCTGCGTGAGCGCGACGTGGGAGACATATCGGGCATGCACCACGTGGTCGTCAGGGAAAACCGGACGCCCTCGATTATCCCGAGGATAAAGTCGCCCCTGGTCCAGCACATCGATATCCCCTTCCAACGGCTCGGTGACCACAAAGCGTGTGTCGCTGCGCTGAAATACATAGCCTGCGTACTGGCGGTCACGGCGAATGCCGACTTGTTCGTGGGCATACCGAACGGCGTCATCGGCGGATAAAAACGCCTGACTCAATGGCGGCCAAGGGAAGTTCGCGAAGGGTATCCATTCCAGGCCCACCCTCCCCAAACGTGCCCAGAGCGCGCTGCCCCGCAACACCTCAAGCCGGCCCGCCAGTATCAGCATCGAGACAAATTCCCGTGGCGACAATGCTCCAGTCAGCAACCTGGATTGCACCCCGGCGTCGGTGATCGACCCGTCGGAATGCTCGACGCTCAGTGCCGCTTCTATCTCGCTGCCGCTGAAGCTGTACTTCAACATGGACGCATCGTTGGCCTGCATGTACAGCGACAAAGGTCGACCGGCCACAGCCAATTGCTGACTCCTCTTGTGACACGAAATGGCCAGAGCAATGTCCTGTGGCGTGAAGAAATTCTCGTAGAGCCACGGCTGAGCAGGAGTGAGCCGCGAAGGGTCAGGACGGGAGGCGTAGTAAAAACCTTCCAGCCTATAGCCTTCAGGCAACCGTAATTGACCGTCATCACCCGCCGCAAAGATCTTCGCTGGATCCCATGACGCGAGCCCGAACGGACGTGCATGGGTCGCGACATACTCATTGCCAGCAGTCTTCTTCAGCAGTAACCCCGAGTCCTGTGCACCTCTTAATTTCAGTGCAGCGAGTACCGCCCGCTCGACAGTGGAGCAAATGCGGGTCAGCAAAGGTAATTCGGTCACCCTGCCCGTTGAAAAACCCTGGCCTGGTTGCCAGTCCGGCGGTACGACACCCACCGAATGCCCCCAGTCTGCACTTGAAACGAGGACTTTCAGTTCACCGACAGATGCAAGCTTATTGATGATGCTCATCACGTCACGAGTCCACGGCTCACGCCCTGGTCGTGCACCTGCCTCGTGCCAACGGTAGTAATCGAGTTCCGCTTTCGAACCACTGGGCGAATACTTGAGCAATGTTCCATCGGGGCCGGAGAGGTATGAACTACGAAAATAGGCGCGCCCATCCACATCCCCCATGAAATCGCTACTGGAGAAGAAGTTGATGAAGAGTCGCAGGTTCATTTCATCCAGTTCTGGATAGGCCTCACCTACGACATCGTGAAGAGCGGCATGGCTGTGAATGTTTGCAGCAAACCGATACCCCTTGGGCGGCTCCAGCTCTCCCAGCGCATCAAAGTCGATGATGGTGCTCAAATCAAAGGTGGTGGCCTCTCCGGGTATCGGTGAAGTGGCCACGAATTTCCCATCCGGCCGCAGCAAAATCACGCTGCCATATTCCATTTCCGCCTTGGGCGGTATGCGCGTATGAACCCAATACGCAGCATCCTCCTCTGACAGAAACGGCGGACTCAGGGGAGGTAGCCTGGATTTTCGGGACTCGGTTGCGGCACGTCTGGATCGGACTGAACTATTACTCATGATAGAAACCTGCGAAGAACAATCGGGATAACGATCAAATGAGTGTGTTGCTGCACGCGCCGTGAGCCGAGGTACATGTTTATAGTTTATGTATCTTCATCTTCCCGCTCAGTAGTGCGCCCCAATCTGGCGCGCCCGGACGCACCAGCGCCCGTCAGATGTCCTCTACTGGTGCGCGCCCCCACCTTACAACCGCTCTGACACGACATTTTCCTGCCCGATCCCGACCGGGCACAGCCCTTGCAAAACACACCTTCAGTCGTCCGCATCTGCCAACCAGAAAAATTAAATGTTCATGGAGATCGCACAATGAAGCGTCGCAGTTTGATCAAGGCTTTCACACTCACGGCATCCATTGCCGCGATGGGCATGACCTGGACTGTCCAGGCTGCCGAGACCATCAAGGTCGGGATTCTGCATTCGTTGTCCGGCACCATGGCGATCTCCGAAACGTCGCTCAAAGACATGGCGCTGATGACCATCGACGAAATCAACGCCAAGGGCGGTGTGAACGGCAAGATGCTTGAGCCAGTGGTGGTTGACCCTGCATCCAACTGGCCGCTGTTCGCCGAAAAGGGCCGACAGTTGCTGACCCAGGACAAGGTCGCCGTGGTGTTCGGCTGCTGGACTTCGGTGTCGCGTAAATCGGTGTTGCCGGTGTTCGAAGAGCTCAACGGCCTGCTGTTCTACCCGGTGCAATACGAAGGCGAAGAGATGTCGCCGAACGTCTTCTACACCGGCGCCGCGCCGAACCAGCAAGCGATCCCGGCGGTTGAATATTTGATGAGCGAAGAAGGCGGCAGCGCCAAGCGCTACTTCCTGCTCGGCACCGACTACGTCTACCCGCGCACCACCAACAAGATCCTGCGCTCGTTCCTGCACTCCAAAGGCGTCGCCGACAAGGACATCGAAGAGGTCTACACGCCGTTCGGTCACAGCGACTATCAAACCATCGTCGCCAACATCAAAAAATTCTCCGCCGGTGGCAAGACTGCGGTCATCTCGACGGTCAACGGCGACTCCAACGTGCCGTTCTATAAAGAGCTGGCCAACCAGGGTCTGAAAGCTACTGACGTACCGGTTGTAGCGTTCTCGGTCGGTGAAGAAGAACTGCGCGGCATCGACACCAAACCACTGGTGGGCAACCTCGCGGCGTGGAACTACTTCGAGTCCGTAGAGAATCCGGTGAACAAGAAGTTCGTCGATGACTGGAAGGCTTACGCGAAGAAACACAACCTGCCGGGTGCCGACAAAGCCGTGACCAACGACCCGATGGAAGCCACTTACGTCGGCATCCACATGTGGGCGCAGGCGGTCGAGAAAGCCAAATCCACTGACGTCGACAAAGTCCGCGAAGCCCTCGCCGGCCAGACTTTCGCCGCGCCGTCCGGCTACACGCTGACCATGGACAAGACCAACCACCACCTGCACAAACCGGTGATGATCGGCGAGATCCAGAGCAACGGTCAGTTCAACGTCGTGTGGCAGACCGAAGGGCCGATCCGCGCGCAACCGTGGAGCCCGTTCATTCAGGGCAACGACAAGAAGCCGGATTATGCGGTGAAGAGCAACTGAATCTGACTTGGGTTTTGTTGTGGGGCGGAGATCTTTCCCCCTCACCCCAACCCTCTCCCCCAAGGGGGGCGAGAGGGAAGGGAGCTGATCTCTGTAGCTATCAGAACCTGAGTTCGACGCAGGAACGTCAGGTCGGTGTTGGATGATCTGACAACTCGGTCAGTCCCCTCTCCCTCTGGGAGAGGGTTAGGGTGAGGGGCGGATTCACAGCCGGACACCGCTCCATCGGCCACCGCAAGAAAGGAAACACCACTCATGCCCACTGCCATATTCCGCTTGTTTCTGGCCATCGCACTGCTGTTGCCGATGACTGCCTTTGCTGGCGATGCCGAAGACTTCGTCGCGGCCAATCCCGCGCAACAAGCCAAACTGTTGGAAACCTGGGCCGCGCAGCCCGATCCGGCCCGTATCGAATTGATCAACGCCCTGCAACAAGGCGAACTGACCATCGATGGCCAGCCAAAAACCCTGCGCCTGAACAATCGCCTGCGAGGTCTGATCGACACCGCCATGGCCAGCCACCAATTGCTCGCCGCCGACGCCAAAATCCGTCTGACTGCCGCGCAGCAATTGCAGAAAAGCGCGAAACCCGCGCAGCTGAAATTCCTCGACCAGCAACTCGCTGGCGAAAAAGACGAAAGCGTCCATGCCGCTCTGAGCCTGGCGCTGGCCAATCTGCAACTGGTCGATAGCGACCCGGCGGTGCGCCTCGCCGCCGTACGCCTGCTCGGCGAAACCGGCGACCCACTGGCGCGAACACGCCTTGAAGGTTTGCTTGAACCCGGCGTCGAGAGCGATGCCGGCGTACGCACCGCCGCCGAAACCAGCCTCGCGCAAGTCAAACGCAAACTGCTGATCGGCGAGATCCTCGGCCAGGCGTTCAGCGGCATGTCGCTCGGCTCGATCCTGCTGTTGGCCGCACTCGGTCTGGCGATCACGTTCGGCCTGCTCGGCGTGATCAACATGGCCCACGGCGAAATGCTGATGCTCGGCGCCTACTCGACGTACGTGGTGCAGTTGATGTTCCAGCGCTACGCACCGCAAGCCATCGAGTTCTACCCGCTGATCGCCCTGCCGGTGGCGTTTTTTGTCACGGCGGCAATCGGCATGGCCCTGGAGCGCACGGTAATTCGCCACCTCTACGGCCGGCCACTGGAAACCCTGCTCGCCACCTGGGGCATCAGCCTGATGCTGATTCAGCTTGTGCGTTTGTTGTTCGGCGCGCAGAACGTTGAAGTCGCCAACCCGGCGTGGCTGTCCGGTGGCATTCAAGTGCTGCCGAATCTGGTGCTGCCGTACAACCGCATCGTCATCATTGCGTTCGCACTGTTCGTCGTCGTGCTGACCTGGCTGCTGCTGAACAAGACCCGCCTCGGCCTCAACGTTCGCGCCGTCACTCAAAACCGCAATATGGCCGCCTGCTGCGGCGTGCCGACCGGGCGCGTCGATATGCTCGCCTTCGGCCTCGGTTCGGGCATCGCCGGCCTCGGCGGCGTGGCGCTGAGCCAGATCGGCAACGTCGGCCCGGACCTCGGCCAGAGCTACATCATCGACTCGTTCCTGGTGGTGGTGCTCGGCGGCGTCGGCCAATTGGCCGGTAGCGTGCTGGCGGCCTTCGGCCTCGGTATCGCCAACAAGATTCTCGAACCGCAGATCGGTGCGGTGCTTGGCAAGATCCTGATCCTCGCGCTGATCATTCTGTTTATCCAGAAACGTCCGCAAGGCCTCTTCGCACTGAAAGGACGGGTGATCGACTGATGAACCAGCCTCTGTTAGTCACGGCCACACAAAAGGCCGGCCCAAAAGTCACCCTCGCGGTCGGCGCGGTGATCCTCGCGCTGCTGATTGCCTTGCCGCTGCTGTCGTTGTTGCCGCCGGAAAATGCTTTGTCGGTCTCGGCATACACGCTGACGCTGGTCGGCAAAATCCTCTGCTACGCCATCGTCGCGTTAGCGCTGGATCTGGTCTGGGGTTACGCCGGGTTGCTGTCGCTGGGCCACGGTCTGTTCTTCGCCCTCGGCGGCTATGCGATGGGCATGTACCTGATGCGTCAGGCCGCCGGTGATGGTCTGCCGGCGTTCATGACCTTTCTGTCGTGGAGCGAACTGCCGTGGTACTGGACCGGCACCAGCAACTTCCTCTGGGCGATGTGTCTGGTGGTGCTGGCGCCGGGATTGCTGGCGCTGGTGTTCGGTTTCTTCGCCTTCCGTTCGCGAATCAAGGGCGTGTATTTCTCGATCATGACCCAGGCCCTGACCTTCGCCGGCATGCTCCTGTTTTTCCGTAACGAGACCGGGTTTGGCGGTAACAACGGCTTCACCAATTTCCGCACGATTCTCGGTTTCGGCATCACCGAACCGGGCACCCGTGCAGTGTTGTTTCTGGCCACGGTGTTGCTGCTGGTGGCGAGCTTGTTCATCGGCTGGCGCCTGGCGCAGAGCAAGTTCGGCCGGGTGCTGACCGCATTGCGCGATGCGGAAAACCGCTTGATGTTCTGCGGCTACGATCCGCGCGGTTTCAAGCTGTTCGTGTGGGTGTTGAGTGCGGTGTTGTGTGGCCTGGCCGGTGCGTTGTATGTGCCGCAAGTGGGCATCATCAACCCGAGCGAAATGTCGCCGACCAACTCCATCGAAGCGGCCGTGTGGGTCGCTCTCGGGGGTCGCGGCACGCTGATCGGCCCGCTGCTCGGCGCCGGTGTGGTCAACGGCATGAAGAGCTGGTTCACCGTAGCGTTCCCGGAATACTGGCTGTTCTTCCTCGGCGCGTTGTTCATCGTCGTGACGCTGTACTTGCCCAAAGGCGTGATCGGTCTGCTGAAGAAACGAGGTGAACAATGAGAGTCACGGCGAGCGCTGAATTCATGTTGGAACCGGCCTTTTTCCCCGTCGAACCGAACAAGGACGAGGGCACCAGTCGCGACTCGATCGGCCTCGGCCAGCGCGTCGGCCCGGGTCTGGATACCCGCCACGGCACGATCCTGACCCTGGAAGACATCAGCGTCAGCTTCGATGGCTTTCGCGCACTGAACAATCTCAACCTGTACATCGGCGTCGGTGAGTTGCGCTGCATCATCGGCCCCAACGGCGCGGGCAAGACCACGCTGATGGACGTGATCACCGGCAAGACCCGCCCCAGTCACGGCAAGGCCTGGTTCGGTGAAACGCTGGACCTGACGCAGATGAGCGAAGTGCAGATCGCCCAGGCCGGCATCGGCCGCAAGTTCCAGAAGCCGACCGTTTTCGAAGCGCTGAGCGTATTTGAAAACCTGGAACTGGCGCAGAAGACCGACAAGTCGGTGTGGGCCAGTCTGCGTGCGCGCCTCAGTGGCGAGCAGAAGGACCGGATCAGCGAAGTGCTGGAGACGATTCGCCTGACCACCTCGGTCAATCGCCCGGCCGGGTTGCTCTCTCATGGTCAGAAGCAGTTTCTCGAGATCGGCATGTTGCTGATGCAGGACCCGCAATTGCTGCTGCTCGATGAGCCGGTGGCGGGGATGACCGATGCGGAAACCGAGTTCACCGCTGAACTGTTCAAGTCACTGGCGGGCAAGCATTCGCTGATGGTGGTGGAACATGACATGGGCTTTGTCGGCTCGATTGCCGATCACGTCACCGTGCTGCATCAGGGCAGCGTGTTGGCCGAAGGCTCGCTTGAGCAAGTGCAGGAAAACGAGCGCGTGATCGAGGTCTACCTCGGCCGCTAAGGTTTGCGAATACAAAACCTGTGGGAGCGAGCCTGCTCGCGAAAGCGGTGCATCAGGCGATGAAGATGTTGAATGTCAGTCCGCATTCGCGAGCAGGCTCGCTCCCACAGGGTTCTGTGTGTAACAGAAGGAATTTGAACATGCTGCAAGTCGACAAGCTGCACCAGTACTACGGCGGTAGCCACATCCTCCGGGGCCTGTCTTTCGACGTGAAGGTCGGCGAAGTCACCTGCCTGCTTGGCCGTAACGGCGTGGGCAAGACCACCCTGCTCAAATGCCTGATGGGCCTGCTGCCGGCCAAGGAAGGTGCGGTGAACTGGGAAGGCAAACCGATCACCGCGTTCAAGCCGCACCAGCGTGTCCACGCCGGCATCGCTTATGTGCCGCAAGGCCGGGAAATCTTCGGACGGCTGACCGTGGAAGAAAACCTGTTGATGGGTTTGTCGCGGTTTCCCGGCAGTGAAGCCAAAGAAGTCCCGGGTTTCATCTACGAACTGTTCCCGATGCTGCTACAAATGAAGCAGCGTCGCGGCGGTGACCTCTCTGGCGGTCAGCAACAGCAGTTGGCGATCGGACGAGCATTGGCCAGCCGCCCACGTTTACTCATCCTCGACGAACCCACCGAAGGCATTCAACCCTCGGTGATCAAAGAGATCGGCGCGGTCATCAAGAAACTTGCGGCGCGCGGTGACATGGCGATTTTGCTGGTGGAGCAGTTCTACGATTTCGCCGCAGAACTGGCCGATCAGTACCTGGTGATGTCCCGGGGCGAGATCGTCCAGCAAGGTCGCGGCGAAAATATGGAGGCCGAAGGTGTACGCGGGCTGGTAACGATCTAGTACAACGAACTAATCTGTAGCTTCCTAACGATAATTACAAACCATGAATTCGACTGTTTCACCTGCCCTGTTTACCCCGAGCTGGCACGCCGAGCTGGAACTCGCTTACGCCCGTTTCGGTGACTGCACGCGTCCGGTCATGCGCCGGCACCTCGGCCCGCTGCGGGTGCAAAAACACCTGTACGCCGAAGGCCCCGAGGTCTGCCAGCACATCATCGTCCACCCGCCAGGCGGGATTGCCGGCGGTGATCGGCTGGACATCAGCGCGCGCGTCGAACAACACGCCTGGGCGCAGATCACCAGCCCAGGCGCGGCCAAGTGGTACCGCGCGGGTGGGCCGGCGTATCAAAAGCTCGACTTGAAAGTGGCGGCCGGGGCGACGCTGGAATGGCTGCCGCAAGAAACCATCGTCTATAGCGCCGCGCAGGCTGAGCTGAGTACTTCGATTGATCTTGAAGGCGATGCGCGGCTGTTTTATTGGGACGTGGTGGCGTTGGGTCGCCCGGCCAGTGGCGAGCGTTTTGACCGTGGGCATTTTCAGGCGCATCTGGATATTCGCCGCGATGGCCGATTGCTCTGGCATGAACGCCAGCGCATTGTCGGTGACGACGGTTTGCTTGATTCGCCGATCGGGCTGGATGGTCATCCGGTGTTTGCGACGTTGTTGGTCACTGGTGAGATTGAACCTGAATTGCTTGAGCGCTGCCGCTCGCTGGGCCACGAAGTGCGTGGGGATTTGACCCAATTGCCGGGGCTTTTGGTGGCTCGTTGTCTGGCCAGTGAGGCGTTGCTCGCTCGCGCCTGGCTCATCGATTTATGGCGTTTGCTCAGACCCGCCCTGCTGGGTCGCGACGCGGTATCCCCCAGAATATGGAGCACCTGAAAAGCGACCCTCACCCCCCGCCATCTCCCGGAGGGAGAGGGAGCCTGACCGAGTCGTTTGAAATGAATGTAACTGCCTGAACGAATACTGCTGACTGAACCGGCCACTGAAAACAACCGAGATCAGTCCCCTCTCCCTCGAAGGAGAGAACCTGACCGAGTCGTTTGAAATGAATTTAACTGCCTGAACGAATACTGCTGACTGAACCGGCCACTGAAAACAACCGAGATCAGTCCCCTCTCCCTCGGGAGAGGGCTAGGGTGAGGGGTTGCTCCAACGGGCACCCCGCGCCCGCAAGAACCTCACAAATCTGCCCTGATGGAACCCCACAATGGACCTGACTCCACGCGAAAAAGACAAGCTGCTGATCTTCACCGCCGGCCTCGTCGCCGAGCGGCGTCTGGCCCGCGGCGTGAAACTCAATTACCCGGAAGCCATGGCCTACATCTCCGCCGCGCTGCTCGAAGGCGCGCGTGACGGCCAGACCGTGGCCGAACTGATGCACTTCGGCACCACCCTGCTCAGCCGCGAACAAGTGATGGAAGGCATCCCGGAAATGATCCCGGAGATCCAGGTTGAAGCGACGTTTCCCGACGGCACCAAACTGGTCACCGTCCACCAGCCGATCGTCTGAGGCCGCGCCATGACTTACACCATTCGCGATGCGTTGCACGCCGACCTGCCGGCGATCCGTGACATTTACAACGACGCCGTGCTCAACACCACGGCGATCTGGAATGAACAAGCCGTCGATCTCGGCAACCGCCAGGCGTGGTTCAGCGCGCGTCAGGCCCAGGCTTATCCGATTCTGCTGATCGTCGACGCCGACAACAGCGTGCTCGGCTACGCTTCCTTCGGTGACTGGCGACCGTTCGACGGCTTTCGCCACACCGTCGAGCACTCGGTTTATGTGCGCAGCGACCAGCGTGGCAATGGCCTCGGCCCGCAATTGATGGCAGCGCTGATCGAGCGCGCCAGAACCTGCGGCAAACACGTGATGGTCGCCGCCATAGAAAGCGGCAACGCTGCCTCGATTCGTCTGCACGAGCGCGCCGGTTTCAACATTACCGGGCAGATGCCGCAAGTCGGCACCAAATTCGGCCGCTGGCTCGACCTGACCTTCATGCAACTGACCCTCAACCCTGGCGCGGAGCCGCCTGACGCCATCAAGGAGTGACACCGATGAACGCCGCCCAACTGCGCCGCGTCAATGCTGAAAGTTTTGCGCATTACCGTCAGGGCCTGATTGATCTGCTGCTCGATGCCGTGGGTTACGGCGCCAGCGTCGGCTTCATGGCCGACCTCGATGCGGCGCAGGCGCGCGCGTATTTCGATGAGGTGCAGGACAACGTCAACAAGGGCAGCGTGCTGCTCTGGGTGGTGGTCAAGGACGAGCAGGTACTGGCCAGTGTGCAACTGGGCCTGTGCCAGAAGGCCAACGGCCTCAATCGTGCCGAGGTGCAGAAACTGCTAGTGCGGGAACACGCACGACGTCGCGGCCTCGGCCAGCAACTGATGAGTGCGCTGGAACTCGAAGCGCCGAAACACAAGCGCGGCATGCTTTACCTCGACACCGAGGCCGGCTCGCCCGCCGAAGATTTCTACAAGGCGTTGGGCTACAGCCGCGCAGGCGAAATCCCTGATTACGCCTGCGATCCGAACGGCACCTATCGGCCGACCGCCCTCTATTACAAGATTCTGCAAGGAGCCCAGTGATGATTCCTGGCGAGTACCAGATCCAGCCCGGCGACATCGAACTCAACGTCGGCCGCCGCACTATCAGCCTGAAAGTCGCCAACAGCGGCGACCGGCCAATTCAGGTCGGTTCGCACTATCACTTTTTTGAAACCAACGACGCGCTGACCTTCGATCGCGCCGCCAGCCGTGGCATGCGCCTGAATATTCCGGCGGGCACGGCGGTGCGCTTTGAGCCGGGGCAGAGCCGTGAGGTTGAGCTGGTCGATTACGCCGGGCATCGGCGGGTGTTCGGATTTGCCGGACGAATAATGGGTGACCTCTGACATCTGCGTGCACCGCTGCCCTCACCCCACCGCGACCAGTCCCCTCTGCGGCGCCGATCACCGATAGCCGGCCCACCGCGTACAGTCCCCTCTCCCTCTGGGAGAGGGCTAGGGTGAGGGTCGATGGCTCACCACTATTTTCCTGAAGGACGCTGCATGAAAATTTCCCGTCAAGCCTACGCCGACATGTTCGGCCCCACCGTCGGCGACAAGGTGCGCCTGGCCGACACCGAGCTGTGGATCGAAGTCGAACAAGACTTCACCACCTACGGCGAAGAAGTGAAATTCGGTGGCGGCAAAGTCATCCGCGACGGCCAGGGCCAAAGCCAGTTGCTGGCTGCCGAAGTGGTCGACACGCTGATCACCAACGCGCTGATCATCGACCACTGGGGCATCGTCAAAGCCGACGTCGGCCTCAAGGACGGGCGCATCGCCGCGATCGGCAAGGCCGGCAACCCCGACGTGCAGCCCAACGTGACCATCGCCATTGGCGCCGGCACCGAAGTAATCGCCGGCGAAGGCATGATCCTCACCGCGGGTGGCATCGACACACACATCCATTTCATCTGCCCGCAGCAGATCGAAGAAGCACTGATGAGCGGCGTCACCACCATGATCGGCGGCGGCACCGGCCCAGCCACTGGCACCAACGCCACCACTTGCACCTCCGGCCCGTGGCACTTGGCGCGCATGCTTCAGGCCGCTGACGCGTTCCCGATGAACATCGGCCTCACCGGCAAGGGCAACGCCAGCCTGCCGGAACCGTTGATCGAGCAGGTCAAGGCCGGCGCCATCGGCCTCAAGCTGCACGAAGACTGGGGCACCACGCCAGCAAGCATCGATAACTGCCTGAGCGTCGCCGATCAGTTCGACGTGCAGGTGGCGATCCACACCGACACCCTCAACGAATCCGGTTTCGTCGAAACCACCCTCGGCGCGTTCAAGGGCCGCACCATTCACACCTATCACACCGAAGGTGCCGGTGGCGGTCACGCACCGGACATCATCAAGGCTTGCGGCTTCCCTAACGTGCTGCCGAGCTCGACCAACCCGACCCGACCGTTCACGCGCAACACCATCGACGAACATCTCGACATGCTGATGGTCTGCCACCATCTCGACCCGAGCATTGCCGAAGACGTCGCCTTCGCCGAAAGCCGGATCCGCCGCGAAACGATTGCCGCCGAAGACATCCTTCACGACCTCGGCGCGTTCTCGATGATCAGCTCCGACAGCCAGGCCATGGGCCGTGTCGGCGAAGTCATCACGCGCACCTGGCAGACCGCCGACAAGATGAAAAAGCAGCGCGGCCCGCTGCCGCAGGACGGCGCAGGCAACGACAACTTCCGCGCCAAGCGCTACATCGCCAAGTACACGATCAACCCGGCGATCACCCATGGCATCAGCCATGAAGTCGGCTCGATCGAAGTCGGCAAGTGGGCCGATCTGGTGCTGTGGCGTCCGGCATTCTTCGGCGTGAAACCGACGTTGATCCTCAAGGGCGGTGCGATTGCCGCGAGCCTGATGGGCGATGCCAACGCCTCGATCCCGACGCCGCAACCGGTGCACTACCGCCCGATGTTCGCCAGCTACGGCGGCTCGCTGCATGCCACCAGCCTGACCTTTATCAGTCAGGCGGCGCAGGAAGCCGGGCTGCCTGAAACATTGGGTTTGAAGAAGAAAATCGGCGTGGTCAAAGGCTGCCGTGATGTGCAGAAAACCGACCTGATCCACAACGACTATCTGCCGAATATCGATGTCGATCCGCAGACCTATCAGGTCAAGGCGGATGGCGTTCTGCTGTGGTGTGAGCCGGCAGAAACGTTGCCGATGGCCCAGCGGTATTTCCTGTTCTGACGCAGCCGCCACGCTGTAGAAAGGCCTCGGGACCGCGCCTTGCGCACAGTCTCGGGGCCTTTTTCGTGCCGGTATGAAACCACCACGCAAACAGTCGTGTAATTCTCGCCAAAGGAACTACTATTCGATTCGCTCCACCTCTTTTCAGGAACTGCCCATGCGTCTATCCGAGTTCATCCTGGCGAATATCGAGCCTATCGTCGATGAGTGGGAACAGTTCGCCGCAACGATCACGCCGGCCGCCGACTACCTGGATTCCGCGGCTCTGCGCGATCACGCCAGCGCCATTCTGCGGGCCGCGGCCCGCGACATGAGCAAGCCGCAGAGCCCTGCCGAACAGGCCGCCAAAGCCAAGGGCGAAGGCCCGGAAAAAACCCCGAGTCTGGACGAGGCCGGCGCCAGTCATGGCGAGTTGCGCCACACCGTGGGTTTTGACCTGGTGCAGATGACCTCCGAGTTCCGTCATCTGCGCGCTTGCGTGATCCGCCTGTGGGTCGACAGCCTCAAAGCCCCGGACATGGCCTGTTTTCAGGACATGATCCGCTTCAACGAAGCCATCGACGAAGCACTGGCCGAATCGACTGCGGCCTACGCCGAACAGGTCAATCGCTCGCGGGACATCTTCCTCGCCATTCTCGGCCATGACCTGCGTGCGCCGCTGCAAGCGGTGAGCATGTCCATCGAGTTGCTGCTGCGCAAATCCAGCCTCGAGGGCGATGCGCTGGCCTGCGCCCTGCACATCAAGCGTGGCGCGCGGCACATGGCGGCGATGGTCAGCGACTTGCTGGAACTGGTGCGCAGTCGACTGGGCAGAAGCCTGCCGATCGAACCGACGCCAATGGATCTGGCCGATGCCGCACGGGCGGCGATTGCCGAGGCGTGCGCCGGCAATCCGGAGTGCGATCCGAAGCTCAATGTTAACGGCGACCCGCGCGGTACCTGGGATGCCGGCCGAATCGACCAGTTACTGCAGAACCTGATTGGCAATGCCTTGCAGCACGGAGCCAAAAAGCGCGATGTCACTCTCGATATCGATGGCGCGGGCGAAAACGTCTGCCTGTCGGTGCACAACTACGGCACACCGATTCCCGAAGAGGCGCTCGGCACGATTTTCGACCCGCTGGTGCGCAGCGCCGACGAAGAACTCGGACAGCCGTCAACCAGCCTCGGGTTGGGCCTGTTTATCGTCAAGGAAGTGGTGAGTGCCCATGGCGGCACCATCGAAGTCAGCTCGAACGAGACTGACGGGACGCGGTTCAACGTGGTGTTGCCCAGAACGGTTTAAGCAGGATCACCGCGTTATCGTTCTTCGCGAGCAAGCTCGCTCCCACAGGAGACCGTGTTCACATGTGGGAGCGGGATTGCTCGCGAAGAGGCGCGATCAAGCAACTGATAAACATCAGGCAGACTACTCGACCACCAGCCGCCCCAAACGCTGGCGCAACATGCGGTTCTCGGCCCGCAGCTCCTGCACTTCTTCAAGCAGATCGAGTGCCAGCGCGACGCCCTCCCACTCAAGCTCCAGCTCGCGCCGCAATTTGGCGGCGCGCTTGGCCAGACTCAGCTCGTAGTCGGTGAAACGCCACTCCCGGGGCTGCGCACCCTGAGGTTCGAGGATGCCGTGTTCGACGATTTCGATCACGTAGACGTCCGACAGATCGGCCGCCTCACAGAATTCTGCCAGGTCCAGTTGAACGATCAGGGGGCTGCTCATGATGGCTACTCCGTCGTCGGGTTCAGAAGTTCTCGCGCGGGTTGAAGGCGGCTTTCTTCGCCAGTTCCTGCCACAGTGCCTTGACCTCGTCGTCAGCAGCTTTCGGCATCACGGCTTTGAGCTGGACGAACAGGTAACCGCGTTCGCCTGCCTTGTTTTTCAGACCATGACCCTTGGCGCGCATGCGTTGGCCGTTCTGGCTGCCGGCGGGCACCTTGAGGTTGATCTTGCCGGTCAGGGTCGGCACGGCCACTTCGGTGCCCAGCGCCAGCTCCCACGGGGCCAGCGGCAAGGTGATGATGAGGTTTTCGCCTTCAACATCGAATTTCGGGTGTGGCGCAAAACGAATGGTCAGGTACAGATCGCCATTCGCCCCGCCACCAACGCCCGGTGCGCCCTGGCCCTTGAGGCGGATGCGCTCGCCGTCGGTCACGCCCGCCGGGATCTTCACGTTCAGGCTCTTGCTGGTGTTACTGACGTGCTGGCCGTTGGCGTTGTACTGCGGCACCTGGAAGGTGACTTTCTTCGACTCGTTCGACAGCGTCTCCTCGAGGAAGATCGGCAGTTCCATTTCCACGTCTTGCCCTCGGCGCCCAGCACTGCGTTGTTGTCGACCTTCGCCGCCACCGAAACCGGGGCCGCGATTGCCGAAGATCGAACTGAAGAAGTCCGAGAAGTCACCGGTGTCGCCACCGCCGCCGCCAAAGCCGCCACGGCTCTGCCAGCCCGGTGGTCCCTGGAACGGCTGACCGTGCTGACCATAACGGCGCAGCTCGTCGTATTCGGCGCGTTTGTCGGCGCTTTTCAGCGCTTCATAGGCTTCCGAGGCGTCTTTGAACTTGGCCTCGGCGTCTTTTTCCTTGCTGACATCCGGGTGGTATTTGCGCGCCAGCTTGCGATAGGCAGCCTTGATTGCCTTGTCGTCTGCTGTCGGCTCCACGCCGAGTATCTTGTAATAGTCTTTGAAGTCCATCGAAGGAGTCACCGTCCGTTATCGATTTCGCGCCGATGCCAGCATGCGCCGATTCGCGCGTGCCAGGTTGACCGATCTCAAAGTTGTGACCGGGTGGCGCAGCAGAAGTTTATCGGCAGTGGACGGCGGTTCTTGCGACCGCCGGTGGTTCTGCCGGCCCATGCCAGCAAGTTTGGGGCAAAGCTTGAGGTTTCAAGGCAGTTTAGTCGTGAAATAGCAGATGACCGGCCTTCGAATCTGGCGCGCACTGACATACACTGCGCGGCCGTTTTTTTGACCGGAACCGAAAGACATGAAAGACGCCTCTCCAGCCCGTGCCTGCGGCATCGACTTCGGCACGTCCAACTCCACCGTCGGCTGGCTGCGCCCCGGCATGGAAACGATGATCGCGCTGGAAGACGACAAGATCACCCTGCCGTCGGTGGTCTTCTTCAACATCGAGGAACGCCGCCCGGTGTACGGTCGTCTGGCGCTGCACGAGTACCTGGAAGGCTACGAAGGCCGGCTGATGCGCTCGCTGAAAAGCCTGCTCGGTTCCAAGCTGATCAAGCACGACACCAGCGTGCTCGGCACCGCGATGCCGTTCAAGGACTTGCTCGGCCTGTTCATCGGCCAGTTGAAGAGCCGCGCCGAAACCGCCGCCGGTCGGGAATTCGAGCAAGTGGTGCTCGGGCGTCCGGTGTTCTTCGTCGATGATGATCCACTGGCTGACCAGGAAGCCGAAGACACCCTGGTCGAAGTGGCGCGCAAGATCGGCTTCAAAGAGGTCTCGTTCCAGTACGAACCGATTGCGGCGGCCTTCGACTACGAGTCGACCATCGAGAAAGAAGAGCTGGTGCTGATTGTCGACATCGGCGGTGGTACCTCTGACTTCTCGCTGGTGCGCCTGTCGCCCGAGCGTCGTGGCCTCGATAACCGTCACGATGACATCCTCGCCACCGGCGGTGTGCACATCGGCGGGACCGATTTCGACAAACAGCTGAGCCTGCAAGGTCTGATGCCGCTGTTCGGCTACGGCAGCCGCATGAAGAGCGGCGCCTACATGCCGACCAGCCACCACATGAACCTGGCGACCTGGCACACCATCAACTCGGTGTACTCGCAAAAATCCAGCCTGGCGCTGGGCAGCATGCGTTACGACATCGAAGACACTGGCGGCATCGATCGCTTGTTCAAGCTGATCGAACAGCGCGCCGGGCACTGGCTGGCGATGGAAGTCGAAGAAACCAAGATCCAGCTGACACACAGCGACAGCCGCCATGTGCCGCTGGACCGGATCGAGGCCGGGTTGAGTGTGGAACTGAGCCGCGCGCTGTTTGAATCGGCGATCGATGCGCTGCTGGAGCGCGTGCGCGGCAGTGTCACACAGTTGTTGAACGATGCCGGTGTGGCGGTCGATCAGGTCGACACGGTGTTCTTCACCGGTGGTTCGAGCGGCATTCCGGCACTGCGCAACAGCGTCTCGGCGATGCTGCCGAATGCGCGGCATGTCGAAGGGAATATTTTTGGCAGCATTGGTAGCGGTTTGGCGATTGACGCGATGAAACGCTATGGCGCCATGAACTGACCTGAAATCGGCGTCGTGCCTTTCGCGAGCAAGCTCGCTCCCACATTTGACCGCATTTCTTCAGTTGAAATGCAATTCAGTGTGGGAGCGAGCTTGCTCGCGAAGGCGTCAGACCAGGCAACACATATCCATCAGTTACACCATCCCGCCCAGCTTCAACTCACTCTTCAGGTACGCATAATAAATCGGCCCCGCCACCACCCCCGGCAGGCCGAACGCGGCCTCGAACACCAGCATCGCCAGCAGCAACTCCCACGACTTGGCACTGATCTGCCCGCCGACAATCCGCGCGTTGAGGAAGTACTCGAGCTTGTGGATAAAAATCAGATAGCCCAGCGCGGCAATCGCCACCCAGATCGATAGCGACAGGCCGACGATGGTGATCAGCGTGTTCGACATGAGGTTGCCGATCACCGGCAGCAGGCCGAGCAGGAAGGTCAGCACGATCAGGGTTTTGGTCAGCGGCAACTTGATGCCGAACATCGGCAGGATCACCGCGAGGAAGATCCCGGTGAAGAAAGTGTTGAGCAGGGAAATCTTGATTTGCGCGAAGACGATGTTGCGGAAGGCCTGCACCAGCAAGTGCAAGCGATCAAACAGGGCCGCCGCCAGCGGTTTGCGCTTGGTGACGTCGGGGATGCGCTGCAAGGCGATGATCGCACCGAGCACCATGCCGATCAGCAGCGTCACAAACATATGTGCCGCGTCTTTGCCGACCAGTTGCAGGTCGGACAGGTGCTTGCCCATCCACTCGCCAATCGCTACGCGAAATTCCGCAGCACTGGCCGGCAGATAGGCGTCGATGAACGGCGGCAATTGCCCCCGCGCGCGGTCGACCACGCCCATGAACTTGTCCAGTGAGGCGCCGGGATTTTCCGCTTCATGCAATAAGAAGCTGATGGCGCCGGCGAAGATCAACGCCAGCACACTCACCACTAACGTGCCCAGCAAAGCCACCGCCAGCCAACGCGCGCGGCGACCTTCAATCAGCCGTTGCAGTTGCGGGGTGAGCATGTTGACCAGTTCAAATACCAGCAGCCCGGCCAGCAGGCTCGGCAACAAGCGCAGCGGCAGCACCAGCAGCAAACCGCCGAAAATGATGATGCAGCTGACCCAGAACACTACATGACGCTCAGAAAACGTTGGCATACAGCCTCAAAACGAACGGCGTAAAAGGATTGGCAGTCTGCCAGCGTTCCGGGGTGAGCACTAGAAATATGCGGAGCTTCAGCCCCCTCACCCTAGCCCTCTCCCAGGGGGAGAGGGAACCGATTGGGGTATGCACTGGATATCCAGTGACCTGAAACAGCGACATGGAATCCATAATCGACCGGTTTTTTTCAGGTCGACGAGTTTCTTGAGACACCGCGGTCAGTCCCCTCTCCCTCCGGGAGAGGGTTAGGGTGAGGGCAAATTTCAAGCGGACGCGTCGACCCTGACACTCCACAGAACCGGATTATTTTTTCTTCAGGCAATCACTCATGAACGTCTTGCGCGCATCGCCGGTCAGGGCTTTGGTTTTCGCGTCGGCGTTACAGGTTTTCATTTTCTCCTGCTGCGGGGTCAGGGCCTTGGCATCGTTGGCCGCTGGCGCTGCCTTAAGGCAGGTGCTCATGAAGGTTTTGCGCTCATCGCCTTTCAGACTCTTGGCGGTCGCATCAGCATTGCAGGTGGTCATCTTGTTCTGTTGCGCCGTGGCGGCAAAACCTTGGGAACACAGGAGCAAACCAATCATCAACAAAGGGACACGCAACATCTTCATGGAGTTTTCTCCTTGTCGCCGCACCGATGGGAACGGCCTCTGCTGGAGTGTAGCCAAATCTTGTTACACCTTCCTGCCTTCCAGATGGCTACGGCGATACTGCTCTGGCGTACACCCGGCCTGCCGCGCGAACATGGCGATAAACGCCGAGCCACTGCTGTAGCCGAGATCGAAGGCGATTTCCTGCACGCTGCGCGAAGTTTCCAGCGCCTCGATTGCCGCGAGATAGCGCAGACGCTGGCGCCACTCGCCGAAACTCATCCCCAGCTCCCGAACGAATTGCCGGGCCAGCGTGCGTTCGCTGACGTGCACCTGCAGCGCCCAATGCGCCAGCGGCTGATTGTTGCCCGGCTCGGCCTGCAAGGTTTCGAGAATCGCCAGCAACCCCGGACTGCTCGCGTACGGCAGATAGCATTCGTGCACTGGCGCCTGTTGCAGTTGATCGACGAGAACCTGAGCCAGACGCTGATCGGCATCGAGTTCAGGAATCTTCACGTCACGGGCGGCGAAGTCTTTGAGAATTGCCTTGAGAATGTCGCTGATCGCCAGGGTACAGGCGCGCTTGGGCAGTTCGGCGCAGACTTTGGGGTCAAGGCACACCGCGCGATAGTTGACCGGTTGATGGCTGTAGAAACTGTGCTCGACCTGCGGCGGCACCCACACCGCGTACTGCGGCGGCGACATGAAACGGCTGCCGTCGACGTCCATGTGCAGCACGCCATGAGCGGCGTACTCCAGCGTGCCCCACGGATGCCGATGCGGGGCGGCGAATTCGTGGGCATTGAAGTCGGCGTAGCGGAAGTACACCGCTGACGGCAGTTCGCTGAAATCCAGCAGATCGATGTGTTTGCTGTTCATGCTGTCCGGTTTCAAAGGCAGGTTGTCTGGTTCGCAGTATAGGCCTGCATCCAGACAAGGGATAATTGCCCTTCATCAACGTACTGGTTTCGACTCATGCAATACGCGTTTCCGCTGCTGGCGATTTTTATCTGGGCCGGCAATACCGTGATCAACAAACTCGCAGTCGGGGCGATTTTCCCCGCCGAGATCGGTTTCTACCGCTGGCTGCTCGCCGGTTTGCTGTTCACCCCATTCATGCTCAAAGCCGTCATCGCGCACTGGCCGCAGATCCGTCCAAACCTGGGCAGGATTTTCATCCTCGGCGTACTCGGCATGGCGGTCTATCAGAGCCTCGCCTACTTCGCCGCAACCCTGACCACCGCGACCAACATGGGCATCATCCTCTCGCTGATGCCGTTGATGTCGCTGGCCATGGCGATCATCAGTCTCGGCCAACGCCTGACCGCCGGTGCGCTGGTCGGTGCGGTTCTGTCGTTTGCCGGCGTATTGGTCGTGGTCTCGTCCGGCAGCCTCGGCGCGTTGCTGCAGCACGGCGTGAACATGGGTGATGCGATGATGTTGATCGCCACCCTGGCCTATGCGATCTACAGCACTTTGCTGAAAAAATGGCAGCTGCGCCTGCCGCCGCTGGTGTTGCTGTATTTGCAGGTGCTGGTGGCGATTGTCGTGTTGTTTCCTTTGTATGCCGCCTCGCCAAAAACCGGTTTGACCCTGCAGAACATTCCGCTGGTGTTGTATGCATGCCTGCTGGCGTCGATGCTTGCGCCACTGGCGTGGATGCAAGCTGTGCAGCGGTTGGGGCCGAGTCGCACGACGTTGTTCTTTAACTTGCTGCCGTTGATTACCGCGCTGATTGCAGCAGTGGTGTTGAAGGAGCAGTTGGCGATGTATCACCTGGTGGGTGGGTTGCTGACCTTGGGTGGGGTGATTTTGTCTGAGCGCTGGACAACCGTGTTGGGCCGCCGGATCAGCGTTGCCTGACCCGACCTCTTCGCGAGCAAGCTCGCTCCCACAGGGAAATGCATTCCAATGTGGGAGCGAGCTTGCTCGCGAAGAACGATGACTAGGTCTTGCGGTTAAACGCCGGCAGCCTTTAGCCGCGCCGCATGCTCAACAAACAGCCGAACCGGATCCGCGCCCTTGCCAACCAGCCCCAGCGACTGGTTAACAATGTCGAAGTGATCCAGCGGATAGTCATCGCCAATCACCGTGCCCAGATGCGAGCTGTACCGCCCGACCATCCCGTCACACTGCCCCGGCTCACGCACGAAGGTTTTCGCAAACAAGCGACAACTGCGATTGGTCCCGTCGAACAGATTACCGCCACGATCAGTCTTGCCCGGCTGCAACGTCCCTGACCAAGAGTAATAACGCACACCATTGACCTCCTCCGGCCCGTGCCCACCCCAGGTTTCAGGCAACCCCTGTGGATAACGCTGATTGAACAGCGCCACACCCTCAGTCGTCAGCGATTGGTGCGAGGCGTGAATATCCACCGGCAGTTTCGGTCCGTGGTAACCGGTCTCCAGCAGTGCCATCAGCCAGCCGACAAAACGCAGCAATGCTTCAAGCAGACGGCCCTTGGCGCTGTCCGCCGGGTAGTGTTTTTGCAGATAGTCGGCCAGTTCCGAGCCATGATTCGGTCCGGCGACCGACGTCACCGAGGCCACCAGATCCGGCCGTTTCGCCGCCGCATAGCGCGCCGTCAGCGAACCCTGACTGTGGCCGAACAGGTTGACCTTGTGCGCCCCGGTCTCGCGCAAAATCTCATCAATCCGCGCCAGCAACTGCTCGCCGCGCACCTCCGTCGAATGCAGCGGCGACACCTGTACAGCAATCACCGTCGCCCCACCACGGCGCAGCGCCTTGATGATGCCGTACCAGTACGGATAGAGAACCAGCCGGATAAACCCGAGCATGCCGGGCACCAGCACCAGTGGATAACGCGTTGACATGGGCAAACATCCTTGTGGTCGGTGAGTGGATGCCAGGCGTGCAAAACGCCCGCCAAGCATCCTCCGTGATGATGACAACTCGACGACCAGCCTACTTCAGGCCCACCACCCCCGCCACAATCAGCCCGACTGACAGCAGTTTGACCAGCGTCAGGCTCTCGCCCAACAGGGCGAAACCGAGGAACACCGTGCCGAGTGAGCCAATCGCGGTCCAGATCGGGTAGGCGATGCTCACCGGCAACTCGCGCATTGCCAGTGTCAGGAAGTAGATCCCGCCGATCGCCGCAATCACCGTGATCAACGACGGCCAGAGCCGGGTGAAGCCTTCGGCGTATTTCATGCCCATGGCGAACGTCACTTCAAATCCGGCGGCGATCAGCAGGAACAGCCAGGCCACCTAGAACTCCCGGGCAAGGCTGAGCAAACGCTGCTCGGCCTCGGCCAACGACACCGCGAACGTGCGTTCGGCGGACTCTTCGCCCTCGGCAGCGACCACGCTGACGTCGTTGATGCCGATGAACCCCAGCGCCGTGCGCAACCAGGGATCGGCGTGGTTCAAGGCTTCCAGCTCGCCGCCCGGGCCGAACCCAAAACCACCGCGACTGGTGACGATCAGCGCCTTCTTGCCCTGCAACAGCGGGGTGTACTGGGCGACGCCATTGTCCAGCGTGTGATCGAAGGTCAGGCCGAGCCGCACGATCTGATCGACCCAGGCCTTAAGGCCGCTGGGTACGCTGAAGTTGTACATCGGCGTGGAAATCAGCAGCAGGTCGTGGTCGAACAATTCGCCAACCAGTTGATCGCTCAGGGCCAGATCGGCCTGCATCGACAATGGGCGCGCTTCAGGCTGTGGATAAAACGCGGCAGCGACAAAGGCCTCGTTGACCGCCGGAATCAACGCTCGGCCGACTTCACGTCGAGTCACCTGCGCCTGTGGATGGCGCACCTGCCAGGCGCTGAGAAAAGCTTCCGCCAACCGCCGCGAGTGCGAACGGTCGCCACGCGGGCTGGCATGAATCGCAAGAATCCTGCTCATCTGTAAATCCTCCGGACTAGAATCAAACTGCTTGTGGCTTGCAGCTTGCGGCTCGTCATTGCTTCTTCTCAAATGAGCAAAAATCAGTCGGGATGAATTGATTTCATCCATGGAGTTTTCCAATGTTTGCCTCGTTACCGCTGACCGCCCTGCGCGCCTTTGAATCGGCATCACGATTGCTGAGCTTCAAGGCTGCCGCCGAAGAGCTTTCGGTCACGCCGACCGCGATTTCTCATCAGATCCGTTCGCTGGAAGACTGGCTCGGTGTCGCGTTGTTTGAACGTCTGCCACGCCAGGTGCGCCTGACCGAGGGCGGCGAACGCCTGTTTCGCAGCCTGCACGGCGCATTGCTGGAGGTGGCGCAAAGCGTCGACACCCTGCGCCCGCAACGCAACGCCAGCACGCTGACGCTATCGACCACCGCCGCATTCGCGGCGCTGTGGCTGGTGCCGCGTCTCGGGCGCTTTTACGCGCAGCATCCGAACATCAACGTGCGCCTCGATACGCACTGCGAAGTCATCGATCTGCATCAGGACGCCAGTGTCGATCTGGTCCTGCGCTACAGCCTCGACGATTACCCGAACCTGTATGGCCTGTGCCTGTTCGATGAGTCGTTCGGCGTTTACGGCTCGCCCGAGCAAGTGGCGCTGGCGGCGCGGCGTACACCGACGTTGATCAGCGTGCGCTGGCACAATTCCAAGCTGTATGCCCATGGCTGGGAAGCGTGGTGCGCCAAGGCCGGCGAGAACTGGTTACACGCGCAACCGGCCATCCGCGAATACGATGAAGAGCATTACGCCCTGCAAGCGGCGATCGCCGGGCAAGGGCTGGTGCTGGCGAGCAATATTCTGGTGTCGGAGAGTGTCGCCAGCGGTTTGCTGGTGCCGTTCATGGGCCAGGTTCAGGTCGATGGCGCCGGGTACAGCGCGTTGTGCGTGCCGGGGCGCGAGCGGCATCCGCCGGTGCGGGCTTTTTTTGCCTGGCTGCGCGAGGAGGCAGTTTTGTCCGGGCTGGCGCCAAGATCGCAGCTTTCGGCAGCTCCTACAGGGGTTGCGTAAACCGATAAAACTTTTTGCAACGCTCACGACTCACAGCTTAGGTAGCGACCGCGTCCGCAGAACGTGGCGACAATCGGATTAGCCTCCAGGAGATCGAAATGAGCGACGACCTGCATCTGTCAGATGTTCAAACCTTGCGCGAACGTGCGCGCCAACACGTCGAGAACGGCGCCGTCACCGAGGGCTACAGCGCCGACCGTGAAGAGGTGCTGCGCTTGCTCAATGAATCGCTGGCCACCGAACTGGTCTGCGTGCTGCGCTACAAGCGCCACTACTTCATGGCCAATGGTGTGAAAGCCCATGTGGCCGCCGAAGAGTTTCTCGAACACGCCACCCAGGAAGCCCAGCACGCTGACCGTCTGGCCGAGCGCATTGTGCAATTGGGTGGCGAGCCCGAGTTCAACCCCGACATGCTGTCGAAGATGTCCCACGCGCAATACGTGGCCGGCAACACCCTCAAAGAGATGGTCTACGAAGACCTCGTTGCCGAGCGGATCGCCATCGACAGCTATCGCGAAATCATCCAGTACATCGGCGAGAAAGACCCGACTACGCGGCGTATCTTCGAAGATATCCTGGCGCAGGAAGAAGAGCATGCCGATGACATGGCTGACATCCTGAACGACCTCTAAACCCTATCGCGAGCAGGCTCACTCCTACATGGGAACGCATTCCAAATGTAGGAGTGAGCCTGCTCGCGATGGCGTCTTTACTAACGCTGAAGATTACTTGGTAGGTTTTACGGTAACCGGCGCCTTGCCCGCCTTCATCTGCTCCAGCAACGGCGCACACTGATTCGGCTCACCGCCACTCGGTGCCACCAGCGCCAACAGCCCCGCCGCCGGCGCGGCGATCACACCCAGCGCAACCATCCCCGCCCCGCGCAACATCAGCGGCACAGCCTTCACACCCGCGTCCGGCTTGATGAACTTGCCGCGCACGTAAAGCGGTGAACGCAGGGAAATCAAACGCCAGCCCTTGGATTCCGGGGTCACCGTCAGATCCAGTTGCTCGGTGGCCATGTTCGCCGTGCCGTCGATATAGATGATCGCGTTCTCGGTATCGAAGACAAACAGCTGCGTGGTCGCCAGACCGGTCTTGATGTCGAAGTCCGCCGCCGCGCAGTTGATCTTCACTTCCTTGTCGCCAAAGATCTTGCCGACCACATAGTTGCCGACGTTGAGCCCGGCCAGTTCCATCAGCTCACGGCTGATCGCGCCGTCGTTGATCAACATCTTCAACTTGCCGTTGGCGCCGCCCAGCAGTTTGGCCACCGAGTTGCCGCGACCAGTGATATCGGCGTCGCCGTTGAGTTCACCGAAACTGGTCTTCATCGGCTCGAACGTCGGGAACAGCTCCTTGAGCTTGAACTTGCGCGCGGTCAATTTCGCGCGGCCCTCAAGCGGTTCGGTACGACCGTTGAGGCGGATCTGTGCATCAAGATTGCCGCCCGCCACGCCAAAGCGCAGTGGCTCCAGGCTGAGCTCGCCATCGTTAAGTTTCAGGTGGGTATAGAGGTCGTTGAATGGCAGTTTCTCGCTGTGGACGATGCGCTTGCCGGTGAACTCGACATCGGCATCCATCGCGCGCCAGCGATCAGTCTTGAACTCTTCCACCGGCAGCACTTTATCGGCCGGCTGTTTGCTTTCGCCGCCGCGCGCCTTCTGCTTGTCATTGGAGTCAGCGCCGATCAGCGGTGCGAGGTCAGCGAACAACAGTTGATTGGAAAGCAACGCGCCGCTGAGTTTCGGCCGTGGCTGGCTGGCGACGTAGGTAAGGTCGCCATGGATGTCGCTGCTGCCGATCTTGCCGTTGAACTGCTCGTAGGTAAATTTCGCCCCGGCCTCATCGTGCAGTTTGGCGATCAAGTGACCGTCAGTGGAATACGGAGGGGTGTCCGGCAGGGTCACGCCAGTCAGCGGATAAAGATTGCCGAGGCTCGCGCCTGCCAGTTTCAGGCGCAGATCGAGGGCGCCGAGGTTGAGCGGATCCGTCAGCGTGCCGGCCAGTTCGATGCGAGTGTCGCCGATCTTCGCCTGGGCCTGCAGCGGGAATGGCTTGCGCGCATCCTGCAAGGCGAGCAGCCCACCGATCTTGCCTTGGCCGGTTAGGTTTTGACCGTGGTATTGGCCTTTGACCTTCAAGGCAAACGCGTAATCCTGCGGCGCACCGCCCTTGTCCTGCGCAGTCTTCGCTGCTTTGTCACCGACGATATCGCTGTAGGGGATGGGTTTGCCCAGCGGATCGATCAGCACATCCAGATTGGTTTTGAGCGTTTGATCGTCGAGGGTGACATGGCCCTTGTCAAAACCGATGGCGCCGATGTCGACCACCCAGCTCGAGGGTTCAGCGTTCGGATCTTTCGGGTCGAACTTGAATGTCCAGTTGGCGCGGCCATCGGCCAGACGCTGCAACTCGGCATTGGGTTCGGTCAGGTCGATGCGCGGAATCACCACGCGTTGCGCCAGCAATGCCAGCGGCGAGATACGCAGCTCAACGCGTTTGAGCGTGACCATCTGCTGCTTTTTCGACCAGTCCGGGTTGCCCAGGCTCAAATCCTCAGCGACCACGTGCGGCCACGGCACCCAGGCGCGCCAGCCACCCTCGTCCGGCTCGCGCTGCCAGATCACCGCGAGGTTGCCATTGATGGCAAACGGTCGGTGCAGTTCTTCCGAGACTTTGGCGTTGAGCGGCGGTTTGATCCGGTTCCAGTCGAAGAACACGATGATCAACACCAGCACGGCCAGTAGCAGCACGAGGATGGCGAAGGTCCAGCTGAAGATTTTTCCAGTGCGCGTCATGCACAAAGCTCCTGATCACGACCGCACGCAAAGACTGCGGCGTACGGCTGAAACGGCGGGCCAAAGCGGCCCTCATGAAATCTACGACTGGCAAACCGGCCGCAGGTTTAATCGAAAGGCCGATTACCGCGTAAAAAGTCGCGCGAAATCTGACCAGTCAGTCGAACAGTGTTACCGCGACCCGCACTTTTGCGAGGCGCGAGTGAGTCGGAAATACCCACCTCGGTGCAAAACCGTCGCCCGGAAAGCCGCGATCTAGAGCCTCCCGGCAGAACAATCAATTCTGTTGATTATTACCATTGCGTTTATGAACTTTTATATCGACTTATCGAGAGTAGCATTGCCCTCGTACCCACTTTATCGCCCTCCCAAGGAGCAACCCATCATGAAACGCCAATTACTGCTCAGCCTTACCCTGTCGATGCTAGCCAGCACTGCTTTCGCCCTGCCCGCTGCCGACCAGGCTACCCCGCAAGTGAAATCCAGCCACTCGGTATTCAGCCAGACCGTAGCAGCTGATGGTTCGGACCGTACCCCACAAGGCCAGACCCTGGCTGAAGGCGGCCGTGATCGCCTGGAAGAGAAAGGCCTGGTTCAGGACGGGTACGACAAGACCCCACAAGGTCAGACCCTGGCTTCCGACGGCAGCGACCGCACCCCACAAGGCCAGACTCTGGCTTCCGACGGTAGCGACCGCACTCCACAAGGCCAGACTCTGGCTTCCGATGGTAGCGACCGTACTCCACAAGGCCAGACCCTGGCTTCCGATGGCGGCGACCGCACTCCACAAGGTCAAACCCTTGCCGAAGGTGGTGGTGACCGTGTGATCGAACGCAACAGTGCCTTGAGCTAAGCCCATGGCGGCCTCGAAAAAAAGCCCAATCACCGGATTGGGCTTTTGACTTTTCTGGCCGGTGAAATCTTCTGCTCCATGTCCTCTCGTTCGACGCCGACAAAGCCGATTTGCTAGAGTGCGGCGCTTGTCCTGCCAAAGAACACACCCTGCGATGCTGCCCCGCGCCGAACAGAAACAACAGACCCGCAACGCCTTGATGGACGCTGCCCGCCACCTCATGGAAAGCGGCCGAGGATTCGGCAGCCTGAGCCTGCGCGAAGTGACCAAAACCGCCGGGATTGTGCCCACCGGTTTCTACCGGCATTTTGCCGATATGGATGAGCTCGGCCTGGTGCTGGTCAGTGAAGTCGGCCAGACCTTCCGTGAAACCATCCGCTTGGTGCGCCACAACGAATTCGTCATGGGCGGCATCATCGATGCCTCGGTGCGGATCTTCCTCGACGTGGTCAGCGCCAATCGCTCGCAATTCCTGTTTCTCGCCCGTGAACAGTACGGCGGTTCGCTGCCGGTGCGTCAGGCAATTGGCCGGTTGCGCGAGAACATCAGCTCCGACCTGGCGGCCGACCTGACGATGATGCCCAAGCTTCAGCACCTGGATGCCGCCGGTTTGAGCGTGATGGCTGACCTGATCGTCAAATCGGTCTTCGCTACCCTCCCCGACATCATCGATCCGCCGGCCGAAGCCTTGCCGGAACATCTGACGCCGCAGGCGAAGATCACCCAGCAACTGCGCTTTATCTTTATTGGGCTCAAGCACTGGCAGGGGCTGGGCAGTACCGAATAACCTTCCTTTATTTCAGCCCAGACCAAATCCCCTGTGGGAGCGAGCTTGCTCGCGAAGGCGTCGTGTCAGCCAACTTCTAAATCACTGACCCACCGCTTTCGCGAGCAAGCTCGCTCCCACATTTGGTTCGGCGCATCGGCCTCCATTTGGTGCATAAAAAAATCTTCACGCACCAAAACCTTCCATATTCCAGCAACATCTCGAAACATCCACTACGCTCCGACAGGGATTTCCTACATCCCGTCCGATTGGCAAGGCCCTTGCTCTAGCCAGAGTATTGTCCATAGCTGGAAGCTTTCCGATGCTGGTGATTCACCGCAGAATCGACCCTCAACCCGTCTGGGCCGCCGAGTTGCACCTGACCTTCGAAGCGCGGAGCAAAAGCCGTTTGCGCTGTTTCAGTGCCGAGGGCGAAGACGTCGGGTTGTTTTTGGAGCGCGGACAGCCGCCGCTGTATGACGGCGAATGCCTACAGGCTGAAGACGGCCGCATCGTCCGCGTCTGCGCCCGCCCCGAGCAATTGCTGCACGTCACCTGCGCCAATGCCTTCGAACTGACCCGTGCGGCTTATCACTTGGGTAACCGCCACGTCGCCTTGCAGGTTGGCGATGGCTGGCTGCGTTTGCTTGACGACTACGTACTCAAGGCCATGCTCGAACAACTCGGCGCGCAGGTCGAAGCGATCGAAGCGCCATTCCAGCCCGAGCACGGCGCTTATGGCGGCGGCCATCATCACTCACGACACGGCGACGAAGACTTCAATTACGCGCCGAAACTCCATCAGTTCGGCGTACGCCTGTGAATCCGGCCTGGGCGCTGCTGCGCCTGGCCAGTCCGCAATTGCCGATTGGCGGCTACAGCTATTCGCAAGGCCTGGAAATGGCGGTGGATAACGGCCGTGTGAACAACCCGGACAGTGCCCGGCGCTGGATCAGCGATCAGTTACTGCTCAACCTCGCCCGCTTCGAAGCGCCGCTGCTGCTCGCGCATTGTCAGGCGGCGGCGGATGGCCGATGGGCCGAGCTGCTGAGCCTCTGCGAAAGCCATCGCGCCAGCCGCGAGACGCGCGAGTTGCATCTGGAAAGTCGGCAGATGGGTTATTCGTTGCAACAACTGCTCAATGGTTTGCCGGAACTCGACGCAGCCGCCCGCGATTTTCTTGATCAATGCCCCGAACCGCATCTGGCCCTGTGCTGGGCGCTGGCCGCGCGCGCTTGGGGCATCAGCCCGCAAGACGCCCTCGCCGCGTGGTTATGGAGCTGGCTGGAAAACCAGCTCGCCGTCCTGATGAAAACCTTGCCGCTGGGCCAGCAAGCCGCCCAGCGCCTGACCAGCGAACTGCTGCCGTTGTTACAACAGGCGCAGCAGGACGCCAGCCGAATCAATCCCGACCACATGGGCAGCGCCGCGTTCGGCCTGTCTCTGGCGTGCATGGCCCACGAGCGCCAGTACAGCCGCCTCTTCCGCTCTTAGGAGAAACAACCATGAACACACAACCTCTGCGCGTCGGCATCGGCGGCCCGGTCGGTTCCGGTAAAACCGCGTTGACCCTGGCCCTGTGCCTGGCCCTGCGCGAGCGCTACAACCTCGCCGTGGTCACCAACGATATCTACACCCGCGAAGACGCCGATTTTCTCGTGCGCAACGAAGCCCTCGCGCCGGAACGGATCATCGGCGTGGAAACCGGTGGCTGTCCGCACACCGCGATCCGCGAAGACGCCTCGATCAACCTGGAAGCGGTCGATCAACTGAACCGCCGTTTTCCGGGGCTGGATCTGATTCTGGTGGAATCCGGCGGCGACAACCTGTCGGCGACTTTCAGCCCGGAGCTGTCCGACCTGACCATCTACGTGATCGACGTTTCGGCCGGCGACAAATTGCCGCGCAAGGGCGGGCCGGGGATCTGCAAATCCGATCTGCTGGTGATCAACAAGATCGACCTGGCGCCGCTGGTGGGCGCCTCGCTGGAGATGATGGACAGCGACACCAAACGCATGCGTAACGGCAAGCCGTTCGTCTTCAGCAACCAGAAAACCGGTCAGGGCCTTGAGCAAATCATCGCCTTCATCGAACGCCAGGGCCTGCTGACCGCAGCCTGATTCACTGCTCAACAAGGAAGCTTATCCATGACACTCAAACGTATTCTTGGCGCCGTGGCGCTGCTGCTGACGCCAGCGCTGGCCTTCGCTCACCCGGGGCATGGCGACAGCGGCCTGGTCGCTGGTATCAGCCACCCGATTGGCGGCCTCGACCATTTGCTGGCGATGCTGGCTGTCGGTTTGTGGGCCGCGCAGCAGCAGGGCGCCGCGCGCTGGGCGCTGCCGTGCACGTTTGTCGGCACCATGCTGATCGGCGGCATGCTCGGGTTTGAAGGGCTGGAACTGCCGGCGCTGGAAAGCGGAATTGCCGCATCGGTGCTCGCGCTGGGTCTGGCAGTGGCCTTGGCGGTGCGGCCGCCGTTGGTCATGGCAGTAGCGGCGACGGCGCTGTTTGCGTTGTTCCATGGCGTGGCGCATGGTCTGGAACTGCCAGACATGAGCAGTCCTTGGGCGTATGCGGCGGGTTTCGTTGTGGCGACCGCCGCTTTGCATGCCGTCGGTTATGGCGTGGTTCGCGTGTTGCCGCAGGCAGCGGCGCCGCTGGTGCGGTTGGCGGGTGCGGCTTCGGCGGTGACTGGGGCTTGGTTGCTAGCAGGCTAGTTTTTATTGTCTGAACTGGCCTTTTCGCGAGCAAGCTCGCTCCCACATTGGATTTGTGGCGAACACAAAACCTGTGGGAGCGAGCTTGCTCGCGAAGGCGGCCGATCAGACGCCGCATCGCTGATGTCAGTCTCTCTGCTACCATGTCGCGCAATCGCCCCAGCCGTGACGACGTCCGCCCATGCCCCACGCTTCTCGCTCCACCTCCCTGCCCGAATTGACCGCCCTGTTCGGCGCTGTGCAACAGCACTTCGTCAACGTGATCGTGCCGCTCTGGCAAGGCCCGGGCTGGAACGCCGACATGGCGCTGCCCTATGAGGCGCTGGACGCCACGCATCAACCACTGCCGCCGCAGCGCTATCGGGCGATGGCCTGTGCGCGGCAGCTGTATCTGTTTTCCAGTCTGATCGGGGTTGTGGATAACGCTGAAGTGCGTGCGGCGGCGCTGTTCCGCTCCTTGCAACGGCACTTTCATGATGCGGAGCATGGCGGCTGGTTCTACAGCGTCGATGCCCAGGGCAAACCGCTGGATCAGCGCAAGGATCTCTACACCCACGCTTTTATCCTGTTTGCCTGCGCGCATTACTGGGCAAAATCCGGCGATCCGCTGGTCGAGTCGACGTTGAATGCGGCGCTGGAAATCATCGGCCGGCGCTTCGCCACCGGCGATGGCTTGTACGAAGCCTGCCTGGAACGGGACTGGATCACCCTGCAAACCGGTCCACTGCAAAACCCGCTGATGCACCTGGCCGAAGCGTTCCTCGCCACCCTTGCCGTGCGCGAAGATGCCCAAACGCAGACAGCGTTGCTGGCGTTATGCACAGCCATGCACAAGCAGTTCGTCGATCCGCAATATGGCGTGTTGATGGAGAAGCCGCTCGGGGCTGTGGATAACTGGTATGAGCCGGGGCATCAGTTCGAATGGTATTTCCTGCTCGAATCGTCGCCGTTATTACGTGGTTCGAAACTGCATGCGGCGCTGGATCGGGCATTTGCGTTCACCGAGCAATACGGTGTGGTGCAGTCATCCGGCGCGGTGCGGGCGATGCTCGATCTGGAAACGGACGGACGCCCGCGAGACTCGACCCAGCGGATCTGGGCTCAGGCAGAATATCTGCGCGCGCTGACCTTGCGTCAGGGCAGTGAAGCGGTGGTGCTGCGCCAGTTGCAGGCGTTGCAGCAGCGGTTTTTGCATGCTGATGGCTGGCATGAGTGCCGGGATGAGTTGGGCGAGGTGAGTCGCAAGGACATGCCTTCGACTACGCCGTATCACTTGGCGACTTGCTATAGCGGCCTGGCTGAATATCTTCGCTGACGGATAAATAGCTATCGCGAGCAGGCTCACTCCTACAGGGGAACGCATTCCAAATGTAGGAGTGAGCCTGCTCCGGGCGGCGATCCGACGATTAGCCGTTATGCGGTCTCTAGGCGATCCACTTCTTGTCCCCGGTAAAGCTGATGGTCAGCCAGCGCGCTGCATCCGGCTTGCCCAGCTTCGCCGAGATCTCTTCGCGCAACGCATCCAGTTGCCCGACATTGCTCAGCGCATAATCCGCCGGCAACACCACATGAATCTCGATAAACCGCGCCCGCCCGTGCTTCTGCACGTACGACACGTAATCGTCGAAACCATGCTCGATTTTCGCCGCGTCCATCACCTGGCGCACCTGATCATCCAGCGTGTCCGGGGCAATCCCCAGGACATCTCGCAGGGCCGGTCCAAGAATCTTGAACGCCGGCGGCAACATGGTCAGGGCCAGCACGATCAGGATCAGCGGGTCGACATACACCGCCCACTGCCCATAGCCCTGCGACTTGAGCAGCAGCGCCGCGAGGAAACTGATCAAAAGGCCCACGGACAGCATCGCGTCCACCAGCCAACTGATGTTGTCGAACTGGATCAGGCTGGATTTGAGCTTGCGGTTACGGTGCCGGACGTAGAAAAAGTAGGCGAACTCGACCACGGTAAACACCGCCGCATAAATGATCACCAGCCCCAACTCGATCTCGCGGCCACCGTTGATGATGCCGAACACGCCGTTGAGAAACGCGTAGATCGCGATCAGCATCAGGAAACTGCCTTCGATCAGCAGCACCATCGGCTCCAGATGCCAGAAACCGAACTGGAAACGGTGGTTGCTTTCCTTGGCGATCAGCTTGGCCGTGATCAGCATCAGGACTTTGATGAAGGTTGCGATCAGCGAGAAAAAACCATCGAACAGGATGGATTGGGAACCTGAAACAAAACCGGTGACGATCCCGGCAATCGCCACAGCCAACATCAGAATGGTCGATTGTTTGAGCAGTGCCTGCTCACCTCGGTTACTCACTTTGACTCCTCGAAAAACCCTGAAAACCGCGGGGTGCGGTTGGGTTGTTGCGTGGGGAGTTTACCTTATCGGGATTTATTGCCTGTGACGGCCCCTTCGCGAGCAAGCTCGCTCCCACATGAGACCGCGATCAAATGTGGGAGCGAGCTTGCTCGCGAATGGCTTCAGCGCGGTCTTAGGCCTTGTTCCGCTCAATGGCAAAACCCGCCCAGGTCTGGCTCACCGGCATCAGTTCCAGGCTGTTGATGTTGATGTGCGCCGGCGCATTCATCACCCAGAAAATCGTCTCGGCAATGTCCTGCGGCTGGATCGGCTCGGCACCGGCGTAGGTCGCGTTGTAGCGTTCCTGATCGCCGGCAAAACGCACCAGCGAGAACTCGCTCTCGCACAGCCCCGGCTCAATGTTGCTGACCCGCACGCCGGTGCCCTGCAAGTCGCAGCGCAGGTTCAGCGAGAACTGTTTAACGAACGCCTTGGTCGCGCCGTACACATGACTGCCCGGATACGGATAGTTGCCAGCGATGGAACCAAGGTTGACGATGCCAGCGCCACGACCATGGGCGATCAGGCGCGGCAGCAGCAGGCGGGTGGCGTACATCAGGCCTTTGACGTTGGTGTCGACCATGGTGTCCCAATCGTCCAGATCGCACTTCGGCGCCGGGTCCACGCCCAATGCCAGACCGGCGTTGTTAATCAGGCCACGCAGCTTGGCGAACGACGGCGGCAGGTTGGCAATCGCCGCTTCCATCGCCTTGCGATCGCGCACATCAAGGACCAGACCGTGCACTTCGGTCTGTTTCGACAATTCGGCGCACAACGCATTGAGGCGTTCTTCACGACGGCCGGTCAGCACCAGTTTCCAGCCAGCCTCGGCAAAACGGCGGGCGCAGGCTTCACCAAATCCGGACGTCGCGCCGGTGATAAACAGGGTGTTGGACATCGTGTTCTCCTTGCTTCGGCCGCCGGGGCAGCCCTTGGAATAGAAAATCAGCAGGCAGCATGCCCGCCCGCGCATTCACGGGCAACACCCACAAGCTGTACAAAAAACAACCAGACATGCCAACGCCATAGCGACCGTGGCCTGTAGCCATGTGCACGCATGTTATCCACAGTCCCTTCCACAGTTTCCGGGGGCAACTGGAAACGCGCAAAGCCGCGCCACACAAGGCTTTGCGGGCGAAATAGAAAGTTTTTTGCTTGACCCTGAAGCGGCAGATGTGCGGGAGATGGCATTTTGCACGACCGAGCAGTCAGCGCAGTGATTGCGCGAGGCCAGTAATTACGGCCCTCAGCGCAGTCTTTCCAGAGTTTAATCACAGACTTATCCACAGGCTTGTTCACCCGGAATCGCTGCTATCCGCGACACTATAAAAAGGTTGACAACAAAGACTTCAAGCCCCACAAAAACGCCTGATCAAAAAACAACCACACACTTGCAGGCCACGGTTTACATGGCGCGCAGCCAGATACACCCACGTTATTCACAGCCAGTTCCACAGCAAACGGGGACAAGTCAAAACTGTGGAAAAACAGCCATTTGCAGCGTCTATATGTCGCGCTTTGGCAGCTTGGGGAATTTGTTTTCCACAATTCTGGATTCTGGCGCAGATCAACTGTAGGAGTGAACCTGCTCGCGATAGCGGTGTATCAGCTACCGGTGATGGCGAATGGGAAACCACGATCGCGAGCAGGCTCACTCCTACAGGGGGTTGCGGTGGATTTGCGAGATAAAAAAACCCCGGGACTTTCGTCGCCGGGGCTGTGCATAACGTCGAAGAATCAGTGCCCGCCCAGATAGGCGTTACGCACCTCCTCATTCACCAGCAACTCTTTACCCGTGCCCGTCAGGCGAATCTCACCGTTGACCATCACATATGCGCGGTCCGACAGCTTCAGCGCATGGTTAGCGTTCTGCTCGACGAGGAAAATGGTCATGCCGGTTTTTGCCAATTCGCGCAGGGTCGCGAAAATCTGCTTCACCACAATCGGCGCCAGGCCCAGGCTAGGCTCATCGAGCAGCAACAACTTTGGTCGGCTCATCAAGGCGCGGGCAATGGCGAGCATTTGCTGTTCACCGCCAGACATGGTCATCGCCCGCTGGTTACGTCGCTCTTCAAGCCGTGGAAACAGCGTAAACATGCGCTGCATGTCCTCTTTAGCGTACTTGTCGCCAATCGGAATGGTGCCCATCAGCAGGTTTTCCTCGACGGTCATGTCGGGGAACACTCGCCGCCCTTCCGGCGACTGCGCAATGCCGTTGGAAGCGATGTAGTGCGAGGACTTGTGGGTGATGTCGACGCCTTGATAAAGAATCTGCCCGCCTGCCGCCCGTGGCTGGCCGAAGATCGACATCAGCAACGTCGATTTGCCGGCACCGTTGGAGCCGATCAGGCTGACGGTTTCCCCTTCGTTGATCTGCAGCGAAACACCTTTGAGGGCCTGGATCGGACCATAGAAGACGTCGAGGTCTTTGAGTTCGAGGATCGGTTGCGTCATACCAGCTCCTCTTCGTCGGCGCCCAGATAGGCTGCGATCACTTTCGGATCGTTGCGGATCGCTTCAGGCCCGCCTTCGGCGATGACGATGCCGTGGTCCAGCACCACGATGTGGTCGGAAATGCTCATAACCATGCCCATGTCGTGTTCGATCAGCACCACGGTCAGATCGTGCTCGTCGCGCAGCAGCCGGATCATCGCGCTGAGCGCTTCGGTTTCCTGAGGGTTGAGGCCGGCGGCCGGTTCGTCGAGGCAGATGATCTGCGGCCGCGTGCACATGGCCCGGGCAATTTCCAGACGACGCTGTTGGCCGTAGGAAAGCTCACCGGCGAGCCGGTTGGCGCAGTCCACCAGATCGACCACCTCCAGCCAGTAGAACGCGCAATCCAGCGCGTCACTTTCGGCCTTGCGGTAGCCCTTGGTGTTGAGAATACCGGCCAGCATGTTGCGGTTGACCCACATGTGCTGGGCCACCAGCAGGTTTTCCAATACCGACATTTCCTTGAACAGGCGAATGTTCTGGAACGTCCGCGCCAGGCCTGCCCGGTTCACCAAGTGCGTACCGCCGAACATCTTGTAGTACATACGGCTGAGGAATGACTTCGGCGATACGAAATCGGTCGGTTTGAACGACTCGCCCAGCAACTGGATGACGTTGGTCTGCTGGCCGCGCACATTGAGTTCGATCTTGCCGCCCGAGGCCTTGTAGAACCCGGTCAGGCAGTTGAACACCGTGGTCTTGCCTGCACCGTTGGGGCCGATCAGGGCGAAGATCGAGTTGCGTTTGACCTTCAGGCTGACATCGCTCAAAGCCTTGATGCCACCGAAATGCATCATCAGTTTTTCAACAGAGAGTACGACTTCACTCATGGCGCAGTCCTCTCATAGTGAATGGCACCTTTGCGTGGAGTGACCCCGGTCCGGCTGATGCGAATCAGCCCGCGTGGTCGCCAGATCATCATCAACACCATCAGGATGCCGAACAGCAGCACGCGATATTCGGCGAAGCCGCGCAGCAATTCCGGAGCGACGGTGAGTACGAATGCCGCAATCACCACGCCGATGGTCGAGCCCATACCGCCGAGCACGACGATGGCGAGGATCAACGCCGATTCAAAGAAGGTGAACGAGGTCGGGTTGACGAAGCCTTGGTAGGTGGCGAAGAACACCCCGGCAAGACCGGCGGTCGATGCACCGATGGTGAACGCCGAGAGCTTGACCAACACGTGGTTGAGACCCATTGAGCGGCAGGCGATTTCATCTTCACGCAAGGCTTCCCAGGCGCGGCCGACCGGCATTTTCACCAGACGATGCTTGATGTACAGCACGGCCAACACCACGAGAAACAACACTGCGTAGATGAAGTAGTACTTCACATCCGGGTTGTAGGCGATGCCGAAGAACTCATGAAACGGCACCCCGCCATCCTTCGCCCGCTTGCCGAACTCCAGACCGAAGAACGTCGGCAATGGCGCCGGCATGCCGTTCGGGCCGCCAGTCAGCGACAACCAGTTGTTGAGGATCAGACGAATGATTTCACCGAAGCCCAGGGTCACGATCGCCAGGTAGTCGCCATGCAGACGCAGCACCGGGAAACCGAGGATGCAACCGGCCAGCCCGGCAGTGATCGCAGCCAGCGGCAACACCGTCCAGAACCCCAGCCCCAGGTATTGATAACCCAAGGCCAGACCGTAGGCACCGATGGCGTAGAACGCCACATAACCAAGGTCGAGCAGACCGGCCAGACCGACCACGATGTTCAACCCCAGCCCCAGCAGCACGTAGATCAGCCCGAGGATGACCACGCCGAGCAGATAGGAGTTGGAGACAAACGGCACGATGACCGCCAGCACAATCAGCAACGGAATGATCCAGCGCAGCGAGGATTTGTGATCGGCAGGCAGCACGTGCACACCAGAGCCGGTGCTCTCGAATCCGTCGAGAATTTTCAGGCCCTTGGGCGTTTGCAGGAACAGGCTGAGGGCAAAGCGGCCAAGCATGACAATGCCGATGATCCAGGCCACGCGGGTCGGTTCGAGGTTGAAGCTGTAACCCTCGAGTACAACGCCGACAATCGGGCCGAAAACGATCAGGGCAATCAGGCCGGCAAGAATCGCCTCAACCAGGCTTTTTTTGATATCGATGGATTTTTGAGTGGTTGAAGACATCGCTTACACCTTCGACACAAGAGGACGGCCCAACAGGCCCTGCGGCCGGAAGACCAGAACAAGTACGAGCAGCGAGAAGCTGAACACGTCTTTGTAGTCGGAGTTGACCAGGCCGGAGAACAGCGACTCGGAGATGCCGAGGATGATCCCGCCGAGCATTGCCCCGGGCAATGAACCGATCCCGCCGAGTACCGCTGCGGTAAACGCCTTGATGCCGATAATGAAGCCGGCATAGAAGTCGAAGGTGCCGTAGTTCATGGTGATCAGCACGCCGGCCAGCGCCGCCATGGCTGCACCGATGATGAACACATAGGAAATGACCCGATCGGTATTGATGCCGAGGATCGAAGCCATCTTGCGGTCTTGCTGGGTCGCACGACACATGCGTCCGAGCTTGGTGTACTTGATGATGTAGGTCAGCAGGCCCATGCCGACGAATGCGGCCACCAGAATGAAGACTTTGGTGTAGGTCAGTTGCACGAAGCCGGTACCGACTTCAACACGCCACGCCCCGGTCAGCAGGGTAGGCACACCCTGTTGTTTGGCGCCTTGGGCGATCTGTGCGTAGTTTTGCAGAATCAGCGAGATGCCGATGGCGCTGATCAACGGTGCCAGGCGGGTGGAGTTGCGCAGGGGTTTGTAAGCGACACGCTCGATGACCCAGCCATACACCGCCGTGATCACGATGGTGAAAATCAGGGTGCCGAGCATCAGCAGCGGGAAGGATTCAATACCGAAGTAAGCCAGCAGAGCCAGACTGATTGCCGCCAGGTAAGCAGAAATCATGTAAACCTCGCCATGGGCGAAGTTGATCATGCCGATGATGCCGTAGACCATTGTGTAGCCGATGGCGATCAGGCCATAGACCGACCCGAGGGTCAGGCCGTTGACCAGTTGCTGCAGGAAAATACCATCCATAACGCAATCTCACGCAGTGAGAACCTGCACACCAGTGATGTGCGGTTCTTCTAGGAAAAATACAGATTTACGTCGGAGCAATGTCAGAGCGCGATTCACCCGTCACCACCGCCCCCTGTAGGAGTGAGCCTGCTCGCGATAGCGGATTAACATTCAACACATGTGTTGCCTGTAACTCCGTCTTCGCGAGCAAGCTCGCTCCCACATTGGATCGGTGGGGATCAGCTGATCGCGTCAGCCCTTACTTCTGTTTTTCCAGCTGGTGATATTTGCCGTCCTTGTCCCACTGGTAAACCACGTAGTCGGAGACTTTCAGGTCGCCCTTGGAGTCCCAGGTTTTTTCACCCATCACGGTTTTAACCGGGTTTTTCTTCAGCCAGGCCGCAGCCTCTTCGCCCTTGTTGGACTTCGCGCCGTTGAACGCGGCAGCCAGGGTTTGCACCGAAGCGTAGGCGTACAGGGTGTAGCCTTCAGGCTCGGTACCGGCCTTGCGGAAAGCATCTACCACGGTCTTGCTGTCTGGCAGCAGGCGTGGGTCGGCGCCGAAGGTCATCAGTACGCCGTCGACGAATTGCGGGCCACCGGCGGTGGTCACCAGTTCGTCAGTCACGATGCCGTCATCGGACATGAACTTGACGTCTTTCAGGCCTTGTTCACGCAGTTGGCGAACCAGCGGGCCGGCTTCCGGGTGCAGACCGCCGAAGTAGACGACGTCGGCGCCAGCGCCACGGATCTTGGTAACGATGGTGCTGAAGTCTTTTTCGCCACGGGTCAGGCCTTCGTACAACACAGGCGTCACGCCGCGCTTGACCAGTTGGGCTTTGGTGGCATCCGCCAGGCCTTGGCCGTAGGTGTCTTTGTCGTGCAGTACGACGACTTTCTTGCCCTTGAGCACGTCGACGATGTAGTCGCCGGCCACAATGCCTTGCTGATCGTCACGCCCGCACATACGGAACATGGCGCTGAGGCCGCGCTCGGTGACTTGTGGGTTGGTCGAACCCGGGGTGATCGCGATGATCCCGGCTTCGTCGTAGATTTCCGACGCTGGAATGGTCGAAGAGGAGCAGAAATGACCGACCACGCCGGCGACTTTCTGGTTGGTGAGGTCCTTGGCGACCGTCACGGCCTGCTTCGGTTCGCAGGCGTCATCGCCTTTGACCAGTACGATTTTCTCCCCGTTGACGCCGCCTGCCGCGTTGACTGCGTCAGCCGCTGCCTGTGCACCCTTCATGTACTGCTCGCCAAATGCCGCGTTGGCGCCCGTCATTGGACCCGCTACACCGATTTTCACATCAGCTTGAGCAAACGCAGAAACACCCAACGCAGTAGCCACTGCGAGGGCCAGAAAGCCTTTCTTGTAAAACGTCTGGGACATGAGGTGGTGCTCCAAGGTTTTTTTTAGTTGGCACTGCGACTTCACTTCACTGATTGCTCTGAGCAAGGGCCGTGCCATCGGTTTTTTATTCTTCAAAAAGTCGCTGCTTTCTTGTTATTTCGACTGTTTCGTTCCCATTTTCATTGGGCGTGCAACCGTCTAAACCGCGGAAGGTGAAACCATTTATTTTTTCAGGCGCAACCCGCACGCGCCATCATTGCAACCGCGGCGCCAAACGACGTGCAACCAGCCTGTAACAGCCCGCGTCACCGAACTGCACACTGCTGGTGCGGGACTGCTACAACCCGCACCATTACAGGCTAGTCGCTACGTGAAAAAGCGCCGCGTTCGGCAACATATTTCAACACTCAAATCACAATGCGCAGGCACTGGCCCGCGTGATACAGCGAGAACCCGGCCTCGTACAGGCAACTGCGCAAGCCCACACCGGTCAGGGGCTGCATCGGTGCGAAGGGAATCGGCAGGGCTTGAGGATTTCCGTTACACAGGTAATCAGCGAAAGCCTTGCCGACCACGGTGCCGGTGGTGACGCCACGGCCGTTGTAACCGGTGACGGCCACCAGTCCCGGCGCCGGCTCGAACAGGCGCATGAGGTGATCGGGCGTAAAAGCTATACGCCCGGTCCAGGTGCATTCCCACTCGACCGGTTTCAGATTGGGGAAATAATGCTGCTGCACGCGATCGGCCCAGGCCTTGAGAAACCAGGTCGGTTTTTGATTGCCGTTGCCCAGGCTGCCGAGCAATAACCGCCCTTCTTTGTCACGGCGGATGCTGCTCAACACCTGACGCGTATCCCACGAGCCCTGCCCGCCCGGGAGAATTGCCTGCGCGGCGTCTTCGCTCAGCGGCACCGAAGCGACCTGATAGTAGTAACCGGGGAAGAAGTTGCGCTTGAGTTCGGTCCAGTCGCCTTCGGTGTAGGCGTTGGAAGCGATGACCACTTGCTCGGCCAGTACCGAACCGTGTTCGGTCTGCACCGACCATTTCGCGCCCTGACGCTCAAGGCGAGAGACTGGGGAATGATCGAACATTTGCCCGCCGAGTCCGCTCACTGCGTTGGCCAATCCGGTGACATAAGCCATTGGGTTGAGCGTGCCGGCGCGACGATCGAGCAACGCAGCGGCAATTTTTTGCGTGCCGGTGGCTTGCTCGCAGGCCTTGCCGGTCAGCAGTTCGACTGGCGCACCACGGCGCTTCCATTGTTGCTCGCGACTGCGCAGATCCGCCTCGCCCTTGGCGTTGTGCGCCATGTGCAGGGTGCCTTCGCGGCGCAACTGGCAATCGATGTTGTACTTATCCACAAGGCTGAACACCAGCGCCGGCGCCGCTCCGAGCATGCGGTTGAGCTGGCTGCCGACCGCTTCGCCAAACCCGGCCTCGATCTCGTCCGGCGGGATCCACAGGCCGGCGTTGACCAGCCCGACGTTGCGCCCGGAACCGCCGTGACCGGCGCGATGCGCTTCCAGCACGCAGACGCTTTTGCCTTTTTCCAACAGATGCAGCGCCGCCGACAATCCGGTGAACCCGGCGCCGATCACGCAGACATCGACCTTTACTTCGCCCCGCAGCGCGGTGTTATCCGGCCTTTGCGGCGTGAGCTTTTCCCACAGACATTCTTCGCGTAACGGCATTGCCAGACTCCAACAGAAACCTGCCAAACACAGTGCTGATCCTGTGGGAGCGAGCTTGCTCCGGGCGGCGTTCCGACGAAAGGGGCGTATCAGCCAACATCAATGTCGACTGACCCACCGTATTCGCGAGCAGGCTCGCTCCCACAGGGGTTCTCCATTTGACGGGAGCACTCAGTCGAACGTAATGCCCTGCGCCAGCGGCAACTCCAGCGAGTAGTTCACGGTGTTGGTCTGCCGGCGCATATAGGCGCGCCACGCGTCCGAGCCGGACTCACGCCCGCCACCGGTCTCTTTCTCGCCACCAAACGCGCCGCCAATTTCGGCACCGCTCGGGCCGATGTTGACGTTGGCGATGCCGCAGTCGCTGCCGACTGCCGACATGAACTGCTCGGCCTCGCGCACATCGGTGGTGAAGATGCACGACGACAAACCTTGTGGCACGGCGTTGTTCAGGCGCAGCGCTTCCTGGAAATCGCTGTAACCGACCACGTAGAGAATCGGCGCGAAGGTTTCGCTGCAGACCACGTCGCTCTGCTCGGGCATTTCAACGATGGCCGGCGAAACGTAATAGGCGTTGGGGAATTGATCTTCGAGCTGACGCTTGCCGCCGAACACTCGACCGCCTTCGCTCAATGCCTGCTCCAAGGCGTCCTGCATGTTTTCGAAGCTGTGCTTGTCGATCAGCGGGCCAACCAGATTGCCTTCCAGCGGGTTGCCGATGCGCACTTTCGAGTAAGCAGCCTTGAGACGAGTGACGATTTCTTCTTTCACCGACTCGTGGGCAATCAATCGACGCAGGGTGGTGCAACGCTGCCCGGCAGTACCGACGGCGCTGAACAGAATCGCCCGTACCGCCATGTCCAGATCGGCGCTCGGGCCGAGGATCATCGCGTTGTTACCGCCCAGCTCCAGAATGCTGCGAGCGAAACGCGCGGCGACTTTCGGCGCCACTTCGCGGCCCATGCGCGTGCTACCGGTGGCGCTTATCAGTGCGACACGCGGATCATCGACCAGCGCTTCGCCGGCATCGCGACCGCCGATGATCACCTGGCACAGGTTCGCCGGCGCATCGCTGAAATTCTTCACCACGCGATCAAACAGCGCTTGGCAGGCCAACGCGGTCAACGGGGTTTTCTCTGACGGTTTCCACACCACCGGGTTGCCGCAAACCAGCGCCAGCGTGGTGTTCCATGCCCACACCGCAACCGGGAAGTTGAACGCGCTGATCACCCCGACCACGCCCAGCGGATGCCAGGTTTCACGCATATGGTGGCCCGGACGCTCGGAGGCAATGGTCAAACCGTACAGCTGGCGGGACAGGCCGACGGCGAAATCGCAGATGTCGATCATCTCCTGCACTTCACCCAAGCCTTCCTGAGTGATCTTGCCCGCCTCCCAGGAAACCAGTTCGCCGAGATCAGCCTTGTATTCACGCAACACTTCACCAAATTGACGCACCAGTTCGCCACGACCCGGAGCAGGCACCTTGCGCCACTGCTCGAACGCATGATCTGCGCGACTGATGTGCTGCTCGACTTCGGCCGGGCCTTCCCAGTTCACGGCGGCAATGCGGCTGCCGTCGATCGGCGAATGCACCGGCACTTTGCCGTTCTGATAAAGGGCCGGGTTCACACCAAGACGATCAAGCAATGCGGCAACCATGGGTCACTCCTCAAGCAAAAAACTGAATGTGTGCGGACGCTTTTTCGCGACCGGGCAGGCCTTTAGTTGTAGCGTCACAATGGCGAGGCAACAAACGACCTTTACGCGAGATATCATTCCGTTTATTCATGCTGCGCACAGAAAGACAAGAAAAGGATCGGCCATGCTGAACAAACGCCACTTGCCCTCGATCACCGCCCTGCAGTGTTTCGAGGCCGTGACCCGGCACCTCAGTTTCACTCGCGCCGCCGAGGAACTGAATCTGACCCAGAGTGCGGTGAGCAAACAGGTCGCGCAGCTTGAAGAGCTGTTGCAGCATTTATTGTTCCGCCGCGTGCGTCGGCGCTTGCAGATGACCCCGGCCGGGGATTTGTACCTGGTTGAAGTACGAAAAATCCTCACACAAGTGGAGATGTCGACGCATTACCTGCGTTCCTACGGCGGCGAGACCGAAGTCCTGCGCGTCTCGACGCCCTCGACCTTCGGTGCGCGCTGGCTGGTGCCACGCCTGAAAGGCTGGCGGCTACGCCATCCGTCGATTCATCTGGACTTGTGCAACGAGCAGGAAGCGGATGATCTGCTGCAAGGGCGCAGCGATCTGGCGTTCTACTTCGGTCAGGGCTCACGGCCCGGCACTGAATGCCTGAAGTTGTTCGGCGAAGAGCTGGTGCCAGTCTGCGCGCCGGGCAGCCTGCCCGACACGCCATTCACTGATCCGACGCAACTCACCGATCTGGTCCTGCTGCAAAATGCCTCGCGCCCGCAGGCCTGGCACGACTGGTTCGACAGTCAGGGTTACCAGACCGAACACAGCTATCACGGGCCGCGCTTTGAAACCTTTTATATGTGCATCCGTGCCGCGCAGGTTGGTTGCGGTGTGGCGTTGTTGCCGCGATTTCTGGTGGAAGAGGAATTGGCCGACGGCAAACTGGTCATTCCTTTTGAGCATGCCATGCCCAGCACCGATGCCTATTACCTGGCATACCCGGAGCATGCGGCGGAAGTGCCGAAGGTACGGGATTTCGTGAAGTGGATGCTGGAGCAGATCGATAGCCCGAATGACTGACCCGATTGAAAAATGTGGGAGCGAGCCTGCTCGCGAAGAGGCCGGCACATTCAATACCCATTTCGACTGAAATGACGCCTTCGCGAGCAGGCTCGCTCCGACAAGGGTTCTGCGGTGATCTAAAAAATTGCTGGCAATCTTCGTCCCTGATATGCGCCACTAGCGCCATCGATTGAGACCGCGCACGGGCGCGGCGCACCTGGAGACCCCGTTATGAGCGAGAGCGTGTTTGCCGATCGCATCGTGCAGAACCTGCTCGACACCGACTTCTACAAGCTGACGATGATGCAGGCGGTGCTGCACAACTATCCCAACGTTGAAGTCGAATGGGAGTTTCGTTGCCGTAATAGCGAAGATCTGCGCCCGTATCTGGCCGAGATCCGTTTTCAGATCGAGCGTCTGGCCGAACTGAGCCTGAGCGCCGATCAACTGAGCTTTCTCGAGCGTATCAGTTTCCTCAAGCCGGACTTCCTGCGCTTTCTCGGGCTGTTCCGCTTTAACCTGCGCTATCTGCACACCGGCATCGAGAACGGCGAATTGTTCATCCGTCTGCGCGGGCCGTGGCTGCATGTGATTCTCTACGAAGTGCCGCTGCTGGCGATCGTCAGCGAAGTGCGCAACCGCTATCGCTACCGCGAAACCGTGCTGGAACAAGCGCGCGAACAGCTCTATCGCAAGTTCGACTGGCTGACCGCCAACGCCTCGGCCGACGAGTTGTCGCAACTGCAGGTCGCCGATTTCGGCACCCGCCGCCGCTTTTCGTATGGCGTACAGGCTGAAGTGGTGAATGTACTCAAACACGACTTCCCCGGGCGTTTCGTCGGCACCAGCAACGTGCACCTGTCCCGCGAGCTGGACATGAAACCGCTGGGCACCATGGCCCACGAGTGGATCATGGCGCACCAGCAACTCGGTCCACGGCTGATCGACAGCCAGATCGCCGCGCTTGATTGCTGGGTTCGCGAATACCGTGGCCTGCTCGGGATCGCGCTCACCGATTGCATCACCACCGATGCGTTCCTCGGCGACTTCGACCTGTTCTTCGCCAAACTGTTTGACGGCCTGCGCCATGACTCCGGCGATCCTGTGGCGTGGGGCGAAAAATGCATCGCGCACTATCACAAACTCGGCATCGATCCGATGAGCAAGACCCTGGTGTTCTCCGACAGCCTGACCCTGCCCAAGTCGCTGGAGATCTTCCGTGCGCTGCACGGGCGGATCAACGTCAGCTTCGGCATCGGTACCAACCTCACCTGTGACATTCCGGGTGTCGAACCGATGAGCATCGTGCTTAAAATGACCGCCTGCAACGGCCAACCGGTGGCGAAGATCTCCGACGAGCCAGGCAAGACCCACTGTAAAGACCCGAATTTTGTCGCCTATTTGCGGCACGTTTTCCAGGTTCCTGCCGATTCCAGTCTATCTAGCAAGGAGTGAATTCATGCAAGCCGTACAGCGTGAGATTGCTGAACAGCTCAAGGTGCAACCGCCGTTCGCCGACCACAAGGCCCTGCAGGCCGAAGTCGCCCGGCGCATCACCTTTATTCAGGATTGCCTGGTCAATTCCGGGCTCAAGACGCTGGTGCTGGGCATCAGTGGCGGCGTCGACTCACTGACCGCCGGCCTGCTGGCCCAGCGGGCGATGCGCGAGCTACGCGACCAGACCGGCGACAACAGCTACAAATTCATCGCCGTGCGTCTGCCTTACGAAACCCAGTTTGACGAACACGACGCCCAGGCCTCGGTGGATTTCATCGCGCCGGACGAGCGCCATACCGTAAATATCGGCCCGGCGGTGAAGTCGCTGGCCAGTGAAGTCGCGGCGTTTGAAGGCAAGCACGCGGTGTCGGTGGACTTCGTACTGGGCAATACCAAGGCGCGGATGCGCATGGTGGCGCAGTACACCATCGCCGGCGCGGCGCACGGTCTGGTGATCGGTACCGATCATGCGGCGGAAGCGGTGATGGGTTTCTTCACCAAGTTCGGTGACGGCGCTTGTGATCTGGCACCGCTCAGTGGCTTGGTGAAGAATCAGGTGCGGGCGATTGCGCGCAGCTTTGGCGCCCCGGAGTCGCTGGTCGAAAAAGTCCCGACAGCAGACCTTGAGGATTTGTCGCCGGGGAAACCGGACGAAGCCTCCCACGGTGTGACCTATGCCGAGATCGACGCCTTCCTGCACGGCGAACCGGTGCGTCAGGAAGCGTTCGACATCATCGTCGCGACCTACAACAAGACCCATCACAAGCGTGTGATGCCGTTTGCGCCGTAAGCGCTGATGGAATGAAAAAGCCCGCTGAGGAGTGATCCTCAGCGGGCTTTTCTTTGGCACAGACATCAGTTGATGCTGATGGCCCCTTCGCGAGCAAGCTCGCTCCCACAGGGTTCGCTGTCGGACACAGCATTTGTGCACAACTAAAACCTGTGGGAGCGAGCCTGCTCGCGAAGAACGATGACGCGGTGGTCCTGATTACTTGACAGTAATCGTGCCTTTCATCATCGAGATGTGGCCAGGGAACGAGCAGAAGAAGCCGTAGCCGCCATCAGCAATCTTCGCTACGTCAAAGGTCAGCGAATCGGTTTCCTTGGCGCCGATGATCTTGGTATGAGCGATGATGCGTGCATCACCTTCCGGCAGGTAGTTCTTGTCGATACCGGCGGCCAGGCCAGCGGTAGCGATCGGCTGCATGTCAGCTTCTTTGCTGATCACCAGGTTATGGCCCATGACGTTCTTCGGCAGGCTGCCGGAGTGGGTCAGTTCGACGGTGAAGGTCTTGCAGCTCTTGTCGATCACGATTTCCTTGGTGTTGAAGGACATCTGATCGGTGGAGTCAACGGTGGTTTTGCACTCAGCAGCCATCAATTGGCTGCTGGCCAACGCCAGCAGGGATACCGCAACAACTTTGGAAAACATGGTGAATCTCCAAGGCAGGGTTAACAAGAACACGAATGATGGAAAGACTGCCTGAAATCTTCGCAAGTTCCTATGACTTGAGTCAAAAATTGTATACAACTTTCAGGCTATGACATTCATCGAAACAATCTAACGGCCAGAATTCCCGGCCCGCCCTATGATCGGCGCATCTACTGAGACGGAGTGCCTGTCATGTTCTTTAACGGTCTGTTGTGCAGTTTGCTCGCCGCCTACGCCTGTGGCGCCAGCGGTACCTTTGAATCGCCTGAACGCGAAGTTTAGGCCTTGGATCGAGGCTTGCCAGCCATTACCCTGTGACGGATTGACCCAGGAGGAAGGCATGTCTCTGAAATCCGTTTGTGTATTTTGCGGTGCCAACGCCGGCACTGTTCCGGCCTACACCGAAGCCGCCGTCGCCCTTGGCCGGGCCTTGGCCGAACGTAAATTGACCCTGGTCTACGGCGGTGGCGCCGTGGGTTTGATGGGCATTGTTGCTGACGCGGCGCTGGCTGCCGGCGGCGAAGTCATCGGGATCATCCCGCAAAGCCTGATGGACAAGGAAATCGGCCACAAAAGCCTGACGCGCCTGGAAGTGGTCGATGGCATGCACGCGCGCAAGGCACGCATGGCCGAGCTGAGCGACGCCTTCATCGCCCTGCCCGGCGGCCTCGGCACGCTGGAAGAGCTGTTCGAAGTCTGGACCTGGGGCCAGCTCGGCTACCACGGCAAGCCGTTGGGTTTGCTGGAAGTGAACGGTTTCTACAGCAAACTCACCGCATTTCTTGACCATATCGTCGGCGAAGGCTTCGTTCGCGCGCCACACCGTGACATGCTGCAAGTGAGCGAATCAGCGCAAACCCTGCTCGATGCCCTGGATAACTGGAAGCCGACCGTCACGCCAAAATGGGTCGACCAAAAACCCGGCTAACCACGAGGCACCGATACAAGGCAGAATATGCGCCGCTCAACCTCACCTTCGACCCAAGAGGATCGCCCATGGCCAAACCCAATTACTCCTTCGCCAAACGTCAACGAGACCTGGCAAAGGAACAGAAGAAAGAGGAAAAGCTTCAGCGCAAGAAACAAACCGCTGAAGAAGCGGCACTGAACCCTGACGGTGAAGTGGCGACGCAAGATGATGTTGATGCAACCGAAGCGACTGAAACACTGAAAGATCAGGCGCCCGACGCCTGAACCCCACCGGGTTTGATCATCGAATCAGACCCTGCGGATTTGTGACGGGGCTGGCAGTTCCACTGCCGGCCCTCACAGCCCTTCCCCTCCCCAATACACCAAAATCCCCTGTGGGAGCGAGCCTGCTCGCGAAAGCGGTGTATCAGTGTAAATATTTGCTGCTGACACACCGCTATCGCGAGCAGGCTCACTCCTACAGTTTGATCGGCGTTAATCCAGGGGCATTACGGTGACGCGCACTTCCGGGTCATGATTGCCGCCGCCCAGAATCACCCCGCGCAACGGTGACACATCGGAAAAATCCCGCCCCCACGCCAGCGTGATGTGCTCCAGCGCCGGCTGCACATTGTTGGTCGGATCGAAATCCACCCAGCCCAGCACCGGACAAAACACCGACACCCAGGCATGCGACGCATCGGCGCCGATCAGGCGTGGTTGCCCCGGCGGTGGCTGGGTCAGCAGATAGCCGCTGATATAACGCGCTGCCAGCCCTCGCGAGCGCACGCACGCCAGCATCAGGTGAGCGAAGTCCTGACAGACCCCGCGTCGTCGCTCCAGTACTTCCACCAAGGGCGTCGCCACTTGGGTCGCCTCGGCGTCGAAGGTGAATTCGCTGAAGATCTTCTGCATCAAGTCCTGCACACCGAGAAGCAATGGCTGCCCCGGCGGAAAACAGCTTTGTGAAAACTCGACGAAACTGCGCTTCAAATGTACGTACGGTGACTGGAAGCGGTAGCGACAAGCTTCGAGCAACTCAGCGGACAACGGCTGGCAGCTGTAGGTCAGCGCATCGCGGGTCAGCTCCCAGGCGGGCGACTGATTGAAATCCAGCACAGGCCGCGCCAGCACTTCCACCGTGAGTTGCGCATTGACCTGCAACTCGTCATGCGGGCGTTCGAAGGCCAGTCGGGTCAACGGATTACCAAACACATCCAGCTCATCGCGCCGTGCTGTCGGGTCCGGACTGATCAGCAATTGCTGTTCGGTGCAACGCTGCCAATCGCATTTTCGCGGCCACAAGTGCGCCAGTTGCTGCGCCAGGGAAACCGGGCTGTCGTAGTGGTAACAGGTGTCGTGGAGGATCTGGTAGCGAGCATTCATCAAACGGACACCGTGCGCTGGCTGACATCATCGACATGGGCGAAATGGCGCAGGGCCAGACGATCCGACACCTGCCCGCTGGCCTCGGCAATGTCCTGCAGCAGATCCGCCAGACCATTCAGAGCGGCTCGTACGCTGGATTCCCCGAACAGCGGATTCTCCAGACATCCCAGATCAAACCGCGCCAGACGCTCGACCAGTTGCGGCAATCCCGCCTCCCGTGGCGCCGCGAAATCATCGTTCAAACGTTTCAAGGTGCGGGTCACCAGTTTCAACTGAAACAACACCGCGTGCGGGTTCTGCTCGTCGAGCAGCAACAGGTCGAGCACCGGAATCAATTGCGCCACGGCCAGATAACGTGAGCGGTAGGTGATGCTGCTGTTGCCCAACTCCAGCAACCACTCCAGGCCTGCCTGATCGAAAGCACCGGTGCCACGCAGAAACGCCGCAAGGCTGCTGCTGAGAAACTGCAGTCGCTCGATGCGCCGGCCAATCATCAGAAAGCGCCAGCCTTCATCGCGGGTCATGTCGTCGAGGGCGAATCCGGACAGCGCCGCCAGTGACATCACCAGCCGGTTAAGGAAATCCAGCAGTTCGCCGAAATCAGGCTCGTCGGTGTCCAGTTCCATCGCTTCGCGCTGCAACTCCACCAGCGCTTGCCAGTTCTCCCGCGAGAGCTTGCCGCGCACCTGCGAGGCCGCCCACTGCAAACGCTGCAGGTTGGCGCGCAGGCTGAACGACCAGTCTTCACCGAGCAATGCAGCGAGCAAGCGCTCCGGCAACTCGCCTTCGTCCGGCAACAGCGTCAGCCGTTCACCGAGTTCGACCGCCGCCTGCAACGCTTGCGGGTCGTCGCCGTCGACATACCGCGCGAGCATGATGCGCAGCAACCGCGCACTGTCATCACAGCGCTCGCAGTATCGGCCGAACCAGAACAGGTTCTCCACCACCCGTGAGGGCAGATACGGGTCGCGTCGTACCAGATCATGGACCCCAACGCTGCGCTGACTCTTCCACTGCTCGCCACTGGGCGGACGATCACCGAGTATCCAAGTGTCTTTGCTCGCCCCACCGCGCTGCATCGACACTACTTCGGCATCAGCCTCGGCGGCCACCCGGGTCAGACCACCGGGCAGCACGCGATAACCGTCAGCACCCGCCACGGCGTACATGCGCATGCCGATCGCCCGTGGTTGCAGTTGACCATTTTCCGCCTGCCAGATCGGTGCCTGGGACAGTTGAGCCAATTCTTGCGCCACATAGGCATAAGGACGCGCCTGCATGCGTTCGGCAAGCGCCTGACGCTGTTTTTCACTCAGATCACGGCCAAAGACCGGCGCGAAGCTCTGCGAAGGAAATGCTGGTTTGATCAGCAGTTCGGGCAGTTTTTCCAGGGCTTGGGCCAACACCGGCGCCTCACCGCACCACCACGTCGCGATCGACGGCAAAATCAGTTCTTCGCCAAACAGGTATTGGTTGATCTTCGGCAGAAAGCCCAGCAATCCCGGCGACTCCAGCACGCCGCTACCCAGCGCATTGGCGACCAGAACTCGCCCTTGGCGTACTGCCTCAAGCAACCCGGGAACGCCGAGTGCCGAGTCCGTGCGCAACTCCAGCGGATCGCAGAAATCATCATCGAGCCGGCGCATGATCGCATGCACCCGACGCAAACCACTGAGGGTTTTCAGGTAGACCGTGGCGTCGCGCACCGTCAGGTCACCGCCCTCGACCAGTGGGTAACCGAGCTGACGAGCCAGATACAAATGTTCGAAGTAGCTTTCATTGAAGCGCCCCGGCGTGAGCAGTACCACCAGCGGTGCGTCATCGTCACTGGGCGCCTGTCGCGCGAGGGTTTCCTGCAATGTGCGGAAGAATCCCGCCAGATGCTGCACCTTCAGATCCCGGTACAACTCGGGAAAGGCCCGCGACACGATGGTGCGGTTTTCCAGGGCATACCCTGCGCCCGATGGCGCTTGCGTACGATCGGCGGTAACCCACCAGCGCCCGTCCGGTGTGCGCGCCAGATCCACGGCGTACAGGTGCAGAAATATCTCTTCCGGCGGCGCGATATGCTGACACGGCCAGAGAAAGTTGTTGTGACCAAAGACCAGCTCTGCCGGCAGCAAACCTTCACTGATCAACCGCTGCGGCCCGTACAAATCTGCCAACACAGCGTTGAGCAGTCGCGCGCGCTGAGCGATGCCTGCCGACAATTGCTGCCATTCATCCGCCGCAATCACATGCGGCAACAGATCCAGCTCCCATGGCCGATCCGCGCCTTTCGGATCGGCATAGACGTTATAAGTGACGCCGTTTTCCTGAATCTGCCGCGCCAGCAGTGCCTGACGCTGCACCAGTTGCGCCGGCGTGCTGCGCTGCAACTGATCGAACAAACGCCGCCAGTGCGGGCGCACCGCGCCACTGCCGTCGAGCAGTTCGTGATAAGTGCCCGCCGTAAGCGGGTAGCGGTCTAGCAGGTCAGGCATGGAAAGCTCGGCAGACAGCAAGGAACGGTCAGACTAACGCAGGCACATGACGCGCGGATATACGAAAAATCCGCGTGTCGCGTAGGCCTTAGAAACGTCGCAAATCGATTGTCATCGGTAGCTCGTCACTGATTTCCACGTTGGGTATAGGAAGTTTCCCCGGCGTGTGTCCGACGCGGAAGAATCGCGCCATCCGCCGGCTCTCCGCTTCGTTGGCATTGACCGGCAGCGTCTCGTAATTACGCCCGCCCGGATGCGCGACGTGGTACTGGCAACCGCCCAGCGAACGCCCCATCCAGGTATCGAGCAGGTCGAATACCAGCGGTGCGTGCACGGGTATTGTCGGTTGCAGACAGTTGGCCGGCTGCCATGCGCGGTAACGCACACCCGCGACAAACTCGCCAACCCGTCCGGTCGGATGCAACGGCACGGCGATGCCGTTACAGGTCAGCAGATAGCGCTGCGGCGGCAGGCCTTTGAGCTTGACCTGCAAACGCTCCAGCGATGAGTCGACGTAACGCACCGTGCCGCCAGCCGCGCCCTCCTCGCCCAGGACATGCCACGGTTCCAGCGCCTGACGCAGCTCCAGTTCGATGCCGTTGACGGCGTAATCGCCGATCTTGGGAAAACGAAACTCCAGATGCGCTGCGAACCATTCCGCGCGCAGCGGATAACCGGCGTTGTTCAGTTCGACGATGACATCGGCGAAATCCTGTTCGATAAAGTGCGGCAGCAGGAAGCGATCGTGCAGTTCAGTGCCCCAGCGCGCCAGTTTCGGCGGCGCATAAGGTTCGCGCCAGAAACGCGCGACCAGTGCCCGCAGCAACAACTGCTGGGCCAGGCTCATGCGCGCATGGGGCGGCATTTCAAAGGCGCGCAGTTCCAGCAAGCCGAGACGCCCGGTGGCGCCGTCCGGTGAATACAGTTTGTCGATGCAGAACTCGGCACGGTGTGTGTTGCCGGTGACGTCGATCAGCAGGTTGCGCAGCAGTCGATCAACCAGCCACGGCGCGCATTCCTCGCCCGGCTCGGGCATCTGCGCAAAAGCGATTTCCAGTTCATATAAGGCATCATTACGCGCCTCATCGACACGCGGCGCCTGCGATGTCGGGCCAATGAACAAGCCGGAAAACAGATACGACAACGATGGATGGTTGTGCCAGTAACTGATCAGGCTGCGCAGCAGATCCGGGCGGCGCAGAAACGGTGAATCCGCCGGCGTCGCCCCACCGAGAACGAAATGGTTGCCGCCGCCGGTGCCGGTGTGACGACCGTCGATCATGAATTTCTCGGTGGTCAGGCGGGTCTGGCGCGCCTCTTCATAGAGAAATTCGGTGCGTTCGACCAACTCGTCCCAAGTCGCCGACGGCTGCACATTGACCTCGATCACACCCGGGTCCGGGGTGATGCGGAAATTGCTCAGACGCGGATCGCTCGGCGGCTCATAGCCTTCCAGCAGCACCGGGCAATGCAGCTCTTCGGCGGTGGCTTCGATGGCGGCCACCAGTTCCAGATAATCCTCAACCCGCTCCAGCGGCGGCATGAACAGGTACAAACGCCCCTCGCGGGCTTCGGCGCAGAATGCAGTGCGGGTCAGCCAGTCGGCAGATTCGTCGATTTTTGGCACGCGTTCGTCAGTCGCGGCAGGTTCGCCATGACTGTTGAGCTGCGCGTTTTCCGGCAGCTCAGGGAAGTCCTGATTCGGATCCTGAGGATGAATGAACGGATACTCGGCGGCCTTCACCCACGGCTGCGCCCCCAACGGCAGGCGATAGCCCAGCGGCGAATCCCCCGGCACCAGTCGGCAATGTTCGTCACGCAGATACCAGCGCCCGCTCTGCCATTGATCGCCTTTGGCGGTGCGCGCCAGCGGCAACACCTGACCGATTACCTTGTTCAGGCCCTGACTGAAGACCTTGCGCAGGCGTGCGCGCTCCAGCGGTTCCTCAAGACGTGAGTCTTCGGCGCTGACATTGCTCGGCAACGTGCCCTCGCGCCAGAGGTAGTAGAAATTGTCTTCGTAGGCCGGGAAGACAAAACGTGTAGGCAATTTCAGGCGCTCGGCGACACTGGCGAGGAAGCGTCCGGCCAGCTCGCCATCCGCTCCGTAGTCCTGCTGCTCATCGGCAATCAGTGCGTTGTTGTGCCAGATCGGCACACCGTCGCGACGCCAATAGCAATTGAGCGACCAGCGCGGCAGTTGCTCGCCGGGATACCACTTGCCCTGGCCGAAATGCACCAGACCTTGCGGCGCGTAATGCGTGCGCATGCGCTGGAACAGTTCAGCGGAAAGTCGCCGCTTGGCCGGCCCCAGCGCGGCGGTGTTCCACTCGGCGCCATCCGGGTCATCGATGGAAACGAAGGTCGGCTCGCCGCCCATGGTCAGGCGCACGTCATCCGCCAGCAGATCGGCATCGATCTGCCGGCCCAGCGCCTGAATCGCCAGCCATTGCTCATCGGTGTAGGGCTTGGTGACGCGCGGCGCCTCCCAGATCCGCTCCACCGACATTTCATGGCTGAATTCACATTCGCACGGCTCGACCAAGCCACTGATCGGCGCCGCCGAGGACGGATCGGGACTACACGCCAACGGGATATGCCCTTCGCCGGCGAACAGCCCGGACGTAGCGTCCAGGCCGATCCAGCCAGCGCCAGGCAGATACACCTCGCACCAGGCGTGCAGGTCAGTGAAATCGACTTCAGTGCCGGACGGGCCATCGAGGCTTTTCACGTCGGCGGTCAGTTGAATCAGATAACCGGAGACAAACCGCGCGGCCAACCCGAGGTTGCGCAGCAGTTGCACCAGCAACCACGCCGAATCGCGGCAGGAACCGGAGGCGTGCTCAAGGGTGTGTTCCGGGGTCTGCACGCCCGGTTCCATGCGAATCAGGTAGCCGATGTCTTCGCTCAAGCGCTGGTTGAGCGCCACAAGGAAGTCCACCGCCGGCAGCGGCGTGCGGTCGATGGCGTCCAGATAGGCTTTGAATTTCGGCGTCAGCGGCAGGGTTTCGAGGTACGGCGCAAGTTCCTTGCGCTCATCGGCGGCGTAGGAGAAAGGGATTTTCTCGGCGTAGGGTTCGAGGAAGAAGTCGAACGGGTTGAACACCGCCATTTCGGCGAGCAGATCGACCTCGATGCGCAACTCATTGGTTTTCTCGGGAAACACCAATCGCGCGAGGTAGTTGCCCTGCGGGTCTTGCTGCCAGTTGATGAAATGCTGCTCGGGCGAAACTTTCAGGGCATACGACAGAATCCGCGTGCGGCTGTGGGCAGCCGGGCGCAGACGTACGATCTGCGGGCCGAGTTCGACAGCGCGGTCATAGCGGTAATGCGTGACGTGATGCAATGCGACATGAATCGACACGGCGTGCCTCCTGCGAGCCTAAGCGTATTCGAAAGCGCGCAAGACTTATGCCATGCAGAGGCTTGGGCGCTTTCCCGGAATGCTTAGGGCAGTACAGCACCAAAATCGGGCGATGCGGGGAAATGGTTTGGGCTGATTGCACGTAAATGTTGCGAAGAGCCCCTCACCCTAACCCTCCCGAAACGTCGGACCGCCCGTAGGGAGAGGGGACTGACCGAGTTGACTAAGCGAGCTACACCGACCTGAAGGTCTTGAGTCGAACTCAAATCTTGAAAAGCATGGAGATCTGCTCCCTTCCCCCTCGCCCCCCATGGGGGAGAGGGCTGGGGTGAGGGGGATGGATCTCCCGGACAACCCAATATCCATCCCCGGAAATGCAGAACGCCAACCCGAAGGTTGGCGTTCTGTTCAGCTCAAGTGATGTTTAGCGCGGTACGACCGGCTTGCGGGTCGGCTTCGGCCCTTTGCCTTTCGCGGCGTCTTTGCGCTCTTTCGCAGCCTGCTGGTTACGGGCAAACGCCGCCGCCTTGGCCTGCTCCCGTTTGTCCCAAGGGTTACCACCATCACTGGCACGTGGCGGCAAGCCAGTGTGCTGGGTGAGAATCTTGGTGGTCTTCTCTTTACCGTCCTTCGCCACTTTATGGCTGCCGGCTGGCGTCGAGTTCTTGCGACGGGCGCTCTGGTAGCTGTCGGTCGCCGGTTGATGAGTCGGGATCAACTGATCCTTGCCCGAACCGATCAGATCAGCGCGGCCCATGCGGATCAACGCTTCACGCAGCATCGGCCAGCCTTTCGGGTCGTGATAACGCAAGAACGCCTTGTGCAGACGACGCTGCTCTTCGCTCTTGACGATGGTCACGCCGTCGCTCTTGTAGGTGACCTTGCGCAGCGGGTTCTTGCCCGAGTGGTACATCGCGGTGGCGGTGGCCATCGGCGACGGGTAGAACGCCTGCACCTGGTCGGCGCGGAAGCCGTTGCCCTTGAGCCACAGGGCCAGGTTCATCATGTCTTCGTCGGTGGTGCCCGGGTGAGCGGCGATGAAGTACGGAATCAGGTACTGCTCTTTGCCCGCTTCCTTGGTGTACTTCTCGAACATGCGCTTGAACTTGTCATAGCTGCCGATGCCCGGTTTCATCATCTGGTTGAGCGGACCTTCCTCGGTGTGTTCCGGGGCGATCTTCAGGTAACCACCGACGTGGTGGGTCACCAGCTCTTTGACGTACTCCGGCGACTCGACCGCGAGGTCGTAGCGCAGGCCGGAAGCAATCAGAATCTTCTTCACACCCGGCAAGGCACGAGCGCTGCGGTACAGCTGAATCAGCGACGAGTGGTCGGTATTCAGGTTCGGGCAGATGCCCGGGAACACGCAGGACGGCTTGCGGCACGCGGATTCGATTTCCGGTGTCTTGCAGGCGATGCGGTACATGTTCGCGGTCGGGCCGCCGAGGTCGGAGATGACCCCGGTGAAACCTGGCACCTTGTCGCGGATCTCTTCGATTTCGCGAATGATCGACTCTTCGGAACGGTTCTGAATGATCCGGCCTTCGTGCTCAGTGATCGAGCAGAAGGTGCAGCCACCGAAGCAGCCACGCATGATGTTCACCGAGAAACGGATCATGTCGTAGGCCGGGATCTTCTCCTTGCCGTACGCCGGGTGCGGGACACGGGCGTAAGGCATGCCGAACACGTAGTCCATTTCTTCAGTGGTCATCGGAATCGGCGGCGGGTTGAACCAGACGTCGACTTCACCGTGCTTCTGCACCAGCGCACGGGCGTTGCCCGGGTTGGTTTCGAGGTGCAGCACGCGGTTGGCGTGGGCATACAGAACGGCGTCGCCGCGCACCTTTTCTACCGATGGCAGGCGAATCACGGTCTTGTCACGGGTCATGCGCGGGCTGGCCAGGATCTGTACGACCTTGGCTTCCTGCGGATCGTCGACCGGACCTTTTTCCTGCTCGATGGCGCAGGCCTGGGTGTCCTGAGTGTTCACGTACGGGTTGATGATCTTGTCGACCTTGCCCGGACGGTCGATACGCGTCGAGTCGACTTCGTACCAGTCTTTCGGCGTATCGCGACGGATGAACGCGGTGCCGCGCACGTCAGTGATGTCTTCGATCTTGTGCCCGTAGGACAGGCGCTGTGCGACTTCGACGATCGCGCGCTCGGCGTTGCCGTACAGCAGAATATCGGCGCTGGCGTCGATCAGGATCGAGTTACGCACACGATCCTGCCAGTAGTCGTAGTGGGCAATGCGGCGCAGGGACGCTTCGATGCCGCCGAGCACGATCGGCACGTGCTTGTAGGCTTCTTTGCAGCGCTGGCTGTAGACCAGGCTCGCGCGGTCCGGACGCTTGCCGGCCATGCCGCCGGGCGTATAGGCGTCGTCGGAACGGATTTTCTTGTCCGCGGTGTAGCGATTGATCATCGAGTCCATGTTGCCCGCCGCAACCCCGAAGAACAGGTTCGGCTCGCCGAGCTTCATGAAGTCGTCTTTGGACTGCCAGTTCGGCTGGGCAATGATCCCGACACGGAAGCCCTGGGACTCCAGCAGCCGGCCAATGATCGCCATGCCAAACGACGGGTGATCGACGTAGGCATCACCGGTAACAATGATGATGTCGCACGAATCCCAGCCAAGCTGATCCATCTCCTCCCTGCTCATCGGCAGGAATGGCGCTGGCCCGAAACATTCGGCCCAATATTTTGGATAGTCAAATAACGGCTTGGCTGCTTGCATGTCGACGACCGGTGTTGAAGTGAAAATTCGCGGGCGCGGAATATAGCACAAAAAATAACCAATTCCGACGGCAATGGTCGGTTTCTCTTACAACCCGCGTCGAGCCTGCCCGATACCCCGTAACAGGCAAAAAAATCATCGTTCAAACTTAACGTTCATCAGTCCGGTGCCTGCGCCGACTGATGTGGCAACCCTTCAAGGATGAAGCAATGTCACCCAAACAGCCCGCCAAGGGCAGCATCAAAGTCAAGCCCCCAACCAGCCCGGATGCGCAGCAGCAAGGCAATACCGGGCGAGCGCCACGGACGGGGCCTGAACCGTCCCTGCCTGTCCCCTCTGCAACGCGTCCGGGCGGCACTCACGGCACTGCCAGCCCTGAGGTAACAAGACCGTCTCCCGTCGTCATCACGCACACAGCAACCGCCTCGGTGAAAACGGGCGCAACGGGAGCAAAATCGCTGGAGAGTTACCGTATCCCCGCACCTGACCGTTTGCCCCAGGCCAATACCGAGGGCTTGAGGCTGTATAAGGGCCGCGAATACGTCGATGTCGCGCACGGCAGCATCGAGATGGTCGGGGTCGATCCGCAGACCGGCCTCTACCGCGCCCAACTCGCGGCCGAGCGGGTTGCCAGTGGTCCGCTACTGCTGCGCGACGCCGACAGTGGTCTGTGGCATTCGCTCAAGGACGGTGACGCCGTGACCTTGATTGACACTCACCTGCAGACGTTGCGCACGGATCTCGAACTCACACGCGCCAAGGCCGACAGCGACGGGTTATTGCGCCACGAGGGCCGACTGTACCTGTCCCTGCACAACCACGCTTATCAGGTCATGCACGATGTGAGTGCCTCCACGGCGACACAAAAAGCGTGGCGTATCGTCAACCCGAAAGATCCCGTGGCAACTGATATCGCCAATATCTACCGCGCCAGCCGCAGCGGCGAAACGCGGACTGTGCGGCGCGATGAGGGCAATCGCTGGGTTTATCATTTGCCAGAGCTGAAGAGCGGCATCACGGATGCAGAGGCGGCCGGGTTAAGCATCGACACTTTGAGGCTGATGTATCTGCCTTTTCAGAAAGCACACGCAGAGTTGGAGAACTCGACTGCGCTTCATAACGATCTCTGGGCTGATATCAAAAAATTGCCGGAGGGCAGTGCAGAGAAAAACCTGAAACTGCTCAACCTTGAGGTGAATCTGCTCAAGCATGTTCACAAGCAAGCAGATTTCGTGGAGTCACTTATTCTCAACAAGAACTGGCTGATCCGCGCAAAAGCAAAAGGGCTGTTCAAACAGGAATTGCGCACCTTCCGGATAGAACGTGCGGAGTTTCTGAATCGACTCATGGCGACCATGGACCTGAGGTTCAAGCCTACGAGCGCCAAAGTCGACGCCGACAGTTGCAGGAAGATGATCCCCCACCTGAACAAGAAGCTGAGGTTTATCCAAGAGCGGGAAGTGGTGTTGGCAGAAATCAAAAAAGCCGATCCAGGAGCGGAACCGATACTTGAAAAAATCAGACAGCAAGTGCCGTCGGCCGAGCGTATCGACTTCAACAAACTGACGCTCTATATACACCTGTTTGCGGGCGCGCCCGACCATTCGCCCAACGCCACGATGCCCTCGCTTTCCTCGGTTGATCTGGTCACCAGCGACCTGAACAAGATTCCGCAGCACCACCAGCCGATGGCACTGCTCTTGAGCCTTGATCAGATAAGGTCGGACAAGTCTCGATTTGAAGCGCTACTGACCACTGATATCGACACTGCCAGGGCCGAGTACCTGAGGGAAGCCCTCACCTTGATCGACCCACTCGAACAGCGAATCGAAAACAGACTGAGCGACATTCTGGAATCGATTGGTCGCGACCGCGAACTGCCAAACATTGACCACGATATCGATTTCGATTTCCTTCCGCCGCAACCAGACACCTCCGAAAATGCACGCCCCGTGCCGCCCAGAAAAATTTTCCGGATCCGTCAACACGGAACTTATCGGGTAATGGTCGGGGACATGGAAACGACCCAGGATGGCAACATCATCGTCAAGGTCCAGGACCCGTTGCGTCCCGATTCGCCATCCCGCTACGAAAAAAGACAAGGTGAATGGCTGCCAGTGCGCCCGCCCATCACCAGTACACCCAGACCACAGCTGGTCGCCGAGGCTAACCGGTTACTGGCCGACGTCGAACAACACGTTGCCAAGGCCAGGGTGGACGAGGCGAGAAAAACCAATCCGACCGATATTGTCGAAGACCTGAGTAAAGAGACTGAACGACTGAACGAGCAGGCAAGGCGCCTGGAAAGCCATGAAGACGCGGACACCGAAATCCTCGACCTGGCTGCGCGTTTGCGAAGCGCTGGCGGGTCACTGGACGCGCATGGCCAAAGTGTTCTGGTGCGCATGTACAAGAACAGGGAGGTGCTCGACATCATGCGCTTGAACTATCTGATGGATGCCGACGAAGTCAGCGTGAGCAAAACCGTTGATCGCAAGCCATCGGGCAAAGGCAAGGGCAAGTCGTTTCTCGACGTTTATTCGATCACTGATCGCGCCGACGACGCACCGTTATGGGAGGCACACTTCCACTATGACCAGCACAACGCCGCGCCGCTGAGTTTCACCACAAGAGGCGGCCACCTCAAAACCCTCGAACAGAGCCGACGCGGTATCGAGTCTCAGCGCCGCGATGAACAGGCTGGCTTGCCGCACGTGGCCATCTGGCGCCAGACCTTCGATGGCAAGACCGCGAGCAAGATTTTTGCACTGGCCAGCGAGGCTGGCGTGCCTTCCAGGCCTGAGTAAAGGACTCAGGGCCATACGATCAATCAGGCAATGACGCCGCCCCTGCCATCAGCTCCCGTTCAGGCGAACTGATGCGCAAACCCGCAAGGATAGAAAGACATGCCCGTTAAATCGCCCCCCAGAGGCAACAATTCCGGCAATCCCCCGGTTCGCCAAAACACTGTGCCAGACGTGGACACCCCGCGCCTCGACCTGCCACCGCGCACACATTTAGAGGTCTCGATACCCGGTGGGCAACCACCACGACCGGGCCGCTTACCAACGCCAGCCGATATCGACGCGATCGAGCCGGCTCCGAGCATCACCATTCATCGACCCGCGTTGCCGATTGAAAATCCGCGTGCGGCTAGCCAGTCCCTGGAACATTACTGGGTGCCTGCGGCCAGCGGTTTGTCGGATCGCAACGCTGACGGTTTGAGAACCCACAAAGGCCGCCAATATGCCGATGTACCTGGCGGCATCGTGCTGGTCGGCAAAGATGCGCAAACAGGACTGTATCGGGCCAGACTGCCCAGCGAATCCAGTCCCTCGGGACCCGTGTTGCTGCGTGACTCCAGCGCGGGACTCTGGCATGAGCTGGAATACTTCGAGCCGATCGGTGTGCCATTGTCGAGCAGCCGCCTGGAAGCTTTCCGCACGCCACTGGATTTCAGCGGCATTCAAAGGGGCAGCGATGGCCTTCACCGGCTCAACGGTAAACTCTATGCGGTGATCGACAACCACAGTTATCAGGTTCTGCACGACACCGACGCCTCGACCCCGTCGACAACGGTGATGCGTATCGTCCGTGCGCAAGATCCGGTGGCCAGCGACAGCACCAATACCTACATCGCTACACGCCCCGGGCGCTCGGAGCCGATCATTTACGATGCTCGCGAAGGCTGGCTGGGAACGGCGGTCGGCGGTGTCGGCGGGATGCTCCGCAACGAGCCAGGCAGCCCCGCGCATCCTGGCCTGCTGCAACGGTTTGCCAGCGCGATCAATCATTTGCGCACGCCAGAGTCCCGCGCTCGAAAGCTCTTCCCGGCCCTCGACAGCGAGGAGATCACCCGGCTTCTGCATTCGCACGGGGATGACGTCCGCGGCTATCTGACCCAACGCGAGGCCAGTTACAGGGCGCTCAAGGCGGATCTCGCTTCCTGGATCAGGAAGACATCCTCGCAGGCCCCCAACGAAGCTGCGCATCCCGCGGTGGAGCGTGCTGTCGAAGAAATAAAACGTTGCTGGAAACGGCAGACGGGAACGACGCTGAAACTTGATTTGGGAGAGGCAATCCTTGCGCCGCTGACGGCTGATTTCAGCCATGTAAGAACTCTGGAGCTGAAAGCGGTCGCCTGGTCGGACACCGCCGATACCTTCCTTGGCAGTTTTCCCAACCTTGAGAAACTGTCGGTGACTCACTCCACCCTGGATAAGCTGCCGCCCGATATCGCGCCGATGACCGTTCTCAAGGCTCTGGAGCTGAGCTCGAACCGAATCCAGCTCAATGAGCAGGCAGCAGTAAAACTGGGCGCACTCAAGCAGCTTGAACACCTCGACCTGTCGAGCAACCCGCTTGGCAGAATCCCGGACTTTCGCGGCATGTCGCAACTTCGGTCATTGAACCTGAGCAACACCGGACTGGATCACTGGCCCAGCGGTTTACGCGATCAGGTGGCACTGGACGTGGTCGACTTGCGCCATAACCAACTGCGCGAAATTCCACAGCCGATCCTTGACCCGTCAAACAATGAACTACTGGCGATTGCCCGTATCAACTCAGTCACCCTGATTGAAGGCAACCCCTTCCCGACCGGTTACTGGCGAACGCTTGAGGTTTATTGGCGCCGCGTAGTGGCCGACTATCCGGCGATGCGCACGGGCTCCCGCGCAGACGCGTTCAGACTGGATGGCGACATTCCCGAAGTGGCGATGGTGCGGCGTATGTATCCAGACAAGAATCCGCAAGCCGCCAGGGAATATTTGCTCGCCCTGGGGGATGGCGCCGAAGAGCAGATGGCGCGACGCATTGCCGGCTTCGAGCTACTGGAAACGCAACTGCAGGCCTACATCGCCGACAGCCAACCCGGACCGGCCCACGCCGTGGGCCCGGAAAGAGTCAACGCTACCCGCCTGGCAAGAATCATCAGAGGCTGCTGGCTGGGCGATTCGGACGGCGAACTGAAACTGCCAGCGCTGTACGGTCCATTACCCCTGCTGACCGTGGATTTCAGTCACATCAAATCCCTCAGTCTCGACTCGGTAATCTGGTCGGACACCGCCAATACGCTTCTGTCCAATTGCCCCAATCTGGAAAGCCTGACCATCGTTAACTCTGGCATCGATAAACTGCCGCAAAAAATCGCCGAGATGGACAAACTCAACTATCTGGATCTGAGTTCAAACCAGATAAAACTGGATGAACAAAGCGCTTTGGCACTCGGTGCATTGCACCAGTTGAAACAGATCGATCTGTCCAACAATCAACTGCGGGCAGTGCCCGACTTCAGCGCCATGTCCGGGTTGCAGGCATTGAACCTGAAAAACACGGGCCTCAGTCAGTGGCCTGCCGGCCTGCTCGACAAAACCGCTTTAAACCACCTGGACCTGCGCGACAATCGCTTGAGCGAGGTTCCCCAGGCCAATCTCAACCCGACACCCGAGACACTGGCTGTCGTCGCGCGGATCAACAATGTCACGCGCCTTGAAGGCAACGACTTCCCCTCCGCGTACTGGCGAAAATTCGACGGCTACTGGCGACGCCTTAAACAGTCTCACCCCGAGCTGATGGAGCCGGCTCATCCCGCCGTATTCGATAGCGAAGACTCCAGGGCCCAGCGTTATCGAAACCTGTTCCCGAGCAAAACCATCAAGGAGTGCAGGGAGTTCATCTGGAATCATGACAAAGGCACCGTGGCACCACGCTTGCTCGCACTGGAACAAGAATTCGATCTTCTGAAAACCCAGCTCGACGACTGGGTCTTTTCCGGGGGCGGCAACCGCCTGCGTTACGTGCGTGCCAATCAGCTGCAAATCAACGCCACCACCCGTAATGACCGCACTGCAGCGCGGGATCGGATCATCAGTTGCTGGCGCCGCGAGACGGCGCAAAAACATGCTTTCGACGGCACACCGATCGGTCTGGAACTGGACTTGAGCGGCCTGACCTTGCCGACCCTGCCGGATCTGAGCATCGACTTCAGCCATGTGGGTTCACTCAGATTGAGCGGCATGAACCTGACGGAGTCACCGGAAGGCTTCCTCACCCGTTTTCGTCATGTGCGCTGGCTGGACATGTCGAACAATCGCCTCAGGGACTTGCCCCCGGCTGTAGGAGAAATGCACGGGATGACGCGCCTCTTCCTGCAGCACAACCAACTTGAACTCAATGCAGAAACGGCGCGGATACTGGCCGGACGCACAACGCTCAGAGCACTCTGGATCGACAACAATCCCCAGCTCGGTGTGATCCCGGATTTCAGTCTGATCACCGATATGCGCGAGGTCACCTTGGCGAACACCGGCATCACGCAGTGGCCAACCGGGCTGTTTGATCAACCCCTGCTGACCCGGATCGATCTGAGCAACAATCAGATCACCACGATTCCTGACTTTGTCACTGCTCCGTCCCCGGAGCGCCTGGCGCATTCGGTCCAGGTGAACAGTGGCACGTTACTGACGAATAATCCGATTACCGATGAGACGCGGATACAAATGGGCGTCTATCGCAGGCAACTGGACGAAGCCCAAACCGGGCTTCACAACAGATCCAACCTGTTCACAACGTCATTCCCCTTGGCACAACGTCCCAGTGCAAGGGCAGCCGCGGACCCTGCTCCGATCTGGACCACCGGACTACCCGCTGATCAAGCGATCGCCAGAAACACTCAATGGCGCACGTTGCGCGAGCAGCAAGGCTCGGACGGCTTCTTCAACATCCTCGCGAGCCGTGCGCACCATGCCGACTTCCGGCGCCAGGTCTGGGACGTGATCGATGTCATCAGCCAGGACAATCCACAGTCGCGAACCTTGCGTCGAGAACTGTTCGATCGCGCGTGCGAAGCCGGCTGCACTGACCTTGCCGCAGCCACCTTCACCGATCTGCAGGTCCTGGCCATGACTCACAAGGCGCGCATACAGGCCAGGCTGGATATGAACGGCGCCCCCTTGGTGGCGCTGTCCAAAGGATTGTTCCGGCTAAAACAGGTCGACGACATCGCGGCGGCAGAGATCGCTTCAAGCAGGGCAATCATTGACGATCCGGCAACCTCCCGGGAGCTGCGAAACAGCCACAACCTGCGCATACGCGATCCCCATGAAATGACCATGGCCTACCGCTTTGGTCTCAGGGATCGGCTGCAATTGCCGTTTCAGCCACAGACACTCTCGTTTATCGGCATGGCCGGCGTTACCCCGGCAATGCTGGATGCGGCATATCGCAAAGTCTTGACGCTGAATGGTTCGCCTGAAGAGTTTCAGGCATTGGTGTCGATGAATTTCTGGCAGGACTTCATCATTCACAAATACCAGGCGCAATTCGATGCGAGTCGCCAGCCGTTCCAGGATCGCCAGGAAATTCTCGACAGCCAGTCATCACAAAGACTGCTGAGCGAAGCTCAATACAAATCGCAAACCGATGATGTAACGGCGCAATTGGCGATTGTCGAAGCGACATTGATCCAGACGCTGACGCGGCAGGAATTGCAGCCTCGAACAACAATCGAGGCGCCTCCTGCCAACGTCACGCCTGCGCAGGAAACTCCGGGATCAAGTGGCGCGACGTTGTAATCGATACAGCGTCGCAGCAGGCCGATGAACTTCGGCCTGCTGTCACTCGTCGTCGTCGAAGTTGTAACTGCCCGGCGCGAGGTTTTCGAAGCGCGTGTATTTGCCGATAAAGGCCAGACGGATAAAACCGATCGGGCCGTTACGCTGCTTGCCGATGATGATTTCGGCGATGCCTTTGTGTTCGGTTTCCGGGTGATAGACCTCGTCGCGGTACACGAACATGATCACGTCGGCGTCCTGCTCGATCGCTCCGGATTCGCGCAAGTCGGAGTTCACCGGGCGCTTGTTGGGACGCTGTTCGAGGGAACGGTTGAGCTGCGACAGCGCCACCACCGGGCAGTTGAATTCCTTGGCCAGCGCTTTCAGGGATCGCGAGATTTCGGAAATTTCGTTGGTGCGGTTGTCACCGCTGGAACCGGGGATCTGCATCAGTTGCAGGTAGTCGATCATGATCAGGCCGACGTCACCGTGTTCACGCACCAGACGTCGGGTCCGCGCACGCATTTCCGACGGACTGATGCCGGCAGTGTCATCGATGAACAGCTTGCGGTCGTTGAGCAGGTTGACCGCCGAAGTCAGGCGCGGCCAGTCATCGTCTTCCAGTTGGCCAGAACGCACCTTGGTCTGGTCGATGCGGCCCAGCGAGGAGAGCATACGCATGATCAGCGATTCGCCTGGCATCTCGAGGGAGTACACCAGAACCGCTTTCTCGCTGCGCAACACGGCGTTTTCCACCAGGTTCATCGCGAAGGTGGTTTTACCCATCGACGGACGGCCGGCGACGATGATCAAGTCGGACGGCTGCAGGCCGCTGGTCTTCTCATCGAGGTCGGTGTAGCCGGTGGACAGGCCGGTAATGGCGTTGTCGGTGTTGAACAGGGTGTCGATGCGATCAATGGCCTTGGTCAGCAAGTCATTCACACCTACCGGGCCGCCGGTTTTTGGCCGGGCCTCGGCAATCTGGAAGATCTGGCGTTCGGCTTCGTCGAGAATCTCGGCGGCGGTGCGGCCTTCAGGGTTGAAGGCGCTGTCGGCGATTTCGGTGCTGATGCCGATCAACTGGCGCAATGTCGCTCGCTCACGAACGATCTGCGCATAGGCCTTGATGTTGGCGACGGACGGCGTGTTTTTCGCCAGTTCACCGAGGTAACCGAGGCCACCGACCTGCGAGGTCTGGCCTTCCTTGTCCAGTTGTTCAGACAGGGTCACGACGTCGATCGGCATGTTCTGATCGGCCAGTTTGGCGATCGCACGGAAAATCAGACGGTGGTCATGTCGATAGAAATCGCCGTCGGAGACTTGATCGAGCACGCGTTCCCAGGCGTTGTTGTCCAGCATCAGACCACCGAGTACAGCCTGTTCGGCCTCGATGGAATGCGGCGGCACCTTCAGGGCGGCGGTTTGCAGATCGTATTGCTCGGGAGCGGAGATATCGTTCATGGCCACTTGTGTAATTTGGAAAAACAGGGAGTTCAGAAAGACAAAGGGCACGACCTGTAAACAGGATCGTGCCCGATGTTAACCGTCTGACGGACAAGCCGCCAGCCGATCAGGTGTTACTTAAGCTGCTACCACGACAACGCGTACGGTGGCTTCAACTTCGGCGTGCAGGTGCACAGCCACGTCGAATTCACCCACGTTGCGGATGGTGCCGTTCGGCAGACGAACTTCGCTTTTCGCAACTTCAACGCCGGAGGCGGTCAGTGCGTCAGCGATGTCGTGAGTACCGATCGAACCGAACAGCTTGCCTTCGTCGCCAGCGGTGGCAGTGATGGTCACTTCCAGCTCGGCCAGTTGGGCAGCACGGCTTTCAGCCGATGCTTTACGGTCTGCGGCAGCTTTTTCCAGCTCAGCACGACGCTCTTCAAACGCAGCCAGGTTGGCAGCAGTTGCAGCGGTAGCTTTGCCGAAAGGCAGCAGGTAGTTACGGCCGTAACCGGCCTTAACGTTTACTTTGTCGCCCAGGTTGCCCAGGTTGGCGATTTTTTCCAGAAGGATCAGTTGCATGTGGAAATCCTCTTAACTTTTAACCTTCACCGTTCGCGTTATCGGTGTCTTTCGACACGTGACGACCGCGAAAATCAATCAGGCTGTCGACAATGGCCAGGACCACGAGCAACGGATAGATCAGCTGCATGAACAACAGCAGCGTGACGTACAACCCCACCAGCCAGAAACCGGCCAGTCGCTTCTGCCCGACCAGCCCGTGAATCAGGGCAAGTCCGGCGAACACCAGCGGTACACTGCACAACGGCGTCAACATGGCCATCTGTGCACCGAGATTCGGGCCCAGAAGCATCAACGCCAGCAGCAACATCGCCGGCCCCAGCGGGATCCGGATGGCGCGAAACTCGCGACCAAAACCACCCGGGTTGTACAACAACGCCTGCCAATGCCGCCCGACAATCAGGCTCAGCACGCTGACGATCTGCAACAGCGCCGCAATCAGTCCGGTCAGGACCGGTGCAATCAGGGACGCGAAACGCGCTTGCTCATCGACCGACAATTGCTTGTAGGTTTCACCAAGAAGCGCCGGCATGACCTTTATCAAGGCCTGCGCGAGCATCTCGATCTGGGCCGCAAACGCCGCCCCGAGCACCACCGAAAACACCACTCCAATCACTACGCTGACCAGCAGCGTGCGGACCCAGGATTCACTTGCGCGCAAAACCAACGCAAGCCCCGAAGACCCCAGCAGCACCAGAAGTGCCCGTGGGTCATCGGCATACAGCCACCAGATCAACGCCGGCAGCAGCCCCAGAGACAGAACACCCAGGGCGTCCGTCAGTCCGCGCCGCAGCAGCACAAGGCTCCCCGCGGCAGCACCCAACCAATACAACAACGGCAATGTTGCACATCCGGCCACCACGAGAGTGGCCTGCATACGGCCTCGCATGATGAACTCAGCTAAGGCACGCATGCATTCAATCCTTTGCTACTTGTCGACTGCCCGGTCTCAGCGGCCGTGGCTGTCGGTGTAGGCCAGCAGGGCCAGGAAGCGGGCGCGCTTGATAGCGGTGGCCAGCTGACGCTGATAACGAGCTTTGGTACCGGTGATGCGGCTTGGAACGATTTTGCCGGTCTCGGATACGTAGGCTTTCAGAGTGTTGAGATCTTTGTAATCGATCTCTTTCACGTCTTCAGCGGTGAAACGGCAGAATTTACGACGACGGAAGAAACGTGCCATTTGATAGGCTCCTTAATAAGGTCCGTGGATTACTCGTCAGCGTTATCGCTGTCGTTCTCTTCGCCTTCAGCGCTTTCAGCGCCTTCGTGCTCAGGACGATCGCGACGCTCACGGCGCTCACTGCGGTTTTCTTCAGCCTTGAGCATCTCGGACTGGCCGGTAACGGCTTCGTCGCGACGGATGACCAGGTTACGGATCACTGCATCGTTGTAGCGGAAGTTGTCTTCCAACTCGGCCAGGGCCTTGCCAGTGCACTCAACGTTCAGCATCACGTAGTGAGCCTTGTGAACATTGTTGATTGCGTAGGCCAGTTGACGACGGCCCCAATCTTCCAGACGGTGGATTTTGCCGCCGTCTTCTTCGATCAGCTTGGTGTAACGCTCAACCATGCCGCCGACTTGCTCGCTTTGATCCGGGTGGACCAAAAAGATGATTTCGTAATGACGCATGAATGCTCCTTACGGGTTGTAGCCTGCCGCTCAAAAACGGTCAGACAAGGAGTGAATGACACTTATGGACTTGCTGGCGCGGGGCACATGCGTGCCTGCCGTCACAGCAAGGGGCGCAATTGTAGAGAAGGGACAGAGGAGGTGCAAGGCAATTGGTGATTATTTGAACAATCACTCAGTTATGCCACACCACAAAACACTGTGGGAGCGAGCTTGCTCGCGAATGCAGTTTGTCAGGCAACATTTATGTCGACTGATACTCCGCTTTCGCGAGCAAGCTCGCTCCCACATTTGAATCGAGTACGACTCAGGATTTCTTTGTGGCGGCCTTGGCTTTTGCACCGCGCTGACGCTGCGCTTCGAACAGGCACACGCCCGTCGCAACCGAGACGTTGAGGCTGCTGACGCTACCGGCCATCGGCAGCTTCACCAGATAGTCGCAGTGCTCGCGGGTCAGGCGACGCATGCCCTTGCCTTCGGCGCCCATGATCAGGATGGTCGGGCCAGTCAGATCTTGGTCGTAGATGCTGACCTCAGCCTCCCCCGCAGTACCGACAATCCACAGACCGCGCTGCTGAAGTTTTTCCAGGGTGCGAGCGAGGTTAGTCACAGCAACCAATGGAATCACTTCCGCCGCGCCGCAAGCGACTTTACGCACGACCGGCGTCAGGGTCGCCGACTTGTCTTTCGGCACGATCACCGCCAGCGCACCGGCCGCATCCGCCGAACGCAGGCAGGCGCCGAGGTTGTGCGGATCGGTCACACCGTCGAGCACCAGCAACAGCGGCGCACCTTCAGTGCGATCGAGCAGCTCGTCGAGCATGGCTTCGCCCCAGACCTGGCTCGGGCTTACTTCCGCGACCACGCCCTGGTGCACGCCTTCAACCCAAGCGTCCATTTCGCGACGCTCGGCCTGGCCGACCTGAACACGGTTTTCGTTGGCCAGCTCAACCAGGGTCTGCACGCGCGGATCGTTGCGGCTTTCCGCCAGCCAGATCTGCTTGACGCGTTTCGGGTGGTGACGCAGCAACGCTTCTACCGCGTGAACGCCGTAGATTTTTTCCAACTGACTCATGACTTCGCCTTCGGTTTACGTGCCCCGCCACTTTTGGCTGGAGCGGAGCCCGCTTTTGGCGGCCCCTTACGGTGTTTGCTCGGTTTCGCTGGCTTGCCGCCGGAGGCCTTTTCAGGCGCCGACCGTCCGGTCTTTCCCCCGGACGCCGCTTTACCACCGTTTTTAGCGTCGGAAAGCAGAGCCTTCTTCATTTCACGGCTTTTGCGCAGCTCGGCGTTTTTCGCCACGGCGTCGCTTGGGCGATAGGCTTCTGCCGCTTTTTCCTTGGCCGGACGACGGCTGGCGGATTTAGCCGGAGCCTTTTCTTCCGCAACCTTGGCCGCCGGAGCAGCGGTTTCAGCGCCACGTTTTTTGCGACCGATCGGTGCGCTGATGGTTTTTTCGGCCATCTCGAAGTCGATCTTGCGCTCGTCGAGGTCAACGCGCATGACGCGCACTTCAACGGTATCGCCAAGACGGAAGCTGCGACCGGTGCGCTCGCCCGCCAGGCGGTGATGCACAGGATCGAAGTGGTAGTAATCGCCCGGCAGCGCCGTGACGTGGACCAGACCTTCGACGTAGATATCGGTCAGCTCAACGAACAGGCCAAAACCGGTTACCGCTGTGATCACACCCGGGAACGACTCGCCCACGCGATCCTTCATGAACTCGCACTTGAGCCAGTTGACCACGTCGCGGGTCGCTTCGTCGGCACGGCGTTCGCTCATCGAGCACTGCTCGCCGAGCTGCTCCAGCGCCGCCTCGTCGTACGGATAGATGCGCGCCTTCGGAATGGTCATTGCCCCGGCACGGCGAACATGCGGAGTGTCCTGCTTCGAATGGATCACGCTGCGGATCGCGCGGTGCGTCAGCAGGTCCGGGTAACGACGGATCGGCGAAGTGAAGTGGGTATAGGCTTCATAATTCAGGCCGAAGTGGCCCTGGTTGTCAGCGCTGTACACCGCTTGACTGAGCGAGCGCAGCATCACGGTCTGGATCAGGTGGAAATCCGGACGATCCTTGATGCTTGCCAGCAACGCCTGATAATCCTTCGGCGATGGACCGTCCTTGCCTTTGTGCAGGGACAGGCCGAGTTCGCCAAGGAAGGCACGGAGTTTTTCCAGACGCTCCGGTGGCGGGCCGTCGTGGACACGGTACAACGCAGGGATTTCGTGCTTCTTGAGGAATTCGGCGGTGGCCACGTTGGCCGCCAGCATGCATTCCTCGATCAGCTTGTGCGCGTCGTTACGGGTGGTCGGACGGATTTCGGCAATCTTGCGCTCGGAACCGAAGATGATCCGGGTTTCCTGGGTCTCGAAATCGATCGCGCCGCGCACGTGACGGGCAGCCAGCAACACTTTGTACAGCGAATAAAGCTGCTTGAGGTGCGGCACGACGTCGGTGTACTCACCACGCAGTTTGCGTGCTTCGGCCACTTTCGGCGTTTCCAGCATCGCGCTGACTTTGTTGTAGGTCAGACGCGCGTGGGAATGGATCACCGCTTCATAGAAGCAGTAGTCGGTCATTTCGCCGGACTTGGAGATGGTCATCTCGCAGACCATGGCCAGACGATCGACGTGCGGATTCAGCGAGCACAGGCCGTTGGACAGCTGCTCAGGCAGCATTGGCACCACGCGCTCAGGGAAGTACACCGAGTTGCCGCGCACCTGCGCTTCGTTGTCCAGGGCCGAGCCGATCTTCACGTAGCTGGAAACGTCAGCAATCGCCACGTACAACTTCCAGCCGCCGGAGAACAGGCGCAGCTTGCCCGGCTTGGCTTCGCAATAAACAGCATCGTCGAAGTCGCGGGCATCTTCACCGTCAATGGTGACGAACGGCAAATGGCGCAGGTCGACGCGCTTCTCTTTGTCTTTTTCTTCGACTTCCGGCTTGAGCTTGGCCGCTTCTTTCAGAACGGCTTCGGGCCAGACGTGCGGAATGTCGTAGGTGCGCAGAGCGACATCGATTTCCATGCCCGGCGCCATGTAGTTGCCGACCACTTCAACCACGTCGCCTTGCGGCTGGAAGCGCGGCGTCGGCCAGTGGGTGATTTTCACCTCGACGAACTGACCGATCTGCGCGTTGGCGTTGCGGCCCGGGGTAACCAGCACTTCCTGCTGGATCTTCGGGTTGTCCGCGACGACGAAGCCGATGCCGCCCTCTTCAAAGTAGCGGCCGACGATGGTTTCGTGAGCACGCGAGACCACTTCAACGATCACGCCTTCGCGGCGACCGCGACGGTCGAGACCGGACACACGCGCCAGCGCACGGTCGCCATCGAACACCAGACGCATTTGCGCGGGGCTCATGAACAGGTCGTCGCTGCCGTCGTCCGGCACCAGGAAGCCGAAACCGTCACGGTGACCGCTGATGCGACCGAGGATCAGGTCGAGTTTGTCGACTGGCGCATAAGTGCCGCGGCGGGTGTAGATCAGTTGGGCGTCGCGCTCCATGGCGCGAAGGCGGCGGCGCAGGGCTTCGATCTGGTCTTCTGTGGTCAGACCAAACTCTTCCACCAGTTGCTCGCGGGCAGCCGGCGAGCCCCGATCGGCGAGATGCGCCAGGATCAGTTCGCGGCTAGGAATAGGGTTTTCATATTTTTCCGCTTCACGAGCGGCCTCGGGATCGAGGGACTGCCAATCGGCCATTAGAGAGTTTTCACCTTGTCTATATGCGGGTTAGTTTGGCATAGGCGCCATGAAACGGGAAATTTCCGACTATATAAGGCCCTTATGAGGGTCTGTATCGTCGCTTGAAAGCCGTTTTGAACACCGCCGGTAAAAAAAATCATATTTTTTGCTGACAGGGGTTTACAGTTAAAAAGACGCTCCGTATAGTGCGCGCCATCGACGACGCACAAGCGTTAACGATACTGCCCAGATGGTGAAATTGGTAGACACGCCAGCTTCAGGTGCTGGTGACCTTACGGTCGTGGAAGTTCGAGTCTTCTTCTGGGCACCAATTTCGAGTTTGAGACTAGATCAGTTTCAAGGCTCACACAAAACCCGCGAAAGCGGGTTTTTTGCATTCTAAGCCCGGCTTTTCTTAAAACTGATTTATTAAAATTAAATCAGGGGTTTACAGATCAAAACGCGCTCCGTATAGTGCGCCACATCAACAGCGGCAACGCTAGCGATGATTGCCCAGATGGTGAAATTGGTAGACACGCCAGCTTCAGGTGCTGGTGACCTTACGGTCGTGGAAGTTCGAGTCTTCTTCTGGGCACCAATTCAAATTCAAGGTTACGACCTTGGATTTCACAAAAACCCGCGAAAGCGGGTTTTTGCATTTCTGGCTTCCCGAAACCCCATCACCATCGCACCTATCAAAACGCCAGCCCCACCGCAAGGCGCACTTGAGAAACAATATCGTTTATCATTGTTGCAAGTTTTTGCAATGCGACAGTGAGGAACCCCGCGAATGACTTTTCGAAATACCCTGCGCCGAGGCCTGACCTTCACCTTCCTCGGCCTGGCGCTCGCCACTCCCCTCACCCAGGCTGCCGATGCGGTTTCCCTGACTCTCTACAACGGCCAGCACAAGGAAGTCGGCGACGCGATCGCCAAAGCCTTCGAAGCCAAGACCGGCATTCACGTCAACGTGCGCAAAGGCAGCAGCAATCAGCTCGCCAGCCAGATCATCGAAGAAGGCGACCGCTCCCCTGCCGACGTGATCTACACCGAAGAATCGCCACCGTTGAACAATCTCGGCGAACAAGGCCTGCTGGCCAAGGCCGATGACGCCACTTTGGCCGTGCTGCCGGAAAAATACGTCGCAGCTAACGGCACCTGGATTGGCGTGACGGCACGCGTTCGCGTGGTCGCTTACAACCCGAAACTGGTCGACGAAAAAGACCTGCCAAAATCAGTCCTGGATTTTGCCGATCCACAGTGGCAAGGCAAAGTCGGCTTCGTGCCAACCAGCGGCGCGTTTCAGGAACAAGCCGTGGCCATCATCAAAATGCACGGTCGCGAGGCCGCCGAAGAGTGGCTGACCGGCCTGCGCGCCTTCGGCAAGACCTACAGCAACAACATGGTTGCGCTCAAAGCCGTGGAAAACGGTGAAGTCGCCACCGTGCTGGTGAACAACTACTACTGGTTCGCCCTGCAGCGCGAGAAAGGCAAACTCGACTCGAAACTGCATTACTTCACCGCTGGCGACGTCGGTGGCTTGATCACCGTGTCGAGCGCTGCCGTGTTGAAATCCAGCAAACATCCAAAAGAAGCCCAGCAATTCCTCGCCTATATGGCCAGCGAAGAAGGTCAGCGCGTGATCACCCAGACCACCGCCGAATACCCACTGCACAAAGGTATGGAATCGGATCGCGGACTCAAGCCGTTCAGCGAACTGGAAGCGCCGAACGTAACCCCGGCCGATCTGGGCAATGCCGAAGAAGCGCTGGAGCTGGAACGCGAAGTTGGCTTGAACTGATGACCGCATCGTTATCCGCCCCCGCCGCGCGCGGGGGTTACGTACCAAAGCGCAAGCGGCCATCAATCTGGCTGGTGCTGCCGGTGTTGTTACTGGTAGTGCTGAGCCTGTTGCCGCTGGCCTATGTCGGGCTCAAGGCCTGGCAGGCCGGCTGGGCCGAGGCGTTGCACTTGTTGTGGCGCCCGTATGTGTTCGGCCTGTTGCGCAACACGTTGGCGTTGATGGTTGGCGTAACCCTCTCCTGCGGCGTGATTGGTCTGTCGCTGGCCTGGCTGCTGGAACGCAGCAATTTGCCAGGGCGTCGCCTATGGGGCGTGATCCTGTGCCTGCCGTTCGCGGTGCCGGCGTTTGTCAGCAGCTTCACCTGGGTTTCGCTGAGCGCGCAGTTCGAAGGGCTTGGCGGGGCGATTCTGGTGATGAGCCTGTCGAAGTATCCGTTGATCTTCCTGCCGGTGGCGGCAACTCTGCGCAATCTCGACCCCTCCCTTGAAGAGTCGGCGCGCACCCTTGGGCAGAATCGCTGGGGCGTATTTTTCCGCGTAACCCTGCCGCTGCTCTGGCCTTCGCTATTGGCCGGCTCGCTATTGATTGCCTTGCACATGCTGGTGGAGTTCGGCGCACTGTCGATCATCGGCCTGCAAACCTTCACCACGGCGATCTATCAGCAATTCGAACTGGAGTTCAGTAACGCCAACGCGGCGATGCTTTCCGCCGTGCTGCTGGCGCTGTGCCTGGTGTTGTTGTGGCTGGAGCTGCGCGTACGCGGCAAAGCTCGGCATGTGCGCACCGGACAAGGTGCCGCGCGCCAAGCTGAACAGGTTCGGCTAGGACCATGGGCTACGGTCGGTCAGCTGTATTGCCTGATGCTGGCAATTGTCGGCAGCGGGATTCCGCTGGGGATGTTGGCGTATTGGCTGGCGGTCGGTTCATCCGCAGCATTCCCGGTAGCAGCGATCACTGAAGCCCTGCTTTCTTCTCTGGCACTTTCTCTTGGCGGAGCTGCGCTGTGTCTGGTGCTGGCCGTGCCGGTCGGCTTGTTGGTGGTGCGTTACAAAGGTCAACTGGCGATCTGGGCCGAGCGCTTGCCGTATCTGCTGCATGCGCTGCCGGGCCTGGTGATTGCGCTGACGCTGGTGTATTTCGCCCTGCACTACGTGCCGGCGCTGTACCAGACTTCGGGGTTGCTGCTGATCGCTTATGCGCTGCTGTTTCTGCCATTGGCGCAGGCGCCGATTCGCACGGCACTGAACAAGGCGGCACCGCAACTGGAAGAGGCTGCGCGAACGCTGGGCGCCTCGTCGTTCACGGCGTTTTGCCGAGTGACGTTGCCGATCATCTTCCCGGCATTGGGCGCGGCGTTTGCGCTGGTGTTTCTGGATGCGATGAAGGAATTGACGGCGACGTTGCTACTGAGTCCGACCGGGCTCAATACGCTGGCAACGGAAGTGTGGGCGCATACTGCAAATGTCGAATTTGCGGCGGCGGCGCCTTATGCGGCGTTGTTGATTTTGGTGTCGGGGCTGCCGGTTTATTTACTGACGACCCGGATGTATCTGAGCCGCTGATACCGCTTTCGCGAGCAGACTCGCTCCCACATGTTGACCGAGTTCCATCAGAGGAACGCGATCTAATGTGGGAGCGAGCCTGCTCGCGAAGAGGCCCGCCCAGACAACCTCAAGCCCTGAACTGCCCCAGACTAGCCTTGAGCTGCGCTGCCAAACCATCCAGCACCTTGCCACTCGCAGTGGTCTCCACCACCGCCTGCGCTGCTTTCTCGGCCTGCGCATGAATTGTCTCGACGCGCCCACGCACAGCCTGCGCACCCTGCGCCTGATGCGCAGCAGCCTGCGTTGCCAAGCCAATCGCCGCATGCACCTGCTCGACCGAGACCTGTACCGACTGCTGCAAGCGCGCACTGTCACGCAACACCAGTAAACCTTCGCTGGCCTGACGCCCGGCCTGGCCGATCGCTTCGACCGCCTCACGAGCGCCCTGCTGCAATGCCACGATGTGCGCCTGAATATCGCCGGTGGAGCTTTGCGTCTTGCTCGCCAACGCACGCACCTCGTCGGCAACAACGGCGAATCCACGCCCGGTCTCGCCAGCACGTGCGGCTTCAATCGCCGCGTTGAGCGCCAGCAGATTGGTCTGCTCGGCAATCCCGTGAATCACCGTCAGCACCACCTCAATCTGCTCACTCTGCTGAGCCAGCCGCTCGATGACTTTCGCGCCGGTATCGACCTGCCCCGCCAGCGCCTCGATCAGGCTGCCGACCTTGGCGGACGTCCGGGTGTTTTCGTCGGTGGCCTGGCGAATATCCACAACCTGTTTCAAAGCCGCTTGCATCGCATGGCTTTCCGACTGCGCCTCATCAGCCATTTGCGACAGCGCGCGCAGACTCTCCGCCACTTCATCACGCTGCATGCCCGCCGCCGCATCGGCACCGGCATTACGCAGCGTCATTGCGCCGATTTCGACGCCGGTACGCTGCGCGACATCGCCCGCTTCGCGCACGATTGGCTGCAACTTATCCACAAAGCGGTTGACCGCCGAGGCCATGTCGCCGATTTCGTCTTTGCTGTTGATCTGCACACGCTTGGTCAGGTCGCCCTCGCCCGCCGCCAAGTCATCCATCGCAGCGTTGAGCATCTTCAGGCGATTGACCACGCGATGGCCGAGCACCACGGCCAATAACAGAAGCACGCCAAAGCCGACCAACGCCAGGCCCATGCCGATCCGCCAACGCAGGGTGGCTGCCGCTTCTTGAACAGTATTGGCGGTATTGGCTTTCATCTCGACGGCGGTTGACTGCGCCGATTGCAGGCGCGCCTGCATGGCATTGGCACTGTCCGCTGCAGCGCCCTTGAGGCTGTCGCCGACCAGTTGATCACTGCTCGCGATCAGCGCCGAGAAGCGCTTGTCCAGTGCCGCCAGATCGGTTTCCACCGACGCCGTGGAAACGCCCATCAGCACCTTGCCGATTTCCACGCCATTGGGATTGATCGAGGCTTCAAGGTAGTAAACCGATGGATCGTTTTTCGCCGCATCCAGCACTTTATCCAGTGCACGCTCGCCCTGGCCCTTTTCCAGCAAGGCCTTGTTGATCGGGTTTTCGCGATTGAGATAGCGGGTCAGGTGCTGGCCGGTGGCGTCATCGTAGACCACGAATAGAACGTTGGGATTACGCTGGGCACGGCGGGCGAACTCGGACAGGGTCGGTACGTCGCTGTCCCACATGGCACGCGGGGCTACGGAGGCCAGTAACTGCGCCATGTCATTGGCCGAATCTTTCAGATCCTTTTCCAGCGTCGCACGCAGTTGCGACTGCTCTTCTTTCAGGCGCGAAGACAGGCCGGCGGTAAGCCGCTGACGAGTACTGGCGGACAAGGCATCGAGGCTCGAGGTGACTTCACGCCCGGCCTGCTCCAGTTCACCGGAGAGCTTCTGGCTGTCGGCGCCGAGGCGCACCGCCAAGTCAGCTTCCAGCGCCGTGACGGTGCTCCGCGTCAGGGCAACGGCCACCAACACTTGCACCAAAAGGGCGATACCAAGGGTAACGAACACGGGGCGCAACAAACGGCTTTGTAACAGTGAGAGAACGGCCGACACTGTGAATACCTCTACTTCTGACGCCATTAATTTGATGGCACTCTTGTAGACAGATTCACAGCAAAGGTCATGCCGTCCAACAGGCATAAACGACAAAGGCCCCGATGAAGGGGCCTTTGTGTTTTTACATCAACGACTTATCAAGCAAACGGATGACGCAGAACGATGGTTTCGTTGCGGTCCGGGCCCGTCGAAATAATGTCGATCGGCGCGCCGATCAACTCTTCAACGCGTTTGATGTAGGCGCGAGCGTTAGCTGGCAGCTCTTCCAGGGTCTTGGCGCCCACGGTCGATTCGGTCCAGCCCGGCACTTCTTCGTACACAGGCTGCAGGCCTACGTAGCTGTCAGCGTCGGTCGGAGCAACGGCATTGCCTTCGGCGTCTTTATAGCCAACGCAGATGTTGATGGTTTCCAGACCGTCGAGTACGTCCAGCTTGGTCAGGCAGATACCCGAAATGCTGTTCACATCGATAGCGCGACGCAGGATAACGGCGTCGAACCAGCCACAACGACGGGCACGGCCGGTGGTCGCACCGAACTCGTGACCTTGTTTGGCCAGGTGCGCGCCGACGTCGTCGAACAGCTCAGTCGGGAATGGACCCGAACCGACGCGAGTGGTGTAGGCCTTGGTGATGCCCAGGATGTAGTCCAGGAACATCGGGCCAACGCCGGAACCAGTCGCTACGCCACCGGCAGTGGTGTTGGAACTGGTCACGTACGGGTAGGTACCGTGGTCGATGTCGAGCAAGGAACCCTGGGCACCTTCGAACATGATGTCTTTGCCGGCGCGACGCAGGTCGTGCAGCTCAGCGGTGACGTCGAGCATCAGCGGCTTGAGCAGCTCAGCGTATTCCTTGCACTCGGCCAGGGTCTTCTCGAACTCGATGGCTGGCTCTTTGTAGTAACCGACCAGCATGAAGTTGTGGTAATCCACCAGTTCACGCAGCTTGTCTTCGAAGCGCGGCATGTTCAGCAGGTCGCCAACACGCAGGCCACGACGAGCAACCTTGTCTTCGTAAGCCGGGCCGATGCCGCGACCGGTGGTACCGATCTTCAGCTCGCCACGGGCCTTTTCACGGGCCTGGTCCAGCGCCACATGGAAGGACAGGATCAGCGGGCAGGACGGGCTGATACGCAGACGCTCACGCACCGGTACGCCTTTCTCTTCCAGCTTGGTGATCTCGCGCAGCAGGGCGTCAGGTGCAACCACCACGCCGTTGCCGATCAGGCACTGCACGCCTTCGCGCAGCACGCCCGACGGGATCAGGTGCAGGACGGTTTTCTCGCCGTCGATCACCAGTGTGTGGCCAGCGTTGTGGCCACCTTGGTAGCGCACTACGGCGGCAGCATGTTCGGTCAGCAGATCAACGATCTTGCCTTTGCCCTCATCACCCCATTGGGTGCCCAGGACTACGACATTCTTACCCATAACACTTGTCCTCATTCGCGCAAACTTGGTGCCGGCGATGGCCGGCAGGAAAACTCAAGAAGCCAGTGGCGATACTTGCCAAAGCCCGTTCTGCTGAATCAATTGCCGGTCGCAGTCCGCATCACGGGCGGCGGCCAAAGGTTGCCCAGGCAAAGCCTGAACGACACGCTGACCCTCACTGCGCAACTGGCAAACCTGCTGCCAGAGTGCCGCATCCGTACTGTCAGGCATCCAGATACCGCCAGACGGTAGCTCGATCTCAGCACGCCCCAGGGTCACCAGGGTTTTCAAATCGGTGGAGAAGCCTGTCGCTGGACGGGCGCGGCCAAAATCCGCGCCGATGTCGTCGTAGCGACCGCCCTGAGCGATGGACTGGCCAACGCCCGGCACGAACACCGCGAACACCACACCGGTGTGGTAGTGGTAGCCACGCAGCTCGCCCAGGTCGAAGTACAACGGCAGGTCCGGGAAACGCGCCGAGAGGCGCTCGGCGATCGCCAGCAAATCTTCCAGTGCTGCCAGAACCGGCGCCGGCGCATTGGCCAGTCGTTCGCGGGCAGCGCTCAACACTTCACGCCCGCCACACAGATCAACCAGCGCACGCAGCATGCCGGACAAGTCGGCCGGCAAGCCTTCGGTCAAGGTAATGACCTCGTCGATGGCTTTGCGTTGCAGCGCATCGAACAACTGCTGTTCGACTTCACCGGACAGACCGGCGGCACGCGCCAGACCACGATAGATGCCGACATGACCAAGGTCCATGTGCACATCCGGCACATCGGCCAGTTGCAGCATGGCCAGCATCAGGCTGATCACTTCAACGTCGCTGCTCGGGCTGGCGTCGCCGTACAACTCGGCGCCCAACTGGATCGGGCTTCGCGAGGACGACAGTGCACGCGGCTGAGCATGCAGCACACTGCCGGCGTAGCACAGACGGCTCGGACCTTCGCGACGCAGGGTGTGCGCATCGATACGCGCCACTTGCGGCGTGATGTCGGCACGGAAACCCATCTGCCGGCCCGATTGCGGGTCGATGACCTTGAAGGTACGCAGATCCAGATCCTGGCCCGCGCCGGTCAGCAGGGATTCCAGGTACTCGATATGGGGAGTCACGACAAACTCGTAACCCCAGCTCTGGAACAGATCCAACACCTGACGACGCGCGACTTCAATGCGCGCCGCTTCCGGTGGCAGTACTTCTTCGATGCCATCTGGCAGCAGCCAGCGGTCTACCGTTGCCATTACGCCATTCCCCTTTGATCCGGGCGGCCAGCCTGCGGGCGAGCCTTGAGTGAAGCAGAAAATGACCGAACCGTTCAAAACGCACGCGCATGAACGACGCGGCGAAAGGCCTGTTACCGGCTTCGCCCATCACTTTCCTCGAAATACTCTCGGGCCATTCAACCCGATGCCTGCAACAAAAAACAGCAATCAAACGTGCAGACGCAAAAAAGCCGGGAATTTCCCGGCTGCCGCATCATACACACGTTTTCCCAAAGGATCACCCCGCCCGAGGTTTTAGCCGCCGGGCGGAATGATTCAGGTCAACGGCGTATCAAGGCTTGGCCTTTTCCAGGTAGTGGAAAAAGTCGCTGCTTGGGTCGAGGACCAATACGTCGGATTTGTTCGCGAAACTTTCACGGTAGGCGCGCAGGCTACGATAGAAACTGTAGAACTCCTGATCCTGACCGTAGGCCTTGGAGTAGATCGCAGCGGCCTGGGCATCACCATCACCGCGAACCTCTTCGGACTCACGATAGGCTTCAGCCAGCAGCACGCGGCGTTGACGATCGGCGTCGGCACGGATGCCTTCAGCCAGCTCGTTACCCTTGGCGCGGTGCTCGCGAGCTTCACGCTCACGCTCGGTGCTCATACGTTCGAACACACTGCGGTTTACTTCTTTCGGCAGATCGATGGCCTTGACCCGGACATCGACAACTTCGATACCCAGCTCTTTTTCCGCCATTTTGTTCAGCGAAGCAGTGATGTCAGCCATCAGTGCGTCACGCTCACCCGACACCACCTCGTGCAGGGTGCGCTTACCGAACTGGTCACGCAGACCGGATTCCAGACGACGGGACAGGCGCTCGTCGGCGATTTGCTTGAGGCCGGAAGTTGCGGTGTAGAAGCGCTCGGCATCCTTCACGCGCCACTTGGCATAGGCATCGACCATCACGGCTTTCTTTTCCAGGGTCAGGAAGCGCTGTGTCGGTGCATCCAGCGTCATCAGACGTGCGTCGAATTTACGCACCTGGTTAACGTAAGGCACTTTCACATGCAGGCCTGGCTGAACATCGGCCTGAACCACGCGACCGAATTGCAGCAGCACCGCACGCTCGGTCTGAGCCACGATGTAGAAGCAGTTCCAGCCCACCAGTACCACAACAACGCCAACGATCAGGGCGATCAGCGATTTATTGCTCATCAGCGGGTCTCCCTTGTGCGCGACTGCGGCAGGTCAGTGACATGCGGCGTGACGTCCGTGTTGTTGCTGGCGGCAGCCGAACCGGTGACCGGTGCATTGCTGCCCGAACTGTTCTGAATCATTTTGTCCAACGGCAGGTAAAGCAGGTTGCTCTGGCCGTTCTTGTTGCCGGTCACGAGTACCTTGCTGGTATTGCTGAAGACTTCCTGCATGGTGTCCAGGTACAGACGCTGGCGGGTAACCTCAGGTGCCTTGCGGTACTCGGCGACCAGCTTGGTAAAGCGATCGGCCTCACCCTTGGCGCGCGAGACCGTTTCGTCGCGATAACCGTTGGCATCCTCGAGGATGCGCTGGGCCTGACCACGGGCTTCCGGCACGACGCCGTTGGCGTAGGTTTCAGCCTGGTTGCGCGAACGCTGCTCGTCTTCACGGGCGCGGATCACGTCATCGAAGGCTTCCTGCACTTCACGCGGTGCCGCTGCGCTCTGTACGTTGACCTGAGTGACGGTGATACCGGTGCGATAGGTATCGAGGAAGCGTTGCAGACGCTCCTTGATTTCGCTGGCCATCAATTCACGACCTTCGGTCAGCACCTGGTCCATGGCGGTGGAACCCACCACGTGGCGCAGGGCACTGTCAGTCGCATGCTGCAGACTGATTTCCGGCTGATCGACGTTCAGCACGAAGTCCTGCAGGTTGCTGATCTTGTACTGCACGGTCAGCGGCACTTCGACGATGTTCTCGTCTTCGGTCAGCATCTGGCCCTGCTTGGTGTACGCACGCTCACGCGTGACGTTTTCCATGTACTTTTTATCGATCGGCGGGAAGTAGATATTCAGGCCCGGGCCAACAGTCTCGTAGTACTTGCCGAAGCGCAGCACCACGGCTTGCTCCTGCTCGTCCACCACGTAGACCGCGCTGTACAGCCAGACAGCCGCCAGCACGACGAGGCCGATGCCGAGCAGACCGCCGAAGCCGCCACCGCTCCTGCCCGAACCACCGCCGTCATCACCACCGCGTTTCTTACCACCACCGAACAACCCGTTCAGGCTTTCCTGCAGCTTTCGGAAGGCCTCGTCGAGATCCGGTGGCCCCTTGCGGTCGCCGTTATTGCGGCGTTTGCCACCCCAAGGATCCTGATTATTCGAGTTGCCACCCGGCTCATTCCAAGCCATAGCGCTCTCCATCTGATAAAGCAAAGACGCACCCACGGCGCGCCGACCAATGCTACAGAATGCCTGCCGTTACGGCACAACCGCTTCTTCAGGCTTTTATTGCAAAGTGTGTTGCTCGATGAATTCCATCGGCTGCAATCCTTCGCGGCTTACCAGTCGATTCAGCTCGACCCGGGGCAAACGAACGGCCAGCAGGCTGATGCCTTCTTCGTCATGCTCTTCTTTCTGCACCGCACCGAGTTCGAAAAACTGCGCACGCAGTCGGGCGAATCGTTGCGGCAAGCGCAATGTACCGATGAACAAATCACTGCCGAGCAATTCGGCAATGGCTTGTTCAAGCAATTCCAGACCACTGCCATCACGCGCCGAAAGCCAGACCCGCTGGGGCTTGCCGTTTTCGTCGCGCTGGATTTGTGGCTCAACGCCTTCAAGCAAATCGAGTTTGTTATAGACCTCGAGTATCGGCAAGTCCTGGGCACCAATCTCGCCCAGCACCACCATCACCTGCTCGATCTGCAACATGCGATCCGGTTCGGCCGCATCGATCACGTGCAACAACAGGTCGGAGTTGGCCGACTCTTCGAGGGTAGACCGAAATGCTTCGACCAGCTTGTGCGGCAGGTGACGAATGAAGCCTACCGTATCCGCCAGAACAATCGGCCCCAGGTCGTCCAGATCCAGACGGCGCAGCGTCGGGTCCAGTGTGGCGAACAACTGGTCGGCCGCGTAAACATCGGATTTCGTCACATTGTTGAAGAGTGTCGATTTGCCGGCGTTGGTATATCCCACCAAAGACACGGTAGGGATATCCGCACGGGAGCGGCCACGTCGCGATTGCTCGCGCTGGCTGCGCACCTTCTCCAGCCGACCCTTGATCTGGCGCAGGCGGACCCGCAGCAAACGGCGGTCAGTTTCCAGCTGGGTCTCACCCGGGCCGCGCATGCCGATGCCGCCACCCTGACGCTCAAGGTGAGTCCAGCCGCGAACCAGGCGCGTGCTCATGTGGTCAAGCTGGGCCAGTTCGACCTGGAGCTTGCCTTCATGGGTACGGGCGCGTTGGGCGAAAATATCGAGAATCAGACCGGTACGGTCGATCACGCGACACTCGAAAACACGTTCGAGGTTACGTTCCTGACTGGGCGTGAGGATGTGATTGAAAATCACCAGATCGGCTTCTTCAGCCTTGACCAGGTCGCGCAGTTCCTCGACCTTGCCGCTGCCGATCAGAAATTTGGCGGTTGGCCGATGACGCGGCACGTTAAAAAACGCAACGGTCTCGGCGCCGGCCGAATTAGCCAATTCCTGAAACTCCTGCGGATCTTCGCGCGCCTCAGGGTCCTGTCCATCCAAGTGAACGAGGATCACTCGTTCACCACCACCGTGGCGCTCAAAGAACAAAGGAGACTCCTATCAGGCGTTACCTGGCTCAGCGTCACCTGCTTCGGATTCGGTTGCGCTAGGCAGACGAATTGGACGAACCGGCACTACTGTCGAGATAGCGTGTTTGTAAACCATCTGGCTTACGGTGTTTTTCAGCAGGATCACGAATTGGTCGAACGACTCGATCGTGCCTTGCAGTTTGATACCGTTGACCAGGTAGATGGAAACCCCAACTTTCTCTTTACGTAAAGTATTCAAGTAAGGGTCTTGTAGCGAATGCCCTTTTGACATGTGCCGCACTCCTTTAAGGATTCAATAATAAAAAATAGGTAATTCAGATGGCTTTGGCCGCCACACCCCCAAGGATAGACGGCAATTGCAAGGACTCAGCTCAATATGGAGATGGTCCCAAGGTATTTCAAGGCGCGTGGCAGATTGTCGCAATCAAGACTGTCCAGCCAGTGTATATCTTCCCAGCTGCGCAGCCAGGTGAACTGGCGTTTGGCCAATTGGCGCGTGGCGATGATGCCGCGCTCCTGCATTTCGGCCAACGTCAGCTTGCCATCCAGGTAGTCCCAGACTTGGCGGTAGCCTACCGCACGTATAGACGGCAACCCCGAATGCAGGTCACTTCTTTTACGCAGGGCTACGACCTCGTCGAGGAACCCCTGTTCCAACATATTTGTGAATCTTTGTTTAATGCGCTCGTGCAATACCTGACGATTCGCCGGGGCAATGGCCAAGTTCGCGACAGTATAGGGCAATTGTTGCAGTCCCGAAGCGGCTGCTTCAGTACTTTGCGCAGATTGTTGCTGACGCAGCTCGGTCATGCTCTGACCGCTGACTCGATAAACTTCCAGCGCGCGACTCAAACGCTGCGGATCGTTCGGGTGAATGCGCGCCGCTGACACCGGGTCAATGCTCGCCAATTGATCGTGCAAGGCTTGCCAACCGAGGCGTGCAGCCTCTTCTTCGATCTGCGCGCGAACATCGGCATCGGCCGCTGGCATATCCGCCAGACCTTCGACCAAAGCCTTGTAATAGAGCATCGTACCGCCGACCAGCAGCGGAATTTTTCCGCGCGCGGTGATCTCGGCCATGGCTTGCAGGGCATCGCGACGGAAATCCGCAGCCGAATAAGCCTCAGCCGGGTCGAGAATATCGATCAAGCGGTGCGGATATTCGGCCAGCAGTTCTTTCGAAGGCTTGGCCGTGCCAATGTCCATGCCGCGATAGACCAGCGCTGAATCGACACTGATCAACTCGCACGGCAGCACCTTGGTCAGCTCGATGGCTAGATCGGTCTTGCCCGCAGCGGTCGGGCCCATCAGGAAAATCGCTGGAGGAAGCTGGCTCATCAACGACCGCGCAGAAACAGTTTGTCCAGATCGTCCAGGCCCAATTGGGTCCAGGTCGGTCGGCCATGGTTGCATTGACCGCTGCGCTCGGTGTTTTCCATGTCACGCAGCAGGCCGTTCATTTCCGGCAGGGCCAGGCGCCGGTTGGCGCGAATCGCGCCGTGACAGGCCATGGTGCCGAGCAACTCGTTGAGGTGTGCCTGAATCCGGTCGCTGGTGCCGTACTCCATCAAGTCCGACAGGACATCGCCGACCAGACGGTTGGCTTCGGCCTGTTTCAACAACGCCGGGATTTGGCGGATCGCCAGGGTTTCCGGGCCCAGACGCTGCAGCTCGAACCCCAGACGCTGGAACCATGCCGCGTGCTCTTCAGCGCAATCGGCCTCGCGCTGGCTAACGGCCAGGGATTCCGGCACCAACAATGGCTGCCCACTGAGGCCCTCGCTGGCCATGGCGATTTTCAGGCGTTCGTACATGATCCGCTCGTGAGCAGCGTGCATGTCCACCAGCACCAGCCCTTGGGCGTTTTCGGAAAGAATGTAGATACCTTTCAACTGCGCCAAGGCATAACCCAGCGGAGGAATATCTTCCTGCCCGGCCGGCAGCGCGTTGGCATTAGCCTCAGGCAGCGGCGCGAAAAACTCGCGATACGCAGCCTGAGCCTCGGCAGCCGGCGGTACCGCTGATTGTGGGCGTGGCGTGTATTGATACTGGTAAGCCCCGCCAGCGCTGGCGCCGGACGAGGTATTGAACGCCGGTTGTGCCTGCGGTTGCTCCAGCAGCGCATTGGCCGCCAGACGCATTTCACCCTGCGGGCCGAACTCACCGGCATCGAGGCCCGTTGGCCGCACAACAGCTGTGGTCACGGAACCGGCAAGCTGATCTTCCGGACGCACGTCGCCCAAAGCACGGTGCAACGTGCCATAAAGGAAGTCATGCACCATACGCCCGTCACGGAAGCGCACTTCGTGTTTGGTCGGGTGCACGTTGACGTCGACCGCCGCCGGATCAACTTCAAAAAACAGCGCAAACGTCGGGTGACGGCCGTTGAACAGCACGTCGCGATAGGCCTGACGCACGGCGTGAGCCACAAGTTTGTCGCGCACCGCCCGGCCATTCACAAAGAAATACTGCAGATCCGCCTGACTGCGGTTAAAGGTCGGCAAACCAACCCAGCCCCACAGGTGCAAGCCGTTGCGCTCGATCTCGATCGGTAGCGCCTGCTCGAGAAAACCCGAACCGCAGATCGCCGCCACACGCCGGGCGCGGGCCGCGTCATCGTGGGCTTCGTGCAGGCTGAGAATGGTCTTGCCGTTATGCCGCAGATGGAAAGCCACGTCGAAACGCGCCAGCGCCAGACGCTTGATCACTTCTTGCAGGTGATCGAACTCGGTTTTTTCGGTCTTGAGGAATTTGCGTCGCGCCGGGGTGTTGAAGAACAGGTCGCGAACTTCCACGGAAGTGCCGACCGGATGCGCTGCCGGTTGCACCCGAGGTGCCATGTCGCGGCCTTCGGTTTCGACTTGCCACGCTTGATCGGCATCGCGAGTACGCGAGGTCAGCGTCAGGCGCGCCACGGAGCTGATCGAGGCCAGCGCCTCACCCCGGAAACCGAGGCTCATCACCTGCTCAAGGTCTTCCAGGTTGCGAATCTTGCTGGTGGCGTGACGGGCCAGGGCCAGCGGCAGGTCATCGGCAGAGATGCCGCTGCCATCGTCACGCACCCGCAGCAACTTGACCCCGCCCTGCTCGACATCGACATCAATACGCTTGGCGCCGGAATCGAGGCTGTTTTCCAGCAGTTCCTTGATCACCGAGGCCGGACGTTCAACCACCTCACCGGCGGCGATCTGGTTCGCCAGCCGTGGGCTGAGCAGTTCGATGCGGGCAGCGGCGTTCAGCACTTCGTTCATTCTTTGGACGCCAGTTCGGTGCCTGGAATGGTCAGGTGCTGACCGACTTTCAACTCATCGCTTTTCAGGTTGTTGGTCGCGCGCAACGTGGCCGGCGACACCTGATAGCGCACGCCGATCATCGCCAGCGTTTCACCCGGACCGACGCGATGATCGCGCGGGCCTTGAGCGATCTTGCCGGAATCACGCAGCCAGGCGATGTAAGTGCCCGGTGGCGGGTTCTGCTGGAAGAACTGGCGCACGCCGCTGCTGATCGAGCGGGCCAACGCTTGCTGGTGGCTCGATGCCGAGAGCTTGTTGGCTTCGTTGGCGTTGGAGATAAACCCGGTTTCGACCAGAATCGACGGGATGTCCGGCGACTTCAACACCATGAACCCGGCCTGTTCCACACGCTGTTTGTGCAGTGGAGTGACGCGGCCGATGTTGGTCAGGACTTTCTGGCCGACGTTGAGGCTGGAAGTCAGCGAGGCGGTCATCGACAGGTCGAGCAATACGCCGGCGAGCATGCGGTCCTTGTCGTCGAGGCTGACGTTGCCGGCACCACCGATCAAGTCGGAACGGTTTTCGCTGTCGGCCAGCCAACGCGCGGTCTCGGAAGTTGCGCCGCGATCAGACAGGGCAAACACCGAAGCGCCGAAGGCGGCCGCAGACGGCGCGGCGTCAGCATGAATCGAGACGAACAGGTCGGCGCCTTTCTTGCGAGCGATTTCGGTACGGCCGCGCAACGGGATGAAGTAGTCGCCGGTACGGGTCAATTCGGCACGGAAGCCTTTCATGCCGTTGACCTGACGCTGCAGTTCGCGAGCGATCTGCAGCACTACGTCTTTCTCACGCTGACCGCGCGAACCGGATGCGCCCGGGTCTTCGCCACCGTGGCCGGCGTCGATCACCACAATAATGTCGCGCTTGCCGGCCGGGGCTGGCGGCAACTTGATTGCCGGTTCGGTCGGGGTTACCGGCACCGCTGGCACAGTCGCGACCTGCGGCGTCGGCGCAGGCGGCGGTGCGGCGTCGGCCGGGTTATCGAACAGGTCGACCACCAGGCGGTTGCCGTACTGCGCGTTCGGCGCCAGCGAGAAGCTTTTCGGGGTGACGGCTTTTTTCAGGTCGATGACCACGCGCAGATCAGTCGGCGTGCGCTGGGCCGAGCGCATTGCGGTGATCGGCGTGTTTGCGGTCTGCACATTCAGCGGTGCACCGAGGGTGGCACCGTTGATGTCGATCACCAGACGATCCGGCGCGGTCAGGGTAAACACGCTGTGCTGCACCGGGCCGCTCAGGTCGAAGACCAGTCGCGTGTTATCCGGCGCCCGCCACAGGCGCACGCTATTGACCTTTGAATCGGCCACGGCGTTGACAGTCACTGCCATCAACAACAGTCCAGCGGCAGCCACCAACGCGCGAAAGCGCATACCTAACCCCATCATTTAATTGGATTCCAACGCCAAAGCGGCACACCAGGCCTCGCCACGCGAGCCCTGGGATAAAATTTTCAGCGAACGCCCGCTGTCTTGCGGGCTAATGGTAATGGTCAGGTCAGGCTTTGGCAAAAAGCCTGCACCTTTATCGGGCCATTCGATCAGACACATCGCGTCATCTTCGAAGTAGTCGCGGATGCCGAGAAACTCCAGTTCTTCCGGATCGACCAGACGATACAGATCGAAGTGGAAGGCGCGGATCTCACCGATTTCGTAGGGTTCAACCAAGGTGAAGGTCGGACTTTTTACCGCACCAACATGGCCCAAGCCGCGAATGATGCCCCGCGACAGGGTGGTTTTGCCCATGCCCAGGTTGCCTTCGAGAAAAATCAGGCCATGGCCCTGGGTCACGCGGGCGATCCGTGCGCCAAAGTCGCTCATGGCCTGTTCATCGGCCAGGTACAGGGTTACTTCAGACACGGTGCTTGCTCCTCCAACAACTGACGAATGGCTGGAATCAGATCACTGGCCGCCAGCCCACGGCCGAATTTTCCTTGTTGCTGACCGGCATTGGCGTGCAGCCAGACCGCCAGACACGCCGCATCAAAACCGGTCATGCCCTGCGCCAGCAGCGCACCGGTCAAACCGGCCAGTACGTCGCCGAGTCCTGCAGTGGCCATGGTCGGATGACCTTGGTGACAGAGCGCCAAACGGCCATCGGGATGCGCAATCAGGCTGCCTGCGCCTTTCAACACCACCACTGCTGTATATTTTTTGCTCAGCGCCAACGCTGCTGCCGGACGATCCGCCTGCACGTCGGCGGTGCTGATGCCCAGCAAGCGCGCCGCTTCGCCTGGATGCGGGGTGATCACGCAATCCTTGGGCAATTGAACGAAACCGCTGGCCAGCAGGTTCAGTGCGTCGGCATCCCACACTTGCGGCAATGCCGCGTTGGCCGCCGCCGACAGTAATGCGCGGCCCCAACTGGCCTGGCCGAGGCCAGGACCGACGACCAGCGTCGAGACTTTTTCCAGCAACCCCATCAACTGATTGGCCGATGAGGTGCCAAGAACCATAGCTTCCGGCACACGGGTCAGCGCCGCCGACACATGCTCTGGCCGGGTCGCCAGCGAAACCATGCCCGCGCCGCTGCGCAGAGCCGTTTCGGTACTGAGCAGAATCGCCCCGCCAAATCCGTGATCGCCACCGATCAGCAGCACATGGCCAAAACGGCCCTTGTGCGACGCCGGCGCGCGCGGCGCCAATCGAGGAAGATTAGCGGCATTGAGTCGCTGGGCGCGGACAGGAATGTCACGGTAAGTTTCCGCTGGCGCCTGCAAATCGTTGAACAGCAGCGCGCCGACATGATCCGCCGCGTCACCGGTGAAAAGCCCAAGCTTCAGACCAATAAAGGTCACCGTGAGATCGGCACAGACCGCGACACCCAGCGCTCGCCCAGTGTCGGCACACAATCCGGAAGGGATATCGACCGCAGCAACCGGCAAACCACTGACGTTGATCGCATTGATCGCGGCGGCATACGGCTCACGCACGTCGCCGCTCAGACCGGTGCCGAGCAGGGCATCGAGGATGACCCCGCGCAACTCGCTGTGAGCGCTCCAGCCCTGAATCGCCACACCGTGCGTCGAGGCCTCGGCATGGGCTGACGCCGCGTCGCCCTGCAATTGCCGGGGATCACCGACCGCCAACACCCGCACGAGCAACCCGGCTCGCTGGGCCATGGCCGCAACCAGATAACCGTCTCCCGCATTGTTGCCATGCCCGGCCAGCACCGTCAGTTCAGTCGCCGAAGGCCACTGCCGCACCAATGCGCGCCACGTCGCATGGGCCGCGCGCTGCATCAATTCGAAGCCCGGCGTACCGGCAGCAATCAGCCGTGCATCGAGTTCGCGCACCTGTGCGGCGCCATACAGCGCGTCGGGTAATTCATCTTTCGTGTGCGGCATGCGTCTTCGGGCTCCGATGTCTGGCAGAATTATACGCACCTCAGCTCCGGTTTCTCTCGCCTCATGTCCGCCATCACCACAGACCTGCCCGCCCTCGCCCAATCGATCAAGGATTGGGGCCGCGAGCTGGGCTTCCAGCAAGTCGGCATCAGCGGCCTGGATCTGGCCGAGCATGCGCAGAACCTCGCACGCTGGCTCGAGGCCGGTTACCACGGCGAAATGGACTACATGGGCGCCCATGGCAGCAAACGCTCGCACCCCGAAGAACTGGTGCCGGGCACGTTGCGCGTGGTCTCGCTGCGCATGGACTACCTGCCCGGCGACACGCAAATGGCGCAAATGCTCGCGCAACCGGAAAAAGCCTACGTGTCGCGTTATGCCTTGGGCCGCGATTACCACAAATTGATCCGTAAACGTGTGCAGCAATTGGCCGACAAGATTCAGGCGCAGATCGGCCCGTTCGGTTTCCGCGCGTTTGTCGACAGCGCCCCGGTGCTGGAAAAAGCCATCGCCGAACAGGCCGGGCTGGGCTGGATCGGCAAAAACACTCTGGTGCTGAATCGCAAGGCCGGCAGTTATTTCTTCCTGAGCGAACTGTTCGTCGATCTGCCGTTGCCGGTGGACGAACCGCACAGCAGCGAACACTGCGGCCGCTGCACTGCGTGCCTCGATATCTGCCCGACCAACGCCTTCGTCGGCCCGTATGTGCTGGACGCGCGGCGCTGCATTTCCTATCTGACCATCGAACTGAAAAGCGCCATTCCCGAGGATTTGCGACCGCTGATCGGCAATCGCGTGTTCGGCTGTGATGACTGTCAGATTTGCTGCCCGTGGAACCGTTTCGCCAAGCCTTCCGGGGAAAGCGATTTCAAGCCACGGCACAATCTCGATAACGCCGAGTTGGCCGAGTTGTTTTTGTGGGATGAGGAGAAGTTCTTGAGCAGCACTGAAGGTTCGCCGTTGCGGCGTGCCGGGTATGAGCGCTGGTTGCGGAATCTGGCGGTCGGTCTGGGCAATGCGCCTTCAACGATTCCGGTGCTGGAAGCGTTGAAGGCGCGACGGGATTATCCGTCAGAGTTGGTCAGGGAGCATGTGGAGTGGGCGTTACGTCAGCATTTGGCTCACACTGATCCATATCCAGGCCAATGATACTTATCCTGCAAATCACCACTGTGGATCGTGAGTGCCGATTTGCTTGATGATGATTTGCTTGGTGTTGTCATTCACCAGGAAAAAAGTACGGTGCTCATGCGTCACACGCATGTGTGCATGCATGAAGTCCTTGTGCTCACCAGTAGGCTTGAAGCTTTTGTAGTTGGGATAGTTCTCGTACAGGCCCGTGGGGAAAACCTTTGCTGCCTCTCGGGGATGAGTATTGTGGTTAACAATCTCTGCCTTGTACTCAAGGTACTTCTTAAACTGCGTTTCGCCCCGCTTACCCTGATCAAGGTAATTGTGTTCGGCGAAATCCTCAATAACTGTCCAGTTTGCTGGCGACTCCGCCTGAGGGGCAGCACCTCTCGTCTTGCCTGACTTGGCATATTCCTTTTTGAACGGCATGCCGAACGTCGCGTATTCCTTTTCCACGATCCTGCCCGGCGGCTCGTCAGCCAGTTTCACAAGATACGAGCGCGGCTTCAGTGTTTGCGCAACTGCGTGTCGAACCGCCAGTGCACCCGCAGCAGCCGACGCAATACCTAACCCCATACTTACCCAGCCGAGTATTTCGCCGACCTGGGATTGCGGGTCATACGCATAGGCAATCTCACTGCCAATGGCAGTCACCCCTGAAGCGACGCCCAACCCCATTGCCAACAGGGCTAATGGCGTAGCAGCACCCAGGGTCACAATACTGGCGACAATCCCGATAATCCCCAGTGCAATCCCCGCAATCGACTGCCAGGAAATATGTCCCGTAGGGTCAATGCGATTGACTGGATCACCCAGGCAGTATGCATAGGCATTCAAACCGCCCGCACCAAACGGACTCATGCTGTCGGGACTGGTGAACCGCATCAGGGTCGGACTGTAGGCCCGGTAACCGTTGCCGAGCAGGTACAGGCCTGTGACTGCATCCAGTTGCTCGCCGTTGAAACCCGCCAGACTGAACAACCCGCCTTCGGCAGGACGATGTCCATAAGGGCTGTAGGCATTGTCTTCCCATTGCTCCTTGTGCAACTCGGTCAGCACGGTTTGCTGTTGATCCGTCCCGAAGATCTGGCTGCCAGCGTTAGCCCCGAATTGTTGTTGCCCCAGTATCGATCCGCCATTGCGCATGACACTGCGCGAATCGTCGCCACGAATTTCGCTAATGACTTCCGAGTGGTGGTAGTAGCGCTGCACATCAGGCATGCGCGGTTGCGACAGTTCGACAATTCGGTCAAAGCCGTCAAAGTGAAAACCACGTAACACATCCCCTCGCGCGTTGCTCACCTTGGTCAGCCGACCGAAGGCGTCATAAGCCAAGGTACGTGCCTGATCGTCCTTGATCATTCGACCGTTGGCGTCGTATTCCAGAGTGACTGGCGCGGGATAATCAGCGTGGGAGTGCATAACGCCAATAAGTTGTGCCGGATCTATTTCGCTGAAACTGAAGGTCGTTACGTTGACGCCTTGGGGAAAGGTGGTTTGCAGCGTCTGGATGTTGTCCAGCGCGTCAAATGTAAATATTTGCTGGGCGATTTCCTTGCCGTATGGATCGCGTGGCCGCTGGCTGCCACTGCAGTCGTACTGCGCGAGGCGCCCGCGCACGTCGTAAGTGAAGCTCTCATCACGCAGCACGAAAGCACCGCGCTTCAAAACCTTCCGCGCCAGTTTGCCGGCCACGGTGTAGCTGGAGTTCAACGTCTGGGTGGGCAAACCGTTGACTTCAAAACTTCGAGTTGTTTCACGCCCTATATCGTCGTAGGTCAGGCGCGTAGTCAACAGACGTTTGGTCGAAGTGTCGCGCGTTTCGATCTTCTCCAGCAGGCCGCGCTTGTCATAGAAAAAATCAGCCTGCAGCGCGCCTTGCTTGAATGAGGTTCTACGTCCCCAGTTGTCGTACTCGGTCTGATGCTTTGTACCCAGTACATCCATGTATGTCAGGGGCAGGCCGGCGAAAGAATAGGTATGGGAAACTGTCTTGCGTTGTTCGCCGTAACGGGTGGTTTCCGACTTCAGGCGACCGGAGGGAAAATACTCGAAATGACGCTCACGACCTTGTTCGACGCAGCTCTTGGTTTTTCCGTTCAGGACATCGTAGGTGAGTCGAGTGGTCAACCCGTCACCTTCCCTCTCGGTCACGGCTTTGCGCTCAGTCAACAATCCGCCCAGCTCTGTTGAATGGACAAACTCGATCTTCTGACCCGAGGCATCTGTGGAGGACTTGGGCAGGCTGCAACCAGCCTCATAACTGGCGACCGACTTACGCCGCCCCACCGAAATCTCGGTCACGCGGTTCAAACCATCGAACCTCTGTTGCCCCAATGGCAAACCCGCCACTTTAATTTCCACAGGCAGCTCATCAGTGCTATGGGCCGCAAACATGGTTTCCACAGCATTGCCGTCCGGCAGAACACTGCGAACCATCCGGTCGAACACATCATATTCGTAACGGGTCGTGTTACCGGCCGGATCGGTCTGACTGAGGGTACGGCCCAAACCGTCATATCCATAAACGGTTTTGCCCAGGCTTTGATCCTTGAGATCGAACACCTCGACACTGTCCGGCTTACCGAAAGCGTTGACGGCGGTGACCGTCTTGCCCATACCCATCTGCCAGTTTTGCTGCTGGCGGCTGATCGGGTCGAACACGCTATGCTCGATTCGTCCGTCGCCGTGGCGTGTCTCGGCGACCTGCCCCCAATTGTCGTAAGAAAACTCCGTCCTGAACTCTCGCAGAAGACCTTCCCACCAGTCGCTATGAATGATCTGCGCTGGTCGTCCTGACTGGTCATGAAAGGTGCTGTATACCGTGCGCATTGGGCAGTTGCCCTGCGGGTCCGGGTTATCGCAATCCTTTTCCTGAATCGCCATGATGCGGCCCAGCCCATCGTATTTGGCTATTTGCATACCACCTGACGAGTCTGTCGTGATCATCATCGCAGGCTTGTTATCTTTGGCAGCCTCATAGCTCCAATGAGTAGAGGAGGAGTACGCCGTACCGGGTGCAAGTGTCTTGCGTAGACGGCGGCCAAGCTTGTCGTACTCGTACTCGATAACGCGGCCATCAGCATCTCGCTCGGACACTACCAGTCCGTTCAGGGTCGAGAGTATTTGCTTGCTTGAACTGGTGGTGCCGTCAAAACCGTGCACGGTCTTCTTCACCTCCAGTTTGGTAACGTCGAGCACATACGAGTAATCGATACGAGTCTTCTTGGCATTGCGGGTCACGCACTGCTGTAGCAGCAAGCCGTGCCTGGCAGGGTCCTTGGGCGTATTGAGATAAGTCAGGTCAACTTGGGAACGAAGGGTCTCACTTGCATCGGCCAGTTCGCAAAAGCTCTCCTGGATGGGCACGACATTGGCGTGCGTCGCGCCTTCGAGAGCGGGATGCAAAGCATATCGATAGCGAGTAACGGTAGATGCTCCGCCCCCAACCGCTGGTAACACGGTCTTCTGTCTCAGAAAGCGGACAAAACCCAAAGGATCTTTCGGGCAGTCATCTGATTCGGTGTCTGGGTAATATTCAAACTGCGTGGTCACCCCATTGGCACCCACTTGTCTGACAAGGTTGCCGGCAGAGTCGAACTCAGTGGTTGATATCTCGGTGCGCTTCTTCCCGGTCGTGCTGTTTTCATATCTGAGGGTATGGGACTTGGGCATCCTGAATTGCGCGCCCTGCTCAGTAAATGGCTTGGCGACGTCACAGTGATATTCGGTAGAAGCCGAAGTTACCGCATCACCGCACTGCGTCACTTCAGAGACCAATAGATGAAATTTGTTGTAGGTGCGTTCGGTCCGAGTATGGAGCTTCTCCCCCACAATTAACTGTTCGGTGGAGCTGTACTGATATTTCCTCTGCGCACGGTAGACCAAGTCAATGTCATCCTTGCTGTCCGTCTCCACACCATGGCCTAGGTAGTTCCGGTCCGAATAGGTGTAAGTCTTGACTATCTTTTGCTGTCCTTGCTTGGCGAAAATATCGTGAGCTATCACGTACGGCAGGCTTTGTTCTCCCCCAGGAAGCAAGTGACCTGCGCGTTTATAGCGAATGATTTCGACTGTCCCAAGTGGCGATTCCACACGTTTCACATAGCTGATGCCGTCAATGATTTCGTACTGCAGACCCCAACCAGCACCTAGCGGCAAGGCGATTCCGCTGACACGATCGTTATCGAACTTCATCGAAAACTCTGTGCTGTCCAGCGTTTCAGGATTCTGGGTCAATGTAAGCTTGCCAGCCGTACGGCCGACATTGAGCAAAACTCTTTTTGCATCCCTTATTTCCACGAGTCTGGGTTGTTCATTGAACAAGGCATACTTTAAAGCGATGCTTGCACCGTTCGCAGCAATGATTCTCGCGGGTACGGCGATCTGAGTGGTGCCAAACACCTCAAGCTCTTCTCGCCGGCCATCTTTGTAGTGAACAACATAATGCCCGGCACCTGTTTTCAGAACCTTGGTGCTCTCCAGCTTCATTTCCTTGAAGAATAGAGCCTTGGGTGTTTCAGAGGCTTTATACGTCTCACCGCTGGCCAGCGTCATGACCTTACTGCGCAAGTCATAACGACTGATCGCCAGCGACCACCCTGTGCCATAGCCGGCATTACGCGTATTAAGAGGGTTAAAGCCCAGAGCAAGATTGAATGACGGACCGTTTAGATCGCTAGAGCGAATGGAGCCGAGAGTCAAAGCCAAGGTATATATACCTGTGCGGGGATCAACGCCACCAGCCACAAAACCGCCGAAATTGAATGCATTAGACCGCACAGACCCAATAGATTGACTATCCATGGATAACTTCCTGTCATTTTCAGAAAAAAGAACAAAAGCAAGCGTCCCGCTTACTTCCAAGAGCAATAACCAAGCCAGAGCTAATACGGAAAATATCTGTCAACTTAATAGGTAGGATCGATTAGCGACATCGGGATTGATACGAATTCCGTGCTCGGTGCCGTATTCATCAAAAACCTGCAAATCCAGTTGTGCTGTGTGCTCAGGCTTGTTCGGATACTCTTGCGTCAAATGACTTAGTATTGAAATCGTGCCCGGATCCTGAGTCACGGAGCGGAATCCCTGCGAAGTACGCGCGGTGACTTGTGCACCATAAATCGGTCCAATAAAGGCAACATAACTTCTCAGTCCTGGCGATACATCGAGGGCATTACCCGATGAGAAAAACTCGGTTGCAAACTCGTCGTCATATTTGGTGTCGAAACTCGTCCAATCAAGCAGATTGATCCGCCGACCTTCCGCATGCAAAGCGATACTGTGTAATTCGGTCTGCTCAAAAAGACTGGGCAATTCTAGAACCCGAGTCTTTTTCACGACAAAATTAGCGATTGGATAATGCTTGGGAGCGATTGCTTCCAGCGTGATACTGCTGTCATAGCCATTGCGACCATTGCTTCGATACCTCACGCCTTGCAGCGTAATTTCAGCGGCAACTTGAATTGAGCCTGGACGACTGCTGGTAACCCAAAACTCGAAAATCTGCACACTTTCCGAAGGATCGGATATCCGGTTATCCGGCGCTGGCACCAACGGCACAACGCGGGCCGCACCACCTGACATATCGTGGGCGTAGCGGTTCTCCTGGGTTCCGACGCTCCAATTCCCACTCAACGGTGCAGAGGTGTCATAGCTGATCAACTTCAATGTCTGAAGGGCGGGATGCCCATAGAGCGATACTTCCTCAGCCTGCGAATTTTCTCCCGAAACCAGCACCAAAACCCTGACTTGCATACGGCCGTTGGCATAAAGAGCCTTATGACGAATCGTAGAAGCATCAAACTTCACTTCAAGTCGCTGAATACTCAAGTTCTGCTCAGACATATAAAAACCCCATTAACCATCTTATTTAGGAGGCGTTACAACGCACTCGACCCGGCATATTGATACACGCAACAAGGACAAATAACAGAAGCGCTTTATTTCCATATGTTAGGTTTTAAACAGACAATTAAAACAACACAACAATCGAAACAACTCACCCGCCAGAAAAATAATCACACCGCCCATACCAATCAAACATCCTGCGTAACGCTCCAACTATAAAGTCTTCGCGCACAAAAAAGCCCACTATCAAGAAATCGTTTGAAAACGAAACTTTAAGTGGACCCTATCAACACTGTTACCAAGCGATAATTTTCACATGAAAAAAAGCTCAACCTCCATCGCTATCAGATCCCACACCACTATCAGAAAATTCGGAAAGTTCGTAAACCTCATCAAACACCTGCTCCTGAACTCTGATAACGATTTTGCTATCCATGCTGGCGTTTTGCAGATATTCACTGATACGTAATATTGCCGCATGGCTTAGCGGATTACCCTTCAGATCGACATATATGTCTTGCGCATCGGGCACTTCAAAAAAATCATCACCGACATCAACAATATTGTTATCGCATAAATCAAGGATTTTCAGCCTACTCAGTCGCTCTACACCGGAGGGAATACTGGTCAGCCCCACGTTACCCAGATACAACTCTTTCAGATGACGCATGAACCCCACATGAGGAACGACACCCAACGGATTTCCGTCAAGCCTCAACAGGGTCAGCGTTTCGATTCTCGAAAGCCCCTCCGCTTCGGTTTCAGACAGTTGAAGTGAACAGTCTTTCAAGATCAGGTGTCGCAAGTCACGCATTTGGAAAATGCCCGAAGCGAATCCATCCATGCGCACCTTTTCAAGAACCAAATAACTGAGGTTGGGGAAACTGTCGAGAAATCTGCCCAATTTCACGCCTGGATTCCGCGCCTCCAACACCAACTCCGTCACGTGCTCGAATCTGGCGCTCATTTGCGGCAACTCGGCGTTGAAATCGATGAACGAACTGAAACTTTCATTTGCTGCGTCTTCCTCTGAAAGCATCTTTTGCTGCCACGCCAATTGCAGTTTTTCGCTGAACCCCTGACGCAACTGTAATTGCTCGACAGACGCCTCGACGCTCCATTCCACACCCTCTGTTGGATGTGGAGGCGCTTCAACGCGCCAAACTTCCAATTCGTGACGCAGCGTGGAGAATTCATTTTCCAGCCGCCTCAGAACTCCAGAGGGATCGTGCTGTAAGCGCTTGTCAATGAACGCAGCCACGTCTTCGTCCGAAATCCCGGGGTAAAGATCACGTACGCGACTTTCAAAAGACTTTGTCGATTCAGGGCTGACGTCGGCTCCGCCGCGCAAAAGTCCCGCTTGCCGGTCTTGCGTTTTAGTAGCCTTGACTGTGAGTGCCAGTGGTGCTAAGTGCAGCACTTCGTTCACCACTTGGCGCGATGGTGAAGGCTGAGTACGGATTACTTTTTGCAGCGCTCGGCCGCCATTGCCAGAAATACCGAGCGCCTGACGCTGCTCTGGCGACAACAGAGACCAGACTGTCGAATACAGATTGTGCGCCCCTGGTAGTGGCGGCGGGCTGCTTGCAACGGTATAGCCATCATCCTGACGGATCAGTATGTGACGAAACGGTGATCGGGCGTCGCCGATAGCGCTCAGGACATGTCCGTCCATCGTCCTTTGGCGAATCTCGACACGCGTCTGCCGCGGCCAATTCGCCAGATTTCCGAGCATATGCAGCACTAACCGATCACTGTCCGGGTTGGCTACGGCCTCTAAGTGAATGCCTTCCACGGCCCTTGCCAGGCGAATCTCTCGCAGCGCCACCAGTGCCTCTTTCGCCACTCGCTGAGGCATGCCTGGCAGGTTGTGCATATGTAAACGTTCGGCAGCGCTCATATTGCGCCATATCGCCTGCGCAGCGGTTTTCGGTAGATGTGGAAACACCCGGCGCATCCGTAAAGTGTTTTCATCGCAATCGGATTCAAAGGCATCTTCCAGATCCTTGAACCGCCTAAATCGCTCAGGGGCGGCCCCGCGTCTCTGCGCCTGAATCGTCTGATCAAGTTCGAATCGCCTGATGGTGTCCTCCAGTAAAAAAGGCGCAGGGCGATCATTCATGAGCACATCGCGCAGCACTGGTTCATTGACCCCGCTCACTGCCAGCACACGTGCAACCATGGCGGCGGAAAATTGCGCCACGGAACGGCCCATCCGCCGAAAAAGTTCTGCGGTTTGTACTGAGATTGAGTCAGTGAAGGGGGTGACATCGCTGTCCAGCGGCCCCCAGAACCGGCCTTCGTTGTCCGGCTTCAATAGCGGGCCGGAGGGCTCGAGTTCACTGGCCAGCGTGGCGCGAAACAGCCCGCTCTCAGCGTCCAGCACCACTTGCACGACATGGTCATCGGCCACGGCCACGTACTGGCGCTGCTTCACAATCCTGATGCCTTGCGCATCGGCTTCACCGAAGATTTTGGGTGCGGGTATCCAGTAATCTGCCAGTGAGTACTTCGCGGCACGCATCGCGAACTCATCGATCGCAGATGACCTCGGGTTCACGCTCACTCTGATCGCTGGCGTCACTGCGATCGAGTCAGGCCCGAAGGAAACGGGCAGCGTTTCGAGGTGATGGGGTATAGACAGGTGCGGCATTGCTGAAGAGCCGGGCGGTGGCCGATGAGTACCGTCTACGCTGAATTCGGGGATTTTGATTGGGGCAGGTACAGGTTTGACCTTTGGCGGTTTGCCAGTCATGGCTGCTCATCCTTGAGATATGGCTGCGTTGGCCCCGCATTACAGAAGGGGCCAACACTCGATATAAGCAAAAGCACTTTGAATGCAATTACCTGATAATTGAACACCACAGCTTATCGGTAGTTACCATGCCAAAAAGCATATATATCTACTACATCCACTGGCATTGCATCAGCGAAGGTGAGTCTTAGCCTCGTTCCAGATATAAATTTCGCTCGTAAAAGTTTACGCGAATCGCCAGCCTATGCTCCGTACCGTGTTCATCAATGGCAAGAAAGTGAAGCTTGTTTCCGTACTTGGAACCTTTACCGGCTTCCGAGTATTCGGACAGGGCTTGCACGACAGTTAGCTCGCCATCGCTCTGAATCTTCACATCATAATGTTCTCGACCCCATGTATGGGCGTCAGGAAAAAAGGTGTATACAAAAGGATCTCCGTTAGCCGGCAAGATCACAGTCACACTTTGTTTTTCAGGGCGAACAAGAATGACCTCCATATAATTGGTTTTTATTTCATTAAGTCTGTTACCCCCCGCAAACTTATGGTCAACGCCTTCTCCTACTCCGTCTACAACCCAATCGACCAGCTTGATCTGCTGCCCTCGCGGATAGAGCCCAAGACGATGGCTCCAGATTCGATTGCCGGGCAATTCATCGCCGCGCCGGGTTTGATACCAGCGAAATTCTTCGATGGAGTACGCCGATGGCGGTTGTGCTTCGATGGTTACACTACTGTCATGAACACTGGAGAGTGTCGTTCCATTACTGAGAATCCTCTCACCGTTCAGCGACAGGCGCGCACCAATCTGGGTCGTCCCGGCGCTCGATGAGGATACCCAAAACGTGCGGACCTGAGGATGGACGCTGTCATTTTCCGGATCGTTGTCGGGAGCGTCTCCGGCGGAGGTTGAAGGTCGTGCCTCAATCGTAAACCGCCCTTGATCGGTGCTTGCGGCCCAGCCGTCGCGCAACGTTTTGCCAGTGCTGTAATGAATCAGTTCGATGCTTTCCATTACATCTGCAGGCACGTGCATGGCATTGCCGTTGGCGTCTATCCCGGAAACCAGAACTTGTACTTTCACCTGCATCCGGCCATTACCAAACAGCGACTTGGTGCGAGTATTGTCGCTCGCATCAAACTTGACCTTCATAATGGCAAGGCCTGCGAATATGGGCGCAGTGGTTTGCTGATCGTGTGTAGCATCCATGCTTTCACTCATGATGTGTTCCTTCGAAGAGTAATATTTAAATGTCGACATCGAAAATATGCCAACAAAAAAATTACAGACCTTTCAAATAAACAGCAAAGCGAAAAATGTAAGAAACATACGCTTGCAAACCTCTAGTGGCTTACAGACTTTTATCTGGCAAACAACTATTTCCGGCGACAACCATCAAGGCTCGTCGTTATAAACAAACTTGGGCATTTCCCAATGAAAACGGATGGCCAGCAGACGTAACAAGAATCCGCCGAACAGCGTAATCAGAATGGCTTGTTCACCAGGCACATTCAGATAAAGACACAGCATGTAGCACCATGCTGCGGCGAAGGAGACGCTCGCATACAGTTCGCGGCGAAAGATCAGCGGAATGTCGTTGCAGAAAATATCGCGCAAGATGCCACCAAACACCCCCGTGATCACGCCGCTGACCGACGCCACCAGCATGCCGTGGCCCATTTCCAGTGCGGTCATGCAGCCAATCAGGGTGAACGCCACCAGACCGACGGCGTCGAGCACCAGGAACAGCGAACGCAAGTGGCGCATCCAGCGCGCGGTGAACACGGTGAACATTGCCGCGACCGAAGTCAGCACCAGGTATTCCGGGTGTTTTACCCAGGTCAGCGGATAATGCCCGAGCAGCACATCGCGCACCGAGCCACCGCCCAAGGCTGTTACGCAGGCGATCAGTACCACGCCAAACCAGTCCATGCCGCGCCGCCCGGCAGACAGGGCGCCAGTCATGGCTTCAGCGGTGATGGCGATCAGATAGAGCATCAGCAACATGGTGGCGATCCAGGCAGGAAGGCGCGCAGTCTAGCCATTTCAGTGCGGCACCAAAAGGGGGCAATCGCAATGCCCGCCCCCATCGCCAGGCATCAGAACTTGATGAAATGCTTGCGGTAGTGCTGCAGCTCGGCGATCGATTCGCGGATGTCGTCCAGCGCCAGGTGGGTGCTGCCCTTCTTGAAGCTGTCGCGCACGTCCGGTGCCCAGCGCGCGGCCAGTTCCTTGAGCGTGGAGACGTCGAGGTTGCGATAGTGGAAATAGCTTTCCAGCGCTTTCATGTGGGTATAAAGGAAGCGGCGATCCTGACAGATGCTGTTGCCACAGATCGGCGACTTGCCCTTCGGTACCCATTTTTCCAGGAAGGCGATGGTTTCAGCTTCGGCTTCGGCCATGCTGATTCGGCTGTCACGCACGCGCTGGGTCAGGCCGGAGTTGCCGTGGGTGCGGGTGTTCCACTCGTCCATACGCGCGAGCACTTCGTCACTGTGGTGGATAGCGATCACCGGGCCTTCGGCCAAGGTGTTCAGATCACTGTCGGTGACGATGGTGGCCATCTCGATGATGACGTCGTTTTCCGGATCCAGACCGGTCATTTCCAGGTCGATCCAGATCAGGTTCTGCGGGTTTTGCATATGTCGGCTCCTAGGCAATGCTGCGCAGTTTAGCCTAGGCCGGTGGCCGGGCGTGCTAAACTCGCGGCCGTTTTACCTAATCGCTGCATTCTTCAGACGGAACACCCATGGCCAAACGCCAACTCAATCGTCGTCAAAACTGGCGCATCGAAAAGATTCAGGGCGAGCGCGCTGCACGCGCCGCCAAACGCGAGTCCTCGGCTGTCGAAGCCCTTGAGGGCGGCGACCTGGGCCCGGAACAGACCGGCCTGGTGATTGCCCACTTCGGTGTACAGGTCGAGGTCGAGGCCGTTGACGGTGATCAGGCCGGCCAGGTGTTCCGCTGCCACTTGCGCGCCAACCTGCCTGCGCTGGTAACCGGCGACACAGTCGTCTGGCGTGCCGGCAATCAGGGCATCGGGGTGATTGTTGCGCAACTGCCGCGCACCACCGAACTGTGCCGCCCGGACAGCCGTGGCCAGCTCAAACCGGTAGCCGCCAACGTCGACATGATCGTCATCGTCTTCGCGCCGCTGCCCGAGCCGCATGCCAACCTGATCGACCGCTATCTGGTTGCCGCCGAACACGCTGGCATCCGGCCGCTGCTGCTGTTGAACAAATTCGACTTGATCGACGAGCAGAACGCCCCAGCACTGAATGCGCTGCTGGCGGTGTACCGCACTCTCGGTTATCCGGTGCTGGAAGTGTCGGCGCACCACGGCAACGGCATGGAACAACTGCAACAGCAGCTCGACGGCCGCATCAGCGTGTTCGTCGGCCAGTCCGGTGTCGGCAAGTCATCGCTGGTCAACAGCTTGCTGCCTGAAGTGGAAACCCGTGTCGGGCCGTTGTCCGAGTTGTCCGGTCAGGGTACGCACACGACGACTACTGCGCGCCTGTTCCACTTCCCTGGCGGCGGTGAGTTGATCGACTCCCCGGGTATCCGCGAATTCGGCTTGGGTCACGTCAGCCGCGCCGATGTTGAAGCCGGTTTCATCGAGTTCAATGACCTACTCGGCACCTGCCGCTTTCGCGACTGCAAACACGACCGCGAACCCGGTTGTGCACTGCTCAAGGCGCTGGAAGATGGCCGCGTGCAGCAGCAGCGGATGAACAGCTACCGCTCGATCATCGCCAGCCTGCCGGAAAACGGCTACTAAACATCTGCACCGGCAGTACCTCGCCCGAGGGCTGCCGGATGTCGGACTGCGCCTGACAAACCCTCGATTCCGTTAAACGCCAGACTTTTCTTACAGGCCCGCACACGCCTGCCTGCAGGACATTTCTCTTTCACCGCCCAACCCTTGTAGGCAAGCTCCAGATGCCTAGATTGGGGTCCTCCTTCGCACCTTCGCGACCTTCGAGGAACCCCATGCAGACCTATCACCTGTTCATCAGCCATTCGTGGAACTACGCCCACGCTCACGACAATCTGGTACGCCTGCTCGGCGCCAGGCCGGATTTCAGTTTCAAGAATTTTTCCGTGCCGCCACATAACCCGATCATGGGCGCGCAGACCGACAAGCAGCTCGAAGAAGCCATCGAAAACAAGATTCGCCCCTGCTCGGCGGTACTAATCATGGCCGGGATGTATTCGACCTACAGCAAGTGGATCAACAAGGAAATCGAGATCGCCAAACGCATGGGCAAGGTGATCATCGCGATCAAGCCATTCGGCGCCGAGCGCATTTCCGCCGTGGTACGTGACGCGGCACACGCCGAATGCGCGTGGAACACCAATAGCATCGTCAGCGCGATTCGCCTGCATACGGCGGTGTGATCATGCGCAAGGGACTGTTTATCGGCATCAACCACTACGACTACGTCTCACCGTTGAGCGGTTGTAACAACGACGCAATGGCCATGGCTTCGGTATTGGAGCGTCACGCCAACGGGCGCCCGAACTTCAGCAGCAAAGTGCTGACGTCGGCCGAAGAACAACTAACGCTCAAACTCATGAAACAGCAGATCCAGAGCCTGTTCTCAGGCGACTGTGACGTGGCACTGCTGTACTTCGCCGGTCATGGGCAGTTCGACAGCAGCATCGACGAAGGACTACTGATTCCCCAGGACTATCAGCCTGGCGGAGACGGTATCCGCATCAGCGACATTCTGGAATGGGCGGACAAGGCCCCGCACATCAAGAATAAAATCATCATTCTCGATTGCTGCCAGGCCGGTGCAGCAGGCGCCCTGCGCAACCTGCGCGGCGGCAGCAGTGTGATCGGCGAAGGCGTGACCATTCTCACCGCCTGCAAAAAAGAACAGTACGCCCTGGAAAGCCGCGGTCACGGGGTATTTACGGATCTGTTGCTGCAAGCGCTGCATGGTGGCGCTGCCAACGTACTCGGCAAGGTCACCCCCGGTAGCGTCTATTCGTTTGTCGACAATGCGCTGGGAGCCTGGGAACAGCGTCCGGTATTCAAGACCAATGTCTCGCAGTTTGTGCCGCTACGCGAGGTCACGCCGCTGATCGCCGAAGAAACCCTGCGCAAACTCAAGGACTGGTTCCCGGAACCGAGCTTCGTTTTCAGACTCGACCCCAGCTACGAGCCCACCGAAGCGCTGTTCAACCCCGAGCACGGCGACATCTTCAAGCAACTGCAAATGTGCAATCGCCACAGCCTGATCGAGCCCGTGGACGCCGAACACATGTACTACGCCGCCATCAACTCCACCGGCTGCCGCCTCACCGCCCTCGGCGCCTACTACCGCGAACTCGCCATAAAAGGACACTTCTGATGCCCGTATTCATCAGCTACCGCCACATGGATCGCGCCCACGCCATCGCCATCAATAGCCGCCTGATCCAGGCCAACATCAAAACCTACCTCGACGTGCTCGACCCCGAGTCGCAGACCACCGACGACATCACTGGGGTCATCACCCGCAACATCACCGAATGCACGCACCTGCTGGCAGTGGTCTCGGAAAAGACTGCGTTATCGTGGTGGGTGCCGTTCGAAATTGGCGAAGCGACCATCAGCAACCGGCGGATCTGCTCGTTCAAGACCGGGCCGACGGAACTGCCGTTGTATCTGGATAAGTGGCCGAAGCTGAGCACGGACAGTGATCTGAATTTCTTTATCGACGCGTATCGCGAGGAAGTGTCGAATAAACGCTCGATGACGCTGGATTCGAGCAATGAATCCTTTAGCGGCACCTATAAGCGCAACGCCGAGATTTTCCACGAACAACTGAAGAACCGGATTCGGCGCGGGTTCTGACAGACGTAAAAAAGCCGCGATCATCTCGCGGCTTTTTTTGCCTCACACGCTGGCCGGCGGTTTTGGCACAACTACTTTTGGCTCAGGCTTGCGAAACGCATACAGGTGCTGACGCACAATCCCGCCTGGCAGCTCCTTGCCAAACACGCCATAACGCACCGGCCATTCCTTTGGCGGCAGCTTGAACGTACCGAAGAGCATATCCACCAGCGGCGTGTGGATCGCGTAGTTTTTGTAGATGTAGTCCTTGTGCCGGGCGTGGTGCCAATGGTGATAGCGCGGCAGCACGATCAGGTAGTTCAGCCAGCCGCCGTTGATTCGCACGTTGGCGTGGGCCAGTACCGCTTGAACACCGACCAGGATTACATAGGCATTCAACGCTTGCGGCGCGAAGCCCAGCAGCATCAATGGCACCAGCACGCCAGTGCGGGTCAGCAGGATTTCAATGAAGTGCACGCGGGAGCCGGCGAGCCAGTCCATGTGCGTACTGGAGTGATGCACCGCGTGAATGCGCCACAGCCATGGCACTACATGGTAGAGCCGGTGCAGCCAGTACTGACCGAGATCGGCGACCAGTATCGCCAGCAGAAACTGCACAACGAGCGGCAGGCTTTGCACGCTCGCTTGCAAGCCCGGCGACACCGCCCAGCCGGCGATGTAACTCGACGAGGCGGTGATGAAGATCAGGATGAACTGCACCAGCATGTGGCTGACGAAAAAGTAGGTCAGGTCGGTGCGCCAGTGCGGGCGCAGGATGTTTTGCTCGGGATCCTTGGAATATAGTTTTTCCAGCGGAATGAACACGATCGCCGACACCAGCAGCGCCAGCACGAACCAGTCCAGACCGAGCGAGTACGGGGTCTGCCCGATCGAGCTGACTTGTACGTTGGTGCCCCCAAGGAACACCGCCAGGCCCGATGCAACCAGACCGGTAATCCCCAGACGCTTGCGTTTGTTGAGCAGGATATTCAGGGTGCCGAGGCTGAACGAAACCACCAGACCGAGCAATAGCGTGGTGCGCGCGAACTGCTCGTCATAGACCTTGCGCAGTTCGGCTGTGGTCAGCCACTCGGGAAACAGGAAGCAGAACACCGCCAACAGGCTCAACAGCCCGAGGGTGGCTGATATATAGCCACTGACCCGGCCCTCGCCAAATTTGAAGGGAGCGTTGCCGTGCCGTTGAAAATAGGCTTTGAGTCTTTCCATTTACTGATCTTCCGTGATTGCGAAAACTGCGACTGGTCATTGCGACGCAGGCAGATACAAAAAAGCCACGGTAACCGTGGCTTTTTGTCGGTCACTGTTTCGGCGCGGGGGCCGGCACAGTGGCTGGCGGGGCAGCAGGCGCGGGCGCCGCACTCCCCGGCTCAACCGGTTTCGGCGCAGCGTCGTCGAACAGATTCAACCGCTCGCGAAGCTCGTGCGCCGGCACCGGTTGCTGATCCGCCGGCAGTGCATTCGGGTCGACTGGGGCTGCCGGAGCGGCACCATTCTGACCTTGATCCGCCGGTTTCGCCGGATCCGCACCTTGCGCACCTTCGATGGCCGCCTGGGCTTTTTTGGTCAACACCACAATGTCGATGCGACGGTTGACCGGGTTGAACGGGTTTTCCTTGTCGAACAGCGCCGACGAGGCATAACCGACGACCCGCGCCACTTGCGCATCCGGATAGCTACCGGCGACCAGTGCACGACGGGCAGCGTTGGCACGGTTGGCCGACAATTCCCAGTTACCGAAATCACCGGTGCCGGTGTAAGGCTTGGCGTCCGTGTGACCGCTGATGCTGATCTTGTTCGGCACCGCTTTGATGGTGTCGGCCATGGCCAGCAGGATGTCTTCGAAGTACGGTTTCAGGCGTGCAGAACCGGAGTCGAACATCGGCCGGTTCTCGGCGTCCATGATCTGGATGCGCAAGCCATTCGGAGTGATCTCGAAGAGGATCTGATCCTTGAATTTCTGCAACTGCGGGTTCTCGTCGACCTTGTTCTGCAGTTCTTGCAGCAGCAGTTCCAGACGCTCCTTCTCGACCTGCTCGGCCATGCCTTCAACCTGTTCAGTATCGACCGTAACCTTGTCAGGCTGCGGCTGCGATTTCACTTCCGGGTTGAGGGTGTTTTCCGGCGCCAGGGTCGGCGTGCCGCCCAGGTCGATGATGTACGGCGTGCCGCTTTCGGAAAAGCCGACCGGGTCTTTGAAGTAACCGGCGATGGCGATCTTCTGCTCGGGCGTGGCGGTGGACAGCAGCCACAACACCAGGAAGAACGCCATCATCGCCGTGGCGAAGTCGGCGAAGGCGATTTTCCACGCCCCGCCGTGATGCCCGCCGGCTATGCGCTTGACGCGCTTGATGATAATCGGCTGATTATTTTCCATGACTTAGCGACCGCGAACGGCTTGTTCCAGCTCGGCAAAGCTTGGACGGTGGGCCGGGTACAGCACCTTGCGACCGAACTCGACCGCCAGCGACGGCGGCATGCCGGAAGCCGAAGCCACCAGCGAGGCCTTGATGGCTTCGTAGACGTTCAGCTCTTCCTTGGCATCGTGGGCCAGGGAATGCGCCAATGGGCCGAAGAAACCGTACGCTGCGAGAATACCGAAGAAGGTACCGACCAGTGCCGCACCGACGTGCAGGCCGATGGACTTCTGATCGCCTTCACCCAGCGAGGCCATGGTCACCACGATACCGAGTACCGCCGCGACGATACCGAAACCGGGCATGGCATCGGCGATGCCGTTCACCGCATGAGATGGATGCTCAAGGTCTTCTTTCAGGCTGTACAGTTCCATGTCGAACAAGCCTTCCAGCTCGTGCGGCGCCATGTTGCCGGACGACATGATGCGCAGGTAATCGCAGATGAACGCGGTCATGCGTTCGTCTTTGAGGACTGCCGGGTACTTGGCGAAGATCGGGCTCGCAGCGGCATCTTCGATGTCGCCTTCGATGGCCATCATGCCTTCGCGGCGGCTCTTGTTGAGGATCTCGTAGATCAGCCCGAGCACTTCCAGATAGAACGTGTGGCTGAAGCGCGAACTGAACATGCTCAGGGATTTCTTGAGCACGTGCATCGTCATGTAACCGGGGTTGGCCTGGAGGAATGCACCCAGTGCCGCACCACCGATGATCATCACCTCGAAGGGCTGGATCAGGGCGGCAATCTTGCCGTGGGAGAGCACGTATCCGCCGAGCACGCTCGCGAATACGACGATGATGCCGATAATTTTAGCCATAGGTAGAAAGTACTTATTTAAGTCGGGTTCAAGGTCATATTCGGAAGTTAAAAAATCTCTTCTTCTACTTATCGGCAAAACTGCGCCAGACTATAGCCAGTTCAGGCGAAAAGCCAATTTAGCCCATGCCGGGCGCGTCTACAGTCAGTGAAGATCCCGTCCAGACATGGCTAATGAAACGAACGTCCCACACGCAAAACCGACCACGCTCGACGGCTGGGTCAAGATGCTCGACAGCGTCCGGCTGCCCGTGCCGCAAGAGGCTCACGACAAAGTCTGTCGGGCGATCCGCGACAATCGCAGTTCGCTGCGCGACATCGCCGACCTGATGCAGGACAGCCCGGCACTGGCCTTGAGCATCATCCGTGAGGCGAATCGTCACACCCACGGCACCATGGCCGCACCGGCGGAAAATCTCGAGGTGGCGATCAACCGTCTCGGCCTGGCGCGGACTGAAGAATTGCTCGCGCGCCTGCCGGCTGAACCGCAGATGCAAATCCCCAAGGCCCTGCGCCAGTTACAGATGATCAGCCAGCACGCGACGCAACAGGCCAACGGTTTTTTCGCCAGTCGCCTGGCGCGACTGTGGCAGGACATTCATTGGGGCAGCCTGTTGTTTTTGTCGCCGCTGTGGCCATTGGCGCTGACTTATCCGCAATTGCTCGAAGAATGGGAACTGCGGGTTATCCACAAGGGCGAATCGGCGCGCGTGGTCGAGAAGCAATTGTTCGGCGTACGCCTGCTGAAAATCGCTGAAGCGTTGGTGCAGGCCTGGCATCTGCCGATCTGGGTGCAGCAGGGTTATAAGCTGTTGCTCAGCGAGCAACGCGAACTTGTCAAAGTGCTGCGCATCGCCCGCGACAGTGAACATCCGTTGCGCCAGCAAAACCGCCTCGATGACGACCCGACCCTGCGCCGCTGGCTCAACCAGCCGGCCAACACCGTGCTGCTGGCCAACGGCCTGGCACTGTCTGCGCAACAGGCGTGGGACAGTCCGCACAGTGAGCGCTGGCAGTACCTGACCAGCCTTTATCTGCAGATTTCCATGGATGAAGTGCAACAACAGTTGCACCAGCAAGCCGCCAACAGCGCGCGCCATCATGCGATGCCCGACCTGTGGCATCCGGCGGTTTCGTTGCTGTGGCCGTGGGGCACCCATCGTTTGCCAGCCGGCATGCTGCCCGCAGCTGCGCCAACCTCGGAAGATCTGACGCAATGGCGCCAGCAATGCGCCGAGCTATTGGCCGAGCCAAGCCGCTTCACCAATGCCATGAGCCTGACCGTCGCCGCTCGCGATGCGCTGGTCGCCAGCGGCATGCGCCGGGTGATGATCCTGATGGCCGATCGCACACAGTCCAATCTGCGCGTGAATCAAACCGCCGGGCTACCGAAAGAAGCGGCGGCGCTGAATTTCGTCGTCAGCCAGAGCAAGGTCTTGCAACGGCTGCTCGCGCAACAGGCGCAGGTGCGGATCAATCCCGAGAACAACGCTCAGTTCTCCGCTCTGCTGCCAGCGAGCCTGCGCACCCTGTTTCGTGGCGAGCATCTGTTTCTGCGTTCCCTGGTCAATAACGGCCGGGTGATCATGATTGTCGTCGCCGATCAGGGCGGCGGGCCGTTCGCCGATATCACCGTGCAAGCCTTTGGCAAAACCGCACAGTGCATCGAAAAAGCCCTGCACAGCTTTAGCAGCCGCGGCCGATGAGGCTGCGCTACAATCCTCCCCTTTGTGCTCTGGAGACCTCACATGTCTGACTTCTCTGGCTTGCCGCTCGTCATCGAGGCGAGCGACCTGCTCCCGCGTCTCGACTCCCCTGAACTGATTCTGGTGGACCTGACCAGCCCTGCCCGTTATGCCGAAGGTCACTTTCCCGGCGCACGCTTTGTCGATCCCAAGCGCACCCAGCTCGGTCAGCCGCCGGCGCCGGGACTGCTGCCGGCGAAAGCCGATCTCGAAGCGTTATTCGGTGAGCTGGGCCATCGCAAAGATGCGGTCTACGTGGTCTATGACGACGAAGGCGGCGGTTGGGCCGGGCGTTTCATCTGGCTGCTCGACGTGATCGGTCACGACAAATATCACTACGTCGACGGCGGTCTGCCGGCGTGGCTGGCGGCCGGCATGCCGATGTCGATCCAGGTTCCGTCTGCAGTGGGCGGCCCTGTGCCATTGACCCTGCATGAAGAACCGACCGCGACCCGTGAATACCTGCAGAGCCGCCTCGGTGCTGCCGATCTGGCGATCTGGGATGCGCGCGGGCCGCTGGAGTATTCCGGTGAGAAAGTGCTGGCCGCCAAGGCTGGGCACATCCCCGGCGCGGTCAATTTCGAATGGACTGCCGGCATGGACAAGGCCCGTCAGTTGCGCATTCGCACAGACATGCCGCAGATCCTCGAAGACCTCGGGATCACCAAGGACAAAGAAATCATTACCCACTGCCAGACCCATCACCGGTCGGGCTTCACTTATCTGGTGGCCAAATCCCTCGGTTATCCGCGGGTCAAGGGCTACGCCGGTTCCTGGGGCGAATGGGGCAACCACCCTGACACGCCAGTCGAGATTTAAGGTTTTTAAGGACAACTAATGAAAGAGCGTCTGTTTATCCTCAGCCAGTACCTGCTGCCTCATCACCTGCTATCGCGTCTGGCCGGCTGCATTGCCGAATGCCGCGTGCGCTGGTTCAAGAATGCCTTCACCCAATGGTTCGCCAAGCGCTACCAGGTGGACATGTCGCAAGCGCTGGTCGAAGACCTCACTGCCTACGAGCACTTCAACGCCTTCTTCACCCGCGCCTTGAAAGACGGTGCGCGTCCACTGGACGAAACCCCGGGCGCGATCCTCAGCCCGGCCGACGGTGCGGTCAGCCAGCTTGGCCCGATCGAACACGGTCGCGTGTTCCAGGCCAAGGGCCACAGCTTCAGCGTGCTGGAACTGCTCGGCGGTGATGCGGCTAACGCTGCACCATTCATGGGCGGCGACTTCGCCACCATTTACCTGTCGCCGAAGGACTACCACCGCGTGCACATGCCGCTGGCCGGCACCCTGCGCGAAATGGTCTACATCCCGGGCCGGATCTTCTCGGTCAACCAGACCACCGCAGAAAACGTTCCGGAACTGTTCGCCCGCAACGAGCGCGTGGCGTGCATTTTCGACACCGAGCGCGGGCCGATGGCCGTGGTGCTGGTGGGTGCGATGATCGTCGCTTCGATCGAAACCGTATGGGCCGGTCTGGTCACGCCGCCGAAGCGCGAGCTGAAAACCTTCCGCTACGACGAAGCCGCCCGCGCGCCGATTCATCTGGAAAAAGGCGCCGAACTGGGTCGCTTCAAACTGGGTTCGACCGCGATCGTGCTGTTCGGGCCGGATCAGGTGACATGGGCGCAAGAGCTGGTGGCGGGTTCGCCAGTGCAGATGGGGCAAGGCCTGGCGCTGCCAAAAGCCTGAACATGATGTGAGCCACTGATCCGCCTTTTCACACGTCTGCGAAAAGGCGGATACGACTCGGTGGTGCCGTTACTCTATTTGCCCACGAAAGCCGATCGGGCCTTCGTTGGCATAGGTATTGGTGCCACTGAGGTTTTTCCCTCCATCACTGGACGTGACGCTCAACGCGATAACGTTCTGATTGTCCCGGCCGCCAATCACCCACTTGCCGCCCGGATGCCATGGGGCATCATTGCCACCCCACTGATTCTCGACGTTGTACTGGTTCTGACCGGTGCGTTGCGCTTTGAAGCCAATGGGACCTTCCCCGGCATAGGTCATGGTGCCGGTGAACGTTTTACCGTCATCACGCGACTTGATCTCGATCGCGACGACATTCTGGTTGTCCCGCCCGCCGAGTACCCAGGTTCCACCCGGATGCCACGGCGCCGAACTGCCACCCCATTGATTTGCCACTGCATATTTAGACATGAACCTCATCTCCTTGAAGTTTCGGGAGACCTGCCCGAGGTTGACGGCAGGCCGTGCAACCGTGCGTTTCCGATCGCACGCCTGAGAGACTAGTAGGGCTTGGGGAATGGCATCCGGCCAGCAGACCAGCGGTCAAAAAGTCTGACGCTACCCAGCGAAACAGACCACAGCTGCTAGAGTTTTGGGCATTGCCCCTTCCGCCGCCGGAGCCCGTCAAGGCATGAGTGAGTCTCGTCCCCACCCCTCCCTGAGCGCCCCGACCCCGACGCAAACGCGTCTGTCGTTTTGCGAAGCAACGCCACGCGACCTCAAGCGCTGGATCGCCGACCTGCCCAAGGCTAACATCGGTGAAACCGCCCGCCTGCTGTATCAAGGCCTGGGCGAACTCAATCAATTGCTCACCCCCAGTGACAATCGCCTCAACCTGCTGGAGCTGCTGCGACCCGAAGTGTATTTCGTCTGCCAGCATCTGGAACGGCACTTCCTGCATCAGGCGATCATGCTCGACGAGCGTTCGCGCAAGATCAGTAATCTGTGCCAGGCGCTGCAAAGCCATCTGGCGGTCGGCTACAAACAGATCGTGTTGCGGATTGCGCCGAAGTACAGCAAGGATCGCGCGATATTGGTCAGCACGGCCCTGCAACGGGCGGCCCATGCTCTCAAGGGTCAACTGCTGCGTGCGACGCAACTGTACAGCGCGGCACCGGAGCAGGTGTGGTTCGAACTGCATCAGCTGTATCGCATCGCCTGCGAACTGCAACTGCAACAGCGCCGGGTCCACGACGATCTCGCCAGCCTCACCACCGAACTCACGCTTGAACAGACTTACATCGCCGCCCTGCTCCTGGGCAGTGCCCGCTGCAATCAATTGCGGCAGAACCAGATCGCCCGATTGGCTGAAGTACTCGAACCGTGGAGCGCCCTGCTCAAATTGCATCCCGGTCGCTCGAGCGAAGGACTGTTTGCGATCAGCCCGGCGATCGATACCGGCCCGCGCTACCGCAACATGTTTCGCAGCGAAGAACAGGCCGGATTGCTCGGCTTCGATCCGCAGCCACTGGTGAACGCCATCGAAGCGCATTTGCAGCACCAGCCCACATCGACGCCGCTGCCCGTTCCGCCCGGGCTCAGCTTCGACACCCTGCAACACCTGCATGCCACCTGGGGACAAGCCGCCGAGCGCAGCTTTCAGCGCACCGTCGGCCAAGGCCATCTGACCGTGTGCGTAGGCATGAGCGCTCTGCACTTTTATCTGGGTGGCGAGCGCAGTTTCAGCGAGCTGCTCAAACACCCCGGAACGCGCTCGGCGAATTTCAGCAGTGCCGTCGCCAAAGGTGAAAAGGACAGTTGGAGCCAGGCTTTCGACGCCGCACCGCAAAGCAAAACTGATGAGTTTTTGCCTTACGAGGAAATCCAGTACGACCATTTGCTCGAGGATGAAAGCGGCACGGACAGTACGCCCCATTACCCGACCCATGCCCTGCCGGTGATCAATCACAGCCCCGGTGGATATTGCCTGGCGTGGCCAAATGAAGTGCCCGCCGAGCTGCAGGCCGGGGAAATGCTCGGCATTCAGGACAGTGTCAGTCTGGGCTGGAGCATTGCGGTCATTCGCTGGATCCGCCAGGTACGCGGCGGCGGCACGCAAATGGGCATTGAGCTGGTGGCGCCACATGCCCAGCCTTGCGGCCTGCAACTGGTGCGCTCACGGGACGATCACAGTCAGTATCTGCGCGGATTATTGTTACCGGAGATCAGTGCGATAGATTTGCCAGCAACCTTGCTGGCGCCGCGCTTGCCGTTTCAGGAAGGCAGTAAAGTGCTGATCAATACCCAAGGCGAAGAACACCGCGCCGGGCTGGATCGACGGGTGGCGAGTACGCACAGTTTCAATCAGTTCGCCTATCGCTCGCTGGAGGCCGCGCGCAATGGCGGGAGCGAGGAGGATTTTGATTCGTTGTGGAAATCGCTTTAAGTGCCCGCCGATGGATCGGCGGCGCAACCTTCGCGAGCCTGCTCTCTCCCACATTGGAATACATTTCAACTGTGGGAGCGAGCAGGCTCGCGAAGAGGCCAAGTCAGGCGATAGAAACCTCAGAGCTGCCCGTCGCGATCACGGAAACCCAGCAGATACAACACGCCATCCAGCCCCAACGTCGAAATCGCCTGCTTCGCCGACTGCTTCACCAACGGCTTGGCACGGAACGCCACGCCCAACCCGGCAATCGCCAGCATCGGCAGGTCATTTGCGCCGTCACCGACCGCGATGGTCTGCTCCAGACGCAAACCTTCCTTGTGCGCCAGTTCTTTGAGCAGGTCAGCCTTGCGCTGCGCATCGACGATCGGCTCGATTGCCACGCCGGTGCACTTGCCGTCGACCACTTCCAGCTCGTTGGCAAACACATAGTCGATGCCGAGTTTGGCCTGCAATTGCTTGGCGAAATAGGTGAAGCCACCGGACAGGATCGCGGTCTTGTAGCCCAGACGCTTGAGTTCAGCGAACAGCGTTTCGGCGCCTTCGGTCAGACGCAGCGAAGCGCCGATCGAGTCCAGCACGCTGACATCCAGACCTTTGAGCAAGGCCAGACGTTCTTTGAAACTGGCGCGGAAATCCAGCTCGCCGGCCATTGCCCGCTCTGTGATTTCGGACACCTGCTCGCCCACGCCGGCAGCCTTGGCTAGCTCGTCAATGACCTCGGCCTCGATCAGCGTCGAGTCCATGTCGAACACCGCCAGACGACGGTTGCGCCGGAACAGCGAATCTTCCTGAAAGGCGATATCGACGTTCAGCGCTTGGGCAACGCTGAGGAATTCAGCACGCAGCGCCTGTGGATCGGCGGCTTCGCCACGCACGGAGAACTCGATGCAGCCCTTGCCCTTGTCCGCTGGCGTGTCCAGTGGCATGCGACCCGACAGACGGTCGATGTGATCGATATTCAGGCCATATTTGGCGGTGATCGAGCTGACAGCCTGCAATTGGCCAGCGGTCACTTTGCGGGTCAACAGGGTGACGATGTGGCGTTTCTTGCCCTGATTACCCACCCATTGCTGGTAATCCTCTTCGGACACCGGCGTAAAGCGTACCTGCTGATCGAGCTCGTAGCCCTTGAACAGAATGTCCTTGAGCACGGACTTGCCTTGCTCGGAATCGGGGATTTCAACCAGGATGCCGAACGACAGGGTGTCGTGGATCACCGCCTGACCGATGTCGAGAATGTTCACACCACCTTGTGCCAGAACGCCGGTAATGGCCGCAGTCAGACCCGGACGGTCGACTCCCGTGATGTTAATCAGGACGATTTCGCGCAACGCGCACCCCCGCAACTGGAAAAAAACCGCATTCTACCCACTTTCAGTGACCATCGGGCACCGCGAGCGCTTTGCCGGTCTAGGGCCTGTCGCTATACTGCGCGTCAACTTCACGGACAAAAGAGCCGAGCTCAGTGAACCGGCCCACGCCAGTTAAAACCGATAACTTCTTCCTGCTGATCTTCCGTGCACTGCGCCACCGCCGTGTACCGATTGCATTGCGCATTGCCAGCCATAACGTGATCCTGGTCGCTCTGGCCCTGGTGATCTATGCCGGCGTGATGGGTTTGCAATTCAAGCAGGCCATGCACCAGCAGGCCGATGCGCTGGGCGAAAGCCTGACCACGCAGACCGCGACCTCGGCCACCGAGCTGTTGGTGTCCAACGACATCCTCAGCCTCAACGTGCTGCTCAATAATCTGACCAAGAACAAACTGGTGGCCCACGCGGCGATCTACAGCGTGGACAACCGCATCCTCGCCGAGTCCGGTCAGCGGCCCAAGCACAGCCTGCTGGGCGAAGCCGAGGGCATGTACGAGAGCAAGATCACCTTCCAGGACGTGACTGCCGGGCAACTGCGCATCAGCCTGGACATGGATCAGTTCCAGCAGCCGATGACCATCAGCCTGCAAAGCATGGGCATTCTCAGCGGGATCCTGTTGGCGCTGTCGCTGGCCCTGAGCCTGCGCATGGGCCGCTATCTGTCGACGCCGTTGCTGCAATTGCGTGTCTGGTTGCGACGCATCGACGAACACACGCCGGGCATTGATCGTCAGGATGAAATCGGCGATCTGGCGCGTCAGCTGCACGCCAACTACGCGCCAGAGCCTGCACCGGAACCGGAGCCTGAGTTCGAGGACGAAGAGGACGAGCCGGAATTCGAGGTGCGCAACTTGCGTGATCCGAGTTTCGACGAAACCCGTCCGATGGCCGCGCAGAAGCCTGCACCGCGACATCTGGTCAGCACCGTCGAAGACGATGATGACGATGACGCGTTCGCTGATCTGCGCGATGAATCGCTGGACGTTGCGCCACAACCGGTCGCCCGCAAGGCGACTCCGAGCGTGCCACAACACAGCGCCGTGCTGGCGGTACAACTGGGCTCACAGGAACAACTGCGCCGCTTGCCGCGGGCACGTCTGGAAGAATTGCAGGAGCGTTATCGTGACTGCCTCGATCAGGCTGCTTCGCTGTATCAGGGTGAAATCGAAACCCTCAACGACGGCAGCACGCTGATGCTCTTCCACACCGAAGACAGCGGTGACGATTACCTGACCAACGCAATCTGCTGCGGCGAGTTGCTGCGGGCCTTGGGTCATCAGTTGCAGATTGAAGTCGCGGACAGCGGCATCACCCTGCAACTGCAGCTGGGCCTGACCCTGGGCGATGAGTTGTTCGGCTTGAGTCAGATTGATCTGCTGCTGACCGATTCGGCGCAGGATGCGCTGGCTCTGTCACAACACAGCCGCAATCTGCTGCTGGTTGAACGCAAGATCGGCGACGATGCGCTGATCCGCCAGCGTGCACGGATCCGCCCGATCGCCAGCCCTGAGGGGGCTTGCTGCGTGGAGCGGTTGATGGAACCGTATCCGTCGATGCTCGAGCGGCAACTGGCGCGGATGCATGAGCGCCGGGCGTAAGCCTAAGGCCTGAAACACGGAAGCCCGCAGACGAGTGATTGTCTGCGGGCTTTTTTGTGGCCGGTGTTATCGAGATTGCAAGCACCCTGAAAAGCCCCTCACCCTAGCCCTCTCCCACAGGGAGAGGGGACCGATCCGGGATTATTGCCGGAATACACCGACCTGCACGTCCTGCTTTGAATCCATAACCGCCAGGATCGTTCAGGTCGATGCATGGCGCCAGACATCTCGGTCGGCCCCCTCTCCCTCAGGGAGAGGGCTGGGGTGAGGGGCTTTTGATCTTTCGCGCAGAACCCCAGACACAACAAAGCCCGCACAAGGCGGGCTCTGTTCTGACTCGATCCAGCTTAGAAGCGGAACACTTCCATGTCTGTCCGAATCGGCGATGCCATCGGAATCTTCGGTTGTTTCTCTGATTCCGCCGCCGGCGCTGCCGGTTTTGGTGCCGCTTTACGCGGTGCCTCGGCCACCGGTGGCTGATTGGCCAACGGCTTGAGCGCTACAGACAATTGCTCGGCCAGACGCTGCAGCAAAATGCCCTGGGCCTGAACCTGCGAAGCGGTACTGCCGGCATGCAGCTCTTGCAGATGAACGATGCGGTTATCGCGCACCTGACCACGACGGTCGATCAGACGCCATTGAGCATCGAGAATCGCCGGTTGTTTCTGGCCAGAGTCCAGACGCGTGATGGTCAGCAACACCTGCACATCCGGAGTGAACCCCGTAGTGGCCGGTGCCAGCACTACACGCTGGCTGTCCAGATGGCCAGCAACCTGACGCATCAGCAACTGATCGATATCCGACGAAAGGCTGCCAGCCCAACGACCGTCTGTCGCTGCTTGCAGGCTGCCATCGGGTTGACGTTGCAGCAATGTCTCACGTTGCAGGTAATCGGCTACGACTACCGGACCCAAAAGAACCGCCATGCCCGCGCTTTGCGCAGGCTGAACCGGACTTCCGCTGTCCAGTTGATACAGCGACACCGGCTGGTGAACGCTGCAACCCGCCAGGCCCAAAACGCCGGCGAGCAGGAAAATAAGGGGGCGCAGAGCAGTCATCATCCCGTCCAGGTGGCCGCCACAAGGCTGACCACAGTGAAAATACTCAATAAATATGAAGAACGCTCGGCCACGCCGGCGCTTGGAAAGGCCATATCATCCGTGAATATGCGTTCCGACTCCAGCGCCAAAGCGTCGATCTACGCGTTAAATCGTAGATCCAACGCTCTAGGGCGCCTAATTGAGGTTTTCGACGAGCAGCGCATCCACTCTCTGGAAGCCCCTCGGCAGCTTATTGCCACGACGCCCACGCTCACCTTTGTAGTGTTCGAGGTCATCGGCCTTCAGCGACAGGGTCCGTTTTCCGGCCTGCAGCACCAAGGTGGCGCCTTCCGGAAGGACGGCGATGTCCGTGACATATTCTTCGCGACTGGCCACACGTTCACCGGAAATACCGATGATCTTGTTGCCTTTGCCCTTACCTAATTGTGGCAGATCGCTGATTTTGAAGATCAGCAGGCGACCTTCGGTCGTGACCGACGCCAGCCAGTTGTGCTCACGATCGGCCACCGGACGTGGCGCGATGACTTTGGCGTTGTTCGGCAGGCTCAACAGGGCTTTACCGGCCTTGTTCTTGGCTTGCAGGTCTTCGCCCTTGACCACAAAACCGTAACCGGCGTCGGAAGCGATCACGTACAACGCGTCGTCTTCCGGCATCAGCACGCATTCGAAGCTCGCACCGGGCGGTGGTGTCAGACGACCGGTCAACGGCTCGCCCTGGCCCCGAGCCGATGGCAGGGTGTGCGCGGCGACCGAGTAGCTGCGGCCAGTCGAGTCGATAAACACCGCAAACTGGTTGGAGCGCCCCGCTGCCGAGGTCTTGAAGCCATCACCGGCCTTGTACGACAGGCCCGTGGCGTCGATGTCATGACCTTTGGCCGAACGGATCCAGCCTTTTTCAGACAGCACCACGGTGACTTTTTCGTTCGGCAGCAGATCGTGTTCGGTCAGCGCCTTGGCTTCAGCGCGCTCGACGATTGGCGACCGACGGTCATCGCCGTAGGTTTCGGCGTCTTTCAACAGTTCGGTGCGCACCAGCTTCTTCAGCTTGGCTTCGCTGCCCAGCAGGGCTTGCAGCTTGGCTTGTTCCTTGAGCAGTTCGTCCTGCTCGTCGCGCAGCTTCATCTCTTCCAGTCGCGCCAACTGACGCAGACGGGTGTCGAGGATGTAGTCGGCCTGAATTTCACTGAGGGCGAAACGCTCGATCAGCTTGGCCTTCGGATGCTCCTCGGTACGGATGATGTGAATCACTTCATCCAGGTTGAGGTAGGCGATCAGCAAACCGTCCAACAGGTGCAGACGACGCTCGACCTTGTCGAGGCGGAATTGCAGGCGGCGACGTACGGTCAGCACGCGGAATTCCAGCCACTCGACCAGCAGCGCTCGCAGGTTTTTCAGCTGCGGCTTGCCGTCCAGACCGATGATGTTGACGTTGACCCGGTAGGTAGACTCCAGCTCGGTGCTGGCGAACAAGTGCTGCATCAGCGCTTCATGATCGACGCGGCTGTTGACCGGAATGATCACGATGCGGCACGGGTTTTCGTGGTCGGATTCGTCGCGCAGGTCAGCGATCTGCGGGGCTTTCGACGGCTTGGCCTGCATCAGCGCGGCGATCTGTTCCAGTACCTTGGCACCGGACACCTGATGCGGCAGCGCGGTGACGATGATGTCGCCGTCCTCGACGTGGTACACGGCGCGCATGCGCACCGAGCCCTTGCCGGTTTCGTACATCTTCAGCAAGTCGGCGCGCGGCGTGATGATTTCCGCTTCGGTCGGATAGTCCGGGCCTTGAATGTGTTCGCAGAGCTGCTCGACCGTGGCTTTCGGCTCATCGAGCAGACGCACGCAAGCGGTGGCGACTTCACGCAGGTTGTGCGGCGGCACGTCGGTGGCCATGCCCACGGCAATACCGGTGGTGCCGTTGAGCAGGATGTTCGGCAGACGCGCCGGCAGCACCAGCGGCTCTTGTAAGGTGCCGTCGAAGTTCGGGCCCCAGTCGGCAGTGCCCTGGCCCAGTTCGCTGAGCAGCACTTCGGAATAACGCGACAGGCGTGCTTCGGTGTAACGCATGGCGGCGAAGGACTTCGGATCGTCCGGCGCACCCCAGTTACCCTGACCGTCGACCAGCGTGTAGCGATAGCTGAAAGGCTGCGCCATCAGCACCATCGCTTCGTAGCACGCCGAGTCACCGTGCGGGTGGAATTTACCGAGCACGTCACCGACGGTACGCGCCGATTTCTTGTGCTTGGAGTCGGCGTCCAGCCCCAGCTCGCTCATGGCGTAGACGATACGCCGCTGTACCGGTTTCAGGCCGTCGCCGATATGCGGCAGAGCACGGTCCATGATCACGTACATGGAGTAGTTGAGGTAGGCACTTTCGGTGAAGTCGGCCAACGAGCGGCGTTCTACACCGTCCAGGCTGAGATCAAGGGGGTTGCTCATGCAGGCCTCATCGGTTCGTTGTCTGGCGCAGCAGCATGGTGCCACCGCGCTGAGTAAATTCAAGTTTGTTCAGGGCGCTCATGCCGAGCAGCACCTGATCGCCATGCAGCCCCGGCGCCACCAGTGCGCGGACGTCGCGCAGCACGATGTCACCGAGTTGCAGGCGGTCGATTTTGGTTCGATAGCCCTGGCTCAGGCCATTGGCCGTGCTCAGGGTCACACCGAAACCTTCTTCCAGCTTCAAACGCTTGGCCAGATCCGCCGGGATCGCCACATCGGTTGCGCCGGTGTCGAGCATGAACTCGACCGGTTCGCCGTTGATCTGACCGCTGGCGACAAAATGCCCTTGGGCATTGCCGGCCAGCTTCACCTCGATAAACCCTTCGCCCTGCTCCGAACTGACCACGACGTTCGGATTCTGCTGGCGTTGCTCCCACTGGCCAAAAAACCGCGTCGCCAGAAACAGCGCCGCACACCAGGCCAGAATCATCAGCACCCGACCGGCGCGCTTGCCCGGGGGTTGCTGGCTCAAGGCTTGGCGCTCCAGCCACCGTCAGGCGCGGCGAAGCGCCAGACGATCGGCCGAACCTCACCGTCGGCCCGCGGGCCGAAATTATTGTCGACACCGACCCACGCACCATCAGCGTCGACGATCAGCGCCTCTTCCAGCCCGAAGTTCTGCGAATAACGGCGGTTGGCCTGCAACAATTCAGCGGCGTAAGACCAGCAACGTTCCACCTTGGCGGTCTGCGCATCGCGCCGACAAATCTGAAAGGCGTTGCGCTCAAGGGTAAACAATTTGCCGTTAAACAATGAAAGGTCGGAAAAGTCCCGGTCGACCGCTCTGGCCTTCGGGAACTGCGGCGGCTGCATTTCCTTACCGCCCTCGCTGAGCAGCACGCAACGACCGTCGCAATCCCACACCGTCTGCTGGCGCTTGATCAGCAGCAAGCCACGGCTTTGCCGTTCGGCAGCCAGCCACATCTGATCGCCCGCCGGATTGATCGCCAAGCCCTCGAAGATCGCATTGAAATGCAGGAGCATGCCGCTGGCCCGTGCTTCGCGAACCATCATCGGCGAGATCTTCAGCCAGTTGACCGGGCCGCTGACGGGCACCTGCAAGACTGCCGCATGGCCCTCGCTGACAATGTAGCGATTGCCGGCGCTGTCGCAGCTGATGCCCTCGAAATCCAGGTCGCCACCGCGCACGAACGATGCGGCCCAATTGCGCGAGCGCAACCCCCACGGCAGACCGGTCTCCGGCACCAGGGGCACGTCGATGTGCAAGGCTTCGGCCTGCCAGACCTGATCGGCGGTATTGAGCCGATAGATCTGATCGTCATCGCGATCCGACACCGTCCACAACTCGCTGCCGCACATGGCCAGCCCCGACAGGTTGCCGCCGCGCATGCCGTCGACCGGGTGCTCGGAGAGCACGCGCAATTCCTGCAACGGCTCGGCCGACACGCCCATCGCACTCAGCAGCAACGCACCCGCCAAGGCCCAGCCAAACCGCATCAGGCCAGCACCTCGGCGAGGTTGCCTTTGGATTCGAGCCAGGTCTTGCGGTCACCGGCGCGTTTCTTCGCCAGCAGCATGTCCATCATTTCCGAGGTTTCGGCGAAGTCTTCACCCAGCGTCAGTTGCACCAGACGCCGAGTGTTCGGGTCCATTGTGGTCTCACGCAACTGCGGCGGGTTCATTTCACCCAGACCTTTGAATCGGGTGACCTGTGGTTTGCCGCGCTTCTTCTCGGCGACCAGACGGTCGAGAATGCCGTCGCGCTCGGCTTCGTCGAGGGCGTAGTAGATTTCTTTGCCCAGGTCGATGCGGTACAGCGGCGGCATCGCCACGTAGACGTGACCGGCATCCACCAGCGGGCGGAAATGCTGGACGAACAATGCGCAGAGCAGCGTTGCGATGTGCAGACCGTCGGAGTCGGCGTCGGCAAGGATGCAGATCTTGCCGTAGCGCAGCTGGCTCATATCCGCCGCACCCGGATCGACACCGATGGCCACGGCGATGTTGTGCACTTCCTGGCTGGCGAGTACTTCGCTGCCATCGACTTCCCAGGTGTTGAGGATCTTGCCGCGCAACGGCAGGATCGCCTGGAACTCTTTGTCCCGCGCTTGCTTGGCGGAACCACCAGCGGAATCACCTTCGACGAGGAACAGCTCGGAACGCATCGGGTCCTGCCCGGCGCAGTCCGCCAGTTTGCCAGGCAACGCTGGCCCCTGAGTCACACGTTTACGCTCGACTTTCTTGCTGGCCTTAAGACGACGACCGGCGTTGTTGATCGCCAGTTCCGCCAGGGCCAGACCGGTTTCCGGGTTGGCGTTGAGCCACAGGCTGAACGCATCCTTGACCACACCGGAGACGAACGCCGCCGCTTCACGGGACGACAGTCGCTCTTTGGTCTGGCCGGAGAATTGCGGCTCCTGCATCTTCATCGACAGGACGAACGCGATGCGCTCCCAGACATCTTCCGGCGCCAGCTTGACGCCGCGCGGCAGCAGGCTGCGGAATTCGCAGAACTCGCGCATCGCATCAAGCAGGCCCTGACGCAGACCGTTGACGTGAGTACCGCCCTGCGCCGTCGGGATCAGGTTGACGTAGCTTTCCTGCACCGCGTCGCCACCTTCCGGCAACCACAGCAGGGCCCAGTCGACCGCTTCTTTATTACCGGCGAAAGCGCCGCAGAACGGCTCGTTCGGCAGGCGTTCGAATTCGCTGACGGCGTCGACCAGATAGGAACGCAGACCGTCTTCGTAATGCCACTCGACTTTCTCGCCGGTGCCTTTGTCTTCAAAGCTGACCAGCAGCCCCGGGCACAGCACAGCCTTGGCCTTGAGCACGTGCTTGAGGCGGCTGATGGAGAATTTCGGTGAATCGAAGTATTTCGGGTCCGGCGCGAAATAGACGCTGGTGCCGGTGTTGCGCTTGCCGACGGTGCCGACGATTTCCAGTTCCGAGGCTTTGAAACCGTCGTTGAAGGTCATCTGGTATTCGTTGCCGTCACGTTTTACACGCACACGGACTTCGGTCGACAAGGCGTTGACCACGGAAATACCCACGCCGTGCAGACCGCCGGAGAACTGATAGTTCTTGTTGGAAAACTTGCCGCCCGCGTGGAGCTTGGTGAGGATCAGCTCGACACCCGACACGCCCTCTTCCGGGTGAATGTCGACCGGCATGCCACGGCCGTCGTCACTGACTTCCAGCGAATGGTCGGCATGGAGGATGACCTGCACCGATCTGGCGTGACCCGCCAGGGCTTCGTCGACACTGTTGTCGATGACTTCCTGGGCGAGGTGGTTCGGCCGACTGGTGTCGGTGTACATGCCGGGGCGTTTGCGCACCGGGTCGAGGCCCGAGAGGACTTCGATGGCGTCGGCGTTATAAGAGCTAGCGCTGGGAGTGGCCATAGGGTCTCGTCGTCAATGTTCGGTGAAAAAAGAATTCATGGGGCCACAGCTCACAATGCGGAGAAATCGATGGCCTGATACAAATCGGCGCCAATGCCGGCAAAACTCAGCAACGCCGGCAATTGCCCGGCGAAACCCTGAAAACTGTGGTCGCCGCCGGCCTGAATACGCAAGGCGCAGGCGCGGTAATACTGCTGGGCGAGGCGATAGTCCAGTGTTTCATCGCCGGTCTGCAACCACACCTGATAACACTGCGCATCCTGAGGCGCCGGCACTTCCAGTTCGGCGAGGGCCGTGACGTGGTCGTGGGTCAATTCCCAGGTTTCATCGGTATACAGGTTTTTCTGCGGGCCCAGATAGCCGTCGAACATCCGGTGCGGGCTGACCGCCGGGTTGACCAGCAGGGCTTTCAGGCCATGGCGCTCGGCCAGGTGAGTCGCATAGTAGCCGCCGAGTGAGCTTCCCACCAGCAGCGGGCTGCCCAGTTCGGCAATCGCTTGTTCCAACTGACCGATGGCTTCGCGCGGGTGATGATGCAGGGCCGGGACACGCAATTTGTCGCTCAAACCCAGCTGCTCCATCACGGAGACCAGCTGACAGGCCTTTTTCGAGGCCGGAGCGCTGTTGAAACCGTGGATATAGAGGATCGAACCGGACATTTGAGCTCCCTGGGTGTCGGTTTGGGTTTGCGGAGTTTACAGGGAGAGAAGCGCGGATTGGGGGTGGTTTCGAGAAATTGGTCATTCAGCAGGGGCGGCCCTCACCCTAGCTCTCTCCCAAAGGGAGAGGGGACTGAATGGGGGATATTCAAGTGCTACACCGACTTGAGCGAGCTTCAGCGAATCCATAATCAACACATTCTTTCAGGTCGATGGATACCTCGGTCGGCCCCCTCTCCCTCCGGGAGAGGGCTGGGCGGACGGCGTTCCGATGAGGGGCTTTTGATTCGATCAGTAGCCGTTGGAACCGTAATCAACCGTGAAGGCAAAATCGCTGACGCGTTCAACCCCGGTCTCCAACCGCCCATCCGGCAACAACCGCAACCAGCGATACCCCGGCGCCTGCTCACCCACCTTAAAGTCCACACTCCCCGGCTCAAACTGAATGCACGTCGACGGCGAAGCCAGCAAACGTACGCCGTTGCGAGCGCAGTCAATCTCCTGATGCACATGCCCCCACAACACCGCCCGGGCCTGCGGAAAACGATCCAGCACTTCGAAAAATGCCTCGGGATTGCGCAAACCGATCGGCTCCATCCACGCACAACCAATCGACACCGGATGATGGTGAAAGCACACCAGATGATGGCGCTCCGGTGCTTCGCTCAGCGAACGGACCAGCAGTTGCAATTGATCGTCCTGCAGAAACCCCGGCACCGAACCCGGCACCGCCGAATCCAGCAAAGTCACCCGCCAGTTGCCGATATCGACCACTGGCTCCAGCAGCGTACTTTGCACGGCGGCCTGGGCCATGATCATCGGCTCATCATGATTACCGGGAATCCAGCGCGCCGGGGCAGTGATTTGGGCGCTCATCTGGCGAAACTGCTGATACGACTCCAGCGTGCCGTCTTGCGAGATATCACCGGTGGCCAGAATCAGATCGATCTGCGGCTGTTGTTCCAGCACCAATTCGATGACCTTTTGCAGGCTTTCACGGGTGTTCATGCCCAGCAGCGTGCCGTCCGTTTCAGCAAACAGATGGCTGTCGGACAACTGCACCAGCAGCGCCGTATCGGCGGAGGTCAACGTGGATACGCTCGGCAAGGCGCTCTCCCAAGGCAAAAGCACGGAATCGATCAAGTGCCGCAATTATGCTGGGGGATCAGGGAAAGAGGAAACCGCCGAACCGGACGCAGTTCACAACTAGCGTACGACTTCATACTCATGCCCCAACGCCAGACAGTGACTCAACCATTCCCCCAGGAACAGATTGAGCTGAGCCTTTTCATCCGGCTGATGCATCGCCGCGTTCGGGTAAGGATAGATGCCGCGAAAGCGTCGTGCATGTTCGGCGCTGACCACTTCGGCCATGCGCGCGTCGTGATAGACCTGGACTTCCAGTTGCGGCACCGGCAGCCATGGCAGGCTGTGTTCCTGACGCACCTGCAAAGTGGTGGTGTACGGGCAGGTTTGTAGCACTTCGAGGGCCAGCACGCCGAGCATCTGCTCGCCCTGAGTGACGGCGATGCGCCGCGCCTCGGGTTCGTTGCGCATGTCCGGAACTAGTCGCATCAAGCGCGCGTAGTTGGCCTCGCAGGCGGCTTGCAGCCCCACGAGGTCGACTCGATAACGATCGCGCAGCTTGTTTACGACCATAACCCCCTCACTTCGGCGCGGTTCAGCGCCAGCCATTGCAAGGCGATGATGCTCGCCGCGTTGGCAATGCGACCGTCACGGACGGCCTGCAAGGCATCTTCGAAAGCCCAGACCGTGACGCGGATATCTTCTGCCTCTTCTTCCAGGCCATGTAGGCCGCCAACGCCTTCGGTGCTGCAACGCCCCAGATACAAATGCACAAACTCGTTGCTGCCGCCCGGCGACGGGAAATATTTGGTCATCGGCCACAGGGCCTTGATGTCCAGCCCAGCTTCCTCCTGCGCCTCGCGGTGAGCAACTTCTTCCGGTTGCTCATCCTTGTCGATCAGACCAGCGACCAGTTCGACCAGCCACGGATTGTCGGTCTTGCCCATGGCGCCGACGCGGAACTGCTCGATCAACACCACTTCGTCGCGCTGTGGATCGTAGGGCAACATGCACACCGCATCGTGACGCACAAACACTTCACGGTTGATCTCGCGGCTCATGCCACCGGCGAACAATTCATGGCGCAGGTGCAAACGATCGAGTTTGTAAAAACCCTCGTAGCAGCGCTCGCGTCGCACGACGTCGACGGTGGTCGGAATGGCGTTGGCAAAATCAGTCATGAGCATCCTCTTTACTGCAGATCCATTACGAGGTTGCTGTTGGTGACTGGCAACCTCGACTTCGCGCCATCCTAACGCGCCCGAACGGTTTGATGCAGCCCCTTTACCGTCAGCGGGATGGACGGTGGAGGCGAAACCCACTCTAATTAGCTTAGTGGCGAACTGACTGCTTCTGCGAGAGTCGAAGCGGATATCTTTTTGCCTTCCCCTGCTTTCGAAAGGACGCCCATGTCGCTTTTCAAAATTGCCTCCGTGGCCGCCATCGCCCTGACCCTCGGCGCGTGCGCAAGCCTGTTCCAGCCCAACTACCGCACACCGCTGGAAACCACCCGCGATGCGTCGGAACAACTTAAGCCTGGATGTTCCAACCCTGATTGCCCGCTGGTGAACATCGACACCCTGCGCTTCCCGGCCGAACCTGCGCTGGACGGCATTATCGAAAAACGCCTGCTGCAAATGACCCGCACCGAGAAAAACGCCCCGGTGGCGCCAACCCTGGCGGCCTACCGCGATCAGTTTCTGGCCAGCGCCGGCCCACGCAACAGCAGCTACCTGCAAGCGAAAGTACGTGAGCAGCATGACGGCTTGGTGATCATCGAACTATCGAGCTACCTCGACACCGGCGGTGCGCATGGCACACCGGGTCGCGGTTTCATCAACTATTCGCGCCAGCAGCATAAAGTACTGAACCTGTCCGACATGTTGATGCCGGGTCAGGAAGAGGCATTCTGGAAAGCGGCACAAGTCGCGCACAACAGCTGGTTGATCAGCACCAAGCTCGACCAGGAAGCGGACTTTGTGAAGAGCTGGCCGTTCGTGAAAACCCCGAACGTGGCGCTGACCTATGGCGGTGTGATCCTCAAGTACGACGTGAGCACCATTGCGCCTTACGCACTGGGCCACGTCGAACTGAAGATTCCTTACCCGCGTCTGAACGGCATTCTCAAGCCCGAGCTGTTTCCCGGCCGTAACTGAAGGCCCGGCCCAGCACGAGCTGCAACAGCCCTGCCAGCACCAGCGCCGGCAGGGTTGCGCCGACATCCGGATACAGATTCGCCAGCAAGTGGTAGGTGCTCACGCCGCCCAGCCACGCCAACAACGCCGGCCAGCGCAACGCGGCTGACGCGACCTGAGCACTACGCTTGCGCAGGATGAAGTGATCCACCAGCACCACGCCGAACAGCGGCGCAAACACCGAACCGATCAGCAGCAGGAAATTCTGGTACTGCGCCAATGGCGCCAGCAGGGCGATCAGCGTGCAGATCACGCCGATGGCCAAGGCCAGATGTTCGACTTTCAGGCGCAACAGAATCCCGCTCGATACCGCTGCCGAATGAATGTCGGCGAAGGCGTTTTCCGACTCATCGAGCAGAATCAGCAGCAGCGGAATGCCCAGACCGGCGCCAGCCAGAGCCAGCAACAGCGCGTTGACTTCACCGCTTGGCGCAAAGGCCAGGGTGTAGGCGACGCCAAGGCTCATCAGCCAGAAGTTACCGATGAAGAAACCGACCGCAGTGCCACCAAACACATTCTTCGCGCGCTTGCCGAAACGCGAGTAATCGGCGATCAGCGGCAGCCACGACAGCGGCATCGCGATAGCAATGTCGAAGCCCACGGCGAACGGCATCGAACCGTCACCGGCACGCGACCAGAGATCGGCCAGATCGGCTTTGGCGAACAGGTTCCAGGTCAGCCAGAGGCACGCCGCCAGCAACAGCCAGATGCCCCACTTGCGCAGGATCTGCCGGACGAAAGTCAGCGGGCCGCTGACCGCGAGCAACGTCGCCAACGCACCGAAAAACAGTGTCCACAACAGCGGGCTCGACCACAACGAACCTTCGCTGAACGCCCGGGTGCCGAGCAGGCTGGCGGCGTCGCGCATGACGATGATTTCGAACGAGCCCCAACCGATCAGTTGCAGCAAATTCAGCAGCGCCGGCAGGCTCGCGCCCTTGCTGCCGAGGCTGAGTTTCAGCGCGGCCATCGACGACAGGCCGGTGTCGCTGCCGATCACGCCGACGGCGGCCAGCAGCAAAACGCCAACCAGTGTACCGAGGAAAATCGCCAGCAGTGAACCGGACAAGCCCAGGCCAGGCGCGAGCAATGCGCCGGTTTGCAAAACCATCAGGCCGATGCCGAGGGAGAACCACAGGGAAAACAGATCGCGACCGCCGAACACACGCTTGTCGGCGGGTACGGCGAGGTCGGGGGAATAGGTGCTGGGTTGAATGCTCAAGGGTGTTATCTCAGAGGGACATTTGTTGTTGTGTTGATCGCATTCGCGAGCAAGCTCGCTCCCACACTTGAATGCATTCCAAAGTAGGAGCGAGCCTGCTCGCGAAGGGGCCCTCGCAGGCCCACCCTTTTCAGGTCAGATCAAACCTTTTTGTACAGCTGACTGCCTTCCTTCTTGAACCGCTCGGCCTGTTCCGCCAGGCCTTGGGCGACGTCCACGTCGACCGCGTCGATCCGCTGGTTGGCCGCGTATTCGCGGACTTCCTGAGTGATCTTCATCGAGCAGAATTTCGGCCCGCACATCGAACAGAAGTGCGCGACCTTCGCCGAATCCTTCGGCAGGGTTTCATCGTGATACGAACGCGCAGTGTCCGGGTCCAGACCGAGGTTGAACTGGTCTTCCCAACGGAACTCAAAGCGCGCCTTGCTCAAGGCGTTGTCGCGAATCTGTGCACCCGGATGCCCTTTGGCCAAGTCCGCTGCGTGCGCGGCGATCTTGTAGGTGATGATCCCGGTCTTCACGTCATCCTTGTTCGGCAGGCCCAGGTGTTCCTTAGGCGTCACGTAGCAGAGCATGGCGCAACCGAACCAGCCGATCATTGCCGCACCGATACCCGAGGTGATGTGGTCGTAGCCCGGCGCGATGTCGGTGGTCAGAGGGCCGAGGGTGTAGAACGGCGCCTCGTCGCAGCACTCCAGCTGCTTGTCCATGTTCTCCTTGATCAACTGCATCGGCACGTGGCCCGGGCCTTCGATCATGGTTTGCACGTCGTGCTTCCAGGCGATCTTGGTCAGTTCGCCGAGGGTTTCCAGTTCGCCGAATTGCGCGGCATCGTTGGCGTCGGCAATCGAACCCGGACGCAAGCCATCACCCAGCGAGAAGCTGACGTCATAGGCTTTCATGATTTCGCAGATTTCTTCGAAATGCGTGTAGGCGAAGTTTTCCTTGTGATGCGCCAGGCACCACTTGGCCATGATCGAACCACCACGGGAAACGATACCGGTCACACGTTTGGCGGTCAGCGGCACGTAGCGCAGCAACACGCCGGCGTGAATGGTGAAGTAGTCGACGCCCTGCTCGGCCTGCTCGATCAGCGTGTCGCGGAACAGCTCCCAGGTCAGGTCTTCAGCCGCGCCACCGACTTTTTCCAGCGCCTGATAGATCGGCACCGTGCCGATCGGCACCGGCGAATTGCGGATGATCCACTCGCGGGTTTCATGAATGTGCTTACCGGTGGACAAGTCCATGATGTTGTCCGCGCCCCAGCGAATGCCCCAGGTCAGTTTCGCCACTTCTTCTTCGATGGACGAACCCAAGGCACTGTTGCCGATGTTGCCGTTGATCTTCACCAGGAAGTTACGGCCGATGATCATCGGTTCCAGTTCGGTGTGGTTGATGTTGGCCGGAATGATTGCGCGGCCACGGGCGATCTCTTCACGGACAAATTCCGGGGTGATGATTTTCGGCACGCTGGCGCCGAAGCTGTGACCCGGGTGTTGCTGGTCCAGCAGGCCGGCGGCGCGGGCCACTTCAAGTTTCATGTTTTCGCGGATGGCGACGAATTCCATCTCGGGCGTGATGATGCCCTGACGCGCGTAGTGCATTTGCGTGACGTTGGCCCCGGCCTTGGCGCGGCGCGGGTTGTTGACGTGGGCAAAGCGCAGTTTGGTCAATTCCGGATCGGCGAGGCGCTCGCGACCGAAGTTGGAACTCAGGCCGGCCAGACGCTCAGTGTCGCCACGGTCGTCGATCCACGCCGAACGCACATCGGCCAGGCCTTTGCGCACGTCGATCACCACGTTCGGATCGGTGTAGGGGCCCGAGGTATCGTAAACGGTAACCGGCGCGTTGATTTCGCCGCCGAAGTCAGTCGGGGTCACATCGAGGGTGATTTCACGCATCGGCACGAGGATGTCCGGGCGCGAGCCCTGAACGTAGACTTTTTGCGAACGGGTGAACGGTTTGACCGATTGCTCGTCGACCTTGGCCGAGTCACTCAGGTTGATCGCGTTTTTTGATTTTGTAGTCGTCATCACGGGCTCTCCAGACAGCATCCAGGCAGTGGATTGTCGGAGCAGAACCTGAAAGGCACGGACGCACCAGGACCGGTGCTGTGCCTCGTCGTCGAGCGTTCGATTGTCGAACAATTTCCCGGACGAAGCACAAGAGGACTCGCCGGGTGACGAGAAATCTTGTTCCCTACGCAGGCGCTAACCTGATCAGGTTCAACGGGATCCGAAATTATTCGATCTCAGCCTCATAGCAAGGCACCCCGACAAGAACCCGGCCAGTCTAGACACAACCGGCATAGAACGCCAACACCGCAGCAAACACCATGATGAATGGCATAAATACAGGGGCTTGGCCGATTGTTGTGAGGCAAATGCGCAACTACACTCGCTTTGCCCCGCCACGCCTTGACGCTGTGGGGCCTGCGCCTTACCTTTGGCGCCCGGATTACTTCCATAATATTAATGCTAGGGATCGCCTCATGCTGCGCAAACTCTCACTGGCTCTTGCCGTGTCTTGTGCGTCCAACGCAATGGCCTGGGCAGCAGAAGCGCCCTTGTCGACCAAAACCGATCTGGTCAGCGTCTATCAGGAGGCGGTCGACAACAACGCCGACCTCGCCGCAGCCCGCGCGCAGTACGGCGCACAGAAAGAAGTGGTGCCACAGGCCCGCGCCGGTCTGCTGCCGAACCTGTCAGGCGGCGCTGAGGTGGCCAATGTGCGGACGTCGATCGATCAGCCCTCGGCCACTGCCAACCGCAGCGCTCACTCCTACCAGGCGACTCTGGCCCAGCCGTTGTTCCGCGCCGATCGCTGGTTCCAGTACCAGGCGGCCAAGGACGTCAACGAGCAAGCAGCGCTGCAACTGTCGGCGACCGAACAGAACCTGATCCTGCAATCGGCCGAAAGCTATTTCAACGTGCTGCGCAGCCAGGACAACCTCGCCTCGACCAAAGCTGAAGAGGCCGCGTTCAAGCGCCAGCTCGACCAGTCCAACGAACGCTTCGATGTCGGCCTGTCGGACAAGACCGACGTGCTGCAATCGCAAGCCAGCTACGACACCGCACGGGCCAACCGCATCGTTGCCCAGCGTCAGGTCGATGATGCCTTCGAAGCGCTGATTACCCTGACCAACCGCCAGTACAACTCGATTCAGGGCATCGTCCACACGTTGCCGATCCTGCCGCCGGCGCCGAACGACGCCAAGGCGTGGGTCGATACTGCGGCGAAACAGAACCTCAATCTGCTGGCGAGCAACTTCGCCGTCAGCTCCGCCGAGCAGACCCTCAAGCAGCGCAAGGCCGGCCACTTGCCGACCCTCGATGCCGTAGCCAAATACGAAAAGGGTGACAACGACGCCCTCGGCTTTTCCAACCCGAACGCTTTCGGTGTGCCGTACCGTGACAATGTCGAACAGAGCACGGTCGGCCTGCAATTGAACATCCCGATCTACAGCGGCGGACTGACCAGCTCGCAAGTGCGCCAGTCGTATGAGCAACTGAATCAGAGCGAACAACAGCGCGAATCCCTGCGCCGGCAGATCGTCGAGAACACCCGCAACCTGCACCGCGCGGTGAACACCGACGTCGAGCAGGTGCAGGCGCGTCGCCAGTCGATCATCTCCAACCAGAGCGCAGTGGAAGCCACGGAAATCGGTTATCAGGTCGGTACGCGCAACATCGTCGACGTGCTCGATGCGCAGCGCCAGCTGTACACCTCGGTGCGCAACTACAACAACACGCGTTATGACTACATCCTCGACAACCTGCGTTTGAAGCAGGCGGCGGGAACGTTGAACCCGGGGGATCTGGAAGATCTACGGCGTTATCTGAAAGCCGACTACAACCCGGACAAGGATTTCCTCCCGCCGGATCTGGCCAAAGCGGCCGAGGCGCAGCTCAAGGCCCGGCCTTAAGCCTTAAAAACAAAAGATCGCAGCCTTCGGCAGCTCCTACAGGAAACGTATTCCAATGTAGGAGCAGCCGAAGGCTGCGATCTTTTTTGCTTTACTTGATCAGTCGGCCCAAACCATCCAGCAAACGCTGCAACGCGCCCTGATTGCGGCGCATCACCGCCAGCCCGGCGTCGGCCATACGCTGCGCATCACGCGGCAGCTCAAACAGGCGCTGCACTTCCAGCGCCAGCCCTTCGGCATCATCGACCTCGGCCAACGCTCCGGCTTCGCGCAATTGCGCGGCGATGTCGAGGAAGTTGAACAGGTGCGGGCCGCTGATCACCGGTTTGGCCAAGGCTGCCGGCTCCAGTAGATTGTGCCCGCCGTTGGCTACCAGGCTGCCGCCGACAAACGCGCTGTCCGCCAAGGCATAAAGAAACAGCAACTCGCCCATGGTGTCGCCGAGCAGCACCGACGTCTGCGCATCGACATTGGCCCCAGTCGAACGCCGCACCGTGGCGAAGCCTTCGCGCTGGCACAGTTCGAACACCGAGTTGAAACGCTCCGGGTGACGCGGCACCAGAATCAGCAACGCATCCGGGTGATTGGCCAGCAAGCGCCGATGAGCGTCAAGGATCACTTCGTCCTCGCCTTCATGGGTGCTGGCGGCAATCCACACCGGACGCTCCAGCGCCTGCCACTGGCCACGCAAGTCAGCTGCACGTTGCAGCAGTTGCGGATCGATGGTCAGGTCGAACTTGATCGAGCCGGTGACCTCAACGGTTTCCGGGCGCGCACCGAGATCGCGGAAGCGCTGGGCTTCGGCTTCGGTCTGCACGGCGAACAAACTCATTTCGGCGAGCATCGGCGCGGTCAGTTTGCCGAAGCGGCCATAGCCTTTGGCGGAACGCTCGGACAAGCGTCCATTGGCCAATGCCACGGCAATTCCGCGCTTGGCGCACTGATGAATGTGATTGGGCCACAGCTCGGTTTCCATGATCACCGCGAGCTTGGGCTGAACGCGATCAAGAAAACGCGCAGCCGCACACGGCAAGTCGTACGGCAGATAACAATGCTGGATGCGCGGCTCATTGGCGAACAGCGCCTGAATCCGCTCCGAACCGGTCGGGGTCATGCAGGTCACGGTGATCGGCAGTTGTGGATAACGTTGCAGCAAGGCGCGGATCATCGGCGCCGCAGCAATGCTTTCGCCCACCGACACCGCGTGCACCCAGATGCCGCCGGGCTGCAGCGTCGGCATGCCGTAGGAGAAACGTTCGCCAATCCGCCTGGCATACGCCGGCGCCTTGCGCGCACGCAGCCATAGCCGAATCGCCACCAATGGCAGCCCCAGGTAAAACAGCGCGGTGTAGAGAGTTCTATTCATGGCGGCGGAGTTTATCGACTTTTGTCGCCGATCGCCCGCAAGTGCACGGCAAAACGTTCCGCCAGCCAGCGCGCGGCCGGGCCGAGCGGTTCGTCGCGGCGCCAGACCAGTTCCACCACCAGTGCCGGCGGGGTCCATTCGCTGTCGAGTTCGACCATCAAGCCCTGATAGGCCGAGTACTGCACCACATGCCGGGGCAACCAGGCCCAGCCGAGGTCGCGCACCAGCCATTCGGACATCACGTAAAAACTGTCGGCGCGCCATACCTGCGGGCTGGCCGGCTCGTTGCCGGGATAGACACTGGTTTGCGTCGACATCAACAATTGCCGGTGCTGCGCCAGTTGCTGGCAGGTCACGTAAGACTGCTTCGCCAGCGGATGATTGATGCCGCAGACCGTGACCATTTCGACGCTGCCGAGCACCCGGCGCTCCAGTGCTTCGGGGATTTCATCGTGATAGAACAACAGGCCGAGGTCGGCACGACGCTCGACCAGCTTGCGCGCGACTTCGCCTTGCGCGGCGCTGGTCAATTGCACTTCCAGGCTAGGGAACTGCTCGGCCAGTTCACCGAAACTTTCCACCAGCGCCTGATAGGGCATCGCCTCATCCTGCGCCACACGCAGTTGTGCTTCCTGGCCGCGCAGCATCGCCATCGCCCGGCCATTCAGGCGCTCGCATTGACGCAGGACTTCACGTGCCTCTTCCAACAGCGCTTCGCCCGCCTCGGTGAGCGTTGGCTGACGGCCGCTGCTACGCTCGAACAGGCTGACGCCCAAGTCATCTTCGAGCATGGCAATCGCGCTGCTGATCGCCGACTGCGCTTTACGCTGCTGGCGCGCCACGGCGGAAAACGAGCGGTGTTCGGCGACGTCGACAAAAACCCGCAGTTGATCCAGATTCCACTGCATGCTGATTCACCTACCCATCTCTATAACAGATAGGTAATGACTTTACCCCATCTGGCGAATCACTAGAATGCCGCCTCAGCAAGCAACGTTTCACATTGAGGATTTGAACATGAACGCCTACGCCTACCTGGCCATTGCCATCTGTGCCGAAGTGATCGCCACCGTGTCGATGAAAGCGGTCAAAGGCTTCAGCACGCCACTGCCATTGGTGCTGGTCATCGTCGGCTACGCGATCGCGTTCTGGATGTTGACCCTGGTGGTGCGCACCGTTCCGGTTGGCGTGGCCTATGCGGTGTGGGCGGGCATGGGGATTGTGATGGTCAGCGTCGCGGCGCTGTTCATTTACGGACAGAAGCTGGATATCCCGGCGATGCTGGGGATGGCGTTGATCGTGCTGGGTGTCGTGGTGATCCAGTTGTTCTCGAAAACCGCCGGCCACTAAAATCCAACCACAATCCCTGTGGGAGCGAGCTTGCTCGCGAAAGCGGTTCGTCAGACGCATGATTGCTATCTGACACACCCTCTTCGCGAGCAAGCTCGCTCCCACATTTGGTTCTGCGTTCAACCTGTTGATCATCGACAAATCCGCCCCTTTCCCGAGTCTGTATACTGCGCCCTCGTCTTGAACACTGAGGTCGCTGCATGCCATCCGTTATTTCCACCGACGTTCTGATTGTCGGCGCTGGTGTCGCCGGCCTCTGGCTGAACGCGCGCCTGCGCCGCCAGGGTTTTTCGACCGTGCTGGTGGAAAGCGCCAGCCTCGGCGGCGGGCAGAGTGTGAAGTCCCAAGGCATTATCCACGGCGGCGCCAAGTACGCGTTGCACGGCGCGCTGACTGGCGCCTCGGAAGCCATCGCCGACATGCCGCGTCGTTGGCGTGAGGCGCTGGCCGGCAGTGGCGAACTGGATCTGTCCGGCGTACGCCTGCTGTCCGAGGCCCATTACCTGTGGTCGCCAGGCACCCTCGCCGGCAACCTCACCAGTTTCTTCGCCAGTAAAGCCGTGCGCGGCCGGGTCGATCAGGTCAAGGGCGAGCAACTGCCGCCGGCCCTGCAAGACAAACGCTTCAAGGGCAAGGTCTATCGCCTTGCCGAACTGGTGGTTGACGTGCCGAGCCTGATCCAGCGCCTGGCCGATCTGGCCGGAGATGGCCTGCTCGCCGGGCAAACCATCGAGCCACTGCTGGAGGCCGGCGTGCTGGTCGGCCTGAAAGTCGATGGTCGCGAAATCCGCGCGCAACGCATTGTCCTCAGCGCCGGTGCCGGTACTGCCCAACTGCTCGAAGACCTCGGTTTGAGCCAGCCGGCCATGCAACGCCGCCCGCTGCACATGATCATCGCCAAAGGCCCAGGTCTGAAGCCGCTGTACGCCCACTGCCTGGGCGGCGGCACCAAACCGCGCATCACTGTGACCACGCATCCGGCCGCTGACGGCCAGTGGGTCTGGTACATGGGTGGCGACATCGCCGAAAGCGAAGGTGTGAACCGCGAGCCGGCCGAGCAGATTGCCACCGCGCAGAAAGAGATCGCCCAGTTGTTACCGTGGATCGACCTCAGCACTACGCAATGGGCGACCCTGCGGGTTGACCGTGCCGAGCCACTGCAAACCGGGCTGACGCGCCCGGACAACGCCTTCCTTGCCGAGCAAGGCCGCTTGCTGGTCGGCTGGCCGACCAAACTGGCGCTGGCGCCGGACTTCGCTGACCGGGTCATCGCCGCCCTGGAGCGCGACGGCATCCAGCCACAAGCCACCGAACCATTGCCCGCACTGCCAAAACCACCGCTGGGCGTTCCTGCCTGGGAGCAATTGCTGCCATGACCATTGCCACCCTGCACGATCTGCATCGTCCCTTGGGCAGCACCGGCCTGACGGTTTCGCCGCTGGGCCTGGGCACAGTCAAACTCGGCCGCGACCAAGGGGTGAAATACCCCAACGGATTTCAGATCCCCGGCGATGATGAAGCGCGGATGCTGCTGCGTCAGGCGCGCGATCTGGGCATCAACCTGATCGACACCGCCCCGGCCTACGGTCGCAGCGAAGAACGCCTTGGCCCGTTGCTACGCGGTCAACGTCAAGACTGGGTGATCGTCAGCAAGGTCGGCGAAGAGTTTGCCGATGGCCTCTCGCAACACGATTTCAGCGCAGCACACACACGGATGTCGGTGGAGCGTAGCCTGCAACGTCTTGAAACCGATTTTATCGACCTGGTGCTGGTGCATTCCGACGGCAACGACATGGCGATCCTCGAGCACGAAGAGGTCTACGCGACACTCGCCGCGCTCAAGGCCGAGGGCAAGATTCGCGGCTTCGGTTTTTCCGGCAAAACCGTCGAGGGCGGTTTGAAAGCGCTGGAGCAAGGCGACTGTGCGATGGTCACCTACAATCTGAACGAACAAAACGAGAAGGCTGTCATTGACTATGCTGCTGCCCACGGCAAAGCCATTCTGGTGAAAAAAGCCCTGGCCAGCGGTCACGTCTGTTTGAGTCCGGGCGTGGATCCGGTGCGCGCCAGCTTCGAATTGCTGTTCGCGCAACCTGGCGTGGCCAGTGCTATTGTCGGGACGATCAATCCGCTGCACCTCGCCCACAACGTTGCGACCGTTGCCCAGGTCCTACGTGGTCACTGACGCCGCTTCGCGGCCTTAAGCAGGAGCCGATATGCCGCGCACGCTCATCAGAAAGAACCCGAGCAACTTCAAGACCCTGCCGTTGTACGTCGAAGCCACCCCCGAAGGTCTGACCTACCAGAGCGTCGGCATGCCGCTGAACTTTGCGCAGACCTTGCAGCGGCGTAAACCGGTGAGCGTGGCTGACACCGAGCGCTTCTCGCTGGAACTGGCCAACCTCGGGGTTTCCGTGCGCCTGACCCTGCATTGGCAGAATCGCGACTACTGGGTGCTGGTGCGCCAGCGCCGTCAGGATCGTGGCGATGTCGTGCTCAAATTGATTTCCGGTTACGTGCCGGCGCATGAACTGAATATTCCGCTACACACGGCCATTCAGGAAATTGCCGAAGAGTGTTTGCTGGAAACACCGGAAGGCTGGCTCGGCGGACGTTTCAACGACACCTGGCTGCCGGCGCCCTACTCCGCTGCACTGCATTATCGCGAAGCGCTGCCGTTTCGCCTGACCCCGCTGTCCGGCTCAGCGCGACCGATACGTAGCGCCAATCTGCAATTGCTCGAACGCCCAAGGGCCTACGTGCATCTGCCGACCGCATCGCTGCAATTGATCTACGACTTGCGTCTGGATGTGCCCAAGGAAGCCAAGTCCCTGAGCCTGTTCCACGTCGACGAACGCCTGGAGGGTGATCAACTGGTGGCCCGACTCGACCGCAAACGGCCTGACCTGTACTTGATGCCCCTCAAGGACGGCGCGCCACTGGCAGAGTTGTACACGCTCAAGCGCGACAAACTGGTACCGGCGAGCACCCGGGGTCTTTATCTGGCCGAGAGTTTTGCCACACAAACCGGCTGGGTTGTGCGCGAAGAGCGGATTCGCTGGAAGGACTGGTTGGTGCAGCAGGGCCTGCAACCGGCGAAAGCCCCGCGTCAGGGACTCAAGCAACTGAGTATCAAGGCGCTGCGACTGGTCGGTCTGGGCAAGAAAACCGGTAAATAACGGTTTAGCGGCGACGGTCCCACCAGGTGCGCAACCCGGCGAAGAAATGAAAGTAGCGGTTTTCGCGCTTGCCCATGCCACGCTTGGGCGAGAACGATTCTTCGGCAAATGCACCGGTAATGCGCACCCGCGATGCCTGCGTCGGCAGCGTGCAGATTTTGGCATCGACCTGCTGCAGGGCATATTTAAGCAAGCGTTCGGAATGCAGCTTTCGGCCTGTTGCCTTGCAGAAATCGAAAATACATTCGATGCGCTTGCCGTACGCGACATACGTGTCGCGCCCGCACACGGCAAAACGGTCGTTCAAACCGCCCCACCATTGCCAGTCAGGAATATAAGCGTTGTGCTTGCGAGCCTCGGGGTGAGCGAAGACATAGGCAGGCAATGCGCTGTGAAAGAAATTGTCCGGGCGCACGAACACAACGAAATCCGGATTGAACGGCTCGATCATGCTGGTCACGGTATGCAATGAGTTGAGCTGAAAGATCAAATTGCGCAATGACGCAAAGTCATCTGCCCAGGTATCGCCCTGTGCTTTGACCTGTTCGAAATCCCAGCGCTCCAGCACGCCCTCGGTCGAGGTGAGTGTGCCGGTCATCGATTCGAATGGCTGGTAGTTGTCCGCCTTCAGTTCGCCTTTCTCACCGGATCGCGAGTTCTGCACCTCATCGATCTTGTACAGATGGTAGAAGCACTTTACGTCGCTGCCTGCAGGCAACTGCGCCAGCACATTCTGCTCGATGGAGGGGAAACAGATCGGCGAATTTCTCGGGATCCCGAAAAAAGCCACGGCAATTTTCAACACTCAACAGCACCTTTTGAAAGTAGTTCGGGCCTGCTGGCAACCGGATAGACGATATCGCTTACTTTGGCCGAAACAGCTTTTGCCACCAGCGACGGGTTTGCAGCGGCACCACAATGATGTCCGACTTCTGCAGCCAGTCACGCTCATAGTCCCAGGCATGGCCGCCCCACAGTTTTCCTGCTTCGTTGGAAAAGCCCAGGGTCATGAGCTGATAGGTATAACCGGCATGAGCGCGCAACCAGTCAAACAGCACCAGCGTGTTGAAACCGGTGGAAGGCCCAACGTAGCGCTTGCCGCCCGGGCGGTCGACCGGGTAGTTCCACAGTGGCGGCAGTGGAATGCGATCCCAATACATGGCCACGCGTGGCAGTGGACACATCGGTGCGGCGCAGCCCACCAGCATGCTGAAACAACGTTCGCTCGCCTGTTCGAACATCTGCTGTACCGGCGGCGCGTAAGGCAGACCAAAAAAATACGCGTCCGGCGCGTTGTAGCCATGCACAAAGACATTGACGCTCTGCTTGTTGAGCAGCGCCGCTTTGATGCAGGTATTGAAGCTGACGACGACGTCATCGACGCCAATGTTCAACGCCTGAAAGTCCGCCGCGGTAATGGCCGGGTTGTTGGCAATCAGCACCACCCGAGGCGCACGACTCAGACAGTCGAGAAGTTCTGTCGGTAACGCCCCCGGTACGGACTGATCACCACCGGGCAGCGCATCCAGCGCCATGTGTTCGTCCTTCATTCAGACCGGCACCTTCATCCCGTAACGCAGCTTCACCCAGAATCGCGTGAACGCCGAGGGCGGCTGCCATGGACGCATCTCACGCTGGATTTCCGTAGCCAGTGCCTGACCGACACGGGCAAAGGAATAACGGCTTTGCGCGAACTCCTGGCCATTGCGGGCGATGCGCTCTGCCAGTTCCGGGTCGCTCTGCAGCAGCTGGATCTTTTCCACCGCTTCATCTGCGCTGCGGTAGAACACGGTGTTGTGCATGTCTTCAAAGCCGAGCAGACGGTCTTCTTCGCCCTGACTCCAGGCCAGTAGCACACAACCGCAGGCCATGGCCTCATAGTTCTTGATCATGAACTCGTTCATGCCGATGTCGGCGCTGACGAAAATCCTGATGCGATTGAGCGTCTGCAGGTATTCCGCACCCGACTTGGTACGGGTCACCAGCATCCCGGTTCGCTGCGAGAGCGACTCGAGCATGGCTTTGCGCTCGGCATATTCGGTGCTTTTCAAGCTGCCAAGAAAACCGATGGGAATGTCCCGCTCGACGCCGGTATTGTGCAACATCTGCTCGTCATAACCTTTGGAGACGAACACCGTATCGATGCCTTCAGCAAGCATCTTGCGCGCGACCACAGCACCGGACACCAGCGCCCGGCAACTCGGCAGGCGACGGTAGAGCCGTGAATACACGCCGCGGTATTTACTCGCTGGCATGTAGTTCTGGTAGGCGTCGTGTTCGAGGAAGACCAGCCCGGGGATGCATTTGAGCACCTGCAGTTGCGTGGCCAGACGTTTGACCCGGGAGAAAATCACCACGCGATCGAAGGTCTGGTAATCGACCGAGGCCAGAAACGACCCCAGATTCAACTGCTGTTTTTTGCTCAAACGATAGATGAAACACTCATCACAGTTCTGCTGCACGATGTCGTAGAGCCGGTCGAGAATGACCCGCTGCTCGTCCATCACCAGGAGCATGACTTTCATAGGTTAATTGACCACGCGACGAAGGCAGGCAAGCGCATCGGATTCAAAGCTGCCTACATCAACGGAAACGGTAAAATCCCCAAGGCAAAATCCGTTCACACGCAGTACACAACGGTAAAAATTCATCTGATCAACGACTGCGGATCTTCTCGACAATCGCAGTTGTCGAGCTGTTTTCCACCAGTCCCAGCACCTTTACGGTACCGCCATAAGCAGTGACGATATCAGCGCCGACTACCTGATCGATGCCGTAATCGCCGCCCTTGACCAGCACGTCCGGTTTGACCTCGCGCAGCAGGTTCTCCGGGGTGCCTTCAGGGAAACTGATCACCCAGTCCACAGCGCCGAGGCCGGCGAGAACCGCCATGCGCCGGTCAACACTGTTGATCGGGCGGCCCGGGCCTTTGAGACGGCTGACCGAAGCATCATCGTTGACCGCGACAATCAGCCGGTCGCCCTGTGCCCGCGCCTGCTCCAGGTAGGTCACATGGCCGGCATGGAGGATGTCGAAGCAGCCGTTGGTGAAGACGATCTTCTCGTTGTGCGCACGGGCATCGGCCACGGCGAGCAGCAACTGCTCCAGCCCCAACACTCCGCGCTCGGAACCTTCTTCACGCTGAATGGCGCGACGCAGTTCCGGGGCGCTGATGGCGGCCGTACCGAGTTTGCCAACCACGATGCCGGCGGCCAGGTTGGCCAGCGCAACGGCGTGGGGCAGGTCTTCACCGGCGGCAATCGCTGCCGCCAGGGTGGAGATCACCGTGTCACCGGCACCGGTGACATCAAACACTTCACGGGCACGGGCCGGCAGGTGCAGCGCCGGCTGATCCGGACGCAACAGGGTCATGCCATGTTCGCCGCGCGTTACCAGCAGCGCACCGAGTTCGAGGTCGTGCATCAGGGCGGCGCCCTTGCTCACCAGCTCATGCTCATCGACGCAACCGCCGACGATGGCTTCGAATTCGCTGAGATTGGGAGTGATCAGGCTGGCGCCGCGATAGATCGAGAAGTCCTTGCCCTTTGGATCGGCCAGCACCGGAATGTTCTTCGCGCGGGCGGCCTGGATCAGCGCCTGATGGTTTTTCAGGGCGCCTTTGCCGTAATCGGAGAGCACCAGCACCTTGATGCCTTCGAGCAGGTCGTCGACCTGCGAACCAAGGGCCAGAGCGTCGGTGGCGAACGGTTCTTCAAAGTCGATACGCAGCAGTTGCTGGTGCCGGCTCATGACCCGTAGCTTGACGATGGTTGGCTGGTGCGCGATGCGCTGGAACAGAGCGCGTACGCCCGCGCCTTTGAGACTGTTGCTCAGGCTGTCGGCGGCTTCGTCATCGCCGGTCACACCGACCAGCGACGCCGGCGCACCCAGCGCGGCAATGTTCAAGGCAACGTTCGCGGCACCGCCCGGACGGTCTTCGATCTGCTCGACCTTAACGACCGGCACCGGCGCCTCAGGGGAAATCCGTGAGGTTCCGCCATGCCAGTAACGGTCGAGCATGACATCGCCGACTACCAAGACCGGGGCTTGATCGAAACGCGGCATGGACAACTTCATGGAGCAACCCACATACAAAATGAACAGGGGCGCGATATTAACACAGGGTAAAGCGCCGTCCGCCTCAATCTGAAAGGTCGCGCACCCAGAACAACTCGTGACGCCGGACCGCCTTGCGGAAAAACTCGTTACTGCCCGTTTCAGGCCAGCGACGGCCGGCCAGAGCCTGCTGGATCCAGCGGCGCAATTGCCGTTTGAACGCCTGTCGGCCCTGCAGATCGTGTTCCATGGCCAGCGCCATGGCTTTGTCCAGTTGCACGTCAGCCGACAGCAGCGGACTCCACAGGCGATCAGCCGGTAGCGGCTCGATGGCGGGAGGCAGCGGAACACCCGCACCGGCAGGCCCCATCGGCCAGCGATCATTGTCGTGCAGGTGATTGGCGTACAGCAGCAGGGTCGCCGGTTTCCAGCTACTGCGTTCGATAGCCTCAAGCAGCGCTTGGGCCGACGCTACATGATCACTGTGGGGATCGAGTTCAGGATGCGGTGTAACGACCACTTCCGGGCGATAGTGCTCAAGCAGGGCCGTCAGATCACCCAGCAGGTTTTGCCAGGTCGACTGCCCGTCAACGTCGGCGGGCAGGATCAATGGGTTATGCCGGCGCACACTGCGAATATCGTTTTCCTGCGATTCCCGGGAGCCGAACGCCTGGGTCGGCGCTTCGGCCATCGACGGCAGTTGCAGGCAGTAATAGCCCAATTGCACACAACGCTCGGCAGGCACGCCCCCCCACAGCGGAATCACCAGGCTGTCCCAACTGCGCAAGCGGCCCTTTAATCGTGCTGCTGCGGATTGATCAAGGCCCAGGCGCTGAAAGTCTTCAGCCTCGATCTCACCCTGGGTCAGGGTGACGATGCTGACGTCTTCGCATCGACTGTACAGACCGAAGGCGGCGAGTTCTGCATCATCGGCATGGGGCGCGATGACCATGACCCGCTGGCGGCTGTAGTCCGGATTGGCCATTACCCACAACACGCCCGTCGCAGCAGGTACGCAATATCGGCCACGCAGCGTCAGAGCCCCTTGCGCCAGCGCATCGACCTGCCCCGACAGATTGAGGAAACGCCGCCCTCTGACGCCCCGCTCCAGATCCTGACGATCATCGCCCACCTCAACATAGGGATCGAGCCAGCGCCCCAGCCAGGTGGACTTCACTTCGAGTTCGAGTACCAATGTCTCGCCCTGCGCCAGCGGTTCGCTCAGGCCTACCACGCCGCCCTCAAGACTCACGGCCTGCCGCGCGGTTTGCGGCGGAAAGTCGTATTGATAGTCGTCGGTAGGCCGGTAGAACAAATGGTCGGCAAACCAGGCCTCGTGAGCGACCCAGGCCAGCACCAGCAACAACGGCACCAGCCACCACGCGATCAGCACGCCGATCAGCAACAGCGCCAGCACAAAGGCGATCAGGAACAGACGCTTGTTGCGCCGATGGGCCTTGAGAAGCTGTTGCTTGCGAGCGCTCATGAATTCAGACCTTGTAGACCGGCACCGTGTGGCACCAGCGATCCTTGTACTCTCGGTCGGCACGACCGAATGAGTAACGCAGAGGTTTGCCCAGCGCTTGCGCGTGCGCCCAGGCCTCTTGGGTATTGACGAAACTCAGCACACTGCCGGGGCTGAACTCGCGGCTCTGCGGGTCGACACCACCGTTGATGTATTCCAGCGAAACCCATTGCGGGGCCTCGACGCGATAGAGCACCTGAATGGCGACGGGCGCCGATTCGAGCATCACCACCGAACCGGTCATGAACTCGCGCAGCAAGGTAAAGACCTCAACCAGCCCGGCCTTGCCCGGCACCTCGAAGCCCCAGCGACGCTGGAATAAATCGCCGTAAGCGGCAGCCTGTTCCTGCGGCGTAAAGTCGGACATCGGCACCAGCGATGCGCCCGCCTCTTCCAGCAGGCGCTGTTCGCGACGCTGGTTGTAGCGGAACTTCTTCGAATATTCTTCCGGCAACCGGGCCAGCGCCAGGCCCTCAGGCTGTGGCTTCAGCGTGCTGATCTGCCCGGCATTGAGCTGGGACACATAAGCCACGCGCTGGCGCACCGGCACGATGACGTCTGGCGCGATCGGCAGAATGATTTCCGCATTGCCCATGTCCAGCAAGCCACGCTTGCCCTCGCGCTTGAGCACTTCCTTGGACAACGCAACATGCCGCCCCCAGCAAGGGATGGCGGCCAGCACATCACCGCCAACGACCCAGCCCAGGTAGCGCAACTCGATGCCAAGGAACGTCGACAAGCGCTCGACGACTTCGGGGTGTGTAGCAAAACTGCCGCCGAAACGTTGCCAGGCGCGGGCGTAGCTGTCCCGGTCGATTTCGGTCCAGCCACGCTCGCGAAAGCTGCGAAACATCGTCAGCATACGTCGGTCGCGTGTGCCGGCTGAGGCTCGTCACCCTCTTCAAACTCTTTGGCGTGCAGACGGGCGTAATAGCCGTTCTGCTCGAGCAATTGTGCGTGAGAGCCGCGCTCGACGATGCGACCTTCGTCCATGACCAGAATCAGGTCGGCTTTCTCGATGGTGCTCAAACGGTGGGCGATCACCAGGGTCGTGCGGTTTTTCACCACATGATCCAGGGCAGCCTGGATATGCCGCTCCGACTCAGTATCGAGCGCGGAAGTGGCCTCGTCGAGAATCAGCAGCGGTGCATCCTTGAGCAACGCCCGGGCAATGGCGATGCGCTGACGCTGGCCGCCGGACAGCAGCACGCCGTTTTCGCCGACCATGGTTTCGTAGCCTTGCGGCATCTTGATGATGAACTCATCGGCATAGGCTTCGGTGGCCGCGCGCTTGACCTCATCGAACGGCGCACCGGCCAGATCACCGTAGGCGATGTTGTTGGTCACCGTATCGTTGAACAGCGTGACCTGTTGGGTCACCAGAGCAATCTGCCGACGCAGGCTGCGCAAGGTGAAGTCCTGCACCTGCACGCCATCGAGCAGGATCTGGCCCTGCGCATGATCATGCTGATAGAAGCGCGGAATCAGGCTGGCCAGGGTCGATTTGCCACTGCCCGAGCGGCCGACCAAGGCAACCATTTGCCCCGGTTCGACGACGAAACTGATGTCATTGAGCACCGCTTTGTCGGTGTCAGGATAGTGGAAGCTCAGATTGCGCACTTCCAGACGGCCTTCGAGACGATCTTGCTCGACCGTGCCCTGATCCACTTCCGCCGGCTCATCCAGTTGCTCGAAAATACTTTCGGCACCGGCGACACCTTTCTGAATCGTCGAGCTGACCTCCGACAACTGACGGATCGGCTTGGGCAACAAGCCAGCCATGGTGATGTAGGCCACCAGATCACCCGGCGATGCATCGCCGCGAAGGTACAGGACGAGGAACATGACCACCGCCATGGCGCTGTAAGTCACCAGCTGCAGCATCGGCGTGTAAACGGCGCCGGTCTTGGTCATCGTCAACTGCTTGTCGGTGTTGCTCTGGCTGGCATCGCGAAAGCGATCCTTTTCGTACTGCTCGCCGCCAAAACTGCGCACGACGCGATAGCCGTGAATGGTCTCGGACGCGACGTGCGTGACGTTGCCCATCGAGACCTGGATCTTCTTGCTTTGCTTGCGGAATTTTTTGCTGGTGCTGTTCACCATCAAACCGATCAACGGCAGGATGGCGACCATCACCAGCGTGAGCTTCCAGTTCATCCACAACAGTGTGCAGAACAGGAAAATCACGGTCATGCCTTCACGGATGACGACTTTGATTGCATCCGTTGCCGCGCCGGTGACCATGGTCACGTTGAAGGTGATCCGGGAAATCAGGTGGCCGGAATTGTTCTTGTCGAAGAAGCGATTGGGCAACTCCAGCAATTTATTGAACAACACCACCCGCAGGTCATGCACCAGGCCCAGAGAAACCCGCGCCAGGAAGAAGTTGCCCAGGTAAGAACCCACGCCCTGCCACAACGCGATGAAGACGATCATCAGTGGCACGGTTTCGAGCAACTGCAGCTTGCCCAGATAAGGGTTGCCCGGGAACAGACTGGCTTCAGGATTGGCCAGACCGTCGACAAAGTACTTGAGGATGTAAGCGAGCATCGGCTGAGTCGATGCGAAAATCAGAAACCCGACGATGCTGAGAAGGAAAAGGCCGGCATAAGGCCGCACGTAAGCCAAAAGGCGGAAATAGATCGCCAGCGTGGACTGGGCTTTCGGTTCAGGACTGCTCATGGTGATCCGCGCAATTCAGTGAGGCGCCGATGATATCACACGCGTTTTTGCCCCGATAAACATGACTTCAAGCCAGCCTTCGACCAACTCGGTTAAGATACCCCGCTAATGATGGGGAGCCGGATATGCAATCGATTGATCACAGCACTTACGAGGCACTGCGCGCGGGTGCACACGTATTGGAAGCCGACGGTTCCGGCGACAAGGTGCTCAGATTGGCCGATGGACGCATGCTCAAGCTGTTCCGCCGCAAGCGGCTGCTCAGTTCGGCACTGTTCTACCCCTATGCACAACGCTTTGCCGACAATACCCGGGCCCTCGAACAACGCGGCATCCTCTGCCCCAAAGTCATCGCGGTCTACCGCATCCCGAGCATCGAACGTGACTGCGTGTATTACAGCCCGCTGGAAGGCAATACAGTGCGTCAGCTACAAGGCACTGACGAAGAGGCTGACACACTGAGATTCCAGCTGGGCGGGTACTTCGCCCTGCTGCACGAAAAAGGTGTGTACTTTCGATCACTGCACTTTGGCAACGTCGTGCAGACCCCCGACAAGCGTTTGGGCCTGATCGATATTGCCGACCTGCGCTGCCAGAAGCACGCGCTCAGTGACAGTAAACGCCTGCGTAACTTCGCGCATTTGCTGCGCTACAAGGAAGACCGCCAATGGCTGCTCGGCCAGGACGCCGGCGACACGTTTATCGAGGGCTATCGGCAGGCACTGCCGAGCAACCGGCAAGCGCCGCTGATCTCGCGCCTGCGCCCGCTGCTCGGTTAAGCCTTAGCGGCCGATGACCACTACAGTGGCACCTTTGCGATTGGCGAAATGCTCGATGATGCGCAGCTTGTGCGCCACCAGCCACTCATTCAGCCAAGGCTCGTCACCCTTGGCCTCAATGAGGAAGTACTGATAGTCGCCCGCGTGCGCTGCCGACATCGCTTCCTCTGCGGTCAGTATCGGCAACACGTAGCCGCGACCGGCGTAATAGCTGATCCGTCCATCCTCGAAATAGGTCTTCGCCCCTGGCTCGACATGGGCCGACAACCAGCGCCCGGCCTGGACGTAATGGGTTTTGCCGGCCCCGGTGGAGATGACGTTCGACAGCATCACCAGCAAACACAGAACCACCAGCCACTTGCCCCAACGCGGGAACTCGCGAACGAACGCCGCCAGCCCCATCGCCAGCACGGGCACAAACAACAGATTGAGAAAGCTCAGGTAGCGCGTATTCATGAACTGTTGCTTGATGAAAAACAGCACCAGCACGACCAGATACAGCAATGCCGCCCAAGCGAAGGGTCGATAGTCGCGCCAGTAGACGCCTAACACCCCCCAGTTACGCCGCAGAATGAAGGGAACGGCGAAAGGTCCCATCAACTTCACAAAACTGATGGTCATGGTCGCCAGGATGCCGAAGAAAATGATCCGCCCGGCTTCATCCTGGGAGTACTTGTTGATGAGCGAATTGGCAAACTGATCGCACAGCATCTGAAAGGACGCAAACACACTGTGCGGGGCAATCATGTCCAGATACAGCATCACTCGCGCCGACATGAGTACACCGGTTGCCGAAATGGCCAGCAGCCCCAAAACCGGCAGCAGCGAAAACTGGGCAAACTGCATCCGCCGGCCAGATGACCACAGGTTGGGCAACTGCCACAGAGCCAACGCCGGCACCAGCAACAAGGCTTCCAGCCGAAACAAGGCTGCAGCGACGATTGCCAGATGAATGAATGCCGCGCGCAACCAGCCGCCACGGGCTTGCCAGCGCAGCGCGAGCCAGAGCGTCAGCGTGCAGAAGAACCAGAAACCGCACTCACGGATGATGTCATTTCGAAAGGCATTCACCGCCGGCATGGCCAATACCACCAGGCACGCCCAACCGGTGACCTGCGCAGACCGCTGACGCACGCAGTCCACCATCAACGCGCTGGTGCCGGCAAAAAAGAGTGCACACCAAAGATAGGCACTCAACTCCAGCGGCAAATGCAGGATGGAATGCGTAGCGGCCAGCAGAAAGGAAAACCAGGGCCAGTCGAAAGAAGCCCAAGCCACATTCGGCCCGTACTCGGTGACCTGTTGCGCAATATCGATGTACAGCGCGGCATCACGCCCCACTGTCGCAGTGCCCAGGACGGCTATCAGCGATAACAGCGCGCTGCCCACAAACGCCAGCCAGACCGGGTATTTATCGATGATTCTGGAGACTCGAGTTGCCACGCTACCGCCCGTATCTTTCACCCAGCCACCTCACCGACATCCGTTACAAGGTACGCGCACATCATCGCGACCCGCTTACCGAAACAGCAACCGCAAAGCCTTGCGGGTGTATGACCAGCGTGAAAACGTCCGCCAGTCTGCACGCAAAGCCTGGAAATAGAACGACCTGGCCAGCTTGTACTCGCCATGGGAATAACAGTCGCGAAACAGCGACAAACAGCGTTGTGCCAGAAACGCCTGGCGCAGATCACACATTTCTTCGGGCATTCTTCGGCTGGAAAACACTTCGCTGACGACCTGCTCCGTACCGGCAGCAAGACTCTGGCGCAAATCATGGCGCATGCTGTCGGCGTGCTTGTGGATCAGTGCGAGAGGCTTGTCCAGAACGGTGCAGGGGTAGCGCGCCAGCACTTGGGCAAACACTGGCAGGTCCTCGACGTTGCGCAAATGTTCCGGGTAATTGCCCAGAGCGAACACTTCGCGGTGCATCGCACAGGCACCGTTGGAAATCGACACCGTCTTGTTCAGCAGGTAACCCTGCAGGCGCTGGCGGGGCGTCCCAGGCAAAGGCCTGGCCGCCTGCAAACTGCGGCGCCCGTCAGCGAACACTGACCAGTGCGCACCGATCACCATAAGAGTCTGCGGATGACTGGCAATGTGCTGCGCAAGCGCAGCCAATGCACCGGGAGCCATTTCATCGTCAGAGTCGAGAAACACCAGATATCGCCCGGTTGTCTCTTCCAGCCCCCGATTGCGCACCGATGACAATCCGCCGTTGCTTTTACGCAGCGCACGAAAACGACCGCCATGCTTAAGCAGGAGCCGTTCCACTACCTCAGGCGTATCGTCCGTCGACCCGTCGTCGATGACCAGCAGATCCGCCGTCGTTTCATCCAATTGCGCCAACACCGACTCCACTGCACGAGGCAGCGTTCGCGCATAGTTGTAAACCGGAATGACGACGCTGATCAGTGTTTCAGTCAAGTTCGTATCCTTTCACACCCTCTTTTACGACCAGAATATCTTCCATGATCAGGTATTCCAGATCCGAACCGAAAAACATGTTCAGCGCGTCGGTCGGCGAGCAAATCATCGGTTCGCCACGACGGTTGAGCGAGGTGTTCAGCGATACGCCGTTACCGGTCAGGTTTTCCAGCGCCTTCATCATGTCGTAGTAGCGCGGGTTGTATTCACGCTTGAGGACCTGGGCACGAGAAGTGCCATCTTCGTGAACGACTTCCGGCACACGGGTCTTCCACTCGTCCGCTACTTCGAAAGTGAAAGTCATGAACGGCGCCGGATGATCGATCTTGATCATCTGTGGCGCAACGGTGTCGAGCATCGACGGGCAGAAAGGCCTCCAGCGCTCGCGGAACTTGATCTGATGGTTGATGCGGTCGGCCACGCCGGCCACGCTCGGGCAACCAATGATCGATCGACCGCCCAATGCACGCGGACCGAACTCCATACGTCCCTGGAACCAGGCCACGGGATTACCATCAACCATGATTTTGGCGATCTGTTCCGGCATGTTATCGAGCTTGCGCCACGCCGGCTTGTTCTCGTGACGGGCGCAGGCGGCGATCACGTCCTCGTTGCTGTACGACGGGCCGAGGTAGACGTGTTCCATCTTTTCTACCGGCACGCCACGGGCGTGGGACACATAGGCTGCTGCGCCGACCGCCGTACCGGCATCGCCGGACGCCGGTTGCACGAACAGTTCCTTGATGTCGTCGCGGGCAATGATTTTCTGGTTCAGTTTGACGTTCAGCGCACAGCCACCAGCGAAGGCCAGTTTGCCGGTTTCCTTGAGCACGTCACCCAAATAGTGATCAATCATCTGCAGCGCCAGTTTCTCGAACAGCGCTTGCATGCTCGCGGCGTAGTGAATGTACGGTTCGTCAGCAATATCGCCTTCGCGCTTCGGCCCCAGCCACTCGATCAGCTTAGGCGAGAAGTAGAAGCCTTTACCCTTCTCTTTATAGCGGCGCAGGCCGATAACGTTGGCGTAGTCGGTGTTGATCACCAGCTCACCGTTTTCGAACGAGGCCAGACGCGAGAAATCGTACTTGCTGGCATCGCCGTACGGCGCCATGCCCATGACCTTGAACTCACCGTCGAGCATCTCGAAGCCGAGGAACTCGGTGATCGCGCCATACAGGCCGCCGAGGGAGTCCGGATCGAAGAATTCCTTGATCTTGTGGATCTTGCCGTTTTCACCGTAGCCAAAGAAGGTCGTGGCGTACTCGCCCTTGCCGTCGATACCGAGGATCGCGGTTTTTTCTTTGAAACCGGAGCAGTGGTAGGCGCTGGAGGCGTGAGCCAAGTGGTGCTCGACTGGTTCGATCTTGATCTTCTTCGGATCAAAACCCAATTGCTCCAGGCACCAGACAATCTTGTTGCGGTAGCGCTTGTAGCGGCGGTTGCCCATCAGGATCGCATCCAGGGCGCGATCCGGTGCATACCAGTAACGCTTGGCGTAGTGCCAGCGCGCCTTGCCGAACAGGCTGATCGGAGCGAACGGGATCGCAACTACGTCAACGTCGGACGGCTTGATGCCGGCCTGCTCAAGACAGAACTTCGCCGACTCGTAGGGCATGCGGTTCTTTGCATGCTTATCGCGTACGAAGCGCTCTTCTTCAGCCGCCGCCACCAGCTTGCCGTCGATGTACAAGGCTGCTGAAGGGTCATGGCTAAGGGCGCCGGACAGGCCAAGAATCGTCAATGCCACAGGGGTCTAGCCTCTTTAGTCTGCGTGCAGGCGCGATGCGCCTTGAAAATTGATGTGCCCTCGCACAGGGCGAGTGACAGCTAAAGGGCGGGATTATAGCGTAAACGAGTAGGGAATTACCCTGTGCGATTGCCCTCTGGGTGAATGGTCTGGAGAAACCTTACCCTGCTACTCAATAACTGCCCTTGCGCCAGTAAATACCAAGATTGCCGTCGGTGAGCTGACGATAAACCGTATAGGGCAACGCTACTGTATCGAATACTCCCGACAATGGCAGATCCAGCAACACGAATGGCACCAGAAAACCGCTGGGATCCGGCGGCGCGTTCAACACGCAGAAATCGAAGGCCAGACCGCTGTAAATCCGCGGAATGGACTGGCAATAGGTTTTTTGTTTGCGCATGTCCCGCGCCACGTCGGCATCGTCCTGCAAGACAGTCATGGCGCTGCCACAGCCAGCCAGAATCCATGAAAATACACCCAGCGTTGCAGCCTGTTTAATGGTCAAAATTCGCCCTCCAAGGTCGTTGGGCAAATTAGCATCGGGACTGAACAGGGCACAGTTCATGGCTTCTGGAGAAGCTGTAGGACAAGTCGCTGAATCTTGTCCTCTACTGCTGGTTTGTCTCAGGCCACGCTGGAAATGTCTTTCGGCAAACGCAGATCAATAATCTGATACAGCGCGCTGCTTTCGGGCCAGTTGCGCATGAATCGCGCACGGTCACGGGCATAGGCCGGCGCGAAACTGCCGACAGATCCATGCTGGCACATCGAGTCCAGATCGATCAGCGCCCAGCGATCCTGTTGCCAGAACAGATTATGTCCCTTGAAGTCGCCATGACTGATCCGCTCGTCAATCAATCTGGCGAACAACTGATCCAGCGCCTGCAACTCCGCTTCCGGCGCTTCACCACTTTCAACGTACGGCGCAAAGCGCTCGATGATATCCGGCCCCGGCAGGAACTCGGTCACCAGATACGCACGGCTGCGCAGCCACAAAAAGCGCTGTTCCAGCACCGCCAGCGGTTTGGGTGTGGCGATGCCGAGAAACGCCAGGCGATTGCCTTCGCGCCACGAATGCCAGGCCCGACTTGGCCGCCAGAAACGCTTGAGCCAATGCGCAAAGCCCTTGATGTTGTAGCGCTTGATCACCAGCGTGCGCGCACCGGCCTGAACCTTGCCAACGCTCGCCGCACCACCGGTCTTGTACAGGTGACCCTGATCAAGCAACGCATCGGCCTGCGCCAGCACCGGCAGCATGGCTGACTCTTCTTCGCGGCGGATTGCGCGCAGAGCGAACGCTCCACGCTGCACACTGAACAGCGTGCACTCGCGACCGACCTTGATCAGGAAGTCTTTCAAACGCCAGCGCCGCACTTTGTCGATCTGTTTCTGCAAGACCTCCAGCGGCAACGCATGCTCGCTGTTGCTCAACAGGTAATACACCAGCAGTTCTTCAGTGAACGGTTCCAGCGCCTTGGGTAACTGGGCGAAAAACACCCCGAGATTTTCCAGGACTTTTTGTCGCGACAACGGCTGGCCGGCGGTTTCTGCGCAAATCCCGGCACCGTCAATCAAGTACAACCGGCCGCCGTGGCGCAGCAGATTGTCCAGGTGCAGGTCTTCCTGCCAAAGCCCTTTGCCGTGCAATTGGCCGATAGCGCCCAGCGCCTCGGCCAGCACCGCCGATTGTTCATCGGCCAACACCGGCAGCGACTCGACTTTCGCCCAGGCATCGCCAAGGCTTTCGGCACCCTCAAGGAAATCGAACAGCAACCAGCCACCTTCGCCATTTTGCAAACCATCGGCCAGTAGCATTGGCGTGGTCAGGCTTTGCGCAGCCAGCAAGCGCACGCCTTCCAGCTCGCGCTGAAAATGCCGGGCAGCTTTGCCGCCGACCAGCAATTTGGCCAGCACCGGACGCCCGCGCCAGACACCGGCACCAACATAACGCTGTCCCGGCAACACCCGCAGCAGACTCAGCAACTGCAGATCCGCACTCCCGGCGGCATCAGCCAGCGTCACCGTCAGTGGCAGTTGCGGGGCTCGCCCGGCACCGGCCAGCTCCGACAATTGCATCAGCGGGTCTCCTTGTGGCTGCGACGCGCGGTCAGCCGGGCGAGCCAGCTGTCCAGCAGCGCGCTGTCAGTGGGCTGATCGAGATAAGCCGCGAGCAATTCACGCAGTTGCGCCTCGCTCCATTCCGGTGCGCGACGTTGCAGCGGTTCCAGATCCTTGATCCGGTCGCGCATACCAAACAACAACGGTCGGGTCTTTTCCAGGTCGATCAATTGCGCCTGATACCCGTCACCGGTGGCTCGCAGAAAAATATGTTTGGGATAGAAGCAGCCGTGCACCTGACGCACGCCGTGCAGATGCCGCGCGAGCAATCCGCAAGCCTTGAGAATGGCTGAATGCTGCGCGGTACTGAGCTGCGCCCAGCGCTGCAACAGCGATTCCAGATCACTCCAGCCATCGAGTGCCCGAGTCAGCAGAATGGCACGGACTTCGCCGTTGACCTTACGCTCACCGAAAAACGCCGCTTGCAGCGCCGGGATACCGAGCTTGCGATAGCGACTGATATTGCGAAACTCGCGGGCAAAGCTTGGCTCGCCGAAAGGTGCGTGCAAGGTCCGCGTCAGGTAGTTGCTCTGGCGCTTGAGGTAATAACCCTGCCCTTCAAGATCCAAACGGAAGACGCTGCTCCAACCGCCACGGGCGGTATTGGGTTCGTCCACGGCCTCAAGCTGCTTCGCCCAAAGCGCGTCAAAAGTGCCGAGACCATGGCGCTCAAGCAGTGCGCGGTCTTCAGCGGCGAGAAAATCAGTCATTCGCGTCCCTCGAAAAATCTCACCACGTGCCGAATCCGTTTCTTGTCGGCGCTATCAAGCCGATCGCACTGGCGGTACTGCTTATAGAAGCGCAGGCGTTGGGTATTGGACAGGTGGTATTTGGCGAGTTTATCGAGACAGGCCAGATCCTTGGTGATCCGATACTTGAGCCAGAAGCCGCGCCAGAACTCGCCGTTAGGGCAATCGATCAGAAATATCCGCGCCTGATCATCGATCAACAGGTTGCGCCATTTCAGATCGTTATGGGTAAATCGGTGATCATGCATCGTCCGGGTATAGCCGGCCAATTGCCGACTGACGCCGTCAACCCAGGCGCGATCCTTGAGTTTCGGATCCTTGCGCTCGGCGAGCGCCGAAAGGTCTTCGGTGTCGGGCAGTTCACGGGTGATCATCGCGCCACGATCATACGCCGCGCCACGTCGTTCCAGGCCCCAGGCCACCACTTCAGCGGTGGGAATGCCCCACTTGGCGAAGCGCTTGAGGTTCTGCCATTCCATCTTCACCCGCGGCTTGCCGAGGTAACGGCGCAAGCCTTTACCAGCGCCGACATAGCGTTTGACGTAATAATTGACACCGTTGCGCTGCACGCGAATCACTTCCGACAGCGGATCACGGGTCAGGCGTTCGCCCTGCAACGCAAATACCGCTTCGAGACTGCCGAAGTCTTCGGCGAGCTCGCTGTATTGCGGCTCGAGAGTCCAACCCGCCATCAGAGCGCATCCCCGTAACGCTGTTTACGCGCGTAGAGTTTGTTGGCCTTGCCTTCCAGCCAGCTCAGCAACGGCGCTTCTTCAGCCAGGATCTGGCGCAGCGGTTGCTGGAAATAGCCTTTGAGGAAACGCAGTTTGTCGCGGCGGGTCAGGCCGATGTCCAGCGCGGAAAAGTACAACGCGGCCAGATCTTTATTGCGCCAGCGCTGCGTGATTTTCGTGCGGGTCTGGGCACGGTGCAGGTCGATCACTGAGAGTTTGAAGTCGTCTGGCGTCACCGGTTTATCGGTGTGCAGCAGGAAGTGGCAGATATAGCAGTCACGATGGTTGACGCCAGCGCGGTGCATCATGCCGGTCATGCGTGCGACTTCGGCGATCAGCGCGCGCTTGAGTTTCGGCTCGGGTGGCTGCTTGACCCAATCGATGCTGAAGTCTTCGAGGCTGATGGTCGGCGCCAGCTCTTCGGTGACGATAAACGAGTGCTGATCTGCCGGGTTACTGCCCTTCTCGCCGTAAGCCACGGCAGTCATGGTCGGCACGCCGACTTCCTGCAGACGCTGAATGGCTTGCCACTCCTGGCCCGCGCCGAGAACAGGCAGCTTGGCGGTCAGCAGATTCTTGAAGATCTCGCCCCAGCCGATACCTCGGTGGATTTTCACGAAAAATCCGTTGCCGTCGACTTCCGTGCGCAGCGTCCGGCGTGCTTCCAGCTCGCGGTATACCTCGCCCTGCAAGCCTTCGACTTCAGCGAACGGGTCGCGGCCGGCCCACAGGCTTTTGAACGGTTCAGCCAGCATCAACTTCATTAAGCGTGCTCCGCCAGAATCACATCGGCCGCGTGCTGCGGCATGCTGTAGAGGTCGGCCGTCTCGGCGAAGGCCAGACCATTGCGGCTCCAGGCCGCCCGTGCAGCGTCGTCATGCAACATTTCAGTCAAGTATTGCGTCAGTTGCGCCTGATCGAACGGTTCGTCCAGCACTCGCCCGGCATCCGCCTCGGCAATGTAATGGGCGTAACCGCAGACCGCGCTGACCAGCACCGGCAAACCGGCGACCAGCGCTTCGAGCAACACAGTACCGGTGTTTTCGTTGTAGGCCGGGTGGATCAACAGATCGGCGCCGAGCAGGAAACGCGGGATATCGCTGCGCCCCTTGAGGAACGTTACGTTATCGCCCAGCCCCAAGGTTGCGCTCTGCATCTGGAATAATTTGGGGTCATCCTGGCCGATTACAAACAGCCGGGTGCGTTTCTTCAGTTCGGCAGGCAATGCAGCCAGCGCTTTCAGGCTGCGATCGACGCCTTTGGTCTTGAAGCCGGAGCCGATCTGCACCAGCAGCAGTTCGTCGTCCTTGAGATTGAATTCAGCGCGGAACCCGGCGCGAATTTCAGCGGCATCCGCCGGGCGGCGACGATCCTGGGCAATGCCCGGTGGCAGCAGGTGGAAACGCTCCAGCGGCGTGTCGTAATGCTTGATGAACAGCGGCTGCTGCACTTCGGAAATCATCAGCACTTCGGTCTTCGCGTCTTTGGCGAACACCGCGCGCTCGTACTCGGCGAAGTGGCGATAACGGCCCCAGCGACGGTACAAAGAGTTGCGCAGGTTCTGCGCCTTGTCTTCGAAGCAGCCGTCGGCGGCGTAATAAACGTCCAGCCCCGGCATCTTGTTGAAACCGATCAGGCGATCAACCGGGCGCTTGGCCAGATCCGCTTCCATCCATGCGCTGAGCTTTTCGTTGCGACGGTGATTGAAGAACGCTTTGACCGGCGCCACCAGCACTTCGAAACCGGGCGGCACGTCGCCTTCCCAGATCAACGTGTAGACGCGGATCTGGTGACCACGCTTCTGGCATTCAAGGGCGATGCGCATGAAGTCGCGCTGCAAGCCACCGAACGGGAAATATTTGTACAGGACGAATGCCAATTGCATCAGCGCAGCTCCTCAGCCATTAACAACGTGCTCAGTCGGCTGGCGACACGCTCGGGGTTCAGACGCGTGAAGCACAGCGGCTGTTCACGCTTCAGGTCAAACTGACGGGCATCCTGCGCGGTCGGTTGATAGGTACATTTCTTTTGCAGGCATGGCGCGCACGGGAAGTCGCTGGCAAGGTGAATCTGCAGCTTGCCGTAAGCGCCGGTCAGGCCTGGGTTGGTCGGGCCGAACAGCGAGATGGTCGGCACGTCCAGCGCGGCGGCCAAGTGGCCGAGACCGGTGTCCACCGCGACGCAGGCTTGCGCACCGGCGAGGACTTTGCCGACGCCGGCCAGATTGAGCTTCGGCAGCACTTCGGCGTGTTTGAAACCGGCGGCAATGCGTTCGGCGCGGGCCTTTTCCTGCGGGTTGCCCCACGGCAGTTTGACACCGACGCCGAGGTAGCCGACGCGCTCGGTCAGTTCACGCCAGTAACTTTCCGGCCAGTGTTTGGTGTCCCAGGTGGTGCCATGCAGGAACACCACAAAGGCATTTTTGCGCGGCAGTTCGACCAAACGCTCGACGTTGAGGCCGTAATCACCCAAGCCTTTCGGCAAGTCGTAGCCGAGAGCGATGGCGAACAGTTGGCGCACGCGCTCGACGGCGTGCTGACCGCGGGCCACAGCCAGTTTGCGATCATAGAAACGCGAAGCCATCGGCTCGCGCGCCGAACCTTTATCGAGACCGGCCACCGGCGCTTTGACGTAACGGGTCAGCCAGGCGCTTTTCAGCAGGCCTTGAGCGTCGATCACCAAGTCGTATTTATTGGCGCGCACACTTTGTTTGAAGCGTTTCCACTCGCCGCTGGTGATGGTTTTCCAGAGGTTTTTGCGCCAGCGACGGATCGCCACCGGAATCACTTTGCCAACGGCCGGGTGCCAGGTCGGGATCTCGGCAAAGCCTTCTTCCACCACCCAGTCGAACTTGATCCCAGGAATGGCCCGGGCGGCGTCGGTCAGCGCCGGCAACGCATGAATCACGTCACCCAGCGATGAAGTCTTGATCAGCAGTACCCGCAACTTAATGAACCTCGACCACAGAGCCCTGCAACTTCTGCAAGGCATCGTTGACCGCATCCGGCATCAGCTGGCGCAGGCAGTTGTAATGACCGAAACGGCAGGTGCGGTCGAAGCAGGGGCTGCAATCGAGGCCCAGACGAACCACTTCGACATGCTCGGCCAGCGGCGGGGTAAAACCCGGCGAAGTCGAACCGTAGACCGCCACCAGTGGACGGTTCAGCGCAGCGGCAACGTGCATCAGGCCGGAGTCGTTGGAGACCACCGCGTCGGCGCAGGACATCAGGTCGATGGCCTCGGCCAGCGAAGTGCCGCCGCTGAGGTTGACCGATTCTTCACGCAGGCCAGGAATCAGTCGAGCGCGGATATCTTCACCGACCGCATGATCGTTCTTCGAACCGAACAGCCACACCTGCCAGCCTTCACGAATGCGCGCTTCGGCGACTTTGGCGTAGTGCTCGGACGGCCAGCGCTTGGACTCGCCAAACTCGGCGCCAGGGCACAGGGCCAACACCGGGCGGTCGAGGGTCAGGCCGAACTTGGCCAACGCTGCTTCGCGAGTGACCGGGTCGATTTGCAGGCTTGGGCGCGGATAAGGCTTCGGCAGCTCGGCGTTCGGCTCATAGGCCAAAGCCATGAACCGCTCGATCATCAACGGATAGCGTTGCTTGTCGAGGGTGCGCACATCGTTGAGCAGGCCGTAGCGGAATTCGCCGCGCCAGCCGGTGCGTTTCGGAATGCCGGCGAAAAACGGCACCAGCGCCGACTTCAGCGAGTTGGGCAGCAGGATCGCCTGATCGTACTGACCACGCAGGGATTTGCCGATGCGCCGACGCGTCGCCAATTCCAGCGCACCGTGGCCGAGCGGGAAGCTCAAGGCCTTGCGCACTTCAGGCATGCGTTCCAGGATCGGCCGGCTCCACTCAGGGGCCAGGACGTCGATTTCGCATTGCGGATGGCGCTGTTTGAGACACTGAAACAGTGTCTGTGCCATCACCATGTCACCGACCCAACTGGGCCCAACGATCAGAATATTCATGTGGTTTCCAAAAACGAACCGGGGAGGCATTTACGCCTCCCCGCCTCGAGAATCACTGAGGGAGCGGCACTGCTTGCGATGGGTCATTACCTTCAACATGACTGTCGACTGTCACTCCGCTATCGCGAGCAGGCTCGCTCCCACATGGTTTTTTCGTCCTGCTTCAGATCTACAGACACTGTAGATCCACTGTGGGAGCGAGCTTGCTCGCGAAGGGGCCAGCACATCCGACATCGGTGTCGTCTGACACTCCGTCTTCGCGAGCAAGCTCGCTCCCACAGGGTATTGGGTGCTGCACAAACCGGTTTCAGCTTAGCCCCATCTCTTTCCATATCCGCAAAACCTGCCGCCGTTCTTCGGCAAACTGATCGCCCGATATCACCCCGGCGTCCTTCTGCAACGCCTGCCGGTGAGCCGCGGAGCGGTAGGCTTTATAGGCCTCGCGCAACAGGCTGGCATCTTCGGCAGGCATCAGCCCTTCGTGTTCCAGCTCTTCCAGAATGCGGATGTTATCGGTCCAGCGCAGCAATGGCGGGTGGCTTTGCGACCACGCCAGAGCCGCGTATTGCACCATAAATTCAATATCGACGATACCTCCGGCGTCCTGCTTGAGGTCGAAGGGCGCTGTGGCGTCGAAGGCATTTGCCGCCGTACCGGCCGCGGTGCTCTTGGTGCCGAGGTTATCGCGCATCTTCGCGCGCATCTCACTGACTTCCTGTTGCAACTTGGCCAGATCGCGCGCCTTGCCCAAGACCTGCGCGCGGACGCTCTCGAACGCCCGGCCGACATCCTGACTGCCGACCAGCACCCGCGCCCGCACCAACGCCTGATGTTCCCAGGTCCAGGCTTCATTTTCCTGATAGCGGGCAAACGCCCCCAGCGAGCTGACCAACAGCCCCGAAGCACCGGATGGCCGCAGACGCATGTCCACTTCATAGAGCTGACCGGAGTTGGTCTGCGCCGTCAGCAGGTGAATGATCCGCTGCCCCAGGCGCGTGAAGAACTGCGCGCCATCAATCGACTTCGGCCCGTCGGTTTCCGCCTGCGGATCGCCGTCGTGGATAAACACCAGGTCCAGATCCGAACCATGCCCCAGTTCCAGGCCGCCGACTTTGCCATAACCGACAATGATGAAGCCGGGATCGCACAAGGTGCCGTCGGTGCGCAGCGGCGTGCCGTACTTGGCCACGGTCTGGCGCCAGGCCAGGGCCAGCACTTGCTCGAGAATCGCCTCGGCCAGCCAGGTCAGGTAATCGCTGACTTTCATCAGCGGCAGGCTGCCGGCGATTTCCGACGCCGCCACGCGCAAGCGGTGCGCCAATTTGAAATGGCGCAAGGCTTCCATTTGTTGTTCGAGGTCGTCTTCGGGAATCCGCGTCAGGCGCTCGCGCAATTCAGCCGCCAGTTCCGGTGCCAAGGGCGGCTTGAACAAACGACCTTCGTTCAGCAATTCATCAAGCAGCAGCGGGAAACGCGTAATTTGCTCAGCGATCCACGGGCTCGCGGCGCACAACGTCAGCAAGCGCCGCAGTGCACCGGGGTTTTCCGTCAGCAAGACCAGATAAGCCGAGCGCCGAGCGACCGCTTCGACCAGCGGCAACACCCGCTCAAGCACCAGATCCGGGTTGGCGTGTTCCACAGCCTGTGCGAGCAGACGCGGAATAAAGGCATCCAGACGCTCACGCCCCAACCGCTGCATCGCCCGCAATTGCGGGCTGCTGCGCAATCCGGCCAGCGCTTTCAGAGCTTTGCTGGCATCAGCAAAGCCGCCCTCCTCCAACTGCCGGCACGCCGCCTCTTCGTCTTGCGCCTCTTCCCACAGCGGCAGCCATTCACCGCCGACCACCACTTCACTTTCGGCGTTTTCATCCTCGTCGGGATCGGCAATCACCTGGGCGAAGTGCCAGGCCACGCGGCCGCGCCAGAACATCAACTTCTCGTGGAAGGCGTCCCAATCGGCAAAACCGAGCATAAACGCAATGCGCGCCTGATCCTGCGCGCCATCCGGCAGCATCTGGGTCTGGCGGTCGGCGATCGCCTGAATGGCGTGTTCGGTGTAACGCAGAAATTCGTAGCCCTCGCGCAATTCGCTGATCACCGCTGGCGGCAGATAACCCTGCCCTTCCAGCGTGCTCAGCACCTTTAATAGAGGACGCTGTTGCAGGCTCAGATCGCGGCCACCATGGATCAACTGAAAAGCCTGCGCGATGAACTCGACCTCGCGGATGCCGCCTGAGCCGAGCTTGATGTTGTCGGCCATGCCCTTGCGCCGTACTTCCTGCTGGATCAACTGCTTCATGGTGCGCAGCGCTTCGATCGCCGAGAAGTCCAGATAACGGCGGTAAACGAACGGCCGCAGCATGTCGAGCAACTGCGCACCCGCCACCTGATCGCCGGCCACCACCCGCGCCTTGATCATCGCGTAGCGTTCCCAGTCCCGGCCCTGATCCTGGTAATACTGCTCCAGCGCATTGAAGCTCAGCACCAGCGCGCCGGATGAACCGTAAGGGCGCAGGCGCATGTCGACGCGGAAAACGAAGCCGTCGACGGTCATCGGATCCAGCGCCTTGATCAAGCGCTGGCCGAGACGAATGAAGAATTCCTGATTATCCAGCGAACGCTTCACGCCAACGGTCTCGCCGCCCTCGGGGTAAGCGAAGATCAGATCGATGTCCGAAGACAGGTTCAACTCAACGGCGCCGAGCTTGCCCATGCCAAGGATGACCATTTGCTGCGGCTCACCGCTGCGGCGGCCGGTCGGCGTGCCGAACTGTTCGCAATGGCGGCTGTACAACCATTGATAGGCCTGGTCGATGGTGGCGTCGGCCATGTCCGAGAGATCCCGGCAGCTCTGTACCAGATCGGCCTGGCGGGTGAGATCGCGCCAGATGATCCGCACTTGATGACGGGCGCGCTGGCGGCGCAGGGCGCGACCGAGTTCATCTTCATTCTGGGCAGCGTTCACCGCAGCGGCAATCTGCGCACACAATTCACCCGGCGCGAAGGCCCGGTCGAGTTCGCCGGACTGCACCAGTGTGAGCAACATCAAAGGGTCACGAACGCTCTGTTCAATGACGAATTCGCTGGCGGCGGTGACGCGGGCGAATTGCGCCCAGCGCTCTGGCGTCCAGTTCGCCAGGCCGTGATCGTCTTCCAGCGCGGCGACGGCCGTACGGAACGACTGCTCCGATCGAGTGACCAACGGCAGGAGAATGGCGGGCAGTTCGGCAAGCACGGGCAGGGTCATGGTCTATCCTTGATCGGCGTGTAAATGGCCGCTTGTAGTGATTGGTGAAAAGCCGCTACCCGGAAGACTGTCGAACAAAAGTTAGAAATAGCTGAAATTTCTTTATCGTTGGCAGCGAACATCAAAGTTTCACCTTTTTCGGATGGTAAAAGACCAACCTTAACGATTATTCTCACAACGCAGCCGGAGGCCACAAGCCATTCTTCTGTAGTTTTACTACTCGTCTATACATTCGAAAGGCTGAAATGCCGGAAGATTTGTAGTAAAACTACACGCCGCCGGAACAACCTATCGGCAATCCAAGAATTTTAAATCGTCTGCCCACAAGGCCAGTCGCAAACTCAGGCAACCGATTCTGGAAGCCTTTCCGCCCTGGAGCAAGCCATGCAAGACCTCGATCCCGTCGAAACCCAGGAATGGCTGGACGCCCTGGAATCGGTTCTCGACAAAGAAGGCGAAGACCGTGCTCACTATCTGATGACCCGTATGGGCGAACTCGCGACCCGCAGCGGCTCGCAGCTCCCTTACGCCATCACCACGCCTTACCGCAACACCATCCCGGTAACCCACGAAGCACGCATGCCTGGCGACCTGTTCATGGAACGCCGCATTCGCTCGCTGGTACGCTGGAACGCGATGGCCATGGTAATGCGTACGAACCTGAAAGATTCTGACCTGGGTGGTCACATCTCCAGCTTCGCTTCCAGTGCGACCCTGTATGACATCGGCTTCAACTACTTCTTCCAGGCCCCGACCGACGAACACGGCGGCGACCTGATCTACTTCCAGGGCCACACTTCGCCAGGCGTTTACGCCCGTGCGTTCATGGAAGGCCGCATCACCGAAGACCAGATGAACAACTTCCGCCAGGAAGTCGACGGTCAGGGCCTGTCGTCCTACCCGCACCCTTGGCTGATGCCTGACTTCTGGCAGTTCCCGACCGTATCGATGGGTCTGGGTCCAATTCAAGCGATCTACCAGGCACGCTTCATGAAGTACCTGGAACACCGCGGTTTCATCCAGCCGGGCAAACAGAAAGTCTGGTGCTTCCTGGGCGACGGCGAGTGCGACGAGCCGGAATCCCTGGGCGCGATCTCCCTGGCCGGCCGCGAGAAGCTGGACAACCTGATCTTCGTCATCAACTGCAACCTGCAGCGCCTCGACGGCCCGGTTCGCGGCAACGGCAAGATCATCCAGGAACTCGAAGGCGTGTTCCGCGGTGCTCAGTGGAACGTGACCAAAGTCATCTGGGGCCGTTTCTGGGACCCACTGCTGGCCAAAGACGTCGACGGCATCCTGCAACGTCGCATGGACGAAGTCATCGACGGCGAGTACCAGAACTACAAAGCCAAAGACGGCGCGTTCGTCCGTGAACACTTCTTCAACACGCCAGAACTCAAGGCGATGGTTGCTGATCTGTCCGACGACGAGATCTGGAAACTCAACCGTGGCGGCCACGACCCGTACAAGGTCTATGCGGCTTACCACGAAGCGGTCAACCACAAAGAACAACCAACCGTTATCCTCGCCAAGACCATCAAGGGTTATGGCACCGGTGCCGGCGAAGCGAAGAACACTGCGCACAACACCAAGAAAGTCGATGTCGACAGCCTGAAGTTGTTCCGCGATCGTTTCGACATCCCGGTCAAGGACGAAGAGCTGGAGAACCTGCCGTTCTTCAAGCCAGAGCCAAACAGCGCCGAAGCCCGCTACCTCAGTGAGCGTCGCACTGCACTGGGCGGTTTCGTGCCTCAGCGCCGCGCACAAAGCTTCAGCGTACCGACGCCGGACCTGGACACCCTCAAGGCAATCCTCGATGGTTCCGGCGACCGTGAAATTTCCACCACCATGGCTTTCGTGCGGATCCTCGCGCAACTGGTCAAGGACAAGGAAATCGGCCCGCGCATCGTTCCGATCATCCCGGACGAAGCCCGTACCTTCGGTATGGAAGGCATGTTCCGTCAGCTCGGCATCTACTCGTCCGTCGGCCAGCTTTACGAGCCAGTCGATAAAGACCAGGTCATGTTCTACAAGGAAGACCAGAAAGGTCAGATCCTTGAAGAAGGCATCAACGAAGCAGGCGCCATGAGCTCCTTCATCGCTGCCGGCACTTCGTACTCCAGCCACAACCAGCCGATGCTGCCGTTCTACATCTTCTACTCGATGTTCGGCTTCCAGCGTATTGGCGACCTGGCCTGGGCTGCCGGCGACAGCCGTACCCGTGGCTTCCTGATCGGCGGCACCGCCGGCCGGACCACCCTGAACGGTGAAGGCCTGCAACACGAAGACGGTCACAGCCACCTGTTGGCTGCAACCATCCCGAACTGCCGCACCTACGATCCAACCTACGGCTACGAGCTGGCGGTGATCATTCAGGACGGCATGAAGAAGATGACCGAAGAGCAACAGGACATCTTCTACTACATCACCGTGATGAACGAGTCGTACCAGCAGCCAGCCATGCCGGCCGGTGCCGAAGAAGGCATCAAGAAAGGCATGTACCTGCTCGAAGAAGACACCCGCGATGCGGCACACCACGTTCAGCTGATGGGCTCCGGCACCATCCTGCGTGAAGTCCGTGAAGCGGCGAAGATCCTGCGTGAAGAGTTCAACGTCGGCGCTGATGTATGGAGCGTTACCAGCTTCAACGAACTGCGTCGCGACGGCCTCGCTGTCGAGCGCAGCAACCGTCTCAAGCCTGGCCAGAAGCCTAAGCTGAGCTACGTCGAAGAGTGCCTGAACGGCCGTAAAGGTCCGGTCATCGCCTCTACCGACTACATGAAGCTGTTCGCCGAGCAGATCCGTCAGTGGGTACCGTCCAAGGAATTCAAAGTCCTGGGCACCGACGGTTTCGGCCGCAGCGACAGCCGCAAGAAACTGCGTCATTTCTTCGAAGTCGACCGTCATTTCGTGGTGTTGGCAGCCCTGGAAGCACTGGCTGACCGTGGTGATATCGAACCTAAAGTCGTGGCTGAGGCCATCGTCAAGTTCGGCATCGACCCGGAAAAACGCAACCCACTGGACTGCTGAGGAGACATTTTGTGAGCGAACTCATTCGCGTACCTGACATCGGCAGCGGTGAAGGTGAAGTAATTGAACTGTTTGTGAAGGTCGGCGACCGTATCGAAGCCGACCAGAGCATACTGACCCTGGAATCGGACAAGGCCAGCATGGAAGTGCCGGCCCCGAAAGCCGGCGTCATCAAGAGCCTGAAAGTGAAGCTGGGCGACCGTCTGAAAGAAGGCGACGAACTGCTTGAGCTGGAAGTCGAGGGCGCCGCTGAAGCGGCCCCTGCTCCTGCCGCTGCGCCTGCTGCAAAAGCGGAGGCCAAACCGGCTGCCGCACCTGCTGCCGCTGCACCAGCCGCTGCCCCTGCTGCCGCTTCGGTTCAGCAAGTGCACGTGCCGGACATCGGCTCTTCGGGCAAGGCGCAGATCATCGAGATCCAGGTCAAGGTCGGCGACACCGTCGAAGCTGATCAATCTTTGATCACTCTGGAATCCGACAAGGCGAGCATGGAAATCCCGTCGCCTGCTGCTGGCGTGGTTAAAGCCATCAGCGTCAAGCTCAACGACGAAGTCGGCACTGGCGACCTGATTCTGGATCTGGAAGTGGCGGGTGCTGCGGCCCCTGCGGCTGCCGCTCCGGCCCAGGCTGCTGCACCGGCCGCTGCCGCTGCGCCTGCTCCGGCAGCCGCGCCAGCAGCACCGGTGGCTGACAGCGTTCAGGACATCCACGTTCCGGACATCGGCTCGGCTGGCAAAGCCAAGATCATCGAAGTGTTGGTCAAGGCTGGCGACAGCGTTGAAGCCGACCAGTCGCTGATCACCCTGGAATCCGACAAAGCGAGCATGGAAATCCCATCGCCTGCCGCTGGCGTGGTGGAAAGCGTTTCCATCAAGCTGGATGACGAAGTCGGTACCGGCGACCTGATTCTGAAGCTGAAAGTCAAAGGCGCAGCGCCTGCTGCTGCCCCGGCTCCAGCTGCCGCCGCTGCTGCTCCGAGCGCTCCGGCACCTGCCGCTGCTGCTCCGGCTGCTGCACCTGCTGCTGCCGCTCCAGCCGCTCCAGCCGCCGCACCGGCCAAGCCGGGCGCCAAAGTTCACGCCGGCCCAGCGGTGCGTCAACTGGCCCGTGAGTTCGGCGTCGAGCTGAACGCTGTCGGCGCCAGCGGCCCGCACGGTCGTATCTTGAAAGAAGACGTGCAGGTTTACGTCAAAGCGATGATGCAGAAGGCCAAGGAAGCACCGGCCGCTGCTGCTGGCGCAACCGGTGGCGCGGGCATCCCGCCGATTCCGGTCGTCGACTTCAGCCGTTTCGGCGAAATCGAAGAAGTGCCGATGACTCGCCTGATGCAGATCGGCGCGTCGAGCCTGCATCGCAGCTGGCTGAACATCCCGCACGTGACTCAGTTCGATTCGGCTGATATCACCGAGCTGGAAGCCTTCCGCGTGGCGCAGAAAGCCGTTGCAGAGAAGGCCGGCGTCAAGCTGACCATCCTGCCGCTGCTGCTCAAGTCGTGCGCGCACATGCTCAAGGAGCTGCCGGACTTCAACAGTTCGCTGGCGCCAAGCGGCAAAGCGATCATCCGCAAGAAGTACGTGAACATCGGCTTCGCCGTCGACACCCCGGATGGCCTGCTGGTACCGGTGATCAAGAACGTCGATCAGAAGAGCCTGTTGCAACTGGCAGCCGAAGCCGCTGCGCTGGCCGCCAAAGCCCGCGACAAGAAGCTGACTGCTGACGACATGCAGGGCGCCTGCTTCACCATTTCCAGTCTTGGCCACATTGGCGGCACCGGCTTCACGCCGATCGTCAACGCGCCGGAAGTGGCGATCCTCGGTGTTTCCAAGGCAACCATCCAGCCAGTCTGGGACGGCAAAGCCTTCCAGCCGAAACTGATGCTGCCGCTGTCGCTGTCCTACGATCACCGTGTGATCAACGGTGCCGCTGCCGCACGCTTCACCCAGCGTCTGGGCAGCCTGCTGGCGGACATCCGCACGATCCTGCTGTAACTCGATCGGCCCTCCGGCAACGGAGGGCCGATTGCTGCACCCTTTCGAGCGCCACACGCTCGTACCTCAACCCCGTCAGTTTGGCGGGGCTTTTTTTTGCCTGAAGAAACACCTCCCTCGTCTTTTTCCCACACGTCGCGCTGACATCGGCCACAACTCCGGTCGACTTGGCACCGATCTTTTTTATTCGATACGCAACTAACCTAGGCGCAACCAATTCAACTAAGAAAACTTAGTGAAACCCTGTTAATTCAAGTTAATTCGAATGGAATCGACATGTTAAAACCAACTATCGGCCCAATTACCGGCCACGTTACAACTGATCATGTGCGCATCTTCATGCGTGGCGATCGTCAGAACAACTCGCCGGTATTTGCCGGGATTCGTTATCGCGCTTCCAGCACACAACATTGGTCCAAAGGTAACTTTGCGCAACTGAGTGAATTACGCGACATGTCACATGTGTTCGCCCTCAACAACTTGAGTGCCGACACCGAATATGAATATCAGACCGGCTGGTTCAGCCCGATGAATCCGGTACATACGCCAGACAGCGTTGCCGAGTTGCCGTTGCAATGGCCACGGGAAATCTATCGCCTGCGCACCCGCTCCAGCAAAGCCCTGCACCCCAGAGCCTACATCGTCGGCTCCTGCCGCTACTTGCGCATGACTGCTGGCATTGCCTCCCTGCCGCAACTGGGTGACCGGATCTTTGCATCCATCAATCAGCTCATCGAGGGCATACAACCCCCGATCAGCGCGGTATTGATGACAGGCGATCAAATTTATGTGGACGACTTGAACCTGGTCGCACCGGATCGCGAATACAAAGACATTCTCAACAAGTACCGCGCCGCGTTTTCCCAACCCAACATTCAACGGTTGATGTCTGGCACGTCGACTTACATGATTCTCGATGATCACGAAATCGAAGATAACTGGCCTGCCAATGCCAGCAAGTCCGACGGCGACTTGTACCGTAACGCAATGGCTGCCTATGAGTTGTATCAGGCCAGTCATAGCCCGGTACATCCGCTGACAAGTAACGGTGAAATAGATCACTCGACACTTGAGCATTACTGGTATCAATTCAGCGACGGCGATATCGAATGGTTTGTCACCGATAGTCGCACCCGCCGCAACTTGTCAGCCGATGACCGACGCATCCTCGACGAGGCACAGGAACAGGCCCTGGTCAAATGGCTGAGCCACAGCACAGCGCGGGTCAAGTTCGTGGTCACCAGCGTGATGTTCTATCCCGATCGCAAACGCCACGGCGATGACGCCTGGAAAGCCTTTCCCGAACAACGTCTGCGCCTGCTGGAAACCATCCGCACCCGGCGAATCAAGAATGTCGTGTTCATTTCCGGGGACGTGCATGGCTCGCTGACGGCTCGTTTGACACACAGCGAAGACCCGGAGTTCGAAATCCACACGGTGGTGTCCTCGCCGCTGTGCAACAGCAAACTGCTGCCATATGCCAAAGCGTCCACGTTCATCCTGGATCAGCCGCTGGTGCGCACGGCGGCGGGCGATTATCGGCATGAACTGACCAGCACGGTGGTGAGTGAAGACAATTTCGCCCACTTGGTGGTCGAGGCTGATCAGCTTATGGTCAATTACCATGATCGGGATGGAAAACGGCTGCAGTCGATCGCCATAAAGCTGCGCTAACCCTTAAAGATCGCAGCCTTCGACAGCGCCTACAGAGGGCGCATTCCCCTGTAGACACTGCCCAAGGCTGCGATCTTTTACTCTTTTCAACGACGTGCTGGAGAAATGCCCGACGCAGCCGACATATTCTTATAGCACTTGGCCTTCATGTCTCTTGTCAGTCAGTGCCGCAATGATGCAACCTTGCCGCAGGCAACAGTAAAGAGGGCGAGAGCCCGGCGCGTTCAGCATATTTCCAAGCGAGTTCCCTTCATGAAGAGCCAACCCGATGCCGCCAGCCGTATGGCGGCCGAGGTAGTGACGCAGTTGCCTGTGCCCTCGCGGCTCGGCATGCTGCGTTTCGAGCGCTTGAATGAAGCCAGTTGGGCGATGCTGTTTCTCGATCCCAACTGTGAACGCCAGTTCGGTCAGCCGGCCGTTGAGCTTTGCGCCCTGGTCGGTTCACCCTACGCCAGCCTGATGGAACCCGAAGCGCGCTATCAACTGCACGACGCGATCCAGCAGCAACTGCGCGACAGCCCGCATTATCTGGTGCGCTATACCCTGCACACCGCCGCGGGCAAGCTGAACATCCTCGAATTGGGCGAAGCGTATAAACAGCACAATCGTCATCTGCTGCGCGGCTATCTATTGGCGGTCGATGATGTGTTCGACGAAGTGCCGCAGGTGCCCTGCGTCGACCTCGAAACCCAGAATTCACGCCTGCAAATCGCCCTTGAACTCAATCAACGCGCGCAGCAGGAACAACTGCAGCACCTGGAACGCGTGCGCGCCCAGCAGGACCTGATTCTGCTGCTCGCGCGCCAGCGCTACAGCACGCACAACTCGTTGCAGGAAGCCGCCGAGCTGATCACCCGCTGCGCCTGCGATATCTATGAAATCGACTGCGCCAGCTTGTGGAACCTCGAAGGCCAGCATCTGGTGCCGATCTCCGCGTACCACCGCGCGACCCAGGAATATATCCTTCCGGACGTGATCGACATCAGTAGCTTCCCGGATTACATGGACGCCCTGCACGGCAGTCGCGCCATCGATGCGCACAACGCGATGCGCGACCCGCGTACCCGGGAGATGGCCGAAGCCCTGCGCCCGCGCGACGTCAACGCCATGCTCGACGCCAGTATTCGCGTCGACGGGCAAGTGGTCGGCGTGCTGTGTCTGGAACAGACCGGCGTCACCCGCGCCTGGCAGTCCGATGAAATCGCCTTTGCCGGCGAGCTGGCTGACCAGTTTGCGCAAGTCATCAACAACCACAACCGCCGCACTGCCACCAGCGCCCTGCACCTGTTCCAGCGTGCAGTCGAGCAAAGCGCCAACGCGTTTTTGCTGGTCAATTGCGACGGCGTGGTCGAGTACGTCAACCCGAGCTTCACCGCGATCACCCAATACACCACCGAAGAAGTCCACGGCCAGCGTCTGTCCGAGCTGCCGGCGCTGGAAAACCTCAGTGAACTGTTGTTCGACGCGCCCTCGGCGCTGGCCAAGAGCAACAGCTGGCAGGGCGAATTCAAAAGCCGCCGCAAGAACCTCGAACCGTACTGGGGTCAGCTGTCGATCTCCAAGGTCTACGGTGACAACCGTGAGCTGACGCATTACATCGGCATCTACGAAGACATCACCCAGACCAAACTGGCGCAGCAGCGCATCGAACGACTGGCCTACACCGACAACCTGACCAACCTCGGCAACCGGCCGGCGTTTATCCGCAATCTGGACGAACGCTTCGCCCGCGACAGCGATACGCCGATCAGCCTGTTGCTGGTCGACATCGACAATTTCAAGCGGATCAACGACAGCCTCGGTCACCAGACCGGCGACAAGCTGCTGATCAGTCTGGCCCGGCGTCTGCGCAACAGCCTGAGCCCAAGTGGCAGCCTCGCGCGGTTCGCCAGTAACGAGTTTGCCGTGCTGCTCGACGACACCGACCTGGCGACCGGTCAGCAGATCGCCAACCAATTGCTGGCGACCCTCGACAAGCCGATGTTCGTCGACAACCAGTTGATCAGCGTCACCGGTTCGGTCGGCCTGGCCTGCGCGCCGCTACACGGTCGCGATCCGCAAACGCTGATGCGTAACGCCGGCCTGGCGCTGCACAAAGCCAAGGCCAACGGTAAACATCAGGTGCAAGTCTTCACCGAAGCACTGAACGCCGAGGCCAGCTACAAACTGTTCGTCGAAAACAACCTGCGCCGAGCCCTGACCCAGAACGAGCTGGACGTGTTCTACCAGCCCAAGCTGTGCCTGCGCAGCGGGCGTCTGCTGGGCATGGAAGCGCTGCTGCGCTGGAACCACCCGGAACGCGGCATGATTCGCCCGGACCAGTTCATCAGCGTCGCCGAAGAAACCGGCTTGATCATTCCGATCGGCAAGTGGATCGCGCGTCAGGCCTGCCGCATGAGCAAGGCGTTGACTGCCGCCGGCATGGGCAATCTGCAAGTGGCGATCAACCTGTCGCCGAAACAGTTCTCCGACCCGGATCTGGTCGCCTCGATCGCCAACATCCTCAAGGAAGAAGCGCTGCCGGCCAATCTGCTCGAGCTGGAGCTGACCGAAGGCCTGCTGCTGGAAGCCACCGAAGACACCCACTTGCAACTCGACCAGCTCAAGCGCCTTGGGTTGACGCTAGCCATGGACGACTTCGGCACCGGGTATTCATCGCTGAGTTATTTGAAGAAATTCCCGATCGACATCATCAAGATTGATCGCAGCTTCATCCACGAAATTCCCGACAACCAGGACGACATGGAAATCACCTCGGCGGTGATCGCCATGGCGCACAACCTGAAACTCAAGGTTGTGGCCGAAGGCATCGAGACCGCCGAACAACTGGCGTTCCTGCGCCGCCACCGTTGCGATGTCGGACAGGGTTACCTGTTTGACCGGCCGATTCCGGGCGCTGAACTCATCCAAGCGCTGAAACGCTACCCGCGCGGTCCGCTCTGCCTCTGATCACCACAAGCCGTTCCTCTAGAAGACACTCCCCTGTGGGAGCGAGCCTGCTCGCGAAGACGGAGTGTCAGTCGACATCAACATTGCCTGACCCACCGCTTTCGCGAGCAAGTCGAATCGTCGCACCGTCGCCCCCACATTTGGAGAGTGCTAAGTCGGGCATCATTCGGCACACTGGCGGTCTGACTTTTCACATCCAACCTGACTGAGAGGAACGATCATGGTTCTGCGCTCGGAAATTCTGGTGAACAAGAACGTGCTCCCGACTAAAGAACAAGCTCTGCCCGGCCGCGAAACCGCGATGACCCTGCCTGAAAAGCACTTCGTGTTTGAAGAAACCCCGCTGCTTGGCCCGTTTTTCCAGGACGTCGACTTTGCGATCTTCGGTCTGGGCTGCTTCTGGGGCGCCGAGCGCCGCTTCTGGCAGCGTGAAGGCGTGGTCAGCACGGTCGTCGGTTATGCCGGCGGTTTCACGCCGAATCCGACCTACGAAGAAGTCTGCTCGGGCCTGACCGGCCACGCTGAAGTGGTGCTGGTGGTGTATGACAAGGCCAAGGTCAGCTACGAAGAGCTGCTGGCGATGTTCTGGGAACTGCACAACCCGACGCAGGGCATGCGCCAAGGCAATGACATCGGCACGCAGTACCGCTCGGTGATCTACGCAACCTCGCCTGAGCACCTGGACGCGGCGCTGAAAAGCAAAGCGACCTATCAGGCCGAGCTGTCGAAAGCAGGTCTGGGGGAAATCAGCACCGAAATCGAACAGGCGCCGACCGTGTACTTCGCCGAGGCGTATCACCAGCAGTATCTGGCGAAGAACCCTGAGGGTTATTGCGGGATCGGCGGCACTGGCGTGTGCATGCCACCGAGCCTGGCGGGTAACTGACCCTTGAAAGCAAAAGATCGCAGCCTTCGGCAGCTCCTACAGGAGATCAGTGATCGTCCGCACATTGGTGGACGACGCCGAACCGCGTAGGAGCTGCCGCAGGCTGCGATCTTTTGATCTTGCCGTTGATCAGCTCTCGGCAATCAACCAATCCATCTGCCACCCACCCTGAGTCTGCCCCAGCTTCTTCGACAACCACGGCAGCAGCTCACGCAATTCCTCCTCCAGCCCCCACGGCGGATTGGCAATCGCCATGCCCGAACCGTTCAGGCTGTTCGGCGTATCCAGCGGATGCACCAGCAGCTCCACACGCAGCAACTTCGGCGCACCGGTGCCAGCCAGATCCTGATAGAAACGGCGCAACGCACGCTGGTCCTTCACTGGATACCAGATCGCCGCCACGGTTTGGCGCATACGACCAATCGCCTCTTTCAACGACGCCGCGCAACGTTGCATCTCGTCGAGCTGTTCGAACGGCGGGTCAATCAGCATCACCGCGCGCTTTTCCTGCACCGGCAACATCGCACGAGCGACGTGCCAGCCTTCGCCGAGATGAACCTTGACCCGACGATCGCCGGCCATGTTGTCCTTGAGCAGCACGCCGTCTTCCGGGTGTTTCTCGTTGAGCATCACCCGGTCCTGCGGGCGGGTCAGGCGCCGCGCCAGCTCCGGCGAACCCGGGTAATAGCGCAACTGGCCGTCCGGGTTCATATCATGCAGCACCTTCATGTAGTCGGCGGTCAGCGCCGGCAGATCCGGTTGATCCCATAAGCGCGCGATGCCTTCCAGGTACTCACCGGTACGGTTGGCCTGATCGCCCTGCAAGTCATACAGACCGATGCCGGCGTGCGTGTCGAGATAGGCAAACGGCTGCTCCTTGCGCGACATCAAGGCGATGAGGCGGGTCAAGGTCAGGTGTTTGAACACATCGGCGTGATTGCCGGCATGGAAGGCGTGACGATAATTCATGGCTGCTCCTGCGAAGGGCGCAAAGTTTACCTTTTACCGCGTGGCAAGTCAGGGGTTCGCAGCCGAGCGGACAAAAGCCTTTCCCTCACCCTAGCCCTCTCCCCGAGGGAGAGGGGACTGACGGTGGTGATCTTGCGAGTTACACCGACCTGAAAGATCAGCGTGATCTCAGGTTTGTCCAAGCGAAGATCAGTGCAGAAGTCGCAAGTCGGCGTAAACCGCCCAGACAACTCGGTCAGTCCCCAGAAAGAACACCACCCTCCAGGCTTGGCCAAGCGAAGTTCACCGCTGAAGTCGCAGGTCGGCGTACATCACCCAGACAACTCGGTCAGTCCCCTCTCCCTCTGGGAGAGGGTTAGGGTGAGGGGCTTTGCTTTTATGGCGTTAAACTGGCTAGCCATGAACGACAGGAAGTCAAAAACTCATGCGATATCTGATCATCTGCTTATTCAGCCTGCTTAGCCCATACCTCGCCCTTGCCGACGAAACTCACATTGAACAGGCACGCGAGACACTAAAGAACTACGGCCTGAGCCACTGCATTCTGAAGCCATTCAACGAACACTCCGCGCTGGAAAAAGACATCGCATTGTCCGCCAATGCCTATTCGTTCATGGGCAAAGGCATGCATTCCATCCTGCAAAATGAAGACACACTGCAGGTGCTGCACGACCCCTATAAAGAAACCCGAAACTACGTATTAACGGCTTACGAAGAGACACCTTCAAACAGCAAATACTCGAATGAAAAAGTAGTGTTCCTTGCGTGCCTGAAGGTCTACAACTCCGAGGCGTTCAGCCGCTTTATCAAAACGCAGGATGCGTACATTCCATCCATCAAAGTCAAAGGATCGCAGCCTTCGGCAGCTCCAACAGGGTGAGCACCAATCTCGTGTAGGAGCTGCCGCAGGCTGCGATCTTTTGACCTTTTTCAGGCGGGCATGCCGCGCAGGCGCCTGCCGATGACATCCAGCACATCACAGCCGTCGCGCAAAGGAATCACGCAGAGCTGGGCGAAGTCGCTGAGGATGACGGAGTCGCATTCGACCGAGCCGCGCATGCACATGTTTTCCAGCACTTGGATCACGGCGCGCAGGCGATGGTTGGCGGCGTCCATGAGGATGTCGAGGGGCACGTGGGTGTCGATGAACAGCGTCGGCATGTCGCTGCAATTGCCGGTCAGCGCCATGAAGCGGTTGTCGGGATGGGGGATGATCTTTTCGTAGGGTGGATCGGGTTTAAGCATAGTCATTTCAGTTTTACCTCAATAGGTTTAGAGAGGCTGCCAAGTGACCTTCCTACGGGTATAGGTGGCAGCCGTACGCGAGAGTAGGAAACTGAGAAACCCACCAAACTCAGTCACGCCGAAGCGTTCCCGCGCACAGCTGCCGCAAACGATGCTACGGACACGTATTAAGTGCCGCAATCAAACGACAGCGCTGGTGCGCGGTGAATTTCACAGGGGTCCTACGCCCTGCCACCACTCTCGCAGTGACAACGAAAAGACTATCCCTGCAACCCACCGCCCACCAGTTCATGAAAACCGCCGCAACTCGAAGGAATCGTCTGAGACCTTCGCCCCGAAAACTCACTCCGACTCTGCCAGCAAAAACGCCAGTAACGCCGATTGCGACGAATCTTCCGACATTGAAACCTGAAAAAACCGCCTCACCTTGCAACGCAAAACCGCCTCGGGAAAGGCCTCGAAAAGAACCGGATATTCTTCGCTCAACCACTGCAACGCATTGGCCGTTTGCACGTCATTACCCTGCTGCGCCAGCACTGACTCCGGCACCTGCCACCACGGCAATGCCCGCCCCGAAACCTGCGCCCTGCCACCAATTTCCAGCGCCTGACCATTAATCAAACAACGCCCGATCAGCGGAAACAGCTGCGCCGTATCCACTTCATTGGCCTGCAGAACCGGCAATAGAAACCGCCCGTCCCAGAAACGAAAAAACACCGTTTTGCCGCCCGGCATCCACACTTGGGTGAGGCTGCGAAAGTGCGCCGCCACCTCTTCAAGACTCGCCGAAGACACCGCCAACCATCCCCAATCCCGCGACTCGGTAGTGGCGACCCAATGCAGAAACTCACTGTCAGCAGCGACAATTCCCACGTAAGGCATCACCGCATCCCACTCGGCATAGATCGTCCCGGCCCAGATCGGACTGGCCGCTTCTGACCAAGCCTTGAACGGCTTTGCCTCGCTGGCATTACTGAAAACCGCAAACAACTGCTCGGAAGTTTTCAACGGCTCCCGCGCCAACCAATCGGCAGGCAAAAGAAAATCAGGCTGCACAGAGACCATCCTTGCAACGCTCACACTCTTCGCAGAATGGCGCATCACCTTTAAAACTCATGATTTGTGCAGCGGTGAGCATGGCAGCCGGCGCGGCGGCGAGTTTCTCCGGCAATCCCGGTACAACCGGCGCGGCACTCATCGCCGCCATCGGCGCACCGCCCACAACAATCGGCACGCTGCTGAAAATCCCGCCGGGACCGATGTTGATCCACTGCCCGCCCGCCTGAATCGTCGCACTCGCGCCGCCGTCGATGACCACTTGCTGACCGGCGCTGACGTGGAATTGCCCACTGGCGCTGATCGACTGATTACTCACGCGAACATGACGGTCGCCGGTCACGCTCAGATGATCGTCCTGCTTCACTTCGGTCTGGCGCTGACCATGAGTGATGCGCTGCTCATCAGCCTTCAACTCATGCCGAGCGGTGCCGGTAACGACGATGCTGCGCTGGTTATCGACCTGCACTTGTTGATCGTTCAACACATGCTGCGTCCAGTTGCGTTGGGCGCGCAGGTAGATTTCCTCAGCGCCTTTCTTATCCTCAATGCGCAGTTCGTTGTAGCCGCCACCGCCGGGGCTGCTCTGACTACGAAAAATGCTACGAGTCTTGTCCGCCGGCAGGTCCAGCGGAATCGGCGTCGCGGCGTTGGGCAGGCAGCCCACGACCAAAGGCTTGTCGGCGTCGGCATCGATGAAGCCGACCAGCACTTCCATGCCGACTCGCGGAATCAGCACACTGCCGTAAAGGTCGTGCGCCCAATTAGTAGCAACGCGCAGCCAGCAACTGGAATGCTCGTTCAATTCGCCGTCGCGATCCCAGGCCAGTTGCACCTTGACCCGGCCGTACTCGTCGCAGTGGATTTCCGTGTCTGTCGGCCCGGTCACGACCGCCGGTTGATAGCCGAGCATGCGTGGTTTTTCCGGCCCCAGCGCCGGGCGGAAGAACACGTCCCACGGTGTGGCGACAAAGCTATTACGGTAACCCTGAAATCCCTCGCCATCGCTGGTCACCGATTCCTCCAGCACCTGCGGCTGGCGGCCATGATGCTCGATGGCGGTCAGCAACCAGAGGTCATTCCAGTCGTGGCGCGGATGCTCGGTCAGTTGCAGGAAATGTCCGCAAACCAATGCGGATTCGTCGCTGACGCCTTCAGCCTGACGGTAATCGGCGACATGTCGCTCAAGTGCCCGCTGGGCCAGGTGCTTGCCGGTTTCCCGATCATTGAATTGACCGGGGAAGTGATAGTCCTCCAGCACCGGGCGCTGCTCGCCGTCGATACGGCTTTGCAACTGCAGCCGCGGCTTTTCGAAGTTGTAGTCGCGCCGGGTGACCACGCTGGTACGGGTTTCCACGCGAACGTTAAAGCGCTGAATCGCCCGCGCGCCAGCGGACATGCCACTGCCCGGCAGATAAACCGTCGACTCGCCCAGACGCGGGAACACGGTCTGGTCATCGCCAAAAACCAACAGGTGACCGTGGGGACTGTGTTGGAAATGGTAATGAATGCCGACCTCGGCACACAGGCGCTGGATAAAGGCCAGGTCACTCTCGGCGTACTGCACGCAATACTCACGCACCGGGTAATCGCTGCCGAGGCGAAATTCAAAAGCATCACGCAGGATCGAATGATCCTTGAGCACTCGCGCGACAATTTGCGGCACCGTCAGATGCTGGAAGATCCGCTGATTGATCCGCTGGCCGAGGTAGGTCAGACGCGGGACCAGGCTGATGTGATAACGCGTCAGACGTTTCCCGGAATCGCCCTGCCCGACCTGATAAATCTGACCGTGAATACCAGAACCCTGAGCATCCAGGCTCAGAAACGCCTGACAGTGCAGCAGGCTTTCGAGGTCCAGGTCCGGCCGTTCACTGACCAGTTCCAGCTCGAAACGAAAGGGTTGGCTGATGGCTTCCTTGCCCGTGAACTCAAGGACCTTGAGGTCATGTTGGGCGCCTTCGAGGGTCAACGTGAAACGCGGTTGATTGGCAGGCGCGAACATCCGATGTCTCTCTGCAGAATGAAGGGCGGGCGATTCTGCATGAGGGGCAAGGGGTGATGAATGGGTGACGGGAAAATCAGATTTGCCCTACTTTCATTGACGAAAAACCCTGCAAAAAGCGACGCCTTCAACTACAGACAAGTCTCCAAAACCACCGCCGAACCTTGTAGGAGTGAGCCTGCTCGCGATAGCAGTGTGACAGTCAACATTTTCGTTACTGATGAACCGCTATCGCGAGCAGGCTCACTCCTACAGGGGATCGCGGTGAATCAGAGAAATTACAGGCACAAAAAAACGGCCCGCCTCCTATAGGAAACGGGCCGTTTTCCGGTGAGCCTCAGCTCAGAACAATCACTTGTTCAGGTGGAAATCTTTTTCCGCCGCGTCGAAGCGCTGCACCATGCCTCTGGTCGGCTCGCCCATCTTGCTGACGATGTAGATGGCCAGGCTGGCGAAGATGAAGCCCGGGATGATTTCGTACAGACCCAGCAGTTCGAAATGCTTCCAGACCACCACGGTGATCGCGCCGACCAGAATACCGGCCAGTGCGCCGTCGCGAGTCATGCCTTTCCAGATAACCGAGATCAGCACAACCGGACCGAACGCAGCACCGAAACCGGCCCATGCGTAGGACACCAGGCCCAGTACGCGGTTTTCCGGGTTGGCGGCCAGAGCGATCGCGATCAGTGCCACCAACAGCACCATGGCGCGGCCGACCCAGACCAGCTCAACCTGGGAGGCGGATTTGCGCAGGAAGGCTTTATAGAAATCTTCAGTCAGGGCGCTCGAGCACACCAGTAACTGGCAGCTCAGGGTGCTCATGACGGCAGCCAGAATCGCCGACAGCAGGACACCGGCCACCCACGGATTGAAGAGGATCTTTGCCAGTTCGATGAACACGCGCTCAGGGTTCTCGGTCACGGGGCCGGCCACTTCCGGGTGTGCCGAGAAATACGCGATACCGAAGAAGCCCACCGCCACGGTGCCGCCCAGGCACAGGATCATCCAGGTCATGGAAATGCGACGCGCCTTGGCGATCGATTTCACCGAATCCGCCGCCATGAAACGCGCGAGGATATGCGGTTGGCCGAAGTAGCCCAGACCCCAGCCCATCAGAGAAATGATGCCGATGAAAGTGGTGCCTTTGAGCATGTCGAAGTTGCTTGGATCTTGCGCTTCGATGGCCAGGAACGTGGTGTCGACACCACCGGTGGCCAGCAGCACGATGATTGGCGTAAGGATCAGCGCGAAAATCATCAGAGTGGCTTGTACGGTGTCGGTCCAGCTCACTGCCAGGAAACCGCCGATAAAGGTGTAGGCAATTGTCGCCGCGGCACCGGCCCACAGCGCGGTCTCGTAGGACATGCCGAAGGTGCTTTCGAACAGACGGGCACCGGCCACAATGCCGGAAGCGCAGTAGATGGTGAAGAACACCAGAATCACGATCGCCGAGATGATCCGCAGCAGGCCGCTTTTGTCTTCGAAACGGCTGGCAAAGTAGTCCGGCAGGGTCAGGGCGTCGCCATTGTGCTCGGTCTGCACGCGCAGACGGCCGGCAACGAACAGCCAGTTCAGGTAGGCACCGATGACCAGACCGATGGCGATCCAGCTTTCAGACAGACCGGACATATAGATGGCGCCCGGCAGGCCCATCAACAACCAGCCGCTCATATCGGAAGCACCGGCGGACAGCGCGGTGACGACGCTGCCGAGGCTTCGACCGCCGAGGATATAGTCAGAAAGGTTGTTGGTGGAGCGATAGGCCATCAAGCCGATCAGCACCATTGCTGCGATGTAGATCACGAACGTGATCAGGGTTGGATTGCTTACGCTCATTGAGTTACGCCCTGGCTTTGTTTTTATGTAGCGGCGGTAGTGAACCGCACGCAAACGACGACGTTTGGCAGACGATCCGGGATCCCGCGCATTTAGGACTGATGTTTCCCCAGGAAAGCCATCAGCCGGTACACCGGGTTATTCCCGGTTGCACCTAGGGCGCGAATGCTATGCAACAAATCAAATAAGGTGCAACCAGTTTCGTGAGAATTAGTTGCACCTAGTCGGATTTATCGACAATCACCCCGTTTTTGCTCCCTTTTGTGGCAGTCATAACCCTTTGCTAGAAGCAAAAGCACCAAGCAGGAGCAGCACTTTCGTACCAGAAAATAATTCCTGACGAGTTGCCTATTATTCCGACAAAAAAAGGGTTGCACCCGGTTGCACCTCTTTCGGCGCACGGCTAATCTTGCCGCCAGCTGATGCCACGCAACTGTGGCAACCATGAGGATAAAAATATGGCTACCACCACCCTTGGGGTCAAACTCGATGACCCGACCCGCGAACGCCTGAAGGCCGCCGCAACCTCGATTGATCGCACGCCGCACTGGCTGATCAAACAGGCAATTTTCAATTACCTGGAAAAACTCGAGGGTGGTGCAACCCTGACCGAGCTGAACGGTTTGACCGCCAAGGACGCCGATGAGGCGGGCGAAGTCCACACCGATCACGCCCACCAGTGCTTCCTTGAATTCGCCGAAAGCATCCTGCCGCAATCCGTACTGCGTGCTTCGATCACTGCCGCTTACCGTCGCCCTGAGCCGGAAGTGGTGCCGATGCTGATCGAGCAGGCTCGCCTGCCAGCGCCGATGGCAGAAGCCACCAACAAACTCGCCGCTTCCATCGCGGAAAAACTGCGTAACCAGAAAAGTGCCGGCGGTCGTGCAGGCATTGTTCAAGGTCTGCTGCAGGAATTTTCCCTGTCGTCCCAGGAAGGCGTAGCGCTGATGTGTCTGGCCGAAGCGCTGCTGCGTATCCCGGACAAAGGCACTCGCGATGCACTGATCCGCGACAAGATCAGCACCGGTAACTGGCACCCGCATTTGGGCAACAGCCCGTCGCTGTTCGTCAACGCCGCCACTTGGGGCCTGCTGCTGACCGGCAAGCTGGTGTCTACGCACAACGAAGCTGGCCTGACCTCTTCGCTGAGCCGCATCATCGGCAAAAGCGGCGAGCCGATGATCCGCAAGGGCGTCGACATGGCCATGCGCCTGATGGGCGAGCAGTTCGTCACCGGCGAAACCATCGCCGAAGCCTTGGCCAACGCGAGCAAGTTCGAAGCCAAGGGCTTCCGTTATTCCTACGACATGCTCGGTGAAGCGGCCCTCACCGAACACGACGCGCAGAAGTACCTGGCGTCGTACGAACAAGCCATTCACTCGATCGGCAAAGCCTCCCACGGCCGTGGGATTTATGAAGGCCCGGGCATCTCCATCAAGTTGTCGGCACTGCACCCGCGTTACAGCCGTGCGCAGTACGAGCGTGTGATGGACGAGCTGTACCCGCGTCTGCTGTCGCTGACCCTGCTGGCCAAGCAATACGACATCGGCCTGAACATCGATGCCGAAGAAGCCGACCGTCTCGAACTGTCGCTGGATCTGCTTGAGCGCCTGTGCTTCGAGCCGCAACTGACCGGCTGGAACGGCATCGGTTTCGTCATCCAGGCTTACCAGAAGCGTTGCCCGTACGTGATCGACTACGTGATCGATCTGGCCCGTCGCAGCCGTCATCGCCTGATGATCCGCCTGGTAAAAGGCGCGTACTGGGACAGCGAAATCAAGCGCGCCCAGGTCGAAGGCCTGGAAGGCTATCCGGTCTACACCCGCAAGGTGTACACCGACGTTTCCTACATCGCTTGCGCACGCAAACTGCTGTCGGTGCCGGAAGTCATCTACCCGCAGTTCGCCACGCACAACGCCCACACCCTGTCGGCCATTTATCACATTGCCGGTCAGAACTATTACCCGGGCCAGTACGAATTCCAATGCCTGCATGGCATGGGCGAACCGCTCTACGAACAAGTTGTAGGCAAGGTTTCCGAAGGCAAGCTGAACCGTCCGTGCCGCGTGTACGCTCCGGTCGGTACTCACGAAACCCTTCTGGCGTACCTCGTACGTCGCTTGCTGGAAAACGGCGCGAACACCTCGTTCGTCAACCGCATCGCCGACCAGTCGATTTCGATTCAGGAACTGGTGGCCGATCCGGTGGCGCAGATCGAGCAGATGGCGACCGTGGAAGGTGGTTTCGGCCTGCCGCACCCGCGCATTCCGCTGCCGCGTGATCTGTATGGTGCCGAGCGTGCCAACTCCAGCGGCATCGACATGGCCAACGAACATCGTCTGGCCTCATTGTCCTGCGCCTTGCTCGCCACTGCGCACAATGACTGGAAAGCCGCGCCGATGCTCGGTTGCGCTTCCAGCAACGAAACGCCGGCAGCGGTTCTGAACCCGGCTGATCACCGTGATGTGGTCGGTCATGTTCAAGAAGCCACGGTTGAAGACGTCGACAACGCCATCCAATGCGCACTGAACGCCGCACCGATCTGGCAGGCTACCCCGCCGGCCGAACGTGCGGCGATTCTGGAACGTGCCGCTGACTTGATGGAAGGCGAGATTCAGCCACTGATGGGCCTGTTGGCTCGTGAAGCCGGCAAGACCTACGCCAACGCCATCGCCGAAGTCCGCGAAGCGGTCGACTTCCTGCGTTATTACGCGGTGCAGGCTCGCAACGATTTCAGTAATGACGCCCACCGCCCACTGGGTCCGGTGGTGTGCATCAGCCCGTGGAACTTCCCGCTGGCAATCTTCAGCGGCCAGGTCGCTGCTGCACTGGCTGCCGGTAACCCGGTACTGGCCAAACCGGCCGAACAAACCCCACTGGTGGCGGCTCAGGCTGTTCGCCTGATGCTTGAGGCCGGCATCCCGGAAGGCGTGCTGCAACTGCTGCCGGGTCGCGGTGAAACCGTCGGCGCCGGTCTGGTCGGCGATGAGCGCGTCAAAGGCGTGATGTTCACCGGTTCCACCGAAGTCGCGCGCCTGCTGCAACGCAACATTGCCGGTCGCCTCGACAACCAGGGCCGTCCGATTCCGCTGATCGCCGAAACCGGTGGCCAGAACGCGATGATCGTCGACTCCTCGGCTCTGACCGAACAAGTCGTGATCGACGTAGTTTCGTCGGCCTTCGACAGCGCCGGTCAGCGTTGCTCGGCGCTGCGCGTACTGTGCCTGCAGGAAGATTCCGCCGATCGCGTCATCGAGATGCTCAAAGGTGCCATGGCGGAAAGCCGTCTCGGCAACCCAGAGCGCCTGTCCGTGGACATCGGCCCGGTGATCGACGCCGAAGCCAAGGCGGGCATCGACAAGCACATCCAGGGCATGCGCGATAAAGGTCGCAACGTGTATCAGGTCGCTATCGCCGACACCGAAGAAGTCAAACGCGGCACCTTCGTCATGCCGACCCTGATCGAACTGGAAAGCTTCGACGAACTGCAACGCGAGATCTTCGGCCCGGTGCTGCACGTGGTTCGCTACAAGCGCAAAGAGATCGATCAACTGATCGGCCAGATCAACGCTTCCGGTTATGGCCTGACTTTGGGCGTACACACGCGCATCGACGAGACCATCGCCAAGGTGATCGACAACGTCAACGCCGGTAACGTCTACGTCAACCGCAACATCGTTGGCGCTGTGGTCGGCGTGCAGCCATTCGGCGGCGAAGGCTTGTCGGGTACCGGTCCGAAAGCCGGTGGCCCGCTGTACTTGTACCGCTTGCTGTCGACGCGCCCTACTGATGCCATCGAACAATCCTTCGCTCGCGGTGATGCTGCCGTGGCACCGGACGTTCGTCTGCGCGACGCCATGAGCAAACCGCTGACCGCGCTGAAAGCCTGGGCCGACAGCAACAAGTTTGCCGACCTGAGCACTCTTTGCGTGCAGTACGCTGCGCAATCGCAGAGCGGCATCACCCGCGTGCTGGCCGGCCCGACCGGTGAGAAAAACAGCTATGCCATCCTGCCGCGTGAGCACGTGTTGTGCCTGGCCGAGGTTGAAGGTGATTTGCTGACGCAACTGGCGGCGGTGCTTGCGGTAGGCGGTTCGGCGGTATGGCCGGAGTCCGACATCAGCAAGGCCTTGTTCGCACGCCTGCCGAAGGAGATTCAGGCGCGGATCAAGCTGGTTGCCGACTGGAATAAAGACGAGGTGGTGTTTGATGCGGTTCTGCATCACGGCCATTCCGACCAGTTGCGCGGCGTTTGCCAGCAGATTGCCAAGCGTGCCGGTGCGATCGTTGGGGTTCAGGGCTTGTCCCAGGGCGAGACCAACATTGCGCTGGAGCGCCTGGTGATTGAGCGGGCGTTGAGCGTTAACACCGCTGCGGCGGGGGGTAATGCCAGCTTGATGACTATCGGCTAACACCCGATAAACCGGACACCTGCATGGGTGTCCGGCATAGCAACAGTCCCTGTGGGAGCGAGCTTGCTCGCGAAAGCGGTTTGCCAGTCAACGTGAATGTTGAATGTGCCGGCCTCTTCGCGAGCAAGCTCGCTCCCACAGTGTTTTGTGGTGTTTGTTAAGTCGGCGCGCGGCTCCAACATCACGCTTATCAATCATCCTGTTCAGCCTTTATCAGCACGCCTAGACTCGGCCCAACCCCAACTTCAGGTAGGCCGCCATGTCCGAGACGCTGCTCAGTTCCCGCAATCTGGCTTTCGAGCTGTATGAAGTCCTTGATGCCGAGGGCCTGACCCGGCGTGAGCGCTTTGCCGAGCACAATCGCGAAACCTTCGACGCCGCCATCGGCACCGCGCGCAACATTGCCGAAAAGTACTTTGCGCCACACAACCGCAAGGGCGACGAGAACGAGCCGCGCTACGAAGACGGTCAGGCGATTCTGATTCCTGAAGTGAAACCGGCGGTGGATGCCTTCCTTGAAGCCGGATTCCTCAACGCTGCGCGCAGCTTCGATGCTGGCGGCATGCAACTGCCGACGCTGCTGTCCCAAGCTTGCTTCGCGCATTTCCAGTCGGCCAACGCGGCTTCGACGTCCTACCCGTTCCTGACCATGGGCGCGGCGAACCTGATCGAGAGTTTTGGCACTGAGGAACAGAAACAACGCTTCCTGCAGCCCATGATCGATGGCCGCTTCTTCGGCACCATGGCGCTGACCGAACCGCATGCAGGTTCATCGCTGTCGGATATTCGTACACGCGCCGAGCCGGCGTCCGACGGCACTTATCGCCTGAAGGGCAACAAAATCTTTATCTCCGGCGGCGATCACCCGCTCTCGGAAAACATCGTGCACATGGTCCTGGCCAAACTGCCGGACGCACCTGCGGGCGTTAAAGGCATTTCGCTGTTCATCGTGCCGAAGTTTCTGGTCAACGATGACGGCAGCCTCGGCCCACGCAATGACGTGCTGCTGGCCGGGCTGTTCCACAAGATGGGCTGGCGCGGCACCACCTCCACAGCACTGAACTTCGGCGATAACGGTGAATGTGTCGGTTATCTGGTGGGTAAGCCGCATCAGGGCCTGAGCTACATGTTCCAGATGATGAACGAAGCGCGGATCGGCGTCGGTATGGGGGCGGTGATGCTCGGTTATGCCGGTTACCTGTATTCGCTGGAGTACGCCCGCGAACGGCCACAGGGTCGCGTTCCGGACAGCAAAGATCCGACGACGGCGCCGGTGGCGATCATTCAGCACGCCGATGTACGACGCATGCTGTTGACGCAAAAGTCCTACGTCGAAGGTGCATTTGACCTCGGCTTGTATGCAGCGCGCCTGTTCGATGACACCACGACGCTTGAGTCCGAAGCCGAGCGTAAACAGGCCCACGAATTGCTGGATCTGCTGACGCCGATCGTCAAGTCCTGGCCATCGGAGTTCTGCCTCAAGGCCAACGAACTGGCGATCCAGATTCTTGGAGGCCACGGTTACACCCGCGAATACCCGGTCGAGCAGTATTACCGCGACAACCGTTTGAACCCGATTCACGAAGGCACCCATGGCATTCAATCGCTGGACTTGCTCGGGCGTAAATTGGCGCAGAACGGTGGCGCGGGGCTCAAGCAACTGATTCGTCTGATCGCCAACACCGCTGAGCGCGCGACGGCGTATGAATCGCTGACCGCCCTGCGTGAACCACTGGAAAAGCTGGTCGCGCGCCTGCAAACGGTAACCATCGGTTTGTTGACCGACCTGGCACAGGGCAAGGTAAATAGCAGTCTGGCGAATTCGGCGCTGTACCTGAAGGTGTTCGGCCACACGGTGATTGGCTGGCGCTGGCTGGAGCAGGCGATTCGAGCCGAGGAAGGGCTGGCCAAAGGGAATGCAGCGGATGCCGACTTCTATAAGGGCAAGTTGCAGGCAGCGCGGTATTTTCTGACGTGGGAAGTGCCGGGTTGCCACCATGAACTGGCGTTGCTGGAGGCGCGGGATGATACGTGCCTGGCGATGCAGGATGCGTGGTTCTGAAGCGCAACCCTCACCCCAGCCCTCCCGAAACGTCGGACCGCCCAGAGGGAGAGGGGGCCGACCCGAGGTGTCTACGCATCGACCTGAAAAACCGTGTCGATTATGGATTCGGTAAAGCACTTTCAGGTCGGCGTACTTCTCAAGCATCCCACATTCAGTTCCCTCTCCCTCCGGGAGAGGGCTAGGGTGAGGGGCTTTTCTGGTTTAACACTCAGCTGAGTTTGAACCCACCCATCTGCCGCGCCAGATCGTCCGCCAACCTCTGCAACATCTGACAATCCTCACGACACGCCCGAACCTCCCCAGCCGTCGCCCGCGCCAAATCAGAAATCCCCTGCACGTTACGATTGATCTCTTCCGTCACCGCCGACTGCTCTTCGGTCGCCGTCGCCACTTGATGGTTCATGTCACTGATGCGCTCGACCTGCCCGGTAATCGCCGTCAGCGACGCCCCGGTGCGCTGGCTCGACTCAACCCCGGTACCGGTCGCCGCCTGACCGGTGCGCATAGACGACACGGCGTTTTCCGCGCCTTGCTTGAGGCTGCCGATCATTTGCTGGATTTCGTCAGTGGATGCCTGAGTGCGGCGCGCCAAGGTGCGCACTTCATCGGCGACAACTGCAAAGCCGCGACCCATATCACCGGCGCGCGCCGCCTCGATGGCGGCATTAAGTGCCAGCAGGTTGGTCTGCTCGGAAACTCCGCGAATCACCGCCAGCACCGAATCAATCGACGCCACTTGATGCGCCAGCTCGCCGACCGCACCCGCCGCTACGCCAATCTCATCCGACATGCTTTCAATATGCTTGATCGAGCCGCCGACCACTTCCCGCGCCTGCATTGCTTCATCCCGCGCGGTTTGCGAAGCGAGTGCCGCGTTACCAGCGTTCTGCGCAATTTCTTGCACGGTCAGGCCCATTTCGTGAACGGCGGTGGCAACCATGTCAGTCATTTCCTGCTGACGGCCGGAACGTTCGGCGGTGTTCTCCACCACTTTCGCCACTTGCCCCACGGCCGTGCGCAGACGTTCACTGGTGGTCAGCACCTCGCCGATCATCCCGCGCTGGCTATCAAGGAAACAGTTGAAGCCCCGGGCTAGATCGCCCAGCTCATCAGCGCGGCTGGAATCTAACCGGTGGGTCAAATCTCCCCCACCGCTACCGATTGCTACCAGCGCGGCTGTTACCTGGCGAATCGGCCGGACCAAACCTTGCGCCAGCCACACCACCAAAGCGAGGCACACCAGCGCTACGGCCAGACCGATACCGCCGCTCATCCACATCGCTTTACGGGCTTCGGCGTAGATCTGCGATTGCGGCACTTCGGCCACCAGGGTCCAGCCCAGATCACGCAGAGGCAGGCTGAAGGCGAGGAAGTCTTCACCCTCCCTTTGGAAGCTGCTGCTCACAGCATTTTTTTGACCCATGACGGCTTGAGCAGCGGAGGCGCCAATCTGCTCTGTCAGCGTGCGTTTGCCGCTGAACTGCGCCTCGGGATGCACCTGGATCAAACCGTCGGAACGCACCAGATAGACCTTGCCGCGCTCACCAAAGCTGAAGTTGTGAATCAGCTCCGACAGCTCTTTCATACTCAAACCGAGCCCGGCCACACCGACTACCTTACCGGCCTGCTCCACCTTCAAATCAATGAACAGCGCCAACTCTCCAGTCGCCCCGTCGTTGTCGATGTTCAGGGTGCGCGGCTGATTGCTGTCGAGAAAGGAATAGAACCACGCGTCAGCCGGTTTTGAACGGCTGAGGGTGCGATCCAGACCTTTTTCGGTGATGTAGTGATTGGATTCGGTGCCGATGATCAAAGCGGTAAAAGCCTTGTGTTCGGCGCGGATGCCTTCCAGATACTGCGCGAAGCCAGCCGTTTTGCTGCTGTCTTCGCCTGAGGAGAGCCAGTCGCGGACCATCGTATTGCTGGCGATATCTTTGGCCGCCGTCAGCGGTTGCACGAGGATGCGCTCGATATCGTTGCGCGTCGCTTCAATGCTCGACGGCAGCGCTTGTTCGACCAGATAGCTCTGGGCGAGGCGGTTGACCACCAGGGTATAAATGCCAACCACGATCAGGATGCTGACCAGCAGGGCGGTGCCCATGCTGAGAATCAGCTGCCATTGAATACTGCGTCGCCACAACTGCATGGAGCACCCCCAAAGAATAAGTGGCCGAAACAATGCAACAGCCGTGCCGATTGTATACAACCCAGTCGACAATCTATTCTTTGGTTGTGCGCACCTCCATCAACCCTGATTGATGGTCTTGGCGATGGTGTCGACCGTGGCGCTGACTTGCTCTTGGTAACGGTCGAGTTCTTCTTTGTGCTGCTTCTTCATTTCAATCTGCTGCGAGCACAGATTCATCGCCGCCAGCACCAGCAAGCGGTCACCGATCAGTGTCGGGTATTTGCGCTTGGTGTCATCCAGCGCTGCCTTGAGCATCATGGCCGCGTCCAGCAGGGTCTGTTCTTCCCCGGCCGGTGCCTTGATCGAATAGTCCTCCCCGAGAATGGAGACGACTTTTACCCCTGCTGTATGGTGGTTCATGCGCTGACAGGACCTGCGTTGACGCGATCAACCAGGGCTTGAATGCGTGCAGCGGTGGCGCCGTGCTTTTCTTCCTGCTCCATCAGGTTCAGTTGCAGGCTTTCGTTTTCATCCTTGGCCTGGGCCAGTTCCGTGGACAGGGTCTGGTTGGTTTGCGCGAGTGTCTGGTTCTGTTGCACCAGGTCGCTGACGAGCTGTTCCAATTGGCTGAGGGATGCTTCCAACATTTTGATCTTCCAAGCGTTTTTCAAAGGGCGCGTACGATAAAGAAAAGTCATCACGGATGCCAGGGTTAAACCGGCGCAAAGCCTTGATTTTCCTGGTGGCCGACCGTTCTCGCGAGTTTTAAAGACTGTGATCTGCCGATCTGGTTCCTGCACTTCGTCGCCCCGGCCCCTATGCGACAAATACGCACAGTGCCTCAAGACTTTAGTCGCATGACCGATAAGTCATCCATATCGCAGTCTCAGCCCGCATGGATGCGGCCCTCTCTTGGTATCCGCCCATGTCCCTCCGCAATATGAATATCGCCCCAAGGGCGTTTACCGGCTTTGCCCTGATCGGCGGCCTGATGCTGATTCTGGGCGTTTTCGCCCTGAACCAGATGAGCAAAATCCGCTCAGCGGGCGAGGACATCGCTACGGCCAGCGTGCCGTCGATCAAGGCCCTTGATGAATTCACTCAACTGACGCTGCGTCTGCGAGTGCTGTCGTATCGGTTGCTGATCAACCGCGAACCGGACGTGCAGCAAAAAACCATCGAGCTGTTCGATATGCGCAACCGCCAGATCACCGAGGCGCAGCGTGCCTACGAGCCGCTGATTTCAAGCCCCGACGAACGTACGGCGTACGATCAGTACGTACAACTGCTGGCGCAATACCGTCAGCTCGAAGACCGCATGAAAACCCTGTCGCGCAACAACCAGATCGACGAATTGCGGCAGATGCTCAACAGCGATCTGCTGAGCAACTCTGAAGCGGTAAACACCGCCCTGGCGCGCTTGCTGGAGATCAACACCCAGCAAATCGCCGAGACCGATCAAGGCGCCAAAGATCAGTATTCGATGTCGTTCGATCTGGTGGTCACCCTGCTGGTGATCGCCAGCGGCTTGACCCTGCTCTTCGCCTGGCTGCTGACCGTCAGCATCACCAAGCCGATTTCCAAAGCACTGGACGCTGCGGAAACCATCGCCGAAGGCAACCTGACCCAGCCGATCCACGTTGACGGTGAAGACGAGGCAGGACGTCTGCTGGCAGCGATGGCGAAGATGCAATCGAAACTGCGGGACACCCTGCAACGCATTTCCGGCTCGGCCACTCAGTTGGCTTCAGCGGCTGAAGAGCTGAATAGCGTCACCGACGAAAGCGCGCGTGGCCTGACTCAGCAGAACAACGAGATCGAACAAGCGGCCACTGCGGTCAACGAAATGACCAGCGCCGTAGAAGAAGTCGCCCGCAATGCGGTGAGCACCTCCGAAGCCTCGAAGAACGCCACCACTTCGGCTGGCGACGGTCGTGACCTGGTCCAGGAAACGGTCAGCGCGATCGAACGCATGAGTGCCGATGTACAGAGCACCGCCAGCCTGATCGGCGATCTGGCCAATGAGTCCCGTGACATCGGCAAGGTGCTGGATGTGATCCGGGGTCTGGCCGATCAGACCAACCTGCTGGCGCTGAACGCGGCGATTGAAGCGGCGCGTGCCGGTGAAGCCGGGCGTGGTTTTGCCGTGGTGGCGGATGAAGTGCGTGCCCTGGCGCACCGTACTCAGCAGTCGACCAGCGAAATCGAGCGGATGATCGGCAGCATTCAGAGCGGCACCGAACACGCCGTGGATTCGATGCGTAACAGCACCGAGCGTGCCGAGTCGACGCTGAACATTGCTCGAGGTGCCGGCATGTCGCTGGACACCATCAACACCGCCATCGTCGAAATCAACGAGCGCAACCTGGTGATCGCCAGCGCCGCCGAAGAGCAGGCGCAGGTGGCGCGGGAAGTGGATCGCAACCTGGTGAATATTCGTGATCTGTCGGTGCAATCGGCGACTGGGGCGAATCAGACGAGTGCGGCGAGCAATGAGCTGTCGCGGTTGGCGCTGGACCTGAACAACATGGTTGGGCGGTTCAGCCTGTAAATTTTGAGATCAAGATCAAAAGCCCCTCACCCCAGCCCTCTCCCAGAGGGAGAGGGGGAAAGGGAGCAGATCGGGGGCCTTTCAGATTTCAGTTCGACGCGATATTTCAGGTCGATGTACCTTGCACAAACACCGCGATCAGTCCCCTCTCCCTCCGGGAGAGGGCTAGGGTGAGGGCAGCAATCGCCAGCCGAACCAAAACCTCGAATCCCCCAGCGTAAAAACCTTTTTGACAGCATCACATTTCAACAGGTTAGAATCGCTGGCACGCAGACTGCATGGTCAGTTTGTGCCCGTCTTTACGCTTCTGGAGTACTGCCTTTGAATGCGACGACCATCAACAGCCTGTTCTTGATCGGCGCGTTGCTGGTAGGTGCAAGCATTCTCGTCAGCTCACTCTCTTCCCGCCTCGGCATTCCGATTCTGGTCATTATTCTTGCGGTCGGCATGGCCGCCGGGGTTGATGGCGGCGGGATCATCTTCGATAACTACCCCACGGCCTATCTGGTCGGCAACCTCGCCCTGGCGGTGATCCTCCTCGACGGCGGTTTGCGCACGCGGGTGTCGAGTTTCCGCGTGGCGTTATGGCCGGCGTTGTCGCTGGCCACGGTCGGGGTGTTGATCACTACCGGGCTGACCGGCATGGCCGCTGCCTGGCTGTTCGATCTCAATCTGATTCAAGGCTTGTTGATCGGTGCCATCGTTGGCTCGACCGACGCCGCAGCGGTGTTCTCGCTGCTCGGCGGCAAAGGCCTGAACGAGCGGGTGACCGCCAGTCTGGAAATCGAATCCGGCAGCAACGACCCGATGGCGGTGTTTCTCACCGTGACTCTGATCGATATGCTCGCCAGCGGCCAGACCGGTTTGCACTGGAGCCTGCTGACCCACCTGATCCGCGAGTTCGGCATCGGTGGCGTGATCGGCCTGGGCGGTGGCTGGTTGATGCTGCAACTGGTCAATCGAATCAACCTCGCTGCCGGTCTGTATCCGATTCTGGTGATCGCTGGCGGTCTGGTGGTATTCGCCCTGACCAACGCCCTGCATGGCAGCGGCTTCCTTGCCGTTTACCTGTGCGGTCTGGTGATCGGCAACCGCCCGGTGCGCAGCCGTCACGGCATTCTGCACATGCTCGACGGCATGGCTTGGCTGGCGCAGATCGGCATGTTCCTGGTGCTGGGGCTGCTGGTGACGCCGCACGATTTGCTGCCGATCGCCCTGCCCGCCCTGGGTCTGGCGCTATGGATGATTCTGTTTGCGCGGCCGCTGTCGGTGATGGTCGGCCTGCTGCCGTTCAAGGCGTTCCATGGCCGCGAGAAAGCCTTTATTTCCTGGGTTGGCCTGCGCGGCGCGGTGCCGATCATTCTCGCGGTGTTCCCGCTGATGGCCGGGCTGCCGAACGCGCAGCTGTATTTCAACCTTGCGTTCTTCATCGTGCTGGTGTCACTGCTGGTGCAAGGTACGAGCCTGCCGTGGGTCGCCAAGCTATTGAAGGTGACCGTGCCGCCAGAGCCGGCGCCGATTTCCCGGGCCGCACTGGAAGTCCACGTCACCAGCGAGTGGGAGCTGTTCGTGTACAAGCTGGGCGCGGAGAAATGGTGCATCGGCTCGCCCCTGCGTGAGCTGAAAATGCCCGAAGGCACGCGCATCGCGGCACTGTTTCGTGGCCAGCAACTGCTCCATCCGTCGGGTAGTACGGTGCTGGAAGTCGATGATTTACTGTGCGTTATCGGCCATGAACACAACCTCGGCGCCCTCGGAAAACTGTTCAGCCAGGCGCCGCAACGCGGCCTCGATCTGCGTTTCTTCGGCGATTTTGTACTCGAAGGAGACGCCCAGCTTAAAGCGGTTGCAGCGCTGTATGGCCTGCCGGCCGAGGGCATCGATCCGGACATGACCCTGGGCGCGTTCATTGCCCACAAGGTCGGTGGTGCACCGATCGTTGGCGACCAGGTGGAGTGGAACAACACTCACTGGACGGTTGCGGTCATGGACGGGAACAAGATCGGCAAAGTGGGCGTCAGATTCCCCGAAGGAAGTCGCCCGGGCCCCGGGCTCTTCCTCTAAACTGCGTCCACTCTCACTTGCTTGACCGGTCTCTATGCCTACCCTGCGCTCCTTTTTCGCCGCGGCCCTGCTGGGCCTGAGTCTTACTGTCGGCCCGCTGTACGCCGCCGAACCACCGTCCAGCGACGCCGTGCAGGCCAGCCTCGACAAACTCGCCGACAGCAAACTGCCGGATGCCGATAAAAAGAGCCTGCAGACCGTCCTGCAGAACACGCTCAATCAGCTGAACAACCAGCGTGATTACGAACAGAAGCTGATCGATCTCAAGCAGCAGCTGGCCACCGCGCCCAAGCAAACGATTGAAAACACCCGCGAACTGACACGCCTCAAGGCTACGGCCGTGGTGCCGGTGGCACAGCGTTTTCCCAAAGAGTCGATCCAACAACTGGAGCAGATCCTCACCGATCGCTCGACTCAGCAAAGTGACCTGCAAAAAGCCCTCGCCGACGCTAACAGCCTGATCATCACCGCGCAGACGCGTCCCGAACGCGCGCAAGCGGAGATATCCGCCAGCCAGACGCGCATCCAGCAGATCAACAACATCCTCAAATCCGGCAAGGACGCGGGTAAAACCGTCACCGCCGAGCAGCGCGACCAGTTGAACGCGGAACTGGCGGCGCTGAATGCGCTGATCCCGCTGCGCCGTCAGGAGCTGGCCGGCAACAGCCAGTTGCAGGATCTGGGCAATGCCCAGCATGACTTGCTATCGGAGAAGTCCGATCGCCTCGACCGCGAGATCCAGGAACTGCAAACCCTGATCAACCAGAAGCGTCTGGCGCAGTCGCAGGAAACCGTTACCCAACAGTCGATCGAAGCGCAGAAGGCCGGTAGCAGCAGTCTGCTGGCCATCGAAAGCACGGCGAATCTCAAGCTCTCCGACTACCTGCTCAAAAGCACTGACCGCCTCAACGAAGTCACCCAGCAGAATCTGCAGACTAAACAACAGCTCGACAGCCTGACCCAGAGCGATTCAGCGCTGGACGAGCAGATCAGCGTGCTCAAGGGCAGCCTGCTGCTGTCGAAGATTCTCTACAAACAGAAACAAGCCCTGCCACGTCTCAAAGTCGACCGCGATCTGGCGGATCAGATCGCCGACATTCGCCTGTGGCAATTCGACGTCAGCCAGCAGCGTGAGCAACTGAGCAATCCGGCCGCCTATGTCGACAACCTGCTATCCACGCAGCCGCCGGAGCAGGTCACGCCGCAATTGCGCAAAAACCTGCTGGACCTGGCCAACACCCGCGCCGATCTGCTGGAGCGGTTGAACCGCGAACTGAGCGCCATGCTCAACGAGTCGATCACCCTGCAGCTCAACCAGAAACAACTGCTGAGCACGGCACAGAGCCTGCGCGCAACGCTGGATGAGCAGATGTTCTGGATCCCCAGCAACAAGCCCCTGGACCTGGAATGGATGCGCGCGGTGCCGGAACGCCTGAAACGTCAGGTCGACACCCTGCCGTGGGCCTCCAGTCTCAGTGAGCTGACCGACGGCCTGATCCAGCGTCCGTTGCTGTTTCTCCCGCTGGCGCTGTTGATCGGCGCACTGTTATGGCGGCGCAAAAGTCTGTACGGCAGGCTGAACAAGGTTCACCAGGACATCGGTCACTTCAAGCGTGACAGCCAGTGGCACACGCCGCAGGCGATTCTGATCAATATTCTGCTGGCGATGCCGGTCGCGTTGGGCCTGGCCTTGTGTGGTCTGGCGTTGCAGATCGACGCTCGCGGGCAGAACGCCAACATGGGCGCGGCGCTGCTGCAAATGGGCCAGGCATGGCTGGTGTTCTACACCGCTTATCGGATTCTGGCGCCGGGTGGCGTGGCGGAACTGCACTTCCGCTGGGAGAAGCCGCAGGTCGAATTCCTCCAGGGCTGGATCCGTCGTCTGGGTCTGGTGGTCATGGCGCTGGTAACTATTGTCGCCGTGGCCGAACTGCAACCGGCAGCACTGGCAGACGACGTGCTCGGCATGCCGGTGGTGCTGACCTGCTATGCCCTGATGGCCTGGCTGCTCAGTCGCTTGCTGATCAGCAGCCCGGCCCACGAGAACACTTCGCTGTTCCGCAAAGCCGTCGGCGTGATGTTCACCCTGCTGCCGATCGCGTTGTTCGTGGCGGTGTGCTTCGGCTACTACTACACCGCGCTGAAGCTCAGCGACCGGTTGATCAACACCCTGTACCTGCTGATGTTCTGGCTGGTGATCGAAGCCACCTTCGTGCGCGGTCTGAGCGTTGCCGCACGACGTCTGGCCTACCAGCGTGCCCTGGCCAAACGGCAGGCGGCGAAAGAAGCCGGCGATGGCGAAGCGGTGATCGAAGAGCCGACGCTAGACATCGAAAAGGTCAACGAACAATCCCTGCGCCTGATCCGTCTGGCCCTGCTCGGCGGTTTCATCGCCGCGCTGTACTGGGTCTGGTCGGACCTGATTTCGGTGTTCTCGTACCTCGACAACATCACCCTCTACGAGTACACCAGCGGCACCGGCGCCAACATGAGCATGGTGCCAATCAGCATCGGCGACATGCTTGGTGCACTGATCATCATCGGCATCACTTTCGCCCTCGCGCGCAACTTGCCCGGCCTGCTCGAAGTATTCGTGCTGTCCAAGCTCAATCTGGCTCAGGGCAGTGCCTACGCAACCACGACGTTGCTGTCGTATGTGATCGCCGGTGTCGGCTTCGTCTCGACCCTGTCGACCCTCGGCGTGAGCTGGGACAAGTTGCAATGGCTGGTGGCGGCGCTGTCGGTCGGCCTCGGTTTCGGTATGCAGGAGATCTTTGCGAACTTCATCTCCGGCATCATGATTCTTTTCGAACGCCCGGTGCGGATCGGTGACACCATCACCATCGGCAACCTGTCGGGCACGGTGAGCAAGATCCGCATCCGCGCCACGACCATCACCGACTTCGACCGCAAGGACATCATTGTCCCGAACAAGACGTTCATTACCGGGCAACTGATCAACTGGTCGCTGACCGACACCATCACCCGCGTGACGCTGAAACTTGGCGTCGACTACGGCTCCGATCTGGATCTGGTCAAAGAGCTGCTGCTCAAGGCTGCCCGCGAAAACCCGCGTGTACTCAAAGAGCCTGAGCCGCACGTGTACTTCCTCAACTTCGGCGAAAGCACCCTCGACCACGAGTTGCGCATGCACGTACGCGACCTCGGTGACCGCAACCCGGTGCTTGATGAGGTCAACCGCTTCATCAACCGCGAGTTCAAGAAGCAGCACATCAACATCTCGTTCCGCCAGATGGAGGTGTACCTGAAGAACCTTCAGGGCCAGGAATACAAGATGGTGCCGATCGAGCCGGAAACGAAAACCATCGTGCCGGTCGCCGACGATCAGAAACCGCTGCAAGAGCCACCGCCGGCCAAACTCGACTAACCGGTCTATTCCCAGCAGAATGCTCGGACATTCTGCTGGAGCCGGCCCTTGAAAGCCCTCGACGAACTGACCTTCGACAATCGCTTCGCCCGCCTGGGCGACGCGTTCTCCACCCACGTGCTGCCCGAGCCGATCGATAATCCGCGTCTGGTCGTCGCCAGCCCGGCGGCGCTGGCCTTGCTGGATCTCAACCCGGCGACCGCCGAAACCAACGAATTTGCCGAACTGTTTGGTGGCCACAAGCTGTGGGCCGATGCCGAACCACGGGCGATGGTTTACTCCGGGCATCAGTTCGGTGGCTACACGCCGCAACTGGGTGACGGTCGGGGCTTGCTGCTCGGCGAGGTCTACAACACTGCCGGCGAGCATTGGGACTTGCACCTCAAGGGCGCCGGGCAGACGCCGTTTTCGCGCATGGGTGATGGCCGTGCGGTGCTGCGTTCGTCGATCCGCGAATTCCTTGCTTCCGAAGCGTTGTACGCGTTGAACATTCCTTCATCGCGCGCGGCTTGCGTGATCGGCTCCGACACCCCGGTATGGCGCGAAAAGCAGGAACGCGCAGCGATGGTGCTGCGTCTGGCGCCGAGCCATATCCGCTTCGGCCACTTCGAATACTTCTATTACACCAAGCGCCCCGAGCAGCAGAAGCAGCTTGGCGAACACGTTCTGGCGATGCATTTCCCTGAGTGCCTGGAACAGCCGGAACCATATCTGGCGATGTTCCGCGAGATCGTCGAGCGCAACGCCGAACTGATCGCCAAGTGGCAGGCCTATGGCTTCTGCCACGGCGTGATGAACACCGACAACATGTCGATCCTCGGCATCACCTTCGACTTCGGCCCGTTCGCTTTTCTCGACGATTTCGACGCCAACTTCATCTGCAATCACTCGGATGATCAAGGGCGCTACTCGTTCAGCAATCAGGTGCCGGTTGGCCAGTGGAACCTCAGCGCGCTGGCGCAGGCACTGACGCCGTTCATCAGCGTCGAAGCCCTGCGCGAAACCCTCGGCCTGTACTTGCCGCTGTTTCAGGCGCATTACCTCGACCTGATGCGCCGCCGTTTAGGCTTCACCACAGCTGAAGATGACGACCAAACACTGCTGGAAAATCTGCTGCAACTGATGCAGAACAGCGGCGTTGATTACACGCTGTTTTTCCGCCGACTCGGTGAAGAGTCCGCCGTAGAAGCCGTCGCCCGTTTGCGCGACGATTTCGTCGACATCAAGGGCTTTGACGCCTGGGGCGAACGCTACATCGCCCGCGTTGCCCGCGATGGCGACGCCGATCAGGAACAGCGCCGCACCCGCATGCACGCGGTCAATCCGCTGTACATCCTGCGCAACTATCTGGCGCAAAAGGCCATCGATGCGGCAGAGCAAGGGGATTACTCGGAGGTACGCCGGCTGCATGCGGTGCTGAGCAAACCGTTTGAAGAGCAGCCGGGGATGGAGGCTTATGCCGAGCGGCCACCGGAGTGGGGCAAGCATTTGGAGATCAGTTGTTCTTCCTGAGTGCCAGCGCCTCATCTTGATAAACAGTTCGTACGGCTCCAGATAAGTCGTACGAAACGCTGAACGCCAACGAGCCGAATATGACTGACCCACTCCTCATCCCCTGCCCCTCCTGCAAAGGCCTCAACCGCATCCCTGCCGAGCGCCTTGCGGATCAACCCAAGTGCGGACGCTGCAAATCCGCCGTGCTGCTGAACAAACCCTTCGAACTCAAGCAAGGCGATTACGCCAGCCAGATCAAGGGTGATCTGCCGTTGCTGGTGGATGTCTGGGCGCAATGGTGTGGGCCGTGCAAGTCGTTTGCGCCGGTGTTCGAGCAGGCGGCGGCGCAGCTGGCCGGCAAGTGCCGCTTGGCCAAGCTTGATAGCGAGGCCAATCAGCAGTTGTCGGCGCAGTTGGGGATTCGCTCGATTCCGAGTCTGATTCTGTTCAAGAACGGCAAGGAAGTGGCGCGGCAGAGTGGTGCGTTGCCGTTGCCGCAGTTGATGGCGTGGCTGCGTAGCCAAGGGATCTGACACACCCCACCCCTCCTGTGGGAGCGAGCTTGCTCGCGAAAGCGGTGGATCAGTTAACGAAGATGTCTACTGAACTGACGCATTCGCGAGCAAGCTCGCTCCCACAGGTGTTCATGGATAGCTCAAGGGATCAGTGATCTTCGAGCAAGTTGTGCAGTTCGACGAATTGCTGGGTCAGCTTGTGGCGGGGATCGAGGTGGATCAGCGGCATGCTGGCCTGATGCGATTCGCGCATGCGCACCGAACTGGTCAGGTACACCGGCAGCACCGGTAGACCTTCGGCAATCAGCTCATCGAGGATCTGCTGTGGCAGGCTCGCCCGGGCCTGGAACTGGTTGACCACAATGCCTTCGACTTCCAGGCCTTCGTTGTGGTCGTCCTTCAACTCCTCGATCTCCGCGATCAGCCCGTACAGCGCCTGACGGGAAAAGCTGTCGCAATCGAAAGGGATCAGCACGCGATCGGCGGCAATCAACGCCGATACCGCATAAAAATTCAGCGCCGGCGGCGTATCAAGGTAAATCCGGTCGTAATCCTCGGACAGCTCATCAAGCAACTTACGCAGCTTGTTGATCTTGTGTTTGGCCTCAAGCTTGGGCTGCAAATCGGCCAACTCGGCCGTCGCGGTGATGATGTGCAGGTTGTCGAACGGGGTTTCGTAGATGTCCGCCTGATTCTTCTTCGAGAACGGCCCGGAAGACAGGGTCTGCTTGAAGAAGTCGGCAATACCCATCGGAATGTCGTCGCCGGTGAGCCCGGTCAGATACTGAGTGGAGTTGGCCTGGGCATCGAGATCGACCAACAGCGTGCGATAACCCTCACTGGCGCTGACCGCCGCCAGATTGCAGGCAATGCTGGACTTGCCTACCCCACCTTTCTGATTGAACACCACGCGCCGCATGACAAAACCTCCGTGTATCAAAGAATGACCGAGTGTAGATGCGCGTGACCTCGCTTCGCTACCTTCATGGACATGGACTACAGAGTCAGGTGCAAATATCCGCGGACAGATAGTGCAATTACCGCCATTGATCGCCGCGATCCCCGACAGACAAGCCGCTGACAATCTGGATAATGGCCAAGTGACAGTTTTCTTGCGAACCACTCGGTACATTTCGTTGCGCAAAATGTAACCAGCATTTGCTACACACTCGTCGCACCGGGATAATGCGCGCCACCCGGCGCCAAGCGCCACGTCAAGCCTGCTGCGGTTTTGGCGACCAAACGCGTCAACAAAAGCCCGCAGGGGCGGGATGAATGTCCGTGATCAACTTCAACATCGCCCAATGGCGCGCGTGGGCCCCTGGCCTCGACAGCGTGGACGCCTGGCAGGCCTGGAGCCGACAACCGGTCGTACTCCAGCGCAGTGATGCCGCGCCCGATGTGTCGTTTTTGCCGGCCATGCAGCGCCGCCGCCTCAGTCGTCTGGCACGCATGGCGTTCAGCGTTGGCTGGCCCCTGGCCGACGGGCGGGACAGCCTGCCGCTGGTGTTCGTCTCGCGCCACGGTGAAACCCCACGGACTTACGACATCCTCAGTGATCTGGCGACCGAACAGCCGCTGTCGCCGACCCAGTTCAGCCTGTCCGTGCACAACGCGATCATCGGTCTGTGGTCGATCATGCGTGGCGAAACCAGCGAAATGACCGCCCTCGCCGCGGCCGGCGACGGCCTTGAGCACGGCATGCTCGAAGCGGCGGCGCTGCTCAATGAAGGCGCCCCGGCGGTGTTGCTGGTGATCACCGAAGAACAACCACCCGAAGCCTATTCAGCGTGGATCGACGATGTGCCGTTTCCCTACGCGCTCGGTCTTTTGCTCACCCCCGGTACCGACTGGCGGCTGACCCTGAACAGCGTCACAGAAACACGGTCAAAAGCGCACTGGCCCCACGCGCTCAATCTGTTGCAAAACCTGCTCGGCCAGCAAACCCATTGCCAACATGCCTGGAAAAATCGTGTATGGACCTGGCAACGCAACCCGTGACCGAAAAAAACCGCGATGCCTATTACTGGCGCCTGCTGGCCACCGCCGCAAGCTTTACCCTGTTCGGGCTAGGCGGGCTGTGCCTGCGTTTGCTGGTGTTTCCGCTATTGGCTTGCCTGCCCGGTGACGCCGTTGTGCATCGCCAACGCGCGCGGCAGACCGTCAGCCGGCTGTTCTGGTTTTTCGTCCGGTTCATGGCCCGCACCGGTGTGCTGACCTATGACATTCAGGGCGCCGAACGTCTCGGTCGACCCGGACAGATGATCATCGCCAATCACCCGTCGCTGATCGACGTGGTGTTCCTCATCGGTCTGGTGCGCCAGGCCAATTGCGTGGTGAAGAAAAGCCTGTGGGAAAACCCCTTCACCCGTGGCCCGTTGCGCCGCACCGAATACATCAGTAATGACGGCAGCATGGACATGCTCGATGCCGCCGCCCAATCCCTGCAAAACGGCCAGACCCTGATCATCTTTCCCGAAGGCACGCGCACCCAGCCGGGCCAGGCGCCGGCCTTTCATCGGGGCGCTGCGGCGATTGCCCTGCGCGGTGCGAAAATCCTTACGCCAGTGATTATCAAGGTCAGCCCGACCACATTGACCAAAGCCGAACCGTGGTACCGGATCCCCAGCCGCCGTGTGCACTTCAGTTTTCGCGTCGGGGCCGATATAGACCCACAAGCCTTCGCCGCGCAAGGCCCTGCACCGCAAGCCTCGCGCAAGCTCAACGATTATTTGCACTCATATTTCATTAAGGAGCTCGCCGAAGATGAGCGATCTGAACACCCCTAGCCTGGTGCGTGACATCAAACTGCTGATCATCGACGCCCTCGGCCTCGAAGACATCAGCGTCGACGACATCGAAGACGAGCAAACACTGTTCGGCGAAGGCCTGGGCCTGGATTCCGTCGACGCGCTGGAACTGGGTCTGGCCATCCAGAAAAAATACGGCATCAAGATCGACGCCGACGCCAAAGACACCCGTAACCATTTCACCAACGTGGCCAGCCTTGCGGCGTTCGTCACGGCAAAACAGGCAGCTTGAGACCGGACCATGCAAACTCGTGACGATATTTTCAACACCCTGCGCGATGCCTTGGTCGAGCTGTTCGAACTGGATCCGGCCCGTGTGAGCCTGGACTCCAACCTGTATCAGGATCTGGAAATCGACAGCATCGACGCGGTCGATCTGATCGATCACATCAAACGCCAGACCGGCAAGAAAATCGCCGCCGAAGAATTCAAATCGGTGCGCACCGTCGGCGACGTGGTCGAGGCGGTCTACCGTCTGGTTCAACCGGCCGCATGAGCCGATTGATCGGCCTGGGCCTGCTGCTGGCCGGTCTGCTGTACCCCTTTGCGGTGTATTTCGGCATGGAGCATTTTGCCCCGTGGCAGTTCGGTCTGCTGCTGGGCAGCCTTTGGCTGGCGCGGGCACTGACTGGCGAGCGCAAACCCGGCAGCCTGTGGATGGCCTGTGTGGCGATCGCCTTTTGCCTGCTGCTGGCGCTGTTCGACAGTCCGCTGTTGCTGCGTTGGTACCCGGTGCTGATCAGCGGCTTCATGCTAGTGCTGTTCAGCCTGAGCCTGAAATACGGCCCGCCGATGGTCGAGCGCCTGGCGCGCTTGCGTGAGCCAGAGCTGCCGGACATCGCGATCCGCTATACACGCAAGGTCACCGTGGCCTGGAGCGTGTTTTTCTTCTGCAACGGTTTATGCGCCGCCCTGCTGACCCTGTGGGCGCCGCTGAATTGGTGGATGTTGTACACCGGCCTGATCTCCTATGGATTGATCGGCCTGATGTTTGCCATTGAATGGCTGATACGACAACGGGTAAGAGGCCGTACATGAACTGGATAAAACTTGAGCAGTTGTTGCTCAAGCCTGTGCCGGCGCGGGTGATCAGCCACGCACCGGCCCTCGATCACGCGCAGCTGTGCGAACAGGCCCTGAGCGTTGCCGCCGGCCTGCAAGCTCAGGGCGTGAAGCGCCTGGCTGTGCACCTGGAAGATGCTGCCGAACTGGCCATCGCCTTGCTGGGTGCATGGCGTGCAGGCGTGAGTGTTCTGCTGCCCTCGGACCTGCAAGCGCAAACCCGCCAGCGCTGGTCGGCTGAGGTCGATCTGTGGCTGACGGATCAAGCCGATGACGCGCAACTGAGCGACGTTCAGCAGCCGCCGCTAGCCGGCGCCGCACTGGACCTCGACCAGTGCCGTCTGAGCCTGTGCACGTCCGGCTCCAGCGGCGAGCCCAAGCGCATCGACAAAACCCTGCGCCAACTGGCCAACGAGGTCGAAGCACTGGAACAGTTGTGGGGCGCGGATCTCGGTGAGGCCTGCATCATCGGCAGCGTCGCCACCCAGCATATTTACGGTTTGCTGTTTCGCGTGCTGTGGCCGCTGTGTGCCGGGCGCCCGTTTGTGCGCAAGCAACTGGCGTTCCCCGAAGACTTGCAGCGTGCCAGCCGCAAATATCCAGCCTTTGCGTGGGTGGCCAGCCCGGCGTTGCTCAAACGCATGGGCGACAACCTCGACTGGCCGGCCCTGAGCGCCGTGCGCCGGGTGTTTTCCTCCGGCGGTGCGTTGCCGGTCGAAGCTGCGCAAAGTCTGCAGCAACGCTTGCAGCAATGGCCGACGGAAATCCTCGGCAGCTCGGAAACCGGCGGCATTGCCTGGCGTCAGGGCCAACTACTGTGGCAACCGTTCGCCGGTGTCCAACTGAGCCAGGACAGCGACGGCGCCCTGCTGATCGCCTCACCTTACTTGCCTGCCGGGCACGTCGAGCACACCGCTGACGCCGCGCGCATCGGCATCGATGGCCGCTTCGAACTGCTCGGACGGCTGGACCGGATCGTCAAACTCGAAGAAAAACGCATCTCGCTGCCCATGCTTGAGCAAGCCTTGGTTGACCACGACTGGGTCGCCGAAGCGCGCTTGGGCGTGGTCCAGGAAAATCGCGCCTCTCTCGGTGCTCTACTGGTGCTCAGCGAGGCCGGCCTGTTTGCCTTGCGTGAGCACGGTCGCCGCAGCCTGACCGAAACCCTGCGCCACCATTTGCGCCAACACTGTGAAGCCCTGGCTTTACCGCGACGTTGGCGGCTGGTGCGGCAATTACCGTTGAACAGCCAAGGCAAACTGCCGCAGGCCGATATCGAAGCGCTGCTGATGGCCCCGCGAGCGAAAGCGCCCGAAGTGCTGGAACAGGTCGAGACCACTGGCGAGTGGAGCCTGCAACTGAGCGTGCCCCCGGACCTGGCCTATTTCAGCGGCCACTTCCCTAAAGCCCCGGTATTGCCTGGCGTGGTGCAGGTGGAATGGGCACTGAACCTCGGTCGCCAACTGCTCAATCTGACCGGTCCGTTTGCCGGGATGGAAGTGCTGAAGTTCCAGCAATTGGTGCGGCCTGGGGATGAAATTCAGCTGCACCTGCGCTTTGATCCGGAGCGCGGCAAATTGTATTTCGCTTATCGCAATGACACGGCGACCTGTTCCAGTGGGCGGATTCTTTTGGGTGTAGAGCATGGTTGACCTTGGTGAGTGCTGCGCACTCAATCGCGAGCAGGCTCACTCCTACAAGGATCGCGGTCTTCCAGTGGAGAAAACGTATGCATAATCCTTGTGCCGTGATCCCGGTTTATAACCATGAAACTGCGATCGGCACCGTGGTCGAGGCTCTGCTCGCGCAAGGACTGCCGTGCATTCTGGTGGACGACGCCAGCAGCCCGTCCTGCGCGAAAGTGCTCGACGCACTGGCCGAGCGCGACAACGTGCATCTGGTACGCCTGACCGCGAATCAGGGCAAGGGCGGCGCGGTGATGACCGGTTTGCGCGAAGCCTCGTTATTGGGTTTCAGCCATGCGCTGCAGGTCGATGCCGACGGCCAGCACGACTTGCACGATGTGGAGCGTTTTGTCGCCGAGTCCCGCGCTCATCCCGAGGCGATGATCTGCGGTTATCCGCTGTTCGACGAAAGCGTGCCGAAAGGTCGTTTGTACGCGCGCTACCTGACCCACGTGATGGTCTGGATCAACACGCTGTCGCTGCAGATCCGCGATTCAATGTGTGGTTTCCGCGTCTATCCGCTGGCCCCGACGCTGGCGGTGATTGATTCGGCGAAAGTCGGCAAGCGCATGGATTTCGACTCGGACATTCTCGTGCGCCTGTCGTGGCGCAATCAGCCGATGCGCTGGCTGCAAACCAGCGTGCATTATCCGCTGGACGGTGTGTCGCACTTCCGTCTGTTCCATGACAACGCACTGATTTCCAGCATGCACACGCGGCTGTTTCTCGGCATGTTGCTGCGCTTCCCGGTGATCCTCTGGCGGCGGTGGCGCGCATGAGCGGTGAAGCCGACAAGCAGCACTGGGCCGACCGCGAAGAACGCGGCAGCTTTCTGTTGATGAAATTCACCGCGTTCGCCGCCAAGGTCCTGGGCCGACGCCTGCTCAGTCCGTTGCTGTACGGCATCGTCCTGTACTTTTTCCTCTTCGGCCGCACCGCACGGCGCAGCGCCTGGCAATATCAGCAGCGTTTGGCGGCGTGGAGTCAGCGCGAAGATTTACACCCCACTCATTGGCGGGTGTTCGGTCAGTTCATGGCGTTCGCCGATTCGATGCTCGACAAGCTCGATGTGTGGAATGGCAAGTTGCGCATCGAACAGATCGAAATCATCGACCCGGCCCTGCTGCGCAATCAGCTGCGCGGCAGTCGCGGACAACTGCTGGTCGGCGCGCACCTGGGCAATCTGGAAGTCTGTCGCGCACTGGCGGAAATCGGCGAAAAGGTCACCATGAACGTGCTGGTGCACACCAAGCACGCCGAACAATTCAACCGTTTGCTGGGTGAGGCTGGGGCGACCAATCTGCGCCTGATTCAAGTCAGCGAACTGGACCCGGTGATCATGCTGCAACTGCACGAACGCCTGGAGCGCGGTGAGTGGCTGGCGATTGCCGGCGACCGCGTCCCCCTGCATGGCGGGCGCAGCGTAACCGTGGACTTTCTCGGCCATCCGGCGCCGTTCCCGCAAGGCCCGTGGCTGCTCGCCGGCCTGCTCAAATGCCCGGTCAATCTGCTGATGTGCCTCAAGCAACCGGACGGTCACTATCGCCTGACTCTCGAGCCCTTCGCCGACGCCGTGGTGTGGAAGCGCAGCGAGCGCGAGCAGGTCATTCATCAGTGGGCCACCCGCTATGCGCAGCGCCTGAGTCACTATTGCCTCGAAGCGCCGCAACAATGGTTCAACTTTTACCCTTTCTGGAAGACCGATGACGACGCCAACCCATGAGCCGGTAACCTTCGGCGAACGCCCTTTGCGCATCGAAGACGTGCTGGCCTTGGCCAACCGTCAGGCGCCCGTGCAGTTGCAGAGCGACGCCGACTATCGCGAGCGCATCGCCAAGGGCGCGCGGTTCCTCGATTCGCTGCTGGACAAGGAAGGCGTGATCTACGGCGTGACCACCGGTTACGGCGACTCCTGCGTGGTCGCGGTGCCGCTGCATCACGTAGAGGCGCTGCCGCGTCACCTCTACACCTTCCACGGTTGCGGGCTGGGTAACCTGCTCGACGCGCAAGCCACCCGCGCGGTGTTGGCGGCGCGTTTGCAGTCGTTGTGTCACGGCGTCTCCGGGGTGCGCGTGGAATTGCTGGAGCGTCTGCACGCGTTCCTCGAATACGACATCCTGCCGCTGATCCCTGAAGAAGGCTCGGTCGGCGCCAGCGGTGATCTGACGCCGCTGTCCTACGTCGCCGCAACGCTGTCCGGTGAACGTGAAGTAATGTTCCGTAGCGAACGTCGCCAGTCTGCCGATGTGCATCGTGAACTCGGCTGGACACCGCTGGTACTGCGCCCGAAAGAAGCGCTGGCGCTGATGAACGGCACCGCCGTAATGACCGGTCTCGCCTGCCTCGCTTTCGCCCGTGCCGACTATCTGTTGCAACTGGCCACGCGCATCACCGCGCTCAATGTGGTCGCGCTGCAAGGCAATCCGGAGCACTTCGACGAACGTCTGTTCGCCGCCAAACCACATCCAGGGCAAATGCAGGTCGCCGCGTGGCTGCGCAAGGATCTGGCGATCGACGCGCCGACCGCGCCGCTGCATCGCCTGCAGGATCGCTACTCGCTGCGCTGCGCCCCGCACGTGCTCGGCGTATTGGCCGATAGCCTGAACTGGCTGCGTTCATTCATCGAAACCGAACTGAACAGCGCCAACGACAACCCGATCATCGACGCCGAAGCCGAGCGCGTTTTGCACGGCGGGCACTTCTACGGCGGCCACATCGCGTTCGCCATGGACAGCCTGAAAAACCTGGTGGCCAACGTCGCCGATCTGCTCGATCGGCAACTCGCCTTGCTGGTGGATGAGCGTTACAACCACGGTCTGCCGAGCAACCTCTCCGGTGCTCCGGCGGATCGCGCCATGATCAATCATGGCTTCAAAGCCGTGCAGATCGGCACCAGCGCCTGGACCGCCGAAGCATTGAAAAACACCATGCCGGCCAGCGTGTTCTCGCGTTCCACCGAGTGCCACAACCAGGACAAAGTCAGCATGGGCACCATCGCCGCCCGCGATGCGATCCGTGTGCTGGAGCTGACCGAACAAGTCGCCGCCGCCACCCTGCTCGCCGCCAACCAAGGCGTGTGGCTGCGCGCTCAGGCCGAAGACGCGCGACCGTTGCCGCCATCGCTGGCGGCGATGCACGTAGAACTGGCCAAGGATTTCCCGCCGGTGATCGAAGACCGCGCCCTGGAAGGCGAGCTGCGTCTGTGCCTGCAACGCATCGCCGCTCAACACTGGAGGCTGCATGCGTAGCGCCGGAGTGCTTCACGCCGACACGGAAATCCTCGTACCGTTTTTCGACGTCGACACCATGCACGTCGTCTGGCACGGCCATTACGTCAAATACCTCGAAGTGGCGCGTTGCGCGCTGCTCGACAAGATCGGCCACAACTACACGCACATGGTCGAGGCCGGTTATGCCTGGCCGATCATCGACCTGCAACTGCGCTACGTGCGTGGCGCGGTGTTCGGTCAGCGCCTGAATGTGCGCGCCAGTCTGGTCGAATGGGAAAACCGTCTGAAGATCAATTACCTGATCACCGACCTGCACAGCGGCGAACGCCTGACTCGCGCCTGCTCGGTGCAGGTTGCCGTCGAAGTGAGCAGCCGCGAGATGCAACTGGCTTCACCGAAGGTCTTCACCGATGCCGTGGAAAGGATGCTGCGATGAATGTTTTTGTTAAAGGCTTGAGTGTACTGGCGCTGCTGGTGATGTCCTCTCTGGCCAACGCCTTCGACCTGCAACAACTGAGCGAGCAACTGGCAAAACCGGACGTGATCCACGGTCAGTTCATTCAGGAAAAACACCTGCGTGCATTACCGCAGCCGCTGATCAGCAAGGGCAGTTTTGTTCTGGCGAAAAACCACGGCCTGCTCTGGCTGCTGAAGACCCCGCTGCACCAGGACTACCGCATCACCGCCAAGGGCATCGCCCGGCGTGACGGCAACGGCTGGCAACTGCTGCCGAACAAGAGCGCCGGGGCCGAGCAGAACCGCTTGTTCCTCGCCGTGCTGCAAGGCGACAGCAGTGGCCTGCAACGCGATTTCGAACTGGCCCTGAGCGGCGATGCACAGCAGTGGAAACTCACGCTGACCCCGCGCTCGCTGCTGCTCAAGCAAGTGTTCAACCAGATCAATATCGACGGCGGCACGCTGGTGCAAACCATCGAACTGCTGGAAACCCAGGGCGACAGCACCGTGCTGCGCATGCAGGACAGCACCGCCGGGCAACCGTTGAACGACGCGGAGCAACATGACTTTGCCGAGTGAACGCAGGCTGCCCTGGCTGTTTCTGATTCTGCTGCTGGCGGTCGTCGCTCTGGCCGGTTGGCAGTGGCGTGACGGTGCGCCATTGTCGGCGAACCTGATGGAACTGGTGCCCGGCACCCACCCCGACGCCCTCGAACAGCGCGCCGAGCAGCGCATGCAGGAACCGCTCAACCGCGAAATGCTGGTGCTGGTCGGCCACGCCGACCGCCCGCAAGCGGTGGCCATGGCGCAGACGCTGGGCGAGCAATGGCAGGCCAGCGGTCTGTTCGAGAAAGTGCAGTGGAATCTGCAAGCAGACCTGCCAGCGCTGCGCGCACAACTGCTGCAAGGACGACTGGCGATGCTCTCGGCGGATGACCGGCAACTGCTGATCGAACACCCCGACGCATTCATTCAACAACGCGTGCAGGCCCTGTTCGATCCGTTCAGCGGTTTCAGTCTGGTGCCGAGTCAGGATGACTGGCTGGGCCTGACCGGGCGCATTCAGAACAGCCAGCCGCAGCACGGTTCGGTGCAACTGGACATCGGCAGCGGCGCGTTGATTGCCGATGCGGACGGCAAGAGCTGGGTGCTGCTGCGTGCACGCACCACCGGCAATGCTTTCGACATGGACCTGCCGCTGCAAGTCGCGGCATTGCTGCAAGCCAGCCGCGAGCAGGCGGCGAAATCCGACGTGCAATTGCTGGCAGCCAGCGGCTTGCTCTACGCGGCCAATGGTCAGCAGCAAGCCACGCGCGAAATGATCTGGGTCGGTGGTGGTGCGACGGTCGGCATTCTCTTGCTGCTGTTGCTCGCTTTCCGCCGCTGGCGCGTGTTGCTGGCGTTCGTGCCGGTGCTGGTCGGCATGTTGTTCGGCGCGGTGGCGTGTGTGGCGCTGTTCGGCCATATGCACGTGATGACGCTGGTGCTCGGCTCCAGCCTGATCGGCGTGGCCGTGGATTACCCACTGCACTATTTGTCGAAGAGCTGGAGCCTGAAGCCTTGGCGCAGTTGGCCGGCGTTGCGTTTGACGCTGTCCGGGCTGACCCTGAGCCTGATCACCAGCGCCATCGGTTATCTGGCACTGGCGTGGACGCCGTTCCCGGCGCTGACGCAAATCGCGGTGTTCTCCGCCGCTGGCTTGCTCGGTGCCTATTTGTCGGCGGTGTGCCTGTTGCCGGCGTTGCTGAAAAACGTCGAACTGCGCCCCGCGCAATGGCCGCTGCAGCTGGCCGAGCGCATGGTTGCGCTGCGTGAAAAACTGCTCGAGCACGTGCGCACGCCGGTGTTGCTGGCGCTGCTGATCGCCTTCTGCGTAGGCGGTCTAGTACAACTGCAAAGCAAGAATGACATTCGCCAATGGGTCGGCGCACCGCAACAGCTGACCGACGAAGCGCAGACCATCGCGCGCATCACCGGCTATCAGCCGACCAGCCAGTTTTTCCTCGTGCGCGCCGACAATCAGCAGCAATTGCTCGAGCGTCAGGCCGCGCTGAGCGAGCGTCTGCAGCAACTGGTCAACCTCGACAAGCTGCAAGGCTATCTGGCCCTCGATCAACTGCTCAGCCCGCCGAACCAGCAAGAACAGGTACGTCAGGCGCTGAACAAACTGCCGCAATACTGGCAGCCACTGCTCGACCTCGGCGTGCCGCTCGCCGCGCTGCAAACCGAACTACAGCAATTGCAGACCGTGCCCGCCGAAGACATCGACGCGGCTCTGGCCGGCCCGCTCGGCGAACCTTATCGCACGCTCTGGCTCGGCCCCAGCGAAGACGGCGTAGCGGCAATGACCAGCCTGCAAGGCCTGAACAACCCGGCACTGTTGCGCGTGCAGGCGCTGGATTTGCCGGGGGTGACGCTGGTCGATCGCCTCGGTGAGTTGAACGAGGTATTCGCCGCGACGCAGATCAGCGCCGCTGAACTGAAACTCGCTTCCTGCGCGTTGATCGTGCTGGTGCTGATGCTGCCGTTCGGTCTCGGCGGTGCGTTGCGCATCGTTGCCCTGCCGTTGCTCGCCGCGTTGTGCAGCCTCGCCAGTCTCGGCTGGCTCGGTCAGCCGCTGACCCTGTTCAGCCTGTTCGGCCTGCTGCTGGTCACAGCGATCAGCGTCGACTACGCGATTCTCATGCGCGAACAGGTCGGCGGTGCGGCGGTGAGCCTGCTCGGTACCTTGCTCGCGGCTGTGACGACATGGCTGTCGTTCGGTTTGCTGGCGGTTTCCAGCACCCCGGCGGTGAGCAACTTCGGGCTGTCGGTGAGCCTCGGTCTGGCGTTCAGTTTCATGCTCGCACCGTGGGCCGGGCGCCACGAACACACGGCAGCCGTCGCGGAGCCAGCGGCATGATGGTCGCCGCTTTCTGGCTGCTGGCTCTGGCGTTGTTCGCTGTGGCCACGCGCATCGGGCGCCACTTCGGCCTGATCCCGATCGTCAGCCAATTGCTGCTGGCGAGCTTCGGCTTGCCGCTGCTGATGTACTTCTGGATCGAGCCGGGCTGGCAGCTCAGCGGCGCGCAACTGATTGCGCCTGACTGGCTGAAAAACCTCTACAGCCTGAGTTTTGCCCTACTGCTCGGGCATATCCTCAGTGATGTGATCGATCTGAAACTCGATCGCCAGAGCGTGAAAATCGCCGTGCCGAGTTTCCTCGTGCCGTTTGCCTGTGGCCTGGCCGCTGCCTATTGGCTGCTGCCGACGCAACCGTGGCTCAACTCGCTGGCCATCGGTCTGGTGTTCGCGATCACCGCGATCCCGGTGCTGTACCTGTATCTGCGCCACATCGATTATCCGCCCACCGCCACTCGCCGGTTGGTGCAGACCGCGATCCTCATCGATCTGACCTGCTGGACGCTGTTCGGCCTCGCCCAGGGCAGTCTGCATCTGAGCAGTCTGCTGCTGCCGCTGGCTCTCGCCCTGGTGCCGTTGCTGTTGCATCTGTTGCGTGCGCGTCGACCGCTGACCTACAGCCTCGGCTTCTTTGCGCTGTTGGTGATGGCCGAGCACTACAAACTCAACGCGCTGATCTTCGGCATCGGCTACCTGCTATGCATGGCCGCGCTGAAAGTGCCGCTGGTACTGCCATTGCCGGCGCGCTGGATGAGCCGTTTGCAGACGTGGCTGGCGATCCCGCTGATTCTGACGTTCGGCATCGTCCAGATCGACGTGCACAGTGCGCTCTCCAGCCTTGGTCCGCTGCAATGGGCGGCGCTGCTGCTGTTGCCGATTGCCAGTAAACTGCTCGGCAACTGGCTCGGCCTCGGCTGGGCCGGCGCCTCGTTCGAAGGCGCCAGCCGCTGGCGCGAAAGTGTGCTGCTGAATATTCGCGGCCTGAGCGAAATCGTCTTTCTCAATCTGCTCTTGCAACAACAGCTCATCACCCCGGCGCTGTACTTCGCGCTGATGCTGATGGGCCTGATCGCGACGCTGCTACCGGCCCTGATCGGCCTGCATCGCGCGCCATTGAATCTGCAACATCCTTTGCCCCGGAGCTCACGTGCCAATCGTTGAAATGGAATCCCGTCAGGTCGTGATCATCGGCGCCGGTCCGTCCGGCGCCATCGCCGCCGCGCTGCTCAAGCGCAAGGGCCACGATGTACTGGTGATCGAGCGCCAGCACTTTCCGCGCTTTTCGATCGGTGAAAGCCTGCTCAGCCATTGTCTGGATTTCGTCGAAGAAGCCGGCATGCTCGACGCCGTCAATGCCGCCGGATTCCAGCGCAAGACCGGCGCCGCATTCGCCTGGGGCGAGCGTTACAGCGCCTTCGATTTCGGTGACACCTTTACCGGCGGCAAACCGACCACGTTTCAGGTGCAGCGCGCCGATTTTGACAAACTGCTGGCTGATCAGGCGGCGCTGCAAGGCGCGGAAATCCGCTACGGTGACGCCATCGTCAGCGTCGATTTCGAGCGGACGAAACCGCAGCTGAATGTACGTCGCGAGGACGGCGGCGACTATCGCGTCGAAGCGGATTTCGTCCTTGATGCCAGCGGCTACGGTCGTGTGCTGTCGCGACTGCTGGATCTGGAAGCGCCGTCGAACTTCCCGGTGCGCCAAGCGGTGTTCACCCACGTCGAAGATCACATCGACAACCCGGCGTTCGACCGCGAGAAAATCCTCGTCACCACCCATCCAGAGCATCGCGATGTCTGGTTCTGGACGATCCCGTTCAGTAACGGACGCTGCTCGGTGGGCGTGGTCGCCGCCGAGGAACATTTCAAGGGTCGCGACAGCGATCTGGATGCCTGTCTGCGCAGCTTCATCGCCGAAACCCCGAGCCTCGCCGGCGTTCTGAACAATGCTGTGTGGGACACCCCTGCACGCACGCTCGGCGGTTACGCCGCCAACGTGAAAACCCTGCACGGGCCGGGCTTTGCCTTGCTCGGCAACGCGGCAGAATTTCTCGACCCGGTGTTCTCCTCCGGCGTGACCATCGCCATGCGCTCGGCGAGCATGGCCGCAGCGGTGCTGCACCGTCAGTTGCAAGGTGAAACGGTCGACTGGCAAGGCGAATTTGCCGAGCCACTCAAGCGCGGCGTCGACACCTTTCGCTGCTACGTCGAGGGCTGGTACGCCGGCACCTTTCAGGACGTGATTTTTTATGAAGACAGCCAGGCGGAAATCCGTCGGATGATCTGTTCGATCCTCGCCGGCTACGCCTGGGATGAGCGCAACCCGTTCGTCAGCGAAGCGCGTCGCCGCTTGAAGATGATTTCCGAACTCTGTGCAAAGGACGCCACATGAACTACTTGAGCGACAGCTACGTCGAGGAAACCCGCTTCGGTTTCTGGTTCCTGCGCAGCCACACCTGGCAGCACCACGTCTTGCGCGTGGCGATCAATGATTTGCGTGGTTTGTTTAGTGACGCTCTGCCGGAAAGCCCGGTGCTGCTGGATGCTGGTTGCGGACAGGGCAAGTCGTTCGCTCATCTGCGCCAGACCTTTGCGCCACAGCGCCTGATCGGCGTTGATGCCGACCCGCACAGCCTTGAATTGAGCGGCGCAGAAGCGGCGCGTCTGGATCTGGAGGTGGAACTGATCGGCAGTGACTGCGCGACGCTCAATGTGGCGGACGCCAGTGTTGATCTGCTGTTCTGTCATCAGACTTTCCATCATCTGGTCGAGCAGGAAAAAGCCCTCGCCGAGTTTTATCGAGTGCTGAAACCGGGTGGCTATCTGCTGTTCGCCGAGTCCACCGAGGCTTACATTGATACGTGGGTGATCCGCTGGCTGTTCCGTCATCCGATGCACGTGCAAAAGAGTGCGGCGCAGTATCTGCAGATGATTCGCGGGCAGGGTTTCGAATTTGGCGAGGGCAATGTTTCCTACCCGTATTTGTGGTGGAGCCGGTCGAAAGATTTTGGCTTGCTGGAACGGTTCGGGTTGCGCAAGCCGAAGCCGTTTGGTGAGCGAGAAGAGACGTTGGTCAACGTTGTCGCGCGTAAACCGCTTGAAGGTGATCGTTGATGCGACACATAACCTGTGGGAGCGAGCCTGCTCGCGAAAGCGGTGGGTCAGCCAACCTCTTTGTTGAATGTGCCGGCGCCTTCGCGAGCAGGCTCGCTCCCACAGTGTCCGCGGTGTGGCGATTTTTTGTGGTCGGCGTGATGCTTCTGTTGAGCGCCTGCGCCAGCCAGGCGCCGTTGCCTGCGGGCAATCCAACACTCCCGCTGCCTCTGCAACTGCACATCGAACGCCAACAAGCCGAACAACGCCAGGACTGGCTGCTGGTGATCCAGCGCGAAGGCCCGGGTATCCGCTGGTCGATGATGGACCCGCTGGGCATTCCCCAAGCGCGGCAGCAACTGATCGACGGCCACTGGCAGGCCGATGGGCTGCTGCCACCGAACCCAGAAGCCCGAGAGCTGTTTGCCGCGCTGTTGTTCGCCCTGACCCCGTCCGGCGAGCTGCTGCGCAATTACCCCGCCGCACTGCAACAGGGCCAGCAACGCGCCCTGCCGGCGCGCTGGGATATCCGTTATTCACAACCGTTGAGCTTCGAATTGAACCTGCCTCAAGGCCCGCACTACCGCGTTTCTCCGTTGGGTGAACCGACGCCATGACCGCTTACCTGAATGCCCTCGGCGTGATCTGCGCGCTGGGCCGCGACAAACAAGTCGTCGCGCGCAACCTGTTCGCCGGCGACTGCTCGGGCATGCGCCGCGAGTCCGGCTGGGTGGCGGAGCGTGAGTTGCCCGTCGCGGCCGTCCAAGGCGAACTGGCGCCGATCCCGGCAGAACTCGCCGATCAGCGCAGCCGCAACAATCAGCTGCTGCTGGAAGCGGCGTTGCAGATTCGCGATGACATCGATCAAGCGATCCAGACCTTCGGCCGTGAGCGCATCGGAGTGGTCCTCGGCACCAGCACTTCGGGCATCGACGAGGCCAGCCGAGGTCTGGCGCACTACATCCGCGAGCAGCAGTTCCCGGCGGAATACGATTATCGTCAACAGGAACTCGGCGCCCCGGCCAACTTCCTCGCCGACTGGCTGCAACTGAGCGGCCCGGCCTATGTGATTTCCACCGCTTGCACTTCCAGCGCCCGTGCCTTGATGAGCGCTCAGCGTTTGCTCGATCTGGGCCTGTGCGACGCGGTGCTGTGTGGCGGCGTCGACAGCCTGTGCAAACTGACCCTCAACGGTTTCTCGTCACTTGAAGCGATGTCCGACGAGCGCTGCAATCCGTTCTCGGCCAACCGCAGCGGCATCAATATCGGCGAAGCGGCGGTGCTGTTTGTCATGAGCAAACAACAGGGCAAAGGCCCAGCCATTGCCTTGCTCGGCGCCGGCGCCAGCTCCGACGCCCATCATATTTCTGCCCCTGAACCGACCGGGCGCGGCGCCCTGCAAGCGATGCAGAAAGCCTTGAGCCGCGCTCATCTACAAGCAGCGCAGATCAACTACCTGAACCTGCACGGCACCGCTACCCAACACAACGACGCAATGGAAAGCCTGGCGGTTGCCGCGCTGTTCCCCGCAGGCGTGGCTTGTTCATCGACCAAGCCGATGACCGGCCACACCCTTGGCGCGGCCGGTGCGCTGGAAGCAGCGTTTTGCTGGTTGAGCCTGAGCACCGACAACCCCGACCACGCCTTGCCGCCACACGTCTGGGACGCTCAGCCCGATCCTGCGCTGCCACCGCTGAAGTGGGTGACCGCGAGCGAGCGCCTGACGTCCATTGCACCCCGCTACCTGATGAGCAACTCGTTTGCCTTCGGCGGCAACAACGTCAGCCTGATTATCGGAGACGCCCCATGATCCCCTGGCCGCTCGCCGAACTGCTGCCCCATGCGGGCGACATGATTCTGATCGACAGCATCACAAGTTTTGACGATGAGCAGATCTACACCCGTCTCACGGTCCAACCTGATGGCCTGTTCAACCTGCCCGACGGCAGCCTGCCGGCCTGGGTCGGCATCGAACTGATGGCGCAGAGCGTCGCCGCATTTGCCGGTTGCCACGCGCGGCAGAAAGGCAATCCGGTGGAGCTGGGCTTTCTGCTCGGTACGCGCAAGTTCGAGTGCAACGTCGAAGCGTTTCCCGCCGGCAGCGAACTGACCATCCATGGTCTGCGTTCGCTGGAAGATGAAAACGGCATGGGCGTCTTCGAATGCCATATCAACGGCGCGGGCATTCACGCCAGCGCACGCCTGAACGTGTTCCGTCCGCCTCAGGTCAATCAATATCTGCAACAGACACAGGAGTCGAACGATGACTGAATCCGTACTGGTCACCGGCTCCAGCCGTGGCATCGGCCGCGCCATTGCCCTGCGTCTGGCGCAGGCCGGGCACGATATAGTCCTGCATTGCCGCAGCGGCGTGACTGAGGCGCGAAGCGTTCAGGCTGAAATCGAAGCCTTGGGGCGCAAGGCGCGCATCCTGCAATTCGACGTTGCCGACCGGGAAACCTGCAAAACCATTCTGGAAGCCGACGTCGAAAGCCACGGCGCCTATTACGGTGTGGTGCTCAATGCTGGCCTGACTCGCGACGGCGCGTTTCCGGCGCTGAGCGATGACGATTGGGATGTGGTTCTGCGCACCAACCTCGACGGTTTCTACAACGTCCTGCACCCGGTGATGATGCCTATGATCCGCCGCCGTGCCGCTGGTCGCATTGTCTGCATCACCTCGGTGTCGGGGCTGATCGGCAACCGTGGCCAGGTCAACTACAGCGCCTCCAAGGCCGGCGTGATTGGCGCGGCAAAGGCGTTGGCGATCGAGCTGGGCAAGCGCAAAATCACCGTTAACTGCGTCGCACCGGGCCTGATCGACACGGCGATGCTGGATGAAAACGTGCCGGTGGAAGAGTTGATGAAGATGATCCCCGCGCAACGCATGGGCACCCCGGAAGAGGTGGCCAGTGCGGTGAATTTCCTGATGTCGGCGGAAGCCTCGTACATCACCCGCCAGGTGCTGGCGGTCAACGGAGGCTTGTGCTGATGAAGCGCGTCGTCGTCACCGGCATGGCCGGCATCACCTCGCTGGGCAGCGACTGGCAGACCATCGCCGGCAACTTTGCGGCCAATCGCAGCGGCATCCGCCGGATGGACGAGTGGGATCGTTTCAGCGAACTCAACACGCGCCTGGCCGGGCCGATCGATGACTTTGCAGTGCCTGCGCACTGGACGCGCAAGCAACTGCGCAGCATGGGCCGGGTGTCGCGGCTGGCGGTCGGCGCAGCAGAAAAAGCCCTGGCTGACGCCGGTTTGCTCGGTGACGAATCGATCAAGGACGGCAGAATGGGCGTGGCTTGCGGTTCGTCCACCGGCAGCACCGACGAGATCAAAGCGTTCGGCAACATGCTGCTCAACTCTGTCGCCGAAGGCCTCAACGCCAACTCCTACGTGCGGATGATGCCGCACACCACCGCCGCCAACATCAGCATCTTCTTTGGTCTCACCGGGCGGCTGATCCCGACGTCCAGCGCCTGCACCAGCGGCAGCCAGGGCATCGGTTACGCCTACGAGGCGATCAAGTTCGGCCGCCTGCCGTTGATGCTCGCCGGTGGCGCCGAAGAGTTGTGCCCGACCGAAGCCATGGTCTTCGACGCGCTCTACGCCACCAGCCTGAAAAACGATGCGCCGCAGACCAGTCCACGCCCGTACGACAAGGGCCGCGATGGCTTGGTGATCGGTGAAGGCGGCGGCATGCTGGTGCTTGAAGAGCTGGAACATGCTCTGGCGCGCGGTGCGCATATCCACGCCGAGATCGTCGGTTTCGGCAGCAACGCCGACGGCCAGCACACCACACGCCCGGAACAAGTGACCATGCGCCGTGCCATGGAACTGGCGCTGGAAGACGCCGGCCTGACGCCGGAGGCCATCGGTTATGTAAATGGCCACGGTACCGCTACAGAACAGGGCGACATTGCCGAAACACTGGCAACCAGCAGTTTGTTCGGTGAACGCATGCCGATCAGCTCGCAGAAGAGTTTCCTCGGCCACACCCTCGGCGCCTGCGGCGCGCTGGAGTCGTGGTTCAGCATCGAGATGATGAACCGCGACCTGTACGTGCACACGTTCAACCTCGACGAGGTCGATCCGCACTGCGGCAAACTCGATTACCTGCGCGGCGAATTCCGCCAGATGCATCACGACTACGTGATGAACAACAATTTCGCTTTTGGTGGCGTCAACACCTCGTTGATTTTCCGCCGCTGGCACTGACCGCACCACGTTTGGAGTGAAGGGAATGACTCAGTTTCACCGCATCGCCGCTCTGTTGGCACTGGCTTTTGTGCTCGGCGGTTGCACCAGCAAACCGGTTTACAACGCCAAGGAAGAGTTCTCGCCCAACCTCGGCTTCACCCAGCAACAGATGAGCCGCGCCATAGTCACTGCGCTGAACGATCGCCAGTGGGTCGTGCAATCGGTACGTCCGGGCATGATCAAAGCGGCGATCACCGTACGCGGTCGCCATCACGCCGAAGTCGATATTCCGTTCACCCCGACTTCGTTCGAAATCGACTACCGCAGCAGCTACGGCCTCGATGCCAAGGACGGCAAGATCCACGGCAACTACAACCGCTGGGTCAATCGCCTGCGCGACAACGTGCTCAAAGAGCTGTCGATCAACCCGGACATCGAAGCCGTCAACAGCTTGGGCATCATCAAACAGGGCGCCGACGAGCCGACTTACCTGAGCTTCCGCGAAGGCGTCAAACGCGCCACCGACGCCGGCCTGCTCGACGGCAGCGTGAAGTTCTACCTGGCTGGCGAAACCCTGCCCAAGCAAGTGCGCAAACTCGACACCGTGAGCAGCAGCCGCAAGACCAACGGCTCGAACAAGTCCGACGAAGACGCCTGCTTCTGGGCCCTGCAATCGGCCTTGGCCACCCTGCAGAACGCTGCGAAAAAAGCTGACGCCAATGCGGTGATCAACATCGCCAGCGTCGACCAGCGTGATCTGTACAAGGACACTGAGAAATTCCAGTGCCGTGCCGGGCTGGTGGTGTCGAGCGTGGCGCTGCGCGGGGATTTGGCGCACGTGGATTGATGGGATTGTAGAAACGACAAAGGGCGCCATTCGGCGCCCTTTTACAAACAGGTTGGCTTGTCATCGCCGATTACCTGTCTGGCTCTGCGATAGCTGGTCACCCAGAATCCTCAGAGTCTCACAAGCCCCTTGCGGGAACATTTTGGGGCGTTGCCCAACATCCTGAGGCGGGCACGGGCAATCGTCCCATGCACTTTGGCGATGAACCGAAGATCTCCCCCTGCTTCATCCAGGCAAATCTCAAGATAGGTCACCAAGTCCTCTTCAGTTTTCAAATAATCGATTGAGTCCCAGTTCGTGAATTTTTCGATCATGTTTTTTCTTGATGATTTCTGGCGTTAAGAAAATTAACGTCCTTAGGTTATTCACACAAGGCACTCACTTCTGAAGTTTTCGTAGGGAATGCACTGACCTTGTGTAGTCCAGATCGCAATCACCTCAAATCCGCGATCAAGCGAAGATAAATTTTCTCGCCACAAGGGCACCATTCGGCGCCCTGCTCATTTCAGCTCTACACTCGTCCGGACAGGCCGTCGCACCGCGCCTGATGGAACGGCGAGCCTATCAGCCCTGCACTCGCGGTTCTCTTTCACCGTCAAGGAGATGACCATGCAAGTGAAAGCCCTGATCGCCGCTGCGCTTCTCGCGCTACTGCCCAGCGCCAGCCAAGCCACCAACCTGATGTACATGCCCTTCGAAACCGTGCTGTCGGACGCGATTCGCGCCGGACGGCTGGATGGCAGTGTGAAGTTCTATTTGCTCGGCAACGGGCCGCAGGGCACTCAGCAGTTACTGCGCCGGGGGGTGGTCAGTGATTTGAAGACCAATGGGTTCAACAAGAGCGACCACAACTCCTGCGAGTGGGTGTTGCAGTCGAATCTGATCAAGCTGCAGGCCGATGCCAAGCGGGTCGGGGCGAATGCAGTGGTCAATATCGTCAGTTACTACGACCAGCATGTGCGCAAGGATTTGAATACGTACGAGTGTCGGGCGGGGATTTTTGTCACGCGGGTGGCGTTGAAGGGGGATTTGGTGCGGTTGCCATGAACATTGTGTTGATTGAGCGGACGTCTTCGCGAGCAGGCTCGCTCCCACCTTGGAATGCGTTCCCCTGTGGGAGTGAGCCTGCTCGCGATTTGATTGCGCAGCAATCACGCCTTTGAAGGTTCGACCTTGCGCGTGAGCAAATCTACGAAAGCCTTGGCCATTGGCGACTTCTGATCCTTGCGCTGCACCAGCCACACCGCCGACACCGCTTCCGGATCGAGCAACGGTCGGTAGACCACGCCGTCGATGCGCATCCGCTGATAGGACGCCGGCAGCACCGAAACCCCCAACCCCGCTGCGACCAGACCGATGATGGTCATCGCTTCCCCCGCCTCTTGGGCGAAATGCGGGCTGAACCCGGCATCACGCGCCAGGCTCAGCAATTGCGCATACAGCCCGCTGCCGTAACTGCGCGGAAAGAACACGAACGGCTCCAGCGCCAGCGCCGAGAGGAACAGTCCTTCTTCACTGCCTTGCGCCAACGGATGCTTGGAGCCGAGCACGGCGACCAGCGGCTCACGCATCAACTCGACCACACTCAGCGAATCCGGCAACCCCAGCGGGCGCATGATGCCAACCTCTATCGACTCATCCACCAAACCCTCGGCGACTTGCGTGCTGCTCATCTCCCGCAGATTGAGGTGCACCGCCGGAAAACGCTGGCGAAAGGAAAAAATCGCCTGGGGAATGGTCGAGTTGAACGGTGCCGACGAGGTGAAGCCAATCTTCAACTCACCCAGCTCACCGAGTTGCGCACGTCGGGCAACATCCGCCGCTTTATCAACCTGCGCCAGCACCAACCGCGCCTCCTCCAGAAACAATCGCCCGGCCTCACTCAGCTCGACCCGACGATTAGTCCGTTCGAACAGCCGCGCGCCAACCTCTTGCTCCAGCGCCTGAATCTGCTGGCTCAGTGGTGGCTGAGAAATCCCCAGCACTTGTGCGGCACGGCCAAAATGCAGCTCTTCGGCAACGGCGATGAAGTAGCGCAGATGACGCAATTCCATGGAAACCTCATTAGGTCGTTAAAGCTATCAAACAGGTCGAACAATATATTGGATAGAAACATTAGCCAGCTATATGATTTTTTCATTGCCTGCCTGGCCGTGCCCTCCGAGGTCTGAAGTGAAAACTGCTGTCGCGCCCCTTGCCCATGAAGTCCCGCCCGCCGCTGCGGACGATGTCGTCGCCGAGCTGCAAGAGATCTACATCGAAAAAGGCACGCCGATGTTCATGCGCACGGTGCTGGCGCTGTTCAGCGGCGGTTTTGCGACGTTTGCCCTGCTGTATTGCGTGCAGCCAATGATGCCGCTGTTGTCCCAAGAATACGGAATCAACGCCGCGCAGAGCAGCCTGATCCTCTCGGTGGCCACCGGCATGCTCGCCATCGGCCTGCTGATCACCGGGCCGATTTCCGATCGGGTCGGGCGCAAACCGGTGATGGTGACTGCGCTGTTCGCAGCAGCGCTGTGCACTATGGCCAGCGCGATGATGCCGAGCTGGGAAGGCGTGCTGATCATGCGTGCGCTGATCGGGCTATCACTGAGCGGGCTGGCGGCGGTGGCAATGACTTATCTGAGCGAAGAGATTCATCCACAGCACATCGGCCTGGCGATGGGGTTGTACATCGGCGGCAACGCGATTGGCGGGATGAGCGGGCGCTTGATCACCGGAGTACTGATCGACTTTGTCAGCTGGCACACGGCGATGCTGGTGATCGGCGGTCTGGCGATGATTGCCGCAGCGGTGTTCTGGAAGATCCTTCCGGAGTCGCGCAACTTCCGTTCACGCTCGCTGCACCCGCGCAGCCTGCTCGACGGCTTCACCATGCACTTTCGCGATGCCGGTCTGCCGCTGCTGTTTCTTGAGGCGTTCGTGCTGATGGGCGCGTTCGTCACGCTGTTCAACTACATCGGCTATCGCTTGCTGGCCGCACCGTACAACCTCGATCAGGTGTTCGTGGGCTTGCTGTCGGTGGTGTATCTGTCGGGGATCTACAGCTCGGCGAAGATTGGCTCGCTGGCAGACAAACTGGGGCGACGCAAAGTGCTGTGGGCGACCATTGCGCTGATGTTTGCCGGCCTTGCCTTGACGATGTTTACGCCACTGTTGCTGGTGATCGTTGGCATGTTGATTTTCACCTTTGGTTTCTTTGGTGCGCACTCGGTGGCTAGTAGCTGGATCGGTCGACGCGCGACGAAGGCAAAGGGGCAGGCCTCGTCGTTGTACCTGTTCAGCTATTACGCAGGATCGAGCATTGCAGGCACGGCGGGCGGGGTGTTCTGGCATCTCGGCGGCTGGAATGGCATAGGCCTGTTTATTGGGGCGCTGTTGCTGATTGCGCTGCTGGTGGCGTTGAAGCTGGCGAAGTTGCCGCCGTTGCAGGGTGTTAAGGCCTGAGACAAAACCCATGTGAGAGCGAGCCTGCTCGCGAAGGCGTTTTGTCAGTTGATGCAAAGTTTGCTGATCCACCGCTATCGCGAGCAGGCTCACTCCTACAATTGATCTGCGTACAACGTTGAATCGTGGAAACAAAAACGCCCGGCATTTAGCCGGGCGTTTTTTATGGTGTGGCGATCACTCGTGATACTGCGCCGACAGCTCATGCACCGCCCGCAGGAACGCACCGGCATGTTCCGGATCAACCTCAGGCGTGATGCCGTGACCGAGGTTGAACACATGGCCACTGCCCTTGCCATAGCTGGCCAGAATGCGTCCGACTTCAGTGCGGATCGCTTCCGGTTTGGCGTAGAGCACGGTTGGATCCATGTTGCCTTGCAGTGCAACCTTGTCACCAACACGGGCGCGGGCGTTGCCGATGTCGCAGGTCCAGTCCAGGCCCAGTGCGTCGGCACCAGCCTCGGCGATGCTTTCCAGCCACAGGCCGCCGTTTTTGGTGAAGAGGATCACCGGCACCTTGCGACCGTCGTGTTCGCGGATCAGGCCGCTGACGATTTTCTTCATGTAGGCCAGCGAGAACTCCTGATACGCCGCCGCCGACAGGTTGCCGCCCCAGGTGTCGAAAATCTGCACCGCTTGCGCGCCAGCCATGATCTGGCCGTTGAGGTACGCGGTCACCGATTGCGCCAGTTTATCCAGCAGCAGGTGCATGGCTTGTGGATTGTCGTAGAGCATGGCTTTGGTCTTGCGGAAGTCTTTTGACGAGCCGCCTTCGACCATATAGGTCGCCAGGGTCCACGGGCTGCCGGAGAAACCGATCAGCGGCACGCGACCGTTGAGTTCGCGACGAATGGTGCTGACCGCGTCCATCACATAGCCGAGGTCTTTGTGCGGATCAGGGATCGGCAGGGCCTCGATGTCAGCCAGGCTGCTGACGACTTTCTTGAAGCGCGGACCTTCACCGGTCTCGAAGTACAGGCCCTGACCCATGGCATCAGGGATGGTGAGGATGTCGGAAAACAGGATCGCCGCGTCCAGTTGTGGATAGCGGTCGAGCGGTTGCATGGTGACTTCGCAGGCGAATTCCGGATTCATGCACAGGCTCATGAAATCACCGGCCTGGGCGCGGCTGGCGCGGTACTCAGGCAGGTAGCGACCGGCCTGACGCATCATCCACACCGGGGTGACGTCAACGGGTTGCTTGAGCAGGGCGCGGAGGAAACGGTCGTTCTTCAGGGCAGTCATGTCGGCATCCGGAAAAAAAGTGCGGGCATTTTCTCAGAGCGCGACGCAAAAGGCACGGATGCAGGTCAGCCTTTTGTCTATCGGGTCAATTTATTGCGCTGGAAACGCGTTATCAGCAACACCGAGAAACAACTGTGGGAGCGAGCCTGCTCGCGAAAGGGCCGGCACATCCAACATTACAGTTGGCTGACAGACCGCTTTCGCGAGCAAGCTCGCTCCCACAGGGGTGTTGCTTTGGCTCAGGAGCCGGGATCAGACGCCCAGGTAATCGAGGATCCCTTCGGCAGCATTGCGGCCTTCGAAGATCGCCGTCACCACCAGGTCGGAGCCGCGCACCATGTCGCCACCGGCGAAGATTTTCGGGTTGCTGGTCTGGTGCTTGTACTGACCTTGTTCAGGCGCAACAACGCGGCCCTGGCTGTCGGTCTGGATTTCGAACTGTTCGAACCACGGCGCCGGGCTCGGGCGGAAGCCGAAAGCGATAACCACAGCGTCAGCCGGGATGATCTCTTCGGAACCCGGGATCGGCTCAGGGCTGCGACGGCCACGGGCGTCCGGTTCGCCGAGACGGGTCTCGACCACTTTCACGCCTTCGACCTTGTCCTCACCGACGATAGCGATCGGCTGGCGGTTGTAGAGGAATTTCACGCCTTCTTCCTTGGCGTTCTTCACCTCTTTGCGCGAGCCGGGCATGTTCGCTTCGTCACGACGATAGGCACAGGTCACCGACTTGGCACCCTGACGGATCGACGTGCGGTTGCAGTCCATCGCCGTGTCGCCGCCGCCGAGTACCACAACCTTCTTGCCTTTCATGTCGACGAAATCTTCCGGCGACTTTTCAAAGCCCAGGTTGCGATTGACGTTAGCGATCAGGAAGTCCAGCGCGTCATAAACGCCCGGCAGATCCTCACCGGCAAAACCGCCCTTCATGTAGGTGTAGGTGCCCATGCCCATGAACACCGCATCGTATTCGGCGAGCAGTTGTTCCATGGTCACGTCTTTGCCGACTTCGGTATTCAGACGGAACTCGATGCCCATGCCGGTGAAGACTTCGCGACGATTGCTCAGCACGGTCTTTTCCAGCTTGAACTCGGGGATGCCGAAGGTCAGCAGACCGCCGATTTCCGGGTTCTTGTCGAACACCACCGGGGTCACGCCGCCGCGTACCAGCACGTCGGCACAACCCAGACCCGCCGGGCCCGCGCCGATGATGGCGACACGTTTGCCGGTCGGTTTGACCTTGGACATGTCCGGGCGCCAGCCCATGGCGAACGCGGTGTCGGTGATGTACTTCTCGACCGAACCGATGGTCACCGCGCCGAAACCGTCGTTAAGGGTGCAGGCACCCTCGCACAGACGATCCTGCGGACACACCCGGCCGCAGACTTCCGGCAGGGTGTTGGTCTGGTGCGACAGCTCGGCGGCCTGAAGAATGTTGCCTTCGGCCACCAGCTTCAGCCAGTTGGGAATGAAGTTGTGCACCGGGCACTTCCATTCGCAATACGGGTTGCCGCAACCCAGGCAGCGGTGGGCCTGATCGGCCGACTGCTGGGGTTTGAACGGTTCGTAGATTTCGACGAACTCTTTCTTGCGTTGACGCAACAGTTTCTTCTTCGGATCTTTGCGCCCGACATCGATGAACTGGAAGTCGTTATTCAGACGTTCAGCCATTGTTAAAACCTCATCAAACTCTTCAGGCGCATATCACTGCGGGTTGGCACGAGTGCTGGAAAGCAACGACTTCAGGTTGGCAGCCTTAGGCTTGACCAGCCAGAAACGGCGCAGGTAGTCATCGAGGTTTTCAGCGAGTTCACGACCCCACTCGCTGTCGGTTTCCGCGACGTACTCGTTCAGCACGTTTTGCAGGTGGCTGCGATAGGCTTCCATCGCCTCGCCGCTGATCCGCTGGATTTCCACCAGTTCGTGGTTGACCCGGTCAACGAAGGTGTTGTCCTGATCGAGCACGTAGGCGAAACCACCGGTCATGCCAGAGCCAAAGTTGTAACCGGTCTTGCCCAGAACGCAGACGAAACCACCGGTCATGTACTCACAGCAGTGATCGCCAGTGCCTTCCACAACCGTGTGGGCACCGGAGTTACGCACGGCGAAACGCTCGCCTGCGGTGCCGGCGGCGAACAGCTTGCCGCCCGTGGCGCCATACAGGCAGGTGTTGCCGATGATGGCGCTTTCCTGAGTTTTGTAAACGCTGCCCTTCGGCGGCACGATGGTCAGCTTGCCACCGGTCATGCCTTTGCCGACGTAGTCGTTGGCGTCGCCTTCGAGGTACATGTTCAGACCGCCAGCGTTCCACACGCCGAAGCTCTGACCCGCCGTGCCCTTGAAGCGGAAGGTGATCGGCGCTTTCGCCATCCCTTGGTTGCCATGCTTGCGGGCGATTTCGCCGGAGATCCGCGCGCCGATCGAACGGTCGCAGTTGCAGATGTCCAGATCGAACTCGGCGCCGCTCATGTCGTTGATCGCCGACGAAGCCATCTCGACCATTTTCTCGGCCAGCAAACCTTGGTCGAACGGCGGGTTGCGCTCAACACCGCAGAACTGCGGTTTGTCTGCCGGGATGTGATCGCTGCCCAACAGCGGCGTCAGGTCCAGGTGGTTTTGCTTGGCGGTCTGGCCTTCGAGGACTTCCAGCAGATCGGTACGACCGATCAGCTCTTCGAGGGAGCGCACGCCGAGCTTGGCCAGCCACTCACGGGTTTCTTCGGCGACGTAGGTGAAGAAATTCACCACCATATCGACGGTACCGATGTAGTGATCCTTGCGCAGCTTCTCGTTCTGCGTCGCGACGCCGGTGGCGCAGTTGTTCAGGTGGCAGATACGCAGGTATTTGCAGCCCAGCGCGATCATCGGCGCAGTACCGAAGCCGAAGCTTTCGGCGCCGAGAATCGCTGCCTTGATCACGTCGAGGCCGGTTTTCAGGCCGCCGTCGGTCTGCACCCGGACCTTGCCGCGCAGGTCATTACCGCGCAGGGTCTGGTGGGTTTCAGCGAGGCCGAGTTCCCACGGTGCGCCGGCGTATTTGATCGAAGTCAGCGGCGAAGCACCGGTGCCACCGTCGTAGCCGGAGATGGTGATCAAGTCCGCATAGGCCTTGGCCACACCGGCGGCGATGGTGCCGACGCCTGCTTCGGCTACCAATTTGACCGAAACCAGTGCTTTTGGGTTGACCTGCTTCAGGTCAAAAATCAGCTGCGACAAGTCTTCGATCGAATAGATGTCGTGGTGCGGCGGCGGCGAAATCAAGGTCACGCCCGGCACTGCATAACGCAGTTTGGCGATCAGCCCGTTCACTTTACCGCCCGGCAGTTGCCCGCCCTCACCCGGCTTGGCGCCTTGCGCGACCTTGATCTGCAGCACTTCAGCGTTGACCAGGTATTCCGGGGTTACCCCGAAACGGCCAGTCGCGACTTGCTTGATTTTCGAGCTCTTGATGGTGCCGTAACGCGCCGGATCTTCACCACCTTCGCCGGAGTTGGAACGCGCACCGAGGCGGTTCATGGCTTCGGCCAGGGCTTCGTGAGCTTCCGGCGACAAGGCGCCCAGCGAGATACCGGCGGAGTCGAAGCGCTTGAGCACCGATTCCAGTGGTTCGATTTCACTGATGTCCAGCGGCTTGTCGAGGGTCTTGACCTTGAACAGGTCGCGGATCATCGACACCGGACGGTTGTCCACCAGCGAGGTGTATTCCTTGAACTTGGCGTAGTCGCCCTGCTGCACGGCAGCTTGCAGGGTGTTGACCACGTCCGGGTTGTACGCGTGGTATTCGCCACCGTGGACGAACTTCAGCAGACCGCCCTGCTGGATCGGCTTGCGCGGACTCCAGGCTTCGCTGGCGAGCGCTTTCTGTTCGGCTTCGATGTCGACGAAACGCGCACCCTTGATGCGGCTCGGCACGCCACGGAAGCTCAGGTCGCACACTTCTTCGGACAGACCGATGGCTTCGAACAGCTGCGCACCACGGTACGAAGCGATGGTCGAAATGCCCATCTTCGACAGAATTTTCAGCAGACCTTTGGTGATGCCTTTGCGGTAGTTCTTGAACACCTCATAGAGGTCGCCCAGCACTTCACCGGTGCGGATCAGGTCGCCCAGCACTTCATAGGCCAGGAACGGATAGACCGCCGAGGCGCCGAAGCCGATCAGCACCGCAAAGTGATGCGGATCGCGCGCGGTTGCGGTTTCAACGAGGATGTTGGAATCGCAGCGCAGGCCTTTTTCGGTCAGGCGGTGGTGTACGGCACCGGTCGCCAAGGATGCGTGGATTGGCAGTTTGCCCGGGGCAATATGGCGGTCGCTCAGAACGATCTGAGTCCGCCCGGCGCGCACGGCTTCCTCAGCCTGATCGGCAACGTTGCGGATCGCCGCTTCGAGGCCAACGCTTTCGTCGTAGTTGAGGTCGATGATCTGCCGCTCGAAACCCGGGCGGTCGAGGTTCATCAGCGAGCGCCACTTGGCCGGCGAGATCACCGGCGAGCTGAGGATCACGCGCGAAGCGTGTTCCGGCGACTCCTGGAAAATGTTGCGCTCGGCACCGAGGCAGATTTCCAGCGACATCACGATCGCTTCACGCAGCGGATCGATCGGCGGGTTGGTGACCTGCGCGAACTGCTGGCGGAAATAGTCGTACGGCGTGCGCACACGCTGCGAGAGCACGGCCATCGGCGTGTCATCGCCCATCGAGCCAACGGCTTCGTAGCCTTGCTCGCCGAGCGGACGCAGAACCTGATCGCGCTCTTCGAACGTGACCTGATACATCTTCATGTATTGCTTGAGCTGATCAACGTCGTAAAACGCCGAACCGTGGTCGTTGTCTTCCATGGTCGCCTGGATGCGCAGGGCATTCTTGCGCAGCCATTGCTTGTACGGATGACGGGATTTCAGACGGTTGTCGATCGCATCGGTGTCGAGGATCTGCCCGGTTTCGGTGTCCACGGCGAAGATCTGACCTGGGCCGACACGGCCTTTGGCAATCACGTCTTCCGGTTTGTAGTCCCACACGCCGATTTCCGAGGCGAGGGTGATGAAACCGTTGGTGGTGGTGACCCAGCGTGCCGGACGCAGACCGTTACGGTCGAGCAGGCACACCGCGTAGCGACCGTCGGTCATGACCACGCCGGCCGGGCCGTCCCACGGTTCCATGTGCATCGAGTTGTACTCGTAGAACGCACGCAGATCCGGGTCCATGGTTTCAACGTTCTGCCACGCTGGCGGAATGATCATCCGCACACCACGGAACAGGTCGATGCCACCGGTGACCATCAGCTCGAGCATGTTGTCCATGCTCGAGGAGTCGGAACCGACACGGTTGACCAGCGGGCCGAGTTCTTCCAGATCCATCAGATCGTTGGTGAACTTGGTCCGACGGGCCTGTGCCCAGTTACGGTTACCGGTGATGGTGTTGATCTCGCCGTTGTGGGCGAGGAAGCGGAATGGCTGGGCCAGCGGCCATTTCGGCAGGGTGTTGGTGGAGAAGCGCTGGTGGAACACGCAGATCGCGGTTTGCAGGCGCTCGTCGCTCAGGTCTGGATAGAACGCGGCCAGATCGGCCGGCATCATCAGGCCTTTATAGATGATGGTCTTGTGCGAAAAGCTGCAGATGTAGTGGTCGGAGTCGACGGCGTTGGCCACCGACGAACGACGACGCGCACTGAACAGCTTCACGGCCATGTCCTGATCACTCAGGCCTTCGCCGCCGATGTACACCTGCTCGATTTGCGGCAGACGCTCAAGGGCCAGGCGGCCGAGGACGCTGGTGTCGATCGGCACTTTGCGCCAGCCGATCAGTTGCAGGCCTTCAGCGAGGATCTCGCGGTTCATGTTCTCGCGAGCGGCTTCGGCTTTGGCCGGATCCTGGTTGAAGAAGACCATGCCCACCGCGTATTGCTTGGGCAGCTCGACGCTGAAGGTTTCCTGGGCAATGGCGCGCAGGAACGCATCAGGTTTTTGAATCAGCAGACCGCAACCGTCACCGGTCTTGCCGTCGGCATTAATCCCACCGCGGTGGGTCATGCAGGTCAGGGCCTCGATGGCCGTTTGCAAAAGGGTATGACTGGGCTCGCCCTGCATATGGGCTATCAGGCCGAAACCGCAGTTATCCTTGAATTCATCTGGTTGGTACAGACCTGCTTTCATAGACACTTTCTCACCAGGCTGCCTCTTTTCGAGGCAAATTTCTTTTCAATTCAACCACTTGCATCCTGCGCCGAACGTACGCCGGCTTCGCGGGGGCAAAAGGGTGGTCATTGTACACAGCGACACAGAGGCTCACAAATTTGACGACGAAATGTCGCAAATTCATGTCGCATTTGTGAAAGGTTTAAAGCGATCTGCTGTGCTAGTCAAAACTTTTTTAATTTTGACCGCAACGACTCAAAGACTACTGTGACGCAGACACCACAAGGCACGCGACCTGAGAAGGCGGCGCGCACTCGTAGAAATTTTGAGGTGCTTGGAGAGGCGGCCTGGGTAAGGCCGCCGAATCTTCAGCGAGTTGTTGCCAGTTCCTGTTGGACGCTGGCGACAGTGCGAGGCCAAGGTTTACCAGCCTGAACCTTCGCTGGCAAGGCCTTGATGGCAGAAACGGCTGCATCACGATTGGCGAAGTTGCCGTAGGTGATCACGTAAAGCGGTTTGCCGTTGAGGACTTTCTTGAAATAACGGTACTCACCGCCCTGCTCTTTGACGAAGTTTTGCGCTGCCGCTTCAGAGCTGGTGCCGAGGATCTGCACCACGTAGTTGCCGGTCGGCTGACCGGCATACCAGCTGCCACCGGCGGCTTTGGCAACGGTCACCGGCTTCTCGGCCGGTTTTGCAGCGGCGACTGGCTTGGCCGGCGCTGGGGCCGGTTTGGCGACTGGCGCGGCCGGAGCAGGCTTGGCGGTGGCAACCTGAGTAGGAGCAGGAGTCGGTTTGGCGGCCGGCAACGGAACCGGTGTCGGCGCGGGACCGGCAGGAACGCCCGCCGGTGGCGCGGAAGTGGTCACGGTCGGCGGAGTCGCACTGGAACCTTCCAGCGGCACGCCATCGTCGCCTTCGGTAATACCGCCAGCCGCCTCGGCCAACGGGCCGCGCATGACCGGTTGCGAGTTACCGACCAGCGGCAACGGCATCGGTTGCGTATTGCCGGCGAACTCGACGTTCGGTGCGCCGCCATTGGCACCCTGCCCCAATGGCAACTGTGCCTGTTCATTGGCAGGAGCGCCGGTGGTTGGCGCCTTATTGCGACCCGGCATCAACCAGGCGGCGGCGACCGCGACCACAACGACGGCGGAAATCGCCAATACGTGTTTCTTCGGCATGTTGAACCCCATACTTGGACGCTTGACCGCAGAGCGGCTGGCAATCATGACTTCGATCAGAGCATCGCGAGCGACCTGGTTGATGTTGCCCGGCCAACCCTCGGCACTTTCGTGAATATCAGAGATCTGATCCGCGGTGAAAAGTTCGACACCCCGGCCGGCACCTTCGAGCCGTTGGTCGAGATATTCGCGGGTCTCTTCTTCGGTGTACGGCTGCAGCTCGATGACGTGGAAACGCTCTTCCTCAAGGTGCAACGCCTCAAGCTGAGCGATCAGCGACGACTCACCGAACAGGAACACATGCGGGCGACCTTCCGGTGCGCCGGCACCCAGCGCCATCAGCGCTTCGAGAGCGGACTCGTCGAGTTGCTCAGCGTCGTCCACCAACAGATAGACTTCCTGGCCGGTCAGTGCGAGTTGCACCACTTGATCGAGAATCGCGCCAACTTCGGCCTGAGCGACGTTCAGCGCCTGCGCCACCTGGCGCAACACACCGGCAGCATCACCGGCGCCACGGGCGGAAACCACCACACTCTGCACCGACTGCTTGTTGGTGCTGGCGACCAGCGCCTGACGCAGCAAGGTCTTGCCACTGCCTTGCGGGCCGGTGACCACCAGCAGCAACTGGCTGTAACGCGCCAGATGATGCAGTTGACCCAGCACCGGTTTGCGCTGAGCCGGGAAGAACTTGAAGCCCGGCACGCGTGGCGCGAACGGGTCGTGACTTAACTGGAAATGGCCGAGGAACGCCTCGTCGGCATGCAAACTAGTCATTGGAATCTTTTCAACCTTTAAGCTGAGCCAGGGCGCGGTAATCCGCTCCCAGCGTGGCCTGTAGAACCTCTTTCGGATAATCGTCGGTCACTACCGCTTCGCCCATCCGGCGCAGCAGCACCAGGCGCAGACGACCGTCGATCACTTTTTTGTCGATTGCCATGTGTTGAAGAAAATCGGCTTCGGTCATTTCAGTCGGCGGCACCACTGGCAAGCCGGCGCGCTGGAACAGACGAATACCGCGATCACGCTCCTCGTCACTGATCCAGCCCAGACGCGCGGACATCTCCAGCGCCATCACGGTGCCAGCCGCGACCGCTTCCCCGTGCAACCAGACACCATAGCCCATGTGGGTCTCGATGGCGTGGCCGAAAGTGTGGCCGAGGTTGAGCGTGGCACGTACGCCGGTTTCTTTCTCATCGGCGCCAACCACCGCAGCCTTGGCCGCGCAAGAGCGCTCGATCGCGTAAGTCAGGGCTTTCTGGTCCAGCGCACGCAGGGCATCGACGTTTTCTTCGAGCCAGGTCAGGAATGGCTCGTCGCAGATCAGCCCATACTTGATGACTTCGGCCAGACCGGCAGACAGCTCGCGCTCTGGCAGGGTTTTCAGGGACGCCGTATCGATCAGCACCACGTTCGGCTGGTAGAACGCGCCGACCATGTTCTTGCCTAGTGGATGGTTGATACCGGTCTTGCCGCCCACCGAAGAATCGACCTGGGACAGCAATGTCGTCGGAATCTGGATGAAGTCGACGCCGCGCTGGTAACAGGCTGCGGCAAAACCGGCCATGTCGCCGATCACACCGCCGCCGAGGGCGATCACGGTGGTGCGGCGGTCATGACGGGCAGTCAGCAGACCGTCGAAGATCAGTTGCAAGGTTTCCCAGTTCTTGAAGGCTTCGCCGTCCGGCAACACCACGGAGATCACCGAGAACTGCGCCAGGCTGCGGGTCAGACGTTCAAGATAGAGCGGCGCAACGGTCTCGTTGGAGATGATTGCCACCTGCCGCCCATGGATATGCGGAGCCAGCAGCTCGGGCTGATCCAACAAACCTTCGCCAATATGAATCGGGTAGCTGCGCTCGCCTAGATCGACCTTGAGTGTCTGCATGTGTCCCCACAGTGAAGATGGAAGCAGGCGTCCTGCCCTGAATTATTGGTTATCTGCGGCCTATAGCGGGTATGACGCCGCTTGCACGCCATCCGCCACAACCTCGGCGGACTGTGACAGGACGCCGAGGATAGCGCATTTCGAGCGCTGCTTTAACGGGGAGGAAGCTGCGCCAGACGATCGAGAATGTCGAGCACCACCATACGTGGCGGCCGCTCGTCGGTTTCCACCACCAGATCGGCAATTTCCCGATAAAGCGGATCGCGGATCGCCAGCAGGTCACGCAGGGTTTTTTCCGGATTGGCAGTACGCAGCAACGGCCGGTTGCGATCGCGCGACGTGCGGCCGACCTGCTGCTCCACAGAGGCGTGCAGATACACCACTCGCCCACCCTCATGCAGGGCCTTGCGATTGGCATCGCGCATGACTGCGCCACCGCCGGTCGCCAACACCACGCCATCGAACGCGCAAAGCTCGGCGATCATCGCCTGCTCACGGTCACGAAAGCCGGGTTCGCCTTCCTTGTCGAAGATCCACGGGATATTGGCGCCCGTGCGCAATTCAATTTCCTTGTCGGAATCTTTGAACGGCAGGCGCAGCTCTTTGGCCAGTAACCGGCCGATGGTGCTTTTGCCAGCACCCATCGGTCCTACAAGAATCAAATTTCGCACAGAATCAACGACTCACAGCAATCGCCTGGTTATTCATGATACGTGGTGTGAGAAATACCAGCAGCTCGGATTTTTTCTCCGATACCACATCACGCCGGAAAAGGCGGCCAAGATACGGCACATCGCCAAGAAATGGCACCTTATCTACGACCTTGCTTTGAGTATTTGAGAAAACACCGCCAATCACGATGGTTTCGCCGTCATTGACCAGCACCTTGGCGTTGACCTCGTTTTTCTTGATCGGCGGCACATCCTGCACTTTGTTCAGGTAATCCGGTTCGTCCTTGGTGACCTTGACCTCCATGATGATGCGGTTGTCCGGGGTGATCTGCGGGGTGACTTCCAGCGACAGCGAGGCCTCCTTGAACGACACCGACGTCGCGCCGCTGGAACTGGCTTCCTGATACGGAATCTCGGTGCCTTTGAGGATTTTTGCGGTTTCCTTGTCGGAGGTGACCACCTTCGGCTGCGAGACGATTTCGCCGTTGCCGGTCTTCTCCATCGCGGTCAGCTCGAGATCGAGGAGCACGTTGTCGGTGATGAAGGCGATGCCGATCCCTGAGGTATTGCCCACCGTGCCCATGTCGACGAACGGCGAGTTGGTGCTGGTGCTGCCCGGCGTACCGATGGTCGACGATGTGCCGTTGCTCACGCCCGAGGTGTTCCAGTTGCCCTTGTTCTGGATCGAACCGCCCCAGCGCACGCCCAGACTTTTGTCGTAATCAACGTTGGCCTCGACAATCCGCGCTTCGATCATCACCTGACGCACCGGAATATCCAGTTGCGCCACGATCCGCCGCAGTTCGTCGAGGCGATCCTGAGTCTGGTAGGCAATGATGTTGTTGGTGCGCTCGTCGACGGTAATCGAACCGCGCTCGTCGATTTTCGCCTCGGCACTGGTCACCGACTGGAACAGCTTGGCGATGTCCGCGGCTTTGGCGTAGTTCACCTGTAGCAGCTCGCGGCGCAACGGCGCCAGTTCGGCGATCTGCTTCTGCGACTCCAGTTCCTGACGCTCGCGGGCAGCGATTTCATCGGCCGGCGCCACCAGCAGCACATTGCCGATCTTGCGCTTATCCAGGCCCTTGGTTTTCAACACCAGATCCAGGGCCTGATCCCACGGCACATTTTGCAGGCGCAAGGTGATGCCACCCTGCACCGTGTCGCTGGCAACCAGATTGAGGTTGGTGAAGTCGGCGATCAGTTGCAGCACCGAGCGCACATCAATGTCCTGGAAGTTCAGCGAGAGCTTTTCGCCGACGTACGCCTGACGGTCAGCGTTGCGTTTTTGCAGGTCATCGACGGTCATCGGGCGGATGCTGACGGTCAGTTTGTTGTCGGTCTGGAAGGTGGAGTACTCGTAGGTGCCACTGGGTTCAACGGTAATGACTGTGCGATCAGCGGTTACTCCGGCATTGACGAACTGCACCGGGGTGGCGAAATCCTTGACGTCGAGGCGTACCCGCAACTTGTCCGGCAACTGCGTGCGCGCGAAGGTGAGGATGATCTTGCCGTCATGCTCCTGGATATCCGGGGCGATGGTCGGGTCGGACAGGTCGATGACCACATTGCCTTCCCCCGCCGTACCACGCTGGAAGTCCACACCGCGAATCGCCCGGCTTTTCGGCACAAATGCCTTGGCGGGCGCAGCAGCTTTAGCGGTAGCACGAGGTGCAGCGGCAGCAGGACGCAGCGCGGTGGCCGGTGCGCCCTGACCGACCACCACGAACAGGTTATTGCCCTCAACCCGCGTGGTGTAAGGCGCCAGTTGCGTCAGGCTGACAATCAGCCGCGTGCGCTCCTTGGCCTCAACCACAGTGGCGGTGCGCGCATTGCCACTGCCCAGATCGAGGTTCTTGCTGGCCAACTGACTGGCGACACCGGGCAGGTCCAGGGCAATCCGCGCCGGCGATTCGGTGGTGTAGCCCTTGGGTTGTGGCGGCGGGCCGTCGAACGACAACTTCAGCTCGACGCGATCACCCGGCAACGCCGCCACGTCCAGCATCTTCAGATTGACCGCGAGTACCATCGGCGACATCAGCGCTATCCATAGCGAAAAACCGAGGGTGGAGAAAATCCTGTTCATTGTTCGACTTCCACTATGAGTGCTCTTTCAAAGGAATGGTGCGCGGACGCTCCAGCCAGGCGCCTTCGCCGTCGGGGACGATTTCGACGACATCGACCTGGGTGGCGCTGATAGCGACGATGCGGCCGTCATTGCGCCCCAGGTAATCGCCGACTTTCAGCCGATGCACCCCGCCCGCCCCGCGCAACAGCGCAAAGGAGCCGGAAACATTGGAGATCGTGCCGACCATCTCGAACTGCTCGATGTTGAAACCTTCGAGGTACTGCTTGACCCGATTGGGATCGGGCTTGACGTTGCGTGAGCCATGTTTCTGCCCGGCCAGATCGACCCGCACCTGGCGCGAGAACGGACTGCGCAGGTTGGCCGCGCTGTAAGTGAATGTTGGGTAAGACCGGAATGTCGGGGTTGGTTCAATCTTGCCTGCCGGGCGCAGGCGTACTTCATTCAGGTAGGCATCAAGATCGCTGAAGTCATTGCTGCCACCACAACCGCTCAACGCGAGCAGCGTCATCGACAACGCGATGTAACGAGTCGGGCTCATTTCTGCAGCCCCTTGTCGTTATACCGGTAGGTCTTGGCAAGGATGCTCATGCGCAGCTTCGGCCCGCCCTCTTTATCGGCAGGCGCGAGTTCGAAATCGTGCAAGGTGACAATGCGTGGCAGCCCGGCCACGCCACTGACGAAGGTCGCAAGGTCGTGATAGGCACCGGTGACGGTGATCTGGATCGGCAGCTCGATGTAAAACTGCTGGGTGACCTCCGGCAGAAGTTTGATCTCTTCGAACTCCAGGCCGCTGCCCAGCCCGGTGCGGGTGATGTCTTCGAGCAGGCCCGGCACTTCGGTGTCACTGGGCAATTGGCGCAACAGCACGCCAAAGGTGTTTTCCATCGCCTTCATTTGTTGGGTGTACAACTCAAGGTTGGCCGAAAGACGTGCCTTGCTGGCGAACTGCTCCTTGAGCGTGGCTTCTTCCTCGCGCTTGGTTTCGAGTTGGTTTTCCAGGTCACTGATGAAAAAGTTATAACCGAGCGCCAGGACCAACACCATCAACAGCGCCCCGGCGATGGCTTTCACTGCTGCCGGCCATGAGCCGATGTTGCTGGTATCGAGGTCGTTGAAATCGATGTCGCGCAGACTTTCCAGCCATTCGGACGGCTTCATTGCTCGTCCTCCACGGTGCGGGGCTGGGTCTGCCGTACGGTCAACTCAAACGTGTTGGCCTGATCCACCTGGCCCGCCGTCGTCGCCTTCACCTCGTTGAGACTGGGCGCGTCGAACCAGTCGGAAGCATCCAGATTGCGCATCAACTCGGAGACCCGGTTGTTCGATTCGGCTGCACCGCTGATCGACAGGGTTTTGCCAACCATCTTCACGTCGGTGAAATACACACCGTCCGGCAGCGTGCGCGCCAGTTGATCGAAGATTCGCCCACTGATCTGCCGGTTGCCCTGCAAGTCCTGGATGATGCGCATGCGCTCGACCAGTTGCTGACGACGCGCCTTGAGATCGCTGATCTGTTTGATCCGTTCGTCGACCACAGCAATCTGCTTGCCGATGTAATCATTGCGCGCCACTTGCTGCTCAATCGCCGCACTGATGATCTGATCGGCGATGAGCACCGCACCGATCGAGCCGGCCAACACGCCGATCAAGGCCAGCAGAAAGCGCTTGCGCCGCTCTTCGCGACGTTCCTCGCGCCAGGGTAGGAGGTTGATCCGCGCCATCAGTCGAAACTCCTGAGCGCGAGCCCGCAGGCGATCATCAGCGCCGGCGCGTCGCTGGCCAAAGCCCCGGCGTTGACTTTGCTGCTCAAGGCCATGTTGGCAAACGGGTTGGCTACTTGTGTCGGTGTGCTCAGGCGCTGCTCGATCAACCGATCCAGCCCGGGCACTGAAGCCGTGCCGCCGGCCAGCAGAATGTGATCGACCGCGTTGTATTGCCCGGAGGCGAAGAAGAACTGCAGCGAGCGCGACACTTGCTGCACCAGCGCCTCGCGAAACGGTTGCAAGACCTCGCTGATGTAATCATCGGGCAGGCCACCCTGTTTTTTCGCCAGCCCCGCTTGTTCGAGGGTCAGGCCATAGCGGCGCTGGATTTCCTCGGTCAGTTGCCGGCCGCCGAACAATTGCTCGCGGGTATAGATGATCTTGCCATTGTGCAGGACGCTGAGCGTGGTCATGGTCGCGCCGATGTCGACCACCGCGACAGTCAGACGCTCCTGAGACGCCGCCAGTTGCGTGGCCAGCAAGCCGAACGAGCGCTCCAGCGCATAGGCTTCGACGTCGACTACCCGCGCGGTCAGCCCGGCCAGAGCCAGCGCCGCTTCGCGGACTTCGACGTTTTCCTTGCGACAGGCAGCGAGCAACACGTTGACCCGCTCAGGGTTGCGCGGTGACACGCCCTGGACTTCGAAATCGATGGCGACTTCGTCCAGCGGGTAGGGAATATACTGATCGGCCTCGATCTTGAGCTGGTTTTCCAGCTCGTCGTCGGACAGCCCGGCGTCCATCTCGATGATCTTGGTGATCACGGCGGAACCGGCCACTGCGACTGCCACGCTCTTGAGCCCGGTGCGCGCCTTGACCAGTAAACGGCTCAGGGCCTGACCGACGCCTTCAAGTTCGGCGATGTTCTTTTCGACCACGGCGTTGACTGGCAATGGCTCTACCGCATACGCCTCGACCCGGTAGCGATCACCCTGACGGCTCAGTTCCAGCAGCTTCACTGACGTGGAACTGATGTCGATCCCCAGTAACGTATTGGCCTTTTTATTGAAGAGTCCCAGCACTACCAATTCCCTATGACTTTCCGTGAGTTACGGACTCTGTAATACGCATTGCGTTCCTTCACCCCGTCTTGACAGAAGCGCAAATGACGCCCCCAGCAGAAAAGTGCTTATAATGCCCAGCGTTTTTTTCCGCTTTTTACTGCAAGCGCGGATGGTTCTGTGTGTAGCCGGAGCCCCGTCGCCAAATTCATTCTTTGCACTGGATGTCCAAAAGCCTTGATTCGTCTGCTGAAATTTTTCGGTTGGTCCATCGTCGCCGTTTTCTGCGGACTGCTTTTAGGTCTCAGCGGCGCGTTTCTTTACCTTAGTCCGGGTTTGCCGTCTGTGGAGGCTCTGCGAAGCATTCAGTTGCAGATTCCGCTGCGGGTCTACTCCAGCGACAACAAGTTGATCGCCGAATTTGGCGAAATGCGCCGCACACCGATCCGTTTCGCCGACATTCCCCCCAATTTCATTAATGCGTTACTAAGTGCTGAAGACGACAATTTCGCCAACCACTATGGCGTCGATCCGAGCAGCCTGATGCGCGCCGCGACCCAACTGGTCAAAAGCGGACACATTCAGTCCGGCGGCAGCACCATCACCATGCAGGTAGCGAAGAACTTCTTCCTGACCAGCGAACGCAGCTTCTCGCGCAAAACCACCGAAATTCTTCTGGCCCTGCAGATCGAGCGGCAGCTGACCAAGGATGAAATCCTTGAGCTGTACGTGAACAAGATCTATCTGGGCAACCGCGCCTATGGCATCGAAGCGGCGGCGCAGGTGTATTACGGCAAGTCGATCCGTGATGTCAGCCTGGCGCAGATGGCGATGATCGCCGGCCTGCCGAAAGCCCCGTCGCGTTTCAACCCCCTGGCCAACCCGGCGCGCAGCAAAGAACGCCGCGACTGGATCCTCGGGCGCATGTACAAGCTTGGCAAGATCAGCGAAGCGGACTACACCGCTGCGATCAACGAACCGCTGAACGCCAGCTATCACGTGCCGACCCCGGAAGTGAATGCACCGTATATCGCTGAAATGGCCCGTGCCGAGATGGTCGGCCGTTATGGCAGCGACGCTTACACCGAAGGTTTCCGCGTCACCACCACGGTGCCGAGCAACCTGCAGGAAATGGCCAACACCGCGCTGCACGAAGGTTTGATGACCTACGACCAGCGTCACGGCTACCGTGGCCCCGAATCGCGTCTGCCGGGCAAGACCCGTGAGGCCTGGGCAAGCGAACTGACCAAGCAGCGCACCATCAGTAGCCTGGAGCCGGCCATCGTCACCCAGGTCGACAAGAACGGCCTGCAAGTGCTGACCCGTACCGGCGAAGAGCACGTCGCCTGGGACACCATGAAATGGGCACGACCGTTCCTCAACACCAACAGCATGGGTGCCAATCCGCGCCAGCCGTCGGATGTCGCGGCGGTCGGTGATCTGGTTCGCGTGCAGCGTCAGAAAGACAATTCACTGAAGTTCAGCCAGATCCCGCAGGCGCAAGGTGCGCTGGTGTCGCTGGATCCGCAGAACGGCGCGATTCGCTCGCTGGTCGGCGGTTTCGCCTTCGAACAGAGCAACTACAACCGCGCGATGCAGGCCAAGCGTCAGCCGGGCTCGAGCTTCAAGCCGTTCGTCTACAGCGCCGCGCTGGATAGCGGCTACACCGCTGCCACGCTGGTCAACGATGCGCCGATCGTGTTTGTCGACGAATATCTGGACAAGGTCTGGCGCCCGAAGAACGACACCAACACCTTCCTCGGCCCGATCCGCCTGCGTGAGGCGCTGTACAAGTCGCGTAACCTGGTGTCGATCCGCTTGCTGCAGGCGATGGGCGTAGGCAAGACCATCGACTACATCACCCGTTTCGGCTTCAACAAGCAGGATCTGCCGCCCAACCTGTCGCTGGCGCTGGGTACTGCAACGCTGACGCCGATGGAAATTGCGACCGGTTGGAGTACGTTCGCCAACGGCGGTTACAAGATCACCCCGTACATCATCGACAAGATCGAAAGCCGTAATGGCGACACGCTGTTCGTCGCCAACCCGCCAACCGTGCCTCAGGGCGGTTCGGCGACGGACGGTATCGCGGCGCCGCACACCGATTCGTTTACGGTCAACGCCACACTGGTTGCGGGCGAAGTGCCGGGCAGCGCGGCCGTGCCGCAAACACCGGCAGTGGCCGAGCGAATTGTCGATGGCCGCACCACCTACATCCTCAACAGCATGTTGCAGGACGTGATCAAGCTCGGCACCGGCCGTCGCGCGTTGGCCATGGGCCGCAGCGATATCGCCGGTAAAACCGGTACCACCAACGAATCGAAAGACGCGTGGTTCTCTGGTTACAACGCCGATTACGTGACCACCGTGTGGACCGGTTTCGACCAGCCGGAAAGCCTCGGTCGTCGCGAGTTCGGCGGTACTGTGGCGCTGCCGATCTGGATGAACTACATGTCGGCTGCGCTGAAGGACAAGCCGCCGCACGTGCAGCCTGAGCCAGAAGGCTTGCTGAGTCTGCGCGTGGATCCGGTCAGTGGCCGAGCGGCGACGCCGAGCACGCCAGGCGCGTATTTCGAGCTGTTCAAGTCTGAAGACACGCCGCCGTCGGTGAATGAACTGGGTAATGGCGCCGTACCGGGCAGCCCGCTGCCAGCGGATGAGCAGGCGCCGATCGATCTGTTCTGATCCTGAAGCAGCAAAAAGCCCCGCCTTCGTGAGATGTGCGGGGCTTTTTTATGGCTGAAGATCTAGAGCCCCTCACCCTAGCCCTCTCCCAAAGGGAGAGGGGACTGACCGAGTTGTCTAGCGCTCTACATCGACCTGAGAGAGCTGTGTCGATTATGGATTCAAAACAATACGTTCAAGTCGGCGTAACTCCCGAACATCCCCCAATCAGTCCCCTCTCCCCCTGGGAGAGGGCTAGGGTGAGGGGGTTCTTGATCTTCAGGCAATAAAAAGCCCCGACTCTCACGAGCCGGGGCTTTCGTTTGAAGCGCTACAACGGCTTAGCCGTTGAACACGTCATCCACGCTTTTCAGCGGGTAGTTCTTCGGATACGGCAGGGTCGCCACACCGGTCTCGATCGCGGCCTTGGCCACAGCGTCGGAGATCAAGGTGATCAGACGCTTGTCCATTGGCTTCGGAATGATGTACTCACGGCCGAATTCCAGCGGCGCACCACCGTAGGCATCGCACACGTCCTGAGGGACAGGCAGCTTGGCCAGTTCACGCAGGGCGTTGGCGGCAGCCACTTTCATTTCTTCGTTGATGCGCTTGGCGCGAACGTCCAGAGCACCACGGAAGATGAACGGGAAGCCCAGCACGTTGTTGACCTGGTTCGGGTAGTCCGAACGGCCGGTGGCCATGATCACGTCGCTACGGGTAGCGTGCGCCAGCTCCGGGGAGATTTCCGGATCCGGGTTCGAACAGGCGAACACGATCGGGTTGGCCGCCATCGACAGCAGGCCTTCTGCGCTCAGCAGGTTCGGGCCGGACAGACCGACGAACACGTCAGCGCCTGCCAGTGCGTCAGCCAGGCTGCGCTTCTCGGTGGCGTGAGCGAATACCGCTTTGTACTGGTTCAGGTCGTCACGGCCGGAGTGGATCACACCGGTACGGTCAACCATGAAGATGTTTTCGATACGTGCGCCCATGCTCACCAGCAATTTCATGCAGGAGATGGCAGCAGCGCCGGCGCCCAGGCAGACGATTTTCGCTTCTGGCAGGGTTTTGCCAGCGATTTCCAGGGCGTTGATCATGCCCGCAGCGGTCACGATCGCGGTGCCGTGCTGGTCATCGTGGAAGACCGGAATGTCGCACTGCTCGATCAGAGCACGTTCGATCTCAAAGCACTCTGGCGCCTTGATGTCTTCCAGGTTGATACCGCCGAAAGTGATGGAGATGCGTTTTACGGTATCGATGAAGGCTTGCGGGCTTTCGGAGTCGACTTCGATGTCGAAAACGTCGATGCCGGCGAAGCGCTTGAACAGTACGCCTTTACCTTCCATCACTGGCTTGGAGGCCAATGGGCCGAGGTTGCCCAGACCGAGAATCGCGGTGCCATCGGAAATGACTGCAACCAGGTTGCCCTTGCCGGTGTATTTGTAGGCCAGTTCAGGATCGCGAGCGATCTCACGCACTGGTTCAGCTACGCCGGGGCTGTAGGCCAGCGACAAGTCGCGAGCGGTAGCAGTGGCCTTGGTGAGCTCGACACTCAGCTTCCCTGGACGAGGATTGGCATGATATTCGAGAGCGGCAGTTTTCAGATCAGACATTTTGGCATTCCGCTTTTTACTGTTGGACAGACTGGTCAGCGAGGATACGCGCCTCGCAAAGTCCCCACAAGACTGAGCGGTCACCCCTGTCAAGCGCCCTGCCCTACGACTTTGGGCCAAGAGCCACGGCGCACAAGGGCTGGACTGTTCACAATCGATAGAAAAAATGTCTACAATTTTTCTTCAGCGCAGCGTTTGCAACATCGAAGGATCCGTCAACGGAAGCAGCCAGCGCGACTGGCCGGATTGCAATCCACCGCGCCGGGAACGATCAACGATCCAGCCGCGAGCCTCGATCTGCTTGCCTTTCAATGCCTGCAACCGGGCATTGTCAAATTGTCCGACCAGATTGGGTGCAACGCGCAATACAAGCGAGTCCTGCAACTCGATCCAGATTCCGCCTCGATTGCGCTGAACCTTGCTCACACGCCCACTGATCACGGCGAAACCCGAGCGCTGGATCTGCTCCGCTTTCAGTACAGGTGATTGCCGCCAGAGGCCCAGCCCGGCCTTTCGCGCACTACGTTCGGCGGCTTGCTGACAGGCAACAAGATCAACATTCGGCGCAACCGCGACCTGGAAACCGAGGCCATCGGCGAGCATTTGCGCTTCGAGATTGGCGCCGCTGGTGCTGTAAATATGCGCGAGCGTACGCCCGTAATGGTCTTTGGCTTGCTTGCCGGGGCGCAAACCGACACGTCCGCCGCTGGCATCGACCAGCGCTTGCAGGCGTTTGCGTGCCGCCACGGCGAAGGGTTCGTCGCTGCGGCCCTGCCTGCCCAGCTCAGGCGTGTTGAGGCCGATCATGCGTACGCTGCGACCGTCGCTCAGGCGCAGCGTGTCGCCATCGACCACGCGCTGCACGGTGACGCTGGCCAGTCCCGCAGGCGCCGGACAGAAGGCCTGCGCGCCGGATAGCCAAATCGCAGACACAAAAAAGGCGCCCGCGAGGGACGCCTTTTTCAGCAACGAGGAAAAGCCCACCGGGCCCTTCAACCTTACTCTGCAGCAGCAGGTTTCTTGCCGAAAGCACCGAAACGGTCTGCGAAGCGCTGAACGCGGCCGCCAGTGTCCAGAGTCTTCTGCTTACCGGTGTAGAACGGGTGGCATTCGTTGCAAACGTCGATTGGCAGAGCTTTGCCGAAAGTCGAACGGGTTTCGAACTTGTTGCCACAGCTGCAGGTAACAGCGATGACTGGGTAATTCGGGTGGATATCAGCTTTCATGGTGTCTTCCTCAGCTAGCGTGCCGCCACCCAACACTATTGTTGAATACCGCACGTAATTAGGCCGCGGATTCTACCAGACCTTTTCAAACACGCAAGCTGTCACCGAGACCGACCGTCTGCTAGGCTCCCGGCCCAATACGCGATTCCCAGTGGGAGCGAGCCTGCTCGCGAATGCGTTGTGTCAGTCAATCCTTAAGCGCCTGATACACCGCCTTCGCGAGCAAGCTCGCTCCCACAATTGATCTGCACTCGTCCCTTATTTTGCGTTTATAGAGATCCCCCCGCGTGCCCGACGCCATTCTGCGCCTAGCCCTGCCTTCACCCTTGCGCCGCCTGTTCGACTATCGAGCGCCGGCCGGCGTGCTGCGTGAGCAATTGCAGCCGGGCATGCGCCTGCGAGTGCCGTTCGGTCGACGCGAGATGATCGGGATTCTGGTCGAGGTCACGGACACCAGCGAAGTGCCGGTGGAGAAACTGAAACCAGCGCTGGCCCTGCTCGACGCCACAGCGCCACTGCCACCGGCGCTGTTCAAGCTGTGCCTGTGGACGTCGCAGTATTATCAGCACAGCCTCGGCGACACCCTGAGCTGGGCGCTGCCAGTCCTGCTTCGCCAAGGCGAGCTGGCAGAGGCGCGACAGGAACGTTTCTGGTCGATCGTCCCCGGCGCCAGCCTTGATGATCCGCGCATCGCCCGCGCCCCGCGCCAGCGTGAGGCATTGGCCACTCTGGCTCAGCATCCGCACGGCGTCGCCCATCAGTTGCTGAGCAAACTGATGCTGAGCAAGGACAGCCTTGATCTGCTGCTGGCGAAAAATCTGGTGCAAGTGGAAATCCGCCGGCATGCACCCGGCGTGCGCCATGAGCATTGGCTGGCGCAGCCGGAATTGCCGCTGAACGCCGAACAGCGCGCCGCCTACGAGGCGATCCGCGCCGGCTTCGACAGTTATCACGCGTTCCTGCTGGCCGGGGTCACCGGCAGTGGCAAGACCGAAGTCTATTTGCAACTGATCCGCGAAACCCTCGAAGCCGGCAAACAGGCGCTGGTGCTGATCCCGGAGATCAACCTCGGCCCGCAGACCCTGGCGCGCTTCGAGCAGCGCTTCAATGCGCGCATCGCCCTGCTGCACTCGGCGGTCAATGATCGCGAGCGCCTCGAAGCCTGGCTCGCCGCACGTGATGGCGAGGCCGACATTATTATCGGCACCCGCTCGGCGCTGTTCACGCCGATGAAAAACCCGGGGCTGATCATCATCGATGAAGAGCACGACGGCTCTTATAAACAGCAGGAAGGTTTGCGCTACCACGCCCGTGATCTGGCGCTGGTGCGTGCACGGCAGGAAAACATCCCGATCGTCCTCGGTTCCGCGACGCCATCACTGGAAAGCCTGCACAACGCCTACACCGGCCGTTACGGCCTCCTACGCCTGAATGAACGTGCTGGCGGTGCCAAGCAGCCACGCTTCCTGCGGCTGGATGTGAAAAGCCGTCCACTGGACAGCGGTATTTCCGGGCCGATGCAACAAGCCATCGGCCAGACCCTCGCCAATGGCCAACAGGTGCTGGTGTTCCTCAACCGTCGCGGTTTCGCACCGACGTTGCTCTGCCACGACTGCGGCTGGATGTCCGAGTGTTCGCGCTGCGATGCGCGGATGACCGTGCACCAGCGTTACGGCGAACTGCGCTGCCACCACTGTGGCTACGTCGAGCGCACGCCGCGCCAATGTCCGAAGTGCAACAAGGTCGATCTGCGACCGGTCGGCGCGGGTACTGAGCGCGCCGAGGAACGGCTGGCGATTCTATTCCCTGACTACCCGGTACTGCGCGTCGACCGCGACAGTACCTCGCGCAAGGACGCGATGAATCAACTGTTCGCGACGATTCAGAAGGGCCAGCCGTGCATTCTGGTCGGCACGCAGATGTTGGCCAAGGGTCACCATTTTCCAAGGGTGACGCTGGTGTCGATTCTGGATGCTGACGGCGGTCTGTTCTCCGGCGACTTCCGCGCCAGCGAGCGCATGGCGCAGTTGATCGTGCAGGTCGCAGGTCGTGCCGGGCGAGCGGAGGAACCGGGCAAGGTGATTATCCAGACACACCTCGCTGACCATCCTTTATTGGTGCAACTCACCGAACAGGGCTATTTCGCCTTTGCCGAACAGGCCTTGAGCGAGCGCCGCGCCGCCGGGTTGCCGCCGTTTGCGCATCTGGCGCTGTTGCGTGCTGAAGCGCACAAGCCCGGGCAAGCGGAAGGTTTTCTCGATGAGGCGTGTAGCGAAGCCGAGCGTTTGCTGGCAGAGCAGAACCTGAGCGGGATCGAATTGCTCGGGCCAGTGCCAGCACCGATGGAACGCCGCGCCGGGCGTTATCGCGCGCAGCTGCTGTTGCAGGCGACAGCACGGGCGCCGCTGCATCGGTTGCTGGCCAGTTGGTTGCTGGTGCTGGAGCAGATGCCAAGCGGGCGCGCGGTGCGCTGGTCGCTGGATGTCGATCCCGTCGATTTGTATTGAAGATCAAAAGATCGCCGCCTGCGGCAACTCTTGCAGGAAAACGCCTATCCCCTTGTAGGAGCCGCCGCAGGCGGCGATCTTTTGATCTGAATGTCACCACATATCTATAAGCTGCCTGCTAAGGTTGGCAAGCCCGTCTTCGCAACGGATAATGCCCAGTTTTTCCACCCGCGCATCGATGCGCCCGCCGCGCTTGCGGTCGAAAGAGAAGACCATGAAAGACACCATTCGCCAGCTGATCCAACAAGCCCTCACCCAACTCGTCAACGAAGGTGTGTTGCCTGAAGGCCTGTCGCCGGCGATCCAGGTGGAGAACGCCCGTGACAAGACCCACGGCGACTTCGCCAGCAACATCGCCATGATGCTGGCCAAGCCTGCGGGCATGAAGCCGCGCGATCTGGCGGAAAAAATCATTGCCGCACTGCCTGCCGACGAGAACGTCACCAAGGCCGAAATCGCCGGCCCGGGCTTCATCAATTTCTTCCAGAACACCCAGGCCTTGGCCAACCGCCTCGATGCCGCACTGGCTGATGCTCACATTGGCGTGCGCAAGGCTGGCCCGGCGCAGCGCACCGTGGTCGACCTGTCGGCACCGAATCTGGCCAAAGAGATGCACGTCGGCCACTTGCGCTCGACCATCATCGGTGACGGCGTAGCCCGTGTTCTTGAATTCCTCGGCGACGAAGTGATCCGTCAGAACCACGTCGGCGACTGGGGCACCCAGTTCGGCATGCTGATGGCGTATCTGCAGGAAAACCCGATCACCAGCGATGAGCTGTCGGACCTGGAAAACTTCTACCGCGCCGCCAAGCAGCGTTTCGACGAATCCGCAGAATTCGCCGACCGCGCCCGTGGCCTGGTGGTCAAGTTGCAGGCCGGCGATGCCGAGTGCCTGGCGCTGTGGACCCGGTTCAAGGACATCTCGCTGTCGCACTGCCAGAAGATCTACGAACTGCTCAACGTCAAGCTGACCATGGCCGACGTGATGGGTGAAAGCGCCTACAACGACGACCTGATCAACGTGGTCAACGACTTGAAAGCCGCTGGCATGCTGGTCGAGAGCAACGGCGCCCAGTGCGTGTTCCTCGACGAATTCAAGAATGCTGACGGCGATCCGCTGCCGGTAATCATCGTCAAGGCTGACGGCGGTTACCTGTACGCCACCACTGACCTCGCCGCCGTGCGCTACCGCAGTGGCAAGCTGAAAGCCGACCGCGCACTGTATTTCGTCGACCAGCGTCAGGCCCTGCACTTCCAGCAAGTGTTCGCTGTGGCGCGCAAGGCCGGTTTCGTCACCCATCCGATGGAAATGGAGCACATGGGCTTCGGCACCATGAACGGCGCCGATGGCCGTCCGTTCAAGACCCGTGACGGCGGCACCGTGAAGCTGATCGACCTGCTCACCGAAGCGCAGGAACGCGCCTACAACCTGGTGAAAGAGAAGAACCCGCAACTGGCCGAAGACGAGCTGCGCAACATCGCCAAAGTCGTCGGCATCGGCGCGGTGAAATACGCCGACCTGTCGAAGCACCGCACCAGCGACTACAGCTTCAACTTCGACCTGATGCTGAATTTCGAAGGCAACACCGCGCCGTACCTGCTTTACGCTTACACCCGCGTGGCCGGTGTGTTCCGCAAGCTGGGCAAGGATTTCAGCGAAGTCGACGGTCAGATCGTTCTCGAAGCCGAGCACGAACTTGAGCTGGCGGCGAAACTGGCGCAGTTCGGTGAAGTGCTGAACAACGTGTCCGACAAAGGCACGCCGCACATTCTCTGCACTTATCTGTACGACGTTGCCGGTCTGTTCTCCAGCTTCTACGAGAACTGCCCGATCCTCGCCGCCGAAACCCCGGCCCAGATGCAGAGCCGTCTGCGTCTGGCCGCGCTGACCGGTCGCACCCTCAAGCAAGGCCTGGAGCTGTTGGGTCTGGAAACTCTGGAGCGTATGTAAGTTGGCTGCCAAGAAAAAACCTGCACCCAAGCGTGGCGCCAGCCGTTACCAAGCTCCTGCGAAGCAACCGATTCCGGGTTGGCTGTGGATGGCCATCGGCCTCACGGTCGGCGCGTTCATCGTGTTTCTGATGAAGCTGGAGCCGGGCAAGGGCAGCGACACGGTCAAGCGCGAGAAAGTCGAACAGGCACAACAGCAGAAAGCATCGAAGATCGCCGAGGCCAACAAGACCCCGCCGAGCCCGACGCAACCGGTGAAGCCGAAGTACGACTTCTACACCCTGCTGCCGGAATCGGAAGTGATCGTGCCGCCAGACGCCGTGCCGGAGAAGACGTTGCCGACGCCACAAGTGCCGGCCATCCCGACCACGCCAGTTACTCCGGCGGAAGCAGCGAAGATCGACACCGCACGCGCGCAGGCCGCGCTGGCCGGGATCACCCCACCGCCAGCGCCACCAGTGAGCAAAGCGGCGCCGGTAACCAAGTTCTTCTTGCAGGCCGGATCGTTCCGCAAGGAAACCGATGCCGACAAGGTCCGCGCGCAGATCATTCTGCTCGGTCAGGCGGTGGCGGTTGAGTCCGGCACGGTGAAGGATGAAACCTGGTATCGCGTATTGGTCGGGCCGTTCAGCAACCGTGAGCAACTAACTACTGCACAGAAACAACTGGCTGGCGCCGGCTTCAGCAACCTGTTGTTACAACAACGCCAGAGCCGCTGATTCGCCAAACCACCGCGTCATCGTTCTTCGCGAGCAAGCTCGCTCCCACAGGAATAACGCAGTCCCTGTGGGAGCGAGCCTGCTCGCGAAGGCAATGTTTGCAACACCACATATCCCTGATCAGTCCCCGCCGTTCGTCCCTCCGCATCCTCCCCGGTTGAAATCCTCTCCAGCACCCCCATATGAATGGGCATAAGGCACTTTCGCCCCGCTGTGTGGAGACTCTTCCCTTGACCACCATCGTTTCAGTCCGCCGTCACGGCAAAGTCGTCATGGGCGGCGACGGCCAGGTTTCTCTCGGCAATACCGTGATGAAAGGCAACGCGAAAAAAGTTCGTCGCCTGTACCACGGCCAGGTCATCGCCGGTTTTGCCGGTGCCACCGCCGACGCCTTTACCCTCTTCGAACGTTTCGAAGGCCAACTTGAAAAACATCAGGGCCACCTGGTGCGCGCCGCTGTCGAACTCGCCAAAGAATGGCGCACCGACCGCTCCCTGAGCCGCCTCGAAGCCATGCTCGCGGTCGCCAACAAGGACGCCTCGCTGATCATTACCGGCAACGGTGATGTGGTCGAGCCCGAAGATGGCCTGATCGCCATGGGTTCCGGCGGCGGCTACGCGCAAGCCGCGGCCAGCGCCCTGCTGAAAAAGACCGATCTGTCGGCCCGTGAAATCGTCGAAACCGCTCTCGGTATCGCCGGCGACATCTGTGTATTCACCAACCACACTCAGACCATTGAGGAGCAGGATCTCGCTGAATAAGCCTGACGCGGCCCTGTGCCACGGCTTTTTTCTGCTTGAGGACCGTCAATTATTATGTCCATGACTCCCCGCGAAATCGTCCACGAACTCAACCGCCATATCATCGGCCAGGACGATGCCAAGCGCGCCGTCGCGATTGCCCTGCGCAACCGCTGGCGCCGCATGCAGCTGCCTGAAGAGCTGCGCGTTGAAGTGACCCCGAAGAACATCCTGATGATCGGTCCGACCGGTGTCGGTAAAACCGAGATCGCCCGTCGTCTGGCGAAACTGGCCAACGCACCGTTCATCAAGGTCGAAGCGACCAAGTTCACCGAAGTCGGCTACGTCGGTCGTGACGTCGAATCGATCATCCGTGATCTGGCCGACGCCGCGATCAAGATGCTCCGTGAGCAGGAAATGACCCGCGTGCGCCACCGCGCCGAAGACGCTGCCGAGGATCGTATCCTCGACGCACTGCTGCCGCCGGCCCGCATGGGCTTCAGCAATGAAGAAGCGCCGAGCTCCGATTCCAACACCCGTCAGCTGTTCCGCAAGCGCCTGCGCGAAGGTCAGCTGGATGACAAGGAAATCGAAATCGAAGTCGCCGAAGTGGCCGGCATCGAGATCGCCACGCCGCCTGGCATGGAAGAGATGACCAACCAGTTGCAGTCGCTGTTCGCCAACATGGGCAAGGGCAAAAAGAAAGCGCGCAAGCTCAAGGTCAAAGAAGCGCTGAAGCTGGTGCGCGACGAAGAAGCCGGGCGTCTGGTTAACGAAGAAGAGCTGAAGGCTAAGGCGCTGGAAGCCGTTGAACAGCACGGCATCGTGTTCATCGACGAAATCGACAAAGTCGCCAAGCGCGGTAACGTCGGTGGCGCTGATGTGTCCCGTGAAGGCGTACAGCGCGACCTGCTGCCGTTGATCGAAGGCTGCACCGTCAACACCAAACTGGGCATGGTCAAAACCGACCACATCCTGTTTATCGCCTCCGGTGCGTTCCACCTGAGCAAGCCGAGCGATCTGGTGCCTGAGTTGCAAGGTCGCCTGCCGATCCGCGTTGAACTCAAGGCCCTGAGCCCGTCGGACTTCGAACGCATCCTCAGCGAACCGCATGCCTCGCTGACCGAGCAATATTGCGCGCTGCTGAAAACCGAAGGCCTGAACATCCAATTCCAGCCGGAAGGCATCAAGCGTCTGGCGGAGATCGCCTGGCAGGTCAACGAGAAAACCGAGAACATCGGTGCCCGTCGCTTGCACACGCTGCTTGAGCGTCTGCTCGAAGAGGTTTCGTTCAGTGCCGGCGATCTGGCCAGCACCCACGATGAGAAGCCGATTCTGATCGACGCCGAATACGTCAACAGCCACCTCGGCGAATTGGCGCAGAACGAAGACCTGTCCCGTTATATCCTGTAAGCCATACTTACAGCGGTAGCGGACCCTGTGGGAGCGAGCTTGCTCGCGAAGAGGCCGTGTCAGTCGACATCAATGTTGTCTGACACACCGCTTTCGCGAGCAAGCTCGCTCCCACATTTGCTCAAGGGTCGCCCACACTTCGGACGCCAGCCCATGACTCAAATCCCCACCGACATCAAACTGCACAAAGCCTCGAAGACCCTGACGCTCACCTACGCGTCCGGCGAGGAATACACCCTGCCCGCCGAATTCCTGCGCGTGCACTCCCCCTCCGCCGAGGTCCAGGGCCACGGCAAACCGATCCTGCAATTTGGCAAGATCAACGTCGGTCTGAGCAAGCTGGAACCGGCCGGTCATTACGCACTGAAACTGACCTTCGACGACGGTCACGACAGTGGCTTGTTCACCTGGGATTATCTCTACGAGCTGGGGCGACGTTATGACGCACTCTGGGCCGATTATCTGGCCGAGCTCAAAGCCGCCGGAAAAACCCGCGACCCGAGCGAGTCGATCGTCAAGCTGATGCTCTAGTCCGAGCCTTGCGCTCATTAGTGGGCATTTTCTAAATTCATCTGTTTGAATGCTCTGCTGTGTGGCCGAGGATCGGCCTGCTTGCGAAAAAAATTAAACTCGGGTAACCAATGGAGCTGGCAAGTTCCCTGCAGTGCTCTACGACTGTAAAGCAGCTATGCAGAATTAACGGTCACCCGAGCAGTAGTACCTGGCATTGGCTGTGGAACTGCACAGCAGAAAACCGGGTACTCGTCTCAGGACAATGGAGCGTCGTAGATGAGTAACAAGAATAACGATGACCTGAAGTACCAAGCCTCGGAAAACACCCTGGGGCTTAATCCCGTCGTTGGGCTACGCGGAAAGGATCTGCTGGCCTCTGCTCGTATGGTGCTGAAACAGGCCATCAAACAACCGATCCATAGCGTCAGGCACGTCACCCATTTCGGCCTCGAACTGAAGAACGTGCTGTTCGGCAAATCCGAACTGCAACCGGCAGGCGATGACCGTCGCTTCGCTGATCCTGCGTGGAGCCAGAACCCGCTCTACAAACGTTATCTGCAAACTTACCTGGCGTGGCGCAAGGAACTTCATGCCTGGATCGATGACAGCAGCCTCTCACCCAAAGACATCGCCCGCGGCCACTTCGTCATCAACCTGATGACTGAGGCCATGGCCCCGACCAACACGGCGGCCAACCCCGCAGCAGTCAAACGTTTCTTCGAAACCGGCGGCAAAAGCCTGCTCGACGGCCTCTCGCATCTGGCCAAGGATCTGGTGCACAACGGCGGCATGCCGAGTCAGGTCAACATGGGCGCGTTCGAAGTCGGCAAAAGCCTCGGCGTGACCGAAGGTGCGGTGGTGTTTCGCAACGACGTGCTGGAACTGATCCAGTACAAGCCGATCACCGAGCAAGTCCACGAGCGCCCATTGCTGGTGGTGCCACCGCAGATCAACAAGTTCTACGTATTCGATTTGAGCCCGGACAAGAGTCTGGCGCGCTTTTGCCTGCGCAATAACGTGCAGACGTTCATCGTCAGCTGGCGCAACCCGACCAAGGCCCAGCGTGAGTGGGGCCTGTCGACATATATCGATGCGCTGAAAGAAGCGGTCGATGTGGTCACCGCGATCACCGGCAGCAAAGACGTGAACATGCTCGGCGCCTGCTCCGGCGGCATCACCTGCACCGCCCTGCTCGGCCACTACGCGGCGATCGGCGAGAAGAAGGTCAATGCCCTGACGCTGCTGGTCAGCGTGCTCGACACGACGCTGGACAGCGACGTCGCCCTGTTCGTCGACGAGCAGACCCTGGAGACCGCCAAGCGCCACTCGTATCAGGCCGGCGTGCTTGAAGGCAAAGACATGGCCAAGGTCTTCGCCTGGATGCGCCCCAATGATCTGATCTGGAACTACTGGGTCAACAACTACCTGCTCGGCAACGAGCCGCCGGTGTTCGACATCCTGTTCTGGAACAACGACACCACCCGGTTGCCCGCCGCGTTCCACGGTGACCTGATCGAGATGTTCAAAAACAACCCACTGATTCGCCCGAATGCACTGGAAGTGTGCGGCACGCCGATCGACCTCAAGCAGGTCACCGCCGATATCTTCTCGCTGGCCGGCACCAACGACCACATCACCCCGTGGAAGTCCTGCTACAAGTCGGCGCAGCTGTTTGGCGGCAAGGTCGAGTTCGTGTTGTCGAGCAGCGGGCATATCCAGAGCATTCTGAACCCGCCGGGCAACCCGAAATCGCGCTACATGACCGGCGAGGAGATGGCCGCCAATGCCGATGAGTGGCAAGAGAACTCGACCAAGCACACCGATTCCTGGTGGCTGTACTGGCAGGCGTGGCAGGCCGAGCGCTCGGGCAACCTGAAAAAGGCCCCGCTGAAACTGGGCAACAAGGCGTATCCGGCGGGTGAAGCCTCGCCGGGCACTTATGTACATGAGCGGTAAAACCTGTGGGAGCGAGCTTGCTCGCGGTAGCGTCGTGTCAGTCACCATCAATGCTGAATGATTGATCGCATTCGCGAGCAAGCTCGCTCCCACAGTTATAAATTTGAGAAACAGACTCCATCCACAGGGCCTGACGCATGCCGCAACCGTTCATATTCCGTACCGTCGATCTGGATGGTCAAACCCTCCGCACGGCGGTGCGCCCCGGCAAGCCTCACTTGACGCCCTTGCTGATTTTCAACGGCATTGGCGCCAACCTGGAGCTGGTATTTCCGTTTGTCGCGGCGCTGGACCCGGATCTGGAAGTGATCGCCTTTGACGTGCCCGGTGTCGGCGGCTCCTCGACGCCGAACCGGCCATATCGTTTTCCCGGTCTGGCCAAGCTGACGTCGCGCATGCTCGATTATCTCGACTACGGGCAGGTCAACGTCATCGGCGTGTCGTGGGGCGGCGCACTCGCGCAGCAGTTCGCCTACGACTACCCCGAGCGCTGCAAGAAGTTGGTGCTGGCGGCGACCGCGGCCGGCGCAGTAATGGTGCCGGGCAAGCCAAAAGTGCTGTGGATGATGGCCAGTCCGCGGCGCTACATTCAGCCGTCCCACGTGATCCGTATCGCCCCGCTGATCTATGGTGGCTCGTTCCGTCGCGACCCGACGCTGGCGGCCAGCCACGCGGCGAAAGTGCGTTCGGCGGGCAAGCTCGGTTATTACTGGCAACTGTTCGCCGGCCTCGGCTGGACCAGCATTCACTGGCTGCACAAGATCCATCAGCCGACGCTGGTGCTGGCCGGCGACGACGATCCGCTGATCCCGCTGATCAACATGCGCATGCTCGCCTGGCGCATTCCCAACGCGCAACTGCACATCATCGACGACGGCCACCTGTTCCTGATTACCCGCGCCGAAGCTGTGGCGCCGATCATCATGAAATTCCTCCAGGAGGAACGTCAGCGGGCGGTGATGCACCCGCATCCGACACCGCTCGGCGGCTAACCCCGGCGGCAGGCTTTATGCAGGCCTTTAGTAAAGAGTGCGCGGCAGGACGCCGCGCAGGCAGCAACCCGTAACAGCGTCTATGGTGTTCTGGTTCGGTGAGTTTGTTTTTGGCCTGAAGACGAAGGAGTGTTGAGTCATGCGCGACAAACCAGCGACGGGCGTAGTGCCCAGCCCCGCCGTGTTCATCAACGCACAAAGTGCGATCACCGGCCTGCGTGGCCGGGACCTGATCTCGACCTTGCGCAGTGTGGCAGCCCATGGCCTGCGTAACCCGATCCACAGTGCGAAGCACGCGTTGAAACTCGGCGGTCAATTGGGCCGCGTGCTGCTCGGCGAAACCCTGCACCCGACCAATCCGAACGACAGCCGTTTCGCTGACCCGGCGTGGAGCCTCAATCCGTTCTACCGGCGCAGCCTGCAGGCCTATCTGGCCTGGCAAAAACAGGTCAAAAGCTGGATCGATGAAAGCAACATGAGCGATGACGATCGCGCCCGCGCGCATTTCGCCTTCACCCTGCTCAACGACGCTGTGGCGCCGTCGAACACCTTGCTCAACCCGCTGGCGGTCAAGGAGCTGTTCAACTCCGGTGGGCACAGTCTGGTACGCGGCCTCAGTCATTTGTTCGATGACTTGCTGCACAACGACGGCCTGCCACGTCAGGTGACCAAACAGGCTTTCGAGGTCGGCAAGACCGTGGCCACCACCACCGGCTCGGTGGTGTTTCGCAACGATTTGCTTGAGCTGATCCAGTATCGACCGATGAGCGAAAAGCAGTACGCCAAGCCGCTGCTGGTGGTGCCGCCGCAAATCAACAAGTACTACATTTTCGACCTCAGCCCACACAACAGCTTCGTCCAGTACGCACTGAAAAACGGCCTGCAAACCTTCATGATCAGTTGGCGCAACCCGGATGTACGCCATCGTGAATGGGGCCTGTCGACGTATGTCGAGGCGGTGGAAGAGGCGATGAACATCTGCCGGGCGATCACCGGTGCCCGCGAGGTCAACTTGATGGGCGCCTGCGCTGGCGGCCTGACCATCGCCGCCCTGCAAGGGCATTTGCAGGCCAAGCGGCAACTGCGCCGCGTCTCCAGTGCGACCTACCTGGTCAGCCTGCTCGACAGCCAGATCGAAACTCCGGCCACCCTCTTCGCTGATGAACAAACTCTCGAAGCCGCCAAACGCCGCTCGTACCAGAAAGGCGTGCTCGACGGGCGCGACATGGCCAAGGTCTTCGCCTGGATGCGCCCCAACGATTTGATCTGGAGCTACTTCGTCAACAATTACCTGCTGGGCAAAGAGCCGCCGGCCTTCGACATCCTCTATTGGAACAACGACAACACGCGCTTGCCCGCCGCGTTTCACGGCGACTTGCTGGACTTCTTCAAGCACAACCCACTGACCCATCCGGGCGGGCTGGAAGTGTGCGGCACGCCGATCGACCTGCAGAAAGTCACCGTGGACAGCTTCAGCGTCGCCGGCATGAACGACCACATCACGCCGTGGGATGCGGTGTATCGCTCAACCCTGCTGCTCGGTGGCGAACGGCGTTTCGTGCTGTCCAACAGCGGCCACGTGCAGAGCATTCTCAACCCGCCGAGCAACCCGAAAGCTGCCTATATCGAGAACGGCAAGATGAGCAGCGACCCGCGTGCCTGGTACTACGATGGTAAACACGTCGATGGCAGTTGGTGGCCGCAGTGGCTGGAGTGGATTCAACAGCGCTCCGGCGCCCAGCACGAAACCACGTTTACCCTCGGCAACCCGAACTATCCACCGATGGAGGCAGCGCCCGGTACTTACGTGCGTGTGCGCTGACGCTTAACCGAACTTTTCTAAGAAGACTGGATGAAAACCCGCGACCGGATTCTCGAATGTGCTTTGCAACTGTTCAACGAAAAGGGCGAGCCGAACGTCTCCACCATGGAGGTGGCGAACGAAATGGGGATCAGCCCGGGCAATCTCTACTACCACTTCCATGGCAAGGAACCGCTGATTCTCGGCTTGTTCGAACGCTTCCAGAGTGAACTGGCGCCACTGCTCGATCCGCCCTCGGATGTGGAACTGGCGCCGGAAGATTACTGGCTGTTTTTGCATTTGATCGTCGAGCGGCTGGCGCAGTACCGCTTCCTGTTCCAGGACCTGTCGAACCTGGCCGGGCGCTTGCCGAAGCTGGCCAAGGGCATTCGCCATTTGCTCAATGCACTGAAGCGCACACTGGCGTCGTTGCTCGCGCGGTTGAAGGCTTCGGGACAGTTGGTCAGTGATACGCAGGCGTTGGGGCAACTGGTGGAGCAGATCACCATGACGTTGCTGTTTTCGCTGGATTATCAGCGGATTCTGGATCGTGAGGGTGAGGTCAGGTTGGTTGTGTACCAGATCATGATGCTGGTGGCGCCGCATTTGCTGCCGCCGGTGAAAGTCGCGACCGAAAGGATGGCTCTGCAATACCTTGAAGATCACGACTGAAATCAAAAGCCCCTCACCCTAGCCCTCCCGAAACGTCGGACCGCCCGGAGGGAGAGGGGACTGATTGGGGGATGCTGATGAGCTACACCGACCTGAAAGGGTTTTGTTGAATCCATAATCGACTCGATCGTTCAGGTCGACGTACGACGCAAGACACCTCGTTCGGCGCCCTCTCCCTCTGGGAGAGGGCTGGGGTGAGGGGCGGCCTTGAAATGCACAAACAAAAACGCCCGACCTTCACAGGCCGGGCGTTTTGTTTTGCCCTGAAAAATCAGGACTGACTGGTTGGCGTCGACGGGGTCGATGCAGCAGTCGGGGTGGCCGCCGGAATCGGTGCTGCGGCGGAATTCGACGCACTCACCGGAGCTGCCGGAGCGGCAGGTTTGGCTGCAGCAGGTGCGGCCGGTTTCGGCGCAGCGGCTTTCGGCGCGGCCGGTTTTTTCACTGCCGGTTTTTTCGCCGCAGCAGGTTTCGCAGCAGGTTTCGCTGCAGGCTTGGCAGCCGGTTTGGCGGCAGCAGTTTTCGCTGCTGGCTTGGCGGCGGGTTTCGCTGCAGTTTTGGCCGCAGGTTTAGCTGCCGGCTTGGCAGCGGCTTTGGCGGCAACCGGTTTGGCTGCGGCTTTGGCTGCGGGCTTGGCGGCGGCGGTTTTCGCTGCTGGCTTGGCCGCGGCTTTAGCAGCAGGTTTAGCTGCCGCTTTGGCCAGTGGCTTGGCAGCCGACTTGGCTGCTGGTTTGGCCGCAGCCGTTTTCGCGGCCGGTTTTGCCGCAGCGGTTTTCGCCGCCACCGGTTGGGTTTTCAGACCGGTGAGTTTTTCGATCTGCTTGGTCAAGGTTTCCACCTTGCTATGCAGTGCTTTGACCTCATTGCGGCTCGGTACACCCAAGCGCGAAATTGCGCTGTTCAGGCGCTTGTCGAAAGCCCCTTCCAGCTCGTCCCATTTGCCCAGTGCGCGATCTTTCACGCCGCTGATGCGCGACTTGGCCGAAGAAGCGGAATCCTTGGCAGCGTCGACTTTTTTGCCGACTGCGGATTTGGTGAGCTTCTCGGCTTTCTCGCCGTCTTTGACCAATGTATCGAAGAGCTTGCTGCCGTCAGTGTCGATCTTCGAGTACACGCCTAAACCAGCCAGCCAGATTTTGCGGGAGTAGTCTTCGACTTTCCCGATCCACGAGCTGCCTTCTTTATCGGTGTTCTTTTTACCAGCCATCCCGTTCTCCTTAAGATTTACGCGCGACGCGTTCGAGCAATGCCGTCAGCTCATCGAGCTTAGCAGAGAGTGTCTCAACGTCATGTTTAGACGGAATGCCGATACGATTCAAGGCGCTTGCTACACGGGAGTCGAACGCCTTCTCGACCTTGTCGAGCTGAACTTCGACACGACCTTTGAACGAGCTGACTTCGCTCTTGGCTTCATCGATCTCGGCGTTGGCCGCTTCGAGTTTTTCGGTGACGGCTTTTTTGCCTTTCTTTTCAACAGTTTGACCAGCCTTGATCAGCTCTTGAAAGTAGTCGCTGCCCTCTTGGCCGACCTTGGCGTAGGCACCCAGGCCTGCCAGCCAGATCTTGCGGGCATAGGATTTGACGTCGCTCAGAGCAGAAGTCGAAGCGTCGATTTTTTTCTTCAAAATGACTTTGGCCATGGTGCACCTCACGCGCAGAAGGTTTGAGGAACTGCCCGCGAAAGTGTCGGGCTCAGGCACAAAGTAAGGAGATAAATTAGAAACGGCACCCTAACAACTGACATAAAAGCTCGGGTGCAGCGCAAAAAAATGTAGGAGTGAGCCTGCTCGCGATAGCGGTCTTTCAATCAAATTTCTGGTGACTGACAGACCGCTATCGCGAGCAGGCTCACTCCTACAGGGGACCGTATTTCAGACCAACGCTTTATCGAGGGCCTTCTCGATCTCGGCTTTGATCATGCCGCTCATGGCCGACATCATGATGCCCAACTCCACATCGACCTTGATCGAATCGTCCGCCACATGCACCGCGCCTTTCACGCCCGAGCGCTTGAGGTTCAGGGTATCGCCGGACCATTGCGGCTCCAGGCCATATTGATCGGAGAGTTTTTGCGCCAGCTTGTCGGCCTTCTCGCGGGCGGCTTCCTTACCCAGGTTGTGGGCACGCTCAACAGTGATTTTGGCCATTGCATGACTCCTGATTTAAAAAGATGTGTCGGTAAATCTTGACCGCCGCTGCGGCAAATCGTCCCGAAGGTTGCCCATCTTACCTTTAGCCATTCCAAGACAAAGCATGGCTTGGGGATTAGAATGTCGCGCATTCTCTTTTGGTGACAGCGATATGACTGATCAGCGCAAAGGCAGCGATGCCGAACCCACCACTCACTTCGGCTTCAAAAACGTTCCGGAAAGCCAGAAAGCGGAAAAAGTCGCTGAAGTTTTCCACTCGGTAGCCGCGAAATACGACTTGATGAACGACCTTCTGTCGGGCGGCATGCACCGCCTGTGGAAGCGTTTCGCGATCGAACTGTCGGGCGTACGCAGCGGTAACCGCGTGCTGGATATCGCCGGCGGTACCGGTGACCTGACCAAAAAGTTCTCGCACCTGGTCGGCCCGACCGGTCAGGTGGTATTGGCCGACATCAACGAATCGATGCTCAAGGTCGGCCGTGACCGCCTGCTCGATCTGGGTGTCGCCGGCAACGTCGAATTCGTTCAGGCGGACGCGGAAAAACTGCCGTTCCCGGACAACCACTTCGACTGCGTGACCATCGCCTTCGGCCTGCGCAACGTGACGCATAAAGAAGACGCCCTGCGCTCGATGCTGCGTGTGCTCAAGCCCGGCGGTCGTCTGCTGGTGCTGGAATTCTCCAAACCGACCAACGCGCTGATGTCGAAAGCCTACGACGCTTATTCGTTCGCCTTCATGCCGCTGATGGGCAAGCTGATCACCAACGACTCGGAAAGCTATCGCTACCTGGCCGAATCGATCCGCATGCATCCGAATCAGGAAACCCTGAAGTCGATGATGGTCGACGCCGGTTTCGACCGCGTGACCTATCACAACATGACCGCAGGCATCGTCGCCCTGCACCGTGGCATCAAGCCCTGATGTTGCTCACCGGGCTGCTCGCCAGCGTTGAACTCGGCCTCAACCGGGTGCTGCGTCTCGACAGCACGGCGCTGCCGCGGCTGGCGCATTTGACCGGCAAGGTGATTGCCGTCGACTGCCGCAGCCCGGCGCTGCAACTGTTCATCCTGCCGAGCGACGAAGGTTTGATGCTGGCCTCGCACTGGGAAACCGGCGTCGACTGCACCCTGCGTGCGCCGGCCTCGAGCCTGATCAAACTGGCCGTGAGCAAAGACAAGACCGCGGTGCTGCACGCCCCGGAAGTCGAACTCGATGGCGACAGTGGCGTGCTGCTGGAGCTGGCCGGTGTGCTGCAAGACCTGGAGCTGGACTGGGAGTACGAACTCTCGCGCTGGCTCGGCCCGGTCGCCACGCAACTGGTCGGTGGCCATCTGCGCAGCCGCGCACGCTGGTATCAACAAGGATTTGCCAGCCTCAACCAGAACCTCGCCGAATACCTCGCCGAAGAATCGCGCACCCTCGTCGGGCAGCGCGAAGCCGAAGCGCGATTCAGCGAACTGGACCGGATCAAACTTGATCTGGAACGTCTCGAGGCGCGTTTCGAGCGCCTTTCCCGATCCCTCGACCCAAGCGATAACGCATGAAGCTGCTTGCCGTCCGCCGTCTGTTGCGCATCCAGCGCGTCGTGATCCGCTACCGCCTCGATGACCTGCTGTTCGATCTGCCGCTGCCCTGGTTTCTCCTGGCGCTGCGCTACGTGCTGCCGTGGCGCTGGTTCCCGCGCAAGCCGCTGGACCTGAGCCGGGGCGCGCGTCTGCGCTTGGCGTTGCAGGATCTCGGGCCGATTTTCATCAAGTTCGGGCAGATTCTTTCGACCCGCCGCGACCTGCTGCCGGAAGACATCGCCGATGAGCTGATGCTGTTGCAGGACCGCGTGCCGCCGTTCGACTCGCAGCTGTCGATCAAGCTGATCGAAGAACAGCTCGGCAAGAAGATCAGCGACGTGTTCAGCCGTTTCGACGTCGAACCGCTGGCCTCGGCCTCGGTGGCGCAGGTGCATGCCGCGCAGTTGAAAACCGGCGAAGAAGTCGTGGTCAAAGTGATCCGCCCGGGCCTGAAGCCGATCATTGCGCAGGATCTGGCGTGGCTGTTCATCCTCGCCCGTGCTGCCGAAAAACTCTCGGCCGACGCGCGTCTGCTGCACCCGGTCGACGTGGTCCAGGACTACGAAAAAACCATCTACGACGAACTCGATCTGCTGCGCGAGGCGGCCAACGCCAGCCAGTTGAAGCGTAACTTCGAAGGTTCGCCGCTGCTCTACGTGCCGCAAGTCTATTGGGACTGGTGCCGGCCGAAAGTGCTGGTGATGGAGCGCATCTACGGCATCCAGGTCACCGATCTGGCGACCCTCGCCGACCAGCGCACCGACATGAAAATGCTTGCCGAACGCGGTGTGGAGATTTTCTTCACCCAAGTTTTCCGCGACAGTTTCTTTCACGCCGACATGCACCCGGGCAACATCTTCGTCAGCACCGTCAATCCTTGGAGTCCGCAGTACATCGCGATCGATTGCGGCATCGTCGGCAGCCTGACCCCGGAAGACCAGGATTATCTGGCGCGCAACCTGTTCGCCTTCTTCAAGCGTGACTACCGCCGTGTGGCGCAACTGCACATCGATTCGGGCTGGGTGCCGGCGGAAACCAAACTCAACGAATTCGAAGCGGCGATCCGCACTGTGTGCGAACCGATCTTCGAAAAACCGTTAAAAGATATTTCATTTGGCCAGGTGCTGATGCGCCTGTTCCAGACCGCACGGCGCTTCAACATGGAAGTGCAGCCGCAACTGGTGCTGCTGCAAAAGACCCTGCTGAACATTGAAGGCCTCGGCCGTCAGCTGTACCCGGATCTGGATCTGTGGAACACCGCGCAGCCGTTCCTCGAACGCTGGATGCGCGAGCGCGTCAGCCCGAAAGCCTTGCTGGGCAACGTGCAGAGCCAGTTCGAACAACTGCCGCACCTGGCGAATATGGCCCGTGATCTGCTCGAACGCATGTCGCAGCCGCACGCCTACGACCCGCCGCCACCGTGGCACAAACGCAAGGACGACTGGTTCCTGCGCCTGCTCGGTTGCGCGCATCTGGCCGGCGGGGTGATCCTCGCCCTCGGTGGCCCGCTGCACGAATTGGGGCATTGGCCGGCTGGGATCATGGTGGCAGTCGGCTTGTATCTGGTCGTTCGCCGATAGCCAGTTTCGTGATCGGCTGGCACACTGTTTCAATGCCTGAACCCGACTATTGAAGTGTGGGGTTCGCTGTCGGAGTCGAAGATGAAAAACTGGCTGGACGAGATCAAATGGGACGCTGATGGCCTGGTGCCGGCGATTGCCCAGGATCACAAGACCGGACGCGTGCTGATGATGGCCTGGATGAACCGCGAAGCGCTCGAACTGACCGCTGCGGAAAACCGTGCAATCTACTGGTCACGTTCCCGTGGCAAGCTGTGGCGCAAGGGCGAAGAGTCCGGCCATGTACAGACCTTGCATGAGATGCGTCTGGACTGTGACGCCGACGTGATCATCCTGATGGTTGAACAGATCGGCGACATCGCTTGCCATACCGGCCGTCAAAGCTGCTTTTACCGTGTCTTCGAAAACGGCGACTGGAAAACCGTCGACCCGGTTCTGAAAGACCCGCACGCCATTTATTCCGCAGGACACAAACATGAGTGACACCCTGACCCGCCTCGCTCAGGTACTTGAAGAGCGCAAAGGCGCAGCCGCCGATAGCTCCTATGTAGCTAGTCTGTATCACAAGGGTTTGAACAAGATTCTGGAGAAAGTCGGCGAAGAGTCGGTCGAAACCATTATTGCCGCCAAGGATGCCGCCATCAGCGGCGACTGCAGCGACGTGATCTACGAGACCGCTGACCTGTGGTTCCACAGCATGGTCATGCTCGCCCAACTGGGGCAGCATCCGCAGGCCGTGCTGGATGAACTGGATCGCCGCTTCGGCCTGTCCGGACACGTCGAGAAAGCCTCGCGTCCGTCCGCCTGAACAATTTTTAGAGAGGAACAGCAACATGGGCATTTTTGACTGGAAACACTGGATCGTCATTCTGGTTGTCGTGGTGCTGGTGTTCGGCACCAAGAAACTGAAAAACCTCGGCACCGACGTTGGCGAGTCGATCAAGGGCTTCCGCAAAGCCATGAACGACGATGAAAAACCGGCTGCCGATCCAACCGTGACGCCTGCGCAACCGGTGCCACCGGTGCAGCCGCAGGCCACCGCTCAGGCCAACCCGCCGCACACCATCGACGTGCAGGCGCAAAAAGTCGAAGAGCCGATCCGCAAAGACGTGTGAGCACTGACTAATGTTTGGTATCAGCTTCTCTGAACTGCTGCTCGTCGGCCTCGTCGCCCTGCTGGTGCTGGGCCCCGAGCGTCTGCCGGGCGCTGCGCGCACCGCTGGCCTGTGGGTCGGACGGCTGAAGCGCAGCTTCAACGCGATCAAACAGGAAGTTGAACGTGAAATCGGTGCCGACGAGATCCGTCGGCAACTGCACAACGAGCACATTCTGTCGCTGGAGCAGGAAGCGCGGAAGATTTTCAATCCGGTCCAGCAAGAGCCGGCGCCGGTTGAAGTTGAACATGTCGGGCAGCAGACGATTCATGCGCCAGCTGCACCCGTTGCGCCAGCACCGACACCTGCACCTGCACCTGCACCTACTGCCGTTGTAGCGCCGACAGAACCGGTGGCCGCAGAAACTTCGGTTGAACACGTGTCCCCAACCGCCGCGCCGATCACACCAGCGCCTCACGACCCAACATTGCCGCCGCGAGCCCCATGAGCGATCTCCCCGAAAACGACCAGCACATGCCGCTGGTTTCGCACCTCACCGAGTTGCGCACCCGCCTGCTGCGTTGTGTGGCGGCGATCTTCATCATCTTCGCCGGGCTGTTTGCGTTCACCCAGCAGATCTATACCTTTGTCTCGACCCCGCTGCGCCAGTACCTGCCGGTCGGCGCGACGATGATCGCCACCGACGTGTCGTCGCCGTTCCTGACGCCGCTGAAGCTGACGATGATGGTTTCGCTGTTCCTCGCGATCCCGGTGATCCTGCATCAGATCTGGGGCTTTATCGCGCCGGGCCTGTACAAACACGAGAAGCGCATTGCGGTGCCGCTGCTGGTCTCCAGCATTCTGCTGTTCTACACCGGCATGGCGTTCGCCTATTACTTCGTGTTCCCGCTGATCTTCAAGTTCTTCGCTGCCGCCACCCCGGCCGGCGTGGAAATGATGACCGACATCGCCAGTTACCTCGATTTCGTCATGACGCTGTTCTTCGCCTTCGGCGTGGCGTTCGAGATCCCGGTGGCTGTGGTGCTGCTGGTGTGGATCGGCGTGGTCGACGTCAAATACCTGAAGAAAATCCGCCCTTACGTGATCATCGGCTGCTTCGTGGTCGGCATGATCCTGACGCCGCCGGATATCTTCTCGCAGACTCTGCTGGCCGTGCCGATGTGGATGTTGTTTGAAATCGGCATTCTGTTCGGTGGTTTGATCAGCAAGCGCGAACGTCCGGAAGAGAACCCGGCCGACGACCACAACGACCAGCCGCCAGCGACCCAGGCATGAACCTGCTGTTGCTCGAAGAGGCCGATTTCATTGCGGCCGACCGCGTGGTGCTGCGTGATCGCCGCTTGACCCACATGCAGGAAGTCCACCGCTCGGAAGTCGGTGACAGCCTGCGCGTTGGCCGTATCAACGGGCTGATGGGTTCGGCTGAGCTGCTGCGCCTCGAAGCAGGTGAAGCCGAGCTGCGCGTCAGCCTCGATCAGCCACCACCAGCCAAGCTGCCGCTGACCTTGGTACTCGCTCTGCCACGCCCGAAGATGCTCCGTCGGGTGTTTCAGACCGTGGCGACCATGGGCGTGCCGAAGGTGATCCTGGTCAACAGCTATCGGGTCGAGAAGAGTTTTTGGCAGACGCCGTTTCTGGAACCTGAAGCGATTCGAGAGCAACTGATCCTCGGCCTCGAACAGGCCCGCGACACCGTGCTGCCGGAAATCATCATCGAAAAGCGCTTCAAGCCTTTCGTGGAAGACCGGTTGCCGGCGATCACCGACGGTACCCTCGGTCTGGTCGGCCACCCCGGCAACTATCCGCCGTGCCCACGCGCCTTGAGCGAACCGGTGACGTTGGCCATCGGCCCCGAAGGTGGCTGGATTCCTTACGAAATCGACCTGCTGGCCAAGTCCGGTCTGCAACCGGTGCAACTGGGCGAGCGCATCCTGCGCGTCGAAACCGCCGTCACCGCCCTGCTCGCCCGGCTCTTCTGATTCTGCGCATCGGATAAATGGTGTTACAGATTGCCATCACCCGGCCGATAACCTCTCCATAAGTCCAATTAGTGGTCGGGGAGTCGTCGCATGTACCGTTGGTTAGCCGAGAGTCTTGGAAACGTCAGCGTCAAACGCAAGCTGGGAATCGGTTTCGGCCTGGTGCTGTTGCTGACACTGTTGATCACCTTTACCGGCTGGACTGGCATGAGCGGTATTATCAGCCGCGGTGACAAGCTCGGTTTTATCTCCAGTCTCAACGAACTGACCAAGGACCTGCGCCTCGCGCGTCTGGACTACGAAGCGCGCCGTGGCGAACAAGGTCCGGGCGTGGTCAACGACCTGCTCGGCAAACTCGACAGCGGCCTGCAAACCGCGCGCAGCCTGATTGAACAGCCGTCCGACGCGGCGATGGTCGATCAACAACTGGCCGCCGTTGCCGAATACAAACGCGCTTTTGCCGACATGACCCAAGCCACCGTGCAGCGCGAAGACGCCCGCAGCAAGCTCGGCGCCAGTGCCGACAATGCCGTGGCGAAAGTCGCCGAAGTGGAAAAATCCATGCTGGCGGGTGACAGCGTCGCGCAATTCAACAGCGTGATCGAGCTGAGCAAACTGCTGCAGCAAGCCCGCTACCAAGTGCGCGGCTACACCTACAGCGGCAAGGCCGAAGCCGAGCAACCAGCGCTCGACGCCATCGACAACGCCCTGAAAAACCTCGACAGCCTGCCGGCGAAATTGCCGGAGCAGCACATCGCCAACCTGCAACAGGCTACCGCCTCGATCAAAGCCTATCGCGCAGCAGTTGCGCAGTTCCGCGACTCGCAGGTCAACAATGCCAAGGCCGCCGCGCGCATGTCGACGCAGGGCGACATCCTTATCGACGTCAGCAAGAAACTCACTGAATCGCAGACCATCGTTCGTGACACCGATGCCGCCCACGCCAAAAACATGCTGATCATCGCCACCTTGCTCGCCGTGGCTTTCGGCTTGCTTGCCGCCTGGGCAATCACCCGGCAGATCATCATCCCGCTGAACCAGACCCTGAAAGTCGCCGAGCGCGTGGCTGCCGGCGACCTGACCCACAACCTGGTTTCCCAGCGTCGCGACGAACTCGGCCAATTGCAGCGCTCGATGCAGAGCATGACCCAAGGCCTGCGTGAACTGGTCGGCGGGATCAGCGATGGCGTCACCCAGATCGCCAGCGCCGCTGAAGAACTCTCGGCGGTGACCGAGCAGACCAGCGCCGGGGTCAACAATCAGAAAATCGAGACCGACCAGGTCGCCACGGCCATGAACGAAATGGCCGCCACCGTGCAGGAAGTCGCGCGTAACGCCGAAGAAGCTTCCGAGGCCGCCGTGGCAGCCGACCAACAGGCTCGCGAAGGCGACAAAGTGGTGGGCGAAGCGATCGCGCAGATCGAGCGGCTGGCCGCTGAAGTCGGTCACTCGACCGAAGCCATGGGTGAACTGAAGCGCGAAAGCGACAAGATCGGCAGCGTCCTCGACGTGATCAAGTCGGTAGCGCAACAAACCAACCTGCTGGCCCTCAACGCCGCCATCGAAGCCGCGCGTGCCGGTGAAGCCGGACGTGGTTTCGCGGTAGTTGCCGACGAGGTGCGCAGCCTCGCCCAGCGCACGCAAAAATCCACCGAAGAAATCGAAGAACTTATCGTCGGCCTGCAAAACGGCACCCAGCAAGTGGCAACGATCATGGACAACAGCCGCACCCTGACCGACAGCAGCGTTGAGCTGACCCGCCGTGCCGGTGGTTCGCTGGAAAGCATCACCCGTACCGTGTCGGCGATTCAGGCGATGAACCAGCAGATTGCGGCAGCGGCCGAGCAGCAGAGCGCGGTGGCGGAAGAGATCAACCGTAGCGTGCTGAATGTGCGGGACGTGTCGGATCAGACATCGGCGGCGAGTGAAGAGACGGCGGCGTCCAGCGTTGAGCTGGCGCGGTTGGGGACGCATCTGCAGATGCTGGTGGGGCGGTTCAAGGTTTGAGGTGATCCGAAAACCTCGATTCATTCAGAATCGAGGTGATGCCTTCGCGAGCAAGCTCGCTCCCACAGGATTTGTGTCGATCACAAAGGTTGTATTCGACCCATTCACTGTGGGAGCAAGCTTGCTCGCGAAGGCTTACTGACAGGCGCTGAAATTACAGAACCTGACGCAAGAAGGCCTGCGCGCGCGGATCCTTCGGTGCATCGAAGAACTCCGCCGGCGCGGCATCTTCCAGCAACTTGCCGTGATCGAAAAACAACACCCGATCCGCCACTTCCCGGGCAAAGCCCATTTCGTGGGTCACGCAGACCATGGTCATGCCTTCCACGGCCAGGTTCTTCATCACGTCCAGCACCTCGCCGACCATTTCCGGGTCGAGCGCCGAGGTCGGCTCATCGAACAGCATGACCTTCGGCTCCATCGCCAGCGCCCGGGCAATCGCCACGCGCTGTTGCTGACCACCGGACAGGCGTGACGGAAATTCGTTGGCCTTCTGCGCAATCCCGACCTTTTGCAGCAACTCCATCGCCTTGGCTTCGCGCTCTTGCTTGCCGCGCTTGCGCACGACTTTCTGCGCCAGACAGAGGTTTTCCAGCACCGTCATGTGCGGGAACAGGTTGAAATGCTGGAACACCATGCCGACTTCACGGCGGTAGGCGTTGACGTCGGTTTTCGGGTCGGCCAGTTGCAGGCCGTCGATGCTCACCGAGCCGGAATCGAATTCTTCCAGGCCATTGAGGCAGCGCAGGAAGGTCGACTTGCCGGAACCCGACGGGCCGATCACCACCAGCACTTCGCCTTTGGCGACCGTGGTGCTGACGTTATCCACCGCGCGCACCACTTGCCCACGGGTGTCGAAGACTTTTACCAGATCGCGGACTTCAATCACTTTGCGCGAGCCTCCGCTCAAGTCGGCTGGCGATTTTCGACAGCGGCAGGTTGATCAACAGGTACAGACCGGCGACGCAGAACAGGATTTCAAACGGCGAGAACGAGGTGGTGATGACTTCACGGCCGCTTTTCAGCAGCTCGGTGATGGCAATCACCGACACCAGCGAGGTGTCCTTGACCAGACTGATGAACTGCCCGGCCAGCGGCGGCAGCACGCGTTTCAGCGCTTGCGGCAACACCACGTGACGCATCGATTGACCGGCACTCAGACCGAGCGAACGCGCTGCTTCGTTCTGGCCACGGGCAATCGATTGCACGCCGGAGCGGATGATCTCCGCCACGTAGGCGCCAGTGAACAGCGACAGCGCGGCGATCCCGGCGAACTCGCGGGACAGGTTCATCACCGTGCCGATGAAGAAGTAGAAAATGAAGATCTGCACCAGCAACGGCGTACCGCGCACCAGTTCGACGTAGATCGTCGAGAGGTCGCGCAGGGTCGGGTTGTTCGACAGCCGGCAGAGGCCGGTGACCAGACCGATCAGCAAACCCAGGACACCGGAAACCACTGACAGCCAAAGCGTCGTCCACAGCCCCCACAACAGCGGGCCTGCCGCCCAATGCCGAGTCACGCCCACGACGTCGCCTTCGGCGACATCGTCGCCCTGAGCGAATTGCAGGCTGTTCTCGTCGACGGTCAGGTGCTGCTCATCACCGACGTCGTTGCGCAGGGTGACTTGCGCGCTGCTGCCCTTGCGCACCAGTTCGGTGACGGTGGAAATGTCGGTGGCACGCTGGGTTTCCTCGGCCTGATAGGCGAAGTACTGCGGCACACGGTTCCAGCGCCATTCGTAGGACATCAGCGACGTCGCGTAATACAACGCGCCGGCCAGGCCGACCAGCACCAGCACGGTGAGGACGTGCCAGGGCCATTGGGCTTTTTTCTGTTTCATTGCAGGTTCCGGATTTTGTGTTGCTCTGGAGGGCCCCTTCGCGAGCAAGCTCGCTCCCACATTGGAATGCATTCCTCTGTGGGAGCGAGCTTGCTCGCGAATGGGGCGACGCGGTCTGGCAGACCGGCGTTATTCCATGTCCTTGAGCCACTCGGTGCTCTTGAACCACTTGTCATGGATACGATCGTAGGTGCCGTCTTCGTGGATCTGGTGCAGGAAGTTGTTGATGAAGTTGAGGCTGTCGTAATCGCCCTTCTTCAGACCGAAGGCCAAAGGCTCGTAGGTGAATGGCTTGTCGAGGAACACCAGTTTGCCGGCGCCGACCTTGGTCACCGCAACGACGTTGTACGGCGCGTCGTAGATGAAGGCGTCAGCCTTGCCGTTGACCACGTCGAGCACGGCTTCCTGCTCGTTGTCGTAGCCGTGGTACTTGGCTTTGGAGATGAGCTTCTTGGCGACCATTTCGCCGGTGGTGCCGAGCTTGGAGGTGATGCGGTAGTCGGCGCTGTTCAGGTCTTTGTACGACTTGATGGTGCCTTCCAGCTCCTTGCGGATCAGCAGGGTCTGGCCTACAACGATGAACGGTTCGCTAAAGTTCAGGCGCAGGTTGCGTTCCTGAGTCAGGGTCATGCCGCTGCCGATCATGTCGAACTTGTCGGTCATCAGCGCCGGGATGATGCCGTCGTAACCGGTGGAAACCAGTTCCAGCTTGACGCCCATGGCCTTGGACATGGCTTTGAGGATGTCGACTTCGAAACCGATGATTTCGCCGCGCTTGTTGGTCATTTCGAACGGCATGTAGGTCGGATCCATGCCGACTTTCAACGTGCCGCGCTTGACCGCGTCATCGATTGCGCCAGCCTGCGCCGCATTGACTGCAACCAGTGCCGTGACGCCGACCAGCAGCATCGACAGATACTTCTTCATCTTCAAGTCCCCAAAACCATTGCGTTTGCGGCGCGAAAACCAACAGTGACGGGCAAAAAAGCCCGGGTGCGCCAATTCGGGGACGGATGCTAACGCACTCGTTTTTTTGCACAAGGTTTAATGGACGATTTGTTTAACAATCAAGAGCTCCCCCCTCACCCCAGCCCTCTCCCCGAGGGAGAGGGGGCCGATCGGGGGATGCTTCAGAGGTACGCCGACCTGAATCGGATTTGCCGAATCCATAATCGACTCGATGCTTCAGGTCGACGGATAGCGCCAGACACCTCGGTCGGCCCCCTCTCCCTCTGGGAGAGGGCTAGGGTGAGGGGCTTTTCGGCGCCATAAAAAAACCCCGCTGAATCAGCGGGGTTTTTTCATCAGGCCGGCTGAGCCTGCAGGCTAACCGGTTGCAACGGCAGCAACGGCGCATGCGGATCGGCCTTCACCGAAGCGCGCCACGCATCCAGCCACTCGGCATGACCTTCGGCCCAGACCTGCTCATGCAAACGCGCCAAAGCAACCGGATCGCTCAGCAGTTGCAGACGATCATGGTTGTTCAGCCCGGCTGGGCCAACCTTGATCGCGTGGCGCACACGCTCCTGACGCAACCACTCGATCGGCTCGGCCTGACCATGACGGGAAGTCGCCAGCGAGCACGCCAAAGCGTTCTGCTGAGGATCGACCACCGCGCGGACGAAGCCGTCGTTGAGGGCGTGGTAACGGTTTTCGTGGGTGTACTGGTCGGTTGCCAGCAGCGCCTGCGGCGGATTGTATTCCTCAGGGATGAGGAACAGGCTCTCGTCACGAGACTTCAGGCCCAGACCGACACGGCTGGAGATCACCGACACCGGGATCGACAGCATCAGCGAACCGACGATCGGCACCAGCCACCAGAGAAAGCTCGGGTTCAGCCAGATCACCAGCAGCGCCCAGCAGAAACCCAGCAGGGTCTGCGGACCGTGGCGTTTGACCGCTTCGCTCCAAGGCGTCGAGTCGTCGTCACGTTGCGGCGAATTCCAGGTCGCGGCCCAGCCGAGGAACGCGGCGAGGACGAAACGGGTGTGGAAAATCATCCGCACCGGCGCCAGCAGCATGGAGAACAGCATCTCCAGCAGCATCGACAAGGTCACCTTGAACTTGCCGCCGAACTCTTTCGCGCCCTTGGCCCAGATCAGAATGATGCTCAACAGTTTCGGCAGGAACAGCAGAACGATGGTCGTCGAGAACAGCGCGATCGCCTTGTCCGGGTGCCATTGTGGCCACAGCGGATAGAGCTGTCGCGGTTCGAGGAAGTACTGCGGCTCCATCAGCGTGTTCACCGCCAACAGCGCGGTCGACAACACCAGAAAGAAGAACCACAACGGCGCCGACAGGTACGACATTACGCCCGTCAGGAACACCGCACGGTGCACCGGGTGCATGCCTTTAACCAGGAACAGCCGGAAGTTCATCAGGTTACCGTGGCACCAGCGACGGTCACGCTTGAGTTCGTCGAGCAGGTTTGGCGGCAGTTCTTCGTAGCTGCCCGGCAGGTCGTAGGCAATCCACACGCCCCAACCGGCACGGCGCATCAGCGCGGCCTCAACAAAGTCGTGAGACAGGATCGCACCGGAGAACGCACCTTTACCCGGCAACGGCGCCAGGGCGCAGTGGTCGATAAACGGCTTCATGCGGATGATCGCGTTGTGACCCCAGTAATGGGATTCACCCAACTGCCAGAAGTGCAGACCGGCGGTAAACAGCGGGCCGTAAACGCGGGTGGCGAACTGCTGCATGCGCGCATACAGGGTGTCCATGCCCGACGCACGCGGCGCGGTCTGGATGATCCCGGCGTCCGGCGTGGCTTCCATCAAGCGCACCAGACTGGTCAGGCACTCGCCGCTCATCACCGAGTCAGCGTCGAGCACGACCATGTACTTATAGTCACCGCCCCAGCGACGGCAGAAGTCGTCAAGGTTGCCGCTCTTGCGTTTCACACGACGGCGACGACGGCGATAGAAGATCTTGCCGAAGCCTTTGGCTTCGCGGCAGACATCCAGCCAGGCCTGTTGCTCGGCGACACAGATGTCGGTGTCGTTACTGTCGCTGAGAACGAAGAAGTCGAAGCGGTCCAGATCACCGGTGGCAGCGACCGACTCGAACGTCGCCCGCAAACCGGCGAACACACGCGGCACGTCTTCGTTACAGATCGGCATGACCAGCGCGGTACGCGCGTCTTTGGCAATCGGCTCGTTACCGGCGCTTTTGCCGGAGATACGATATTTATCGTGACCGGTGAGCAACTCGAGGAAGCCCATCAACGCGGTCCAGAAACCCGCCGATACCCAGCAGAACAGAATCCCGAACAGAATCAGGATGCTGGTTTGCAGCGCATACGGCAGCACTTGCGTAGCGGTTTGCAGCAGCGGCTGGTGCAGGACTTCTTCGAGGTCGACGAACGACCAGCCCTGGTACGGCATGATGCCTTTCATGTACCAGCCGGCGACGATGGTCTGGCCAAGCATCAGCAGCAACAGAATGTAGCGACGGATCGAACCGACGGTGCGCCAGCGCGCGGCCGGCAGGACGTTTTCGTCCTTTGGCGGCTGCGGCGGATTGGTGCGACCGGTCATACGGCGCCAGCCACGCACCAGAATATTGGTGCGCCACGGCTCCGGCACGACCTTGGTCCGACGGATCGGCGGCGTTGCCTTCATGCTGACGCGACCGCTGGCGTCGAGCACCAGCATCTCCGCGTCTTCAAGCTCTTCGGCGGTGCTGAGGATCAGGCGCTTGCCCACCGAAGCCTGGGCGGCCTCGGCAGGTGCGTCGAACGTTGAAGACGACAGGCGTTCATGCAGCTCGCTGAACGACTGGCAGCCCGCGAGTTCCGCGCGCTGCTCGTCGGTCATCGGCAGATGCGCCAGATACTCGGACAGAGTCTCTGGCTGTACTTGAGAGTTACTCATCGGCAGGCAACTGATAGCTCCAGGTCTCGGTCAGGACTTCTTCAGTCGGTGCCGATTCCGGTGTGGCTGGGGCCGCGTCCGCAGCGGCTGGCTGCTTGGCGTCTTTATTAGCCTTGTCCTTGGCATCTGCAGCTGGCTTGGCGTCGGCCTGTTTGGCCTCGGCGGCCTTGGCTTCCTTGTCGAGTTTCTCTTGTTGCTTGGCGGCAACCTTGTCGGCCTTGGCGACGGACGAGTTGGACGCCGGCACCGATTTCGCCAGATCAGCAGTCACGACTGGCTGAACCAGGGCGGCACGCATCTCGGTCGACTTGCTCGCGTCCTTGATCTTCATGCGCAAGGTCAAACGCCAGCCCTTGGTTTCCGGGTTGTAGCGCACGCTGTTCTCGACCAGCTCGGCGTTGTCGCCGACGCTGACCTGACTGCGTACGTCAGCATCCGGAGTCAGTGCAGCCAGCGACGGACCTTCGAAGTCGACCAGGTAGGCAACGCTGCCATCCGGCTGACGGATCAGGTTCGATTGCTTGACGTCACCGGTCGAACGCAGAGTCTGCGAAACCCAGGCGCTGTCCGGCGCATGAATCGCCGCTTCGTCCATGGTCCAGTGCATGCGGTAGGCGAAGTCCAGCGGCTGACCCGGCTCCGGCATTTTTTCCGGGCTCCAGAACGCAACGATGTTGTCGTTGGTTTCGTCGGCGGTCGGAATTTCTACCAGATCAACGGTGCCTTTGCCCCACTCGCCCTTCGGCTCGATCCAGGCGCTTGGGCGCTTGTCGTAGCGATCGTCGAGGTCTTCGTAGTGACTGAAGTCGCGGCCACGCTGCAGCAGACCGAAACCACGCGGGTTCTCGACGCTGAAGTTGCTCACGGCCAGGTGTTTAGGGTTGTTCAACGGACGCCAGATCCACTCGCCGTTGCCGGCATGGATCGACAGACCGCTGGAGTCGTGCAGTTCACGACGGTAGTTGAGGACTTTCGACGGCTGGTTGGCACCGAAAAGGAACATGCTGGTCAGCGGTGCGATACCCAGTTTGCCGACCTTGTCACGCAGGAACATCTGCGCCTTGACGTCGACAATGGTGTCGCTGCCCGGACGCAGGATCAGACGGTAGGCACCGGTAGCGCGCGGCGAATCCAGCAGGGCGAAGATCACCAGGTGCTTATCGCCCGGCTTCGGCTGTTGAATCCAGAACTCGCGAAAGCGCGGGAACTCTTCACCCGACGGCAGCGCGGTATCAATCGCCAGGCCACGGGCCGAGAGGCCGTAGGTGTGGCCCTTGCCGACAACGCGGAAGTAACTCGCGCCGAGCATGGTCATGATTTCGTCTTGCTTGTCGGCCTTGTTGATCGGGTACAGCACACGGAAACCGGCATAACCCAGTTGTTCAGTGGCTTTCGGATCGAATTTCAGGTCGCCGAAATCAAAGCGGGTCGGATCGTATTTGATCTCTTCGACGGTGTTCGCTGTGATTTCGTTGATTTTCACCGGTGTATCGAAGTGCATACCCTGGTGATAGAAGGACAGTTTGAACGGGGTCTTCTGATCAGCCCACTCAGCCTTTTCGGTGAGGAAGCGGATTTTCTGATAGTCCGCGAACTTCATGTCGCGGAATTCGTTCGGCAGGTTGCTGCGCGGGGCTTCGAACTTCTGCCCGGCCAGCTCTTTGGCCTTGGCCGATACATCGTCAAGATTGAACGCCCAAAGCTGACCGGCGCTGAGCAGGCACAGGAGCGCCGAACCCGCTACCAGGGCACTTCGCATGCGTTTGGCAGACATTTTTGCTGCATTACAGGGACTAACAATCACGAGCAACCCTCGCCGAAAACAGATCAAAAAACCAACGGCCAGATGAAGTGCCTGTGAGGCTTTCGGCAGTGAAAAGCCGACCTTCCAGAGCACCCTTGCCAAGTTGGCGAGCATTGTTCCGACTCCGCTGGGGCAAAATGATTCCCCAATCGGATCCAGACAAGTCTCTACCTAAGTCAAAAATGAATCAGCGAACGCTGATCCCAGTGCGCGCGATTATCTAGTAGCCCGCATGACAACGCATCAGGGGTAACAAAGTATTTATCGCGAAAACACCCTAAAAACAGTCGAAATTTCCTAAAAAGGTGTTTCAAGCGCTTTCAGGTCTGTAACAAAAAGGTAACCGGGCCATCGTTGACCAAATGCACCTGCATATCGGCGCCGAATCTACCTGATGCCACAGTGCCATGCACCTGTTTCGCACTGCTCAATAGATAGTCGAACAATTCCTCGCCCAAAGCCGGAGGCGCGGCCGTCGAAAAGCTCGGGCGCAACCCGCTTTTGGTGTCGGCCGCGAGGGTGAACTGCGAGACCAGCAGCAACCCACCGCCGACATCGGCGAGGGACAAGTTCATCTTGCCCTCCGCGTCACTGAATACCCGATAGTTAAGCAGTTTATGCAGAAGTTTGTCGGCACTGGTACGCGTGTCGTCGGGTTCGACCGCCACCAGCACCAGCAAACCGTGATCTACCGCGCCAACCACCTCACCGGCGACTTCAACCCGCGCACCGCGTACGCGCTGTAACAGCCCCTTCATGCTTCTTCAGGCGGCAGGTCGAGCAGGCGTCGAGCCATGTTGCCCGCGGCGCGTACCAGTGCATCGGTGATGCCCGGTTCAGAGGCCGCGTGGCCGGCATCACGGATCACCTGCAGTTCGCTGTTCGGCCAGGCCTGGTGCAATTCCCAGGCGTTGTCGAGCGGGCAAATCACGTCGTAACGGCCGTGAATGATCACACCCGGCAAATGGGCGATCTTGCCCATGTCGCGGATCAGCTGGTTCGGCTCAAGGAAGGCATTGTTGGTGAAGTAATGGCACTCGATCCGCGCAATCGACAGCGCACGCTGCGGTTCGGAGAAGCGATCGACCACCAACGGGTTCGGCCGCAGGGTTGCAGTACGACCTTCCCAGGTCGACCAGGCTTTGGCCGCGTGCATCTGGGCGATCTGGTCGTTGCCGGTCAGGCGCTTGTGGAATGCACTGAGCAGGTCATCGCGCTCGTCCAGCGGAATTGGCGCGATGTAGTCCTGCCAGTAATCAGGGAACAGACGGCTGGCCCCCGCCTGATAGAACCATTCGATTTCCTGTGGGCGGCAGAGAAAGATCCCGCGCAGGATCAGACCGTGCACACGTTCCGGGTGGGTTTGTGCGTAAGCCAGCGCCAGGGTCGAACCCCACGAACCGCCAAACAGCACCCATTTATCGATGCCCAGGTGTTTGCGGATGCGCTCAAGGTCGGCGACCAGATCCCAAGTGGTGTTGTTTTCCAGGCTGGCGTGCGGCGTGGAGCGTCCGCAACCGCGCTGGTCGAAGGTGACAATGCGATACAGGTTCGGATCGAAATAGCGACGGCTCTGCGCGTCGCAACCGGCGCCGGGGCCGCCATGGATGAACACAACCGGCAAACCCTCCGGTGAACCGCTTTCGTCGACGTACAGCGTATGGGTGTCATCGACAGCCAGATCGTGCCGGGCGTGAGGTTTGATCTGCGGAAACAAAGTCTGCATTGCGCGCTCCGTAAGGGGTCGAGGTCATCCCTGGGGGGACTTCTATTATTCTGCCGTTGGGCATCATAAACCCGATTTACGTCAATGAGCATGCTCCAGAGCAGTCACCGTTTGTCAGCCGTAAACTTCGCAGGCTGTCGGCCATCCTGTGGGAGCGAGCCTGCTCGCGAATGCGGTGTGTCATTCAACGTAGATGTTGGCTGAACGGACGCCTTCGCGAGCAGGCTCGCTCCCACAGGGGTTACGCGGCGTAGTGAGATTTTGCCCACGCCAGATAGCCCTGCAGCAACTCCTTGAGCACCACCTGCGTCGGCTCGGCCAGATCGGCGCGATAGCGGAACGGTTCGAACTCTTCCATGTAGGTGCTCTGGCACAACTCCAGTTGCACGGCGTGGATGTTCTCGGCCGGGTTGCCGTAATGACGGGTGATGTGGCCACCCTTGAAGCGTCCGTTGAGCACGTGGCTGTATTGGTCGTGACGCGCGCAGATCGCTTCAAGTTGCGTGGCCAATTGCGGATCACAACTGGCGCCGTTGAAGGTGCCGAGGTTGAAGTCCGGTAGTTTGCCGTCGAACAGGTGCGGGATGATCGAGCGGATCGAGTGCGCGTCGAACAGCAGCGCGTAGCCGAATTCGGCTTTCAATCGCGCCAGTTCTTCCTGAAGCGTGCGGTGGTACGGCGTCCAGATCTGTTCCAGGTAAGTTGCGCGCTCTTCTTTCGACGGCTCGTGCCCTTCGCGGAACAACGGGATGCCATCGAACAGCGTCGCAGGGTACAGACCGGTGGTGGCACCGGCGTACAGCGGTTTGTCGTCGGACGGACGATTCAGGTCAATCACAAAACGCGAATACTCGGCGGCCAAGGTGCTGGCGCCCAGTTCTTCAGCAAAGTCGTAAAGCTGGGGGATATGCCAGTCAGTGTCCGGCAGGCTTTTCGCGTCCGGGATCAGCCCGGCCGCCACCGCCGGGGTCAGGCGCACGCCGGCATGCGGCATGCTGATCAGCAGCGGCACGCGACCTTGTTTGAAATTCAGAACCTTATCCACAACCGCTCTCCTACAGACTTGATTCGACGCCGTGACGGACGACGCGTTTGTCCAGATCGCCACCCAGCCAATAAGCCAGATCCGCCGGACGATCAATGTGCCAGGCAACGAAATCCGCGACCTTGCCGACTTCCAGCGAACCGTGGGTGTCGGCCATGCCCAGCGCTTGTGCGGCGTGAATGGTCGCGCCGGCCAGGGCTTCTTCCGGGGTCATGCGCAAACAAGTGCAGGCCATGTTCAGCATCAGGCGCAGCGACAGCGCCGGCGAGGTGCCGGGGTTGAGATCGCTGGCAATGGCGATCTTCACCTTGTGCTTGCGCAGGGCGTCCATCGGCGGCAATTGGGTTTCACGCAGGAAGTAGAATGCGCCCGGCAGCAGCACCGCGACGGTGTCGGCTTCGGCCATGGCGATGGCGTCGGCTTCGTCCATGAATTCCAGGTGATCGGCGGACAGCGCCTTATAGCGCGCGGCGAGGCTGGAGCCATGCAGCGACGACAGTTGTTCGGCGTGCAATTTCACTGGCAGACCGAGGTTTTGCGCGGCGATGAAGACGCGCTCAACCTGTTCTGGCGAGAACGCCAGGTATTCACAGAAAGCATCCACGGCATCGACCAGACCTTCGGCAGCCAGCGCGGGCAGCATTTCTGTGCAGATCAGCTCGATGTAATCGTCGGCGCGATCTTTGTATTCCGGCGGCAACGCGTGGGCCGCGAGGCAGGTGCTGCGCACGCTGATCGGCAGCTCTTTCTGTAAACGGCGGATGACGCGAAGGATCTTGCGCTCGTTGGCCAGGTCGAGGCCGTAGCCGGATTTCATTTCGACCGTGGTCACGCCATCGCGCATCAGGCTGTTCAGGCGTTTCGCGGCGCTGGCGAACAGCTCGTCCTCAGTGGCTTCGCGCGTCGCGCGCACGGTGCTGGCGATGCCGCCGCCCGCCGCTGCGATCTCGGCGTAGCTGACCCCTTGCAGACGTTTTTCGAATTCACCGCTGCGGTTGCCACCGAACACCGTGTGGGTGTGGCAGTCGATCAGACCGGGGGTGACCCAGGCGCCCTGCAGGTCATTGACCGCCGGGTATTCGCCGGACGGCAATTGATTGCGCGGGCCGATCCACTCGATGTGCGCACCGGACGTCACGATGGCCGCATCTTCGATGATCGAGTAGACGCCCTGCGCCATGGTTGCGACGTGGCAGTGTTGCCAGAGGGTTTTCACTGTTGGCCTCCGTTGGGGCTGGTTTGGTGGGTGGCCCTGAAAAGCCCCTCACCCTAGCCCTCTCCCGGAGGGAGAGGGGACTGACCGGGTTGTTCTGTCGAGTTACATCGACCTGAAAATCCTGTGCCGAACTCAGGCACTGAAAAACTTGAAGATCGGCTCCCTGCTCTCGCCTGGAAGAAGCAGGACTGACCGTGTTGTTCTGTCGAGGTACATCGACCTGAAAATCTTGAGCCGAACTCAGGCTTTGCAAACCACGAAGATCGGCTCCCTTCCCCCTCTCCCCCTTGGGGGAGAGGGCTGGGGTGAGGGGGATCGATTTCACTAACAACAAAGCTCCCCCTGAAAGTTTACAAACTAGGCAAAAGCTTCGCCGAAACCAATCCAGTCAAACACCGCGAAGCCAGCAGTTCAGTCGCCGCATTGATGTCCGGCGCAAAGAACCGATCCTTCTCATAAAACGGCACTTCCTTGCGCAAAATCGCCCGCGCTTGTTCCAGCTTCGCCGAAGTCTTCAGACCGTTACGCAGATCCAGACCCTGCACCGCCGCCAGCCATTCCACCGCGAGAATCCCACGGGTGTTTTCAGCCATTTCCCACAGACGCTTGCCGGCCGCCGGGGCCATCGATACATGGTCTTCCTGGTTAGCCGAGGTCGGCAAACTGTCCACCGAGTGTGGATGCGACAGCGCCTTGTTCTCACTGGCCAGTGCGGCTGCAGTCACCTGCGCAATCATGAAGCCGGAGTTCACCCCGCCATTGGCGACGAGGAATGGCGGCAGTTGCGACATGTGTTTATCCATCATCAGCGAAATACGACGCTCGCTCAGCGAGCCGATTTCGGCGATAGCCAGCGCCATGTTGTCAGCGGCCATGGCCACCGGTTCGGCGTGGAAGTTGCCCCCGGAAATCACGTCGCCTTCAGCGGCAAACACCAACGGGTTGTCGGAAACGGCGTTGGCTTCAACAGCCAAAACCTCTGCGGCCTGACGGAACTGCGTCAGGCAAGCGCCCATGACTTGCGGCTGGCAGCGCAACGAATACGGATCCTGAACCTTTTCGCAGTTCTGGTGCGAGTCGGAGACTTCACTGCGTTCACCGAGCAGATCGCGGTAAGCGGCAGCAGCGTCGATCTGACCTTTCTGGCCACGAGCCGCGTGAATGCGTGCATCGAACGGCGAACGCGAACCCAATACCGCTTCAACCGTCAGACCGCCCAGCGCCAGTGCACCAGCGAACAAATCTTCACCTTCAAACAGACCACGCAACGCAAACGCGGTGGAGACCTGAGTGCCGTTGAGCAGCGCCAGGCCTTCTTTCGCGGCCAGTGTCAGCGGGGTCAGGCCAGCAACTTTCAGCGCTTCGGTGGCTTCCATCCACTCGCCCTTATAGCGCGCCTTGCCCTCACCGAGCAGCACCAGCGACATGTGCGCCAACGGCGCCAGATCGCCCGAAGCACCTACCGAACCTTTCAACGGAATGTGCGGATAAACCTCGGCGTTGATCAGCGCGATCAGCGCATCGATCACCACTCGGCGAATGCCGGAGAAACCACGGCTGAGACTGTTGACCTTGAGCACCATGATCAGCCGCACCAGCTCATCGCTGATCGGCTGACCGACACCCGCAGCGTGGGACAACACCAGCGAGCGCTGCAGATTCTCGAGGTCTTCGCTGGCAATGCGGGTCGAGGCCAGCAGGCCGAAACCGGTGTTGATGCCGTAGGCGGTGCGATTCTCGGCGAGGATCTGCTCGACGCAGGCAACGCTGGCTTCGATCTGCTGCGATGCGCTGTTATCGAGAGTCAGCTTGACCGGGTTCTGGTAGACGTCACGCAATTGGGCCAGGCTCAGTTGGCCGGGAATCAGGTTCAGCGCAGTCATTTTGTGCTCCTTTTGAGAGTTTGTTATTAACTCGCCAGACGCTCCGGAGATGTCCGTTGTCCGTCGCGTCTCGCCTTTTGGGGAGTCGCGCCTTGGCACGCTGGCGTGGGTATTGGTCAGTGCAAATTCGGTAAAACGTTGTGCGGCAGATTCGGGGTTTTCAACACGCTCGCAGCGGCAGCGATGTCCGGCGCCAACCAACGATCCTGATCGTAGGCCGGGACTTTTTCGCGTAGCAGTCGCCAAGCGATATCGGTGCCCACGCCAAAGCGCTGTTCCTTGAGGAATTCAAACGCCTGCGCCGCCAGCAGGTACTCAATGGCGAGAATCTGCGTGCAGTTTTCCAGCGCGCGATGCAGCTTGAGCGCGGCGTTGGTGCCCATGCTCAAGTGATCTTCCTGCAGGCCCGAAGTGATGTAGTTATCGAGTACCGCCGGTTGCGCCAATTGGCGGTTTTCCGCACACAGCGATGCGGCGACGTATTGCACGATCATCATCCCCGAGTTCACCCCCGGATTGGCCACCAGAAACGCCGGCAGACCGCTGACGTGCGGGTTCACCAAACGGTCGAGGCGACGCTCGGCAATCGAGCCGATTTCGGCCATGGCAATCGCCAGCAGATCGGCTGCCATTGCCACCGACTGACCGTGCGGGTTGGCTTGCGACATCACCCGGAAATTGTCCGGTGTGCCGAGCAACAGCGGGTTGTCGGTGCAGCCGTTGAGCTCGGCTTCGACCTGTCTGATCGCATGTTCCAATTGATCGCGCGCGGCGCCATGCACCTGCGGAATCGAACGAATGCTCAGCGCATCCTGAGTGCGAATGCCTTTGCTCGAGGCGATCACTTCGCTGCCATCAAGCAACGCACGCAGATTGATACCCACTTGCTGCATGCCCGGATGCGGTTTCAGCGCGATGATCTCAGCATCGAACGCATCGATCTGGCCGCGCTGGGCTTCGAAACTCATGGCGCCGATGACGTCGGCCCACTGCAGCAGCCGCGTCGCATCGGCAATCGCCAGGCAACTGAGGCCGGTCATGCACGGCGTGCCGTTGACCAGGCACAAACCGTCCTTTGCACCCAGTTGCACCGGTTTCAAGCCTTCTTCTGCCAATGCCTGTTGCGCCGAGGTGATCTGGCCGCGATAGCTGACGTGACCGACGCCGAGCAACGCGATGCCGATGTGCGCCATGTGCGTCAGATAACCCACCGAACCTTGCGACGGTACTTGCGGAGTGATGCCGTGATTGAGCAGCGCCAGCAGCGCTTCGACGACGCGGCGATGAATGCCGGATTTGCCGTGGCTGTAGTTGTGGATCGCCGCGCAGATGATCGCGCGTGTCTGCTCATCGGCGAGCACCGGGCCGACGCCGCAAGCGTGACTGAGCAGGGTGTTGCGCGAGAGTTGACTGAGTTGTTCGTCTTTAAGCGAGACGTTGGACAAACCGCCCAGGCCGGTGTTGACGCCATAGGCGCGCTCGCCGCTGGCGACGATGCGCTGGACGATGCCTTGGGCGTTTTCGATGCGCGCCCAGGTGTCGCTGGACAGCTCAAGTTGAGCGCCGTGACGAGCGACGGCGACCACGTCCTGCCAACGCAAGGGGCTGCCTGTGATAACGATTTTTTCAGCCTGGGACATCTAAAACCTCAACCGTAATATTGATGCAGCTCTGCCGGCCCTTTCGCGAGCAAGCTCGCTCCCACATTGGAATGCAGTCTCCTGTGGGAGCGAGCTTGCTCGCGAAGGGGCCGGCAGCCTCACCGCAAGTCTGTTAAACCACCGCCGCCCGCCGCTGCACAAACCGGTCAACGTACTCATCAGCCGGCGAATGCAGGATCTCTCTCGGCGTACCAACCTGAATCAACTTCCCATCCTTGAGAATCGCAATGCGGTTACCAATACGCACCGCTTCGTCGAGGTCGTGAGTGATGAAGACGATGGTCTTGTGCAGGGTCTTTTGCAGTTCCAGCAACTGGTCCTGCATCTCCGCGCGGATCAGTGGATCCAGCGCACTGAACGCCTCATCCATGAGGATGATGTCGGTGTCCGCCGCCAAGGCTCGAGCCAGGCCGACACGCTGGCGCATGCCGCCAGAGAGCTGGTGCGGATATTTGTTTTCGTAGCCTTTGAGGCCCACGGTGTTGATCCAGTGCAGCGCGCGTTCCGAGCACATTTGCTTGCTCTCGCCACGCACTTTCAGGCCGTAGGCGACGTTGTCGAGCACGCTCTTGTGCGGCAGCAGGCCGAAGCTCTGGAACACCATGCTGATCTTGTGCCGGCGAAATTCGCGCAGGGCGTCCATGTCGTATTGCAGGATGTCCACGCCGTCGACGAGGATCGCGCCGCTGGTCGGGTCGATCAGCCGGTTGAAGTGGCGCACCAGCGTCGACTTGCCCGAGCCGGACAGGCCCATGATCACGAAGATCTCGCCGGTGCCGATGCTCAGCGACAGATCGTTCACGCCGACCACGCAACCGGTCTCGCTCAGCACCTGATCCTTGGTCTTGCCCTGGCCGACCATCGCCAGTGCGTCCTTGGCGCGGTTGCCGAAAATCTTGAAGACGTTTTTGACTTCGATCTTGCTCACGGTTGCGTTGCTCATTTGCTCACCTCATGCCGTGGCCGACCGTACGCCTGAGTAATGCGGTCGATGACCACTGCGAGAATCACGATCGCCAGACCGGCTTCGAGGCCACGCCCGACATTGAGGGTCTGAATTCCCACCAGCACATCTTCACCAAGCCCCCGGGCACCGATCATCGAGGCGATCACCACCATCGACAGGGCCATCATGGTGGTCTGGTTGATCCCGGCCATGATGCTTGGCAGGGCCAGCGGCAATTGCACGCCGAACAGTTGCTGCCAGCGGTTGGCGCCGAAGGCGTTGATCGCTTCCATCACTTCGCCGTCGACCTGGCGAATACCCAGATCAGTCAGGCGAATCAGCGGCGGCGCGGCGTAGATTACCGTGGCGAAAATCGCCGGGACCTTGCCCAGACCGAACAGCATCAGCACCGGGATCAGATACACGAAGCTGGGCATGGTCTGCATGATGTCGAGCAGCGGCATCAGCACCGAACGCAGGCGATTGCTGCGCGCCGAGAGAATCCCCAGCGGGATGCCGATCAGCACCGAAATGATCGTCGCGACCATCATCAGCGCCAGCGTCTGCATAAGCTTGTCCCACAGGCCAACGGCGCCGACGAGGAACAGCAGACCGACGATGACTGCCGTGGTCACGACTTTGCGCGTGGCGTGCCAGGCAACCACACCGACGATGGCCAGCATCAACCACCACGGCGCGGCACGCAGCAGGCCTTCGAGGTTGACGATGGCCCAGAGCAGGGTGTCGGAAATGTGGCGGAACACATCACCGTAGTTGGTGACCAGCGAATCGACCCAACCGTTGACCCAGTCGGCGATGGAAAAGGTAAAGCTTTCGGGAAACATAAGCGGCTCTCAATCAGAAATCTCAATCAAGCGATTACGGCATATCTCCCGGCCAGCCTCACGGTTGACCGGGAGGTATCGACCTACAGCGCCGCGTCGATTTTCTTGGCTGCGTCTGCACTGACCCACGCATGCCAGACCTCAGGATGTTCCTTGAGGAAGATTTTCGCCAGTTTTGGCGACTCGATACGTTCCTTGGCCATGCGGCCCAGGTTCTGGTTCAGCAGGTCGATCGGCAGGTTGACCTTTTCCAGCACGGCGACCAGTTCCGGGGCCTCGTCGTGGAAGGTTTTCGACAGACCGACCTTGATGCTTACGGTCTTGTCGACGCCGGGTTTTTCTTCCAGTTTCACCGCGTCGATCTGGCCCATCAGCGGGGTTGGCGACCAGTAGTAGAACAGGATCGGCTCGCCGCGCTTGTAGCTCGACAGCACCGCCGCATCGAGCGCCGGGCCGGTGCCCGGACGGAAGTTGGTGTAGCTGCTTTCCAGACCGTAGCTTTTGAGCATTTCGCTGTTGTCCAGCTCGCAGGTCCAACCGGCCGGGCAGTTATAGAAACGGCCCTTGGATGGCTCTTCGGCGTCCTTGAACACGGCGGCGTATTTGCCCAGATCGGCGATGTTTTTCAGGTCTGGGGCTTTGGCTTCCAGCTTGCGTTTGGCGTCGCCTTCGATCACGTATCGCGGCACATACCAACCTTCCACGGCGCCGACGATCGGCGCACCGACACCGACGACCTTGCCGGCCTTCTCGGCCTTGTTCCAGACCTCGCTGCGGCCGACCCACTCTTCGGCGAACACTTGAATATCGTTGCTGCTCAAGGCGTTCTCCATGGTGATGGAGTTGCCCGGCAGGCTGTCGGTCTTGCAGTCGTAACCTTTTTCCAGCACCACTTGCAGCACGTCGGTCAGCAGCATGCCGCTTTCCCAGTTCAGGCCGGCGAACTTCACCGGTTTGCCCGATTCGCACCAGCCAGCGGCTTGGGTCGCACCGGCACTGGCCAGCAGGCCCATGGACAGCAGTGTGGTGAGCAGGGTCTTGTTCGATTTCATTGTTTCGACGCTCCTAATCATGAATTGGCTTACGGCAGTCAAGAGGCATCCAGCCCTGTCCACGTCCAATCAGGCCTGCGCCGCAGCGCGCCCGGCCCCACTTTTTTCAGGTGGTACAACGCTGTTCTGCTCGACCGGCAGAATCAGTTGATCAGGTACCGCGCTGTGCCATTTTTTTGCACACACGTAGTAGACGGCAGCCGGCAGCACCAGACCGATGATCCAGGAAATGTCCACATCACCGAGGGCCGCCACCAGCGGGCCGGTGTAGAACTTGGTAGAGATGAACGGCAACTGCACCAGCACGCCGAACACATAGACGCTGATGCCGAGCAGGTTCCAGCGCCCGTAGCGACCGTTCGGATTGGCCAGCGCCGGCACGTCATAGCGCTCGCGGGTGATGCAGTAGTAATCCACCAGGTTGATCGCGCTCCACGGTGTGAAGAACGCGAGCAGGAACAGGATGAAAGACTTGAACGCACCGAGGAACGAGTGCTGACCAAGCAGCGCAATCAGGGTCGCTGCGCCGACAATCACCAGCACAAACACCAGACGCTGCATGCGCGTAACGGTCAGGTGGCCTTTGAAACCACTGATGATGGTCGCGATGCACATGAAGCTGCCGTAGGAGTTCAGCGTCGAGATGGTCACCTTGCCGAACGCGATGCTGAAGTACAGCAGCGCGGCGGTGGCACCGGTGCCGCCCAGACCGACGATGTAAGCAACTTCATGACCGGCGAACTGGCCGTTGGCCGAAGCCGCAGCGAACACGCCGAGGATCATCGCCACTTGCGCGCCGACCACTGAACCAGCACCGGCGGCGAAGAAGGTTTTTACCGCCGAGGTGTTGCTCGGCAGGTAACGGGAATAGTCAGCCACGTAGGGGCCGAAAGCGATCTGCCAGGAGGCCGCGAGCGACACCGCGAGGAGGAAGCTGCTCCAGCTGAAATGACGAATTTGCAGAAGTGCGCCGACGTCGGTCTGGCTCATCAGGCGCCAGAACAGGAAGACGAAAGCGATCACGCCAATCACGCTGGCAACACGGCCGATCCAGTGGATCACCCGATAACCGAGCACCGTCACCAGCACGATGACGCTGGCAAAAATCAGGATGCCGACGCTGTCACTGACGTTAAACAACTGGCCCAACGCTTGACCGGAAAGCACGGTGCCCGTCGCGGTGAAACCCAGGTACATCAGGCACACCAGCACGATCGGGATTGCCGCGCCGTAAACGCCAAACTGCACGCGGCTGGAAATCATCTGTGGCAGACCCAGTTTCGGCCCTTGCGCAGCGTGCAACGCCATCACCCCGCCGCCGAGCAGTTGGCCGATCAACAGACCGATCAACGACCAGAACACATCACCGCCCAGCACCACGGCCAAGGCCCCGGTGACAATCGCGGTGATTTGCAGATTCGCCCCCATCCACAGGGTGAACTGGCTAAACAGACGACCGTGTCTTTCCGCTTCCGGGATGTAGTCGATCGAACGCCTCTCGATCAACGGTTTGTTGCCTGCACGATCGGTGTTAACAGCCATGATTCAACCTCTGTGGATTGTTTTAATAGTTCACTGAGCTTCGGTAGTGCTGCTTTTCTGTGGGAGCGAGCTTGCTCGCGAATAGGCCAGCACAGTCAACATCTGTGCTGGCTGACAGATTGCTTTCGCGAGCAAGCTCGCTCCCACATAAAGCCAAAACGTGTTACTTGCCGCCAGTAATCATCGGCAGGTTCAGCCCCTGTTCCTTGGCGCAGTCGATGGCGATCTGGTAACCGGCATCGGCGTGACGCATGACACCGGTGGCCGGGTCGTTGTGCAGTACGCGCGCAATACGCTCGGCCGCTTCGTCCGTACCATCGCAAACAATCACCATGCCCGAGTGCTGCGAGAAGCCCATGCCGACGCCGCCGCCGTGGTGCAGGGAAACCCAGGTCGCGCCGCTCGCGGTATTCAGCAGAGCGTTGAGCAGTGGCCAGTCGGACACGGCGTCGGAACCATCCTGCATCGATTCGGTTTCACGGTTCGGGCTGGCGACCGAGCCAGAGTCGAGGTGATCGCGACCGATCACGATCGGTGCCGACAATTCGCCGCTGCGGACCATCTCGTTGAAGGCCAGACCGAGCTTGGCGCGCAGGCCCAGGCCGACCCAGCAGATACGGGCCGGCAGACCCTGGAAGCTGATGCGCTCGCGGGCCATGTCCAGCCAGTTGTGCAGGTGCGCGTCGTCGGGGATCAGCTCTTTGACCTTGGCGTCGGTTTTGTAGATGTCTTGTGGATCGCCCGACAGCGCCGCCCAACGGAACGGGCCGATGCCACGGCAGAACAGCGGACGGATGTAGGCCGGTACGAAACCCGGAAAGTCGAAGGCGTTTTCGACGCCTTCTTCCTGCGCCATCTGACGGATGTTGTTGCCGTAGTCGAAGGTCGGGATGCCTTGTTTCTGGAATTCCAGCATCGCTTTGACGTGCACCGCCATCGACTGCTTGGCGGCTTTGATCACAGCGGCCGGTTCGGTCTTGGCGCGGGCGCGGTATTCGTCCCAGGTCCAGCCCGCCGGCAGGTAACCGTTGAGCGGGTCGTGGGCGCTGGTCTGGTCGGTGACCATGTCCGGGCGTACGCCGCGCTTGACCAGTTCCGGGAGGATTTCGGCGGCGTTACCCAGCAGCGCGATGGAGATCGCTTTGCCTTCTTTGGTGTACTTGTCGATGCGTGCCAGGGCGTCGTCGAGGTCTTTGGCTTGCTCGTCGACGTAACGGCTTTTCAGGCGGAAATCGATGCTGACTTGTTGGCATTCGATGTTCAGCGAGCAAGCGCCGGCCAGGGTTGCCGCCAGCGGCTGCGCGCCGCCCATGCCACCGAGGCCAGCGGTCAACACCCACTTGCCGGTGAGGTTGTCGTTGTAGTGCTGGCGACCCGCTTCGACGAAGGTTTCGTAGGTGCCTTGAACGATGCCCTGGCTGCCGATGTAGATCCAGCTGCCCGCGGTCATCTGGCCGTACATGGCCAGGCCTTTGGCGTCGAGCTCATTGAAGTGTTCCCAGCTCGCCCAGTGCGGGACGAGGTTGGAGTTGGCGATGAGTACACGCGGGGCGTTGCTGTGGGTCTTGAACACGCCGACCGGCTTGCCGGATTGCACCAGCAGGGTCTCGTCGTCATTCAGGTTGGTCAGGCTCTCGACGATTTTGTCGTAGCACTCCCAGTTACGCGCGGCGCGACCGATACCACCGTAAACCACCAGCTCTTTCGGGTTCTCGGCGACTTCCGGGTCAAGGTTGTTCATCAGCATGCGCAGCGGCGCTTCAGTCAGCCAGCTCTTGGCGGTCAGCTTATTACCGCGGGCAGCGCGGATCTCGACGTTACGAAACTTTGTAGGCTTATTGTCAGTCACGAAAAAGACTCCTCAGCGATCAATTCAAACCAACCCTGGCAGTGGGCAAGCAGCCTGTGCGCTTCGCTGCGCGACAAGCGAATCAGTGGACGCTGCGGAGAGTCTCGAGCGACTCATACGCATACGTCTTTACTTGTACATACAAGCATATGCAATCAAGCGGCCAACTTGTTGGAGGGGTGTTCAAGAAAAATCCTGGGCACGGCTGGAGGGCGCCTGAATCAAGGGTTCGGGCGTGGATGAAATTTTTCGTGGGGATGATTCAGGGCGACGGGACTTTGTTACGTGAGCGTGGTTTTGCGCCACGCTGGGGCGTTCGGTAACAAGTTGGTGCGTGGGTTGGGAACACCCCAAAAGCAAAAGATCGCAGCCTTCGGCAGCTCCTACAGGGCGTACATCAATCCCATTGTGGGAGCTGCCGAAGGCTGCGATCTTTTAATATTTTTCAATCAGCGCGCAGTCAGCTCAATGACACAGCAACCCGCATCAACGGACACTTCAACCAAACCATTGTTACCGTCCAGTTGCAGGCAATCATGGCGACCGAGCTGCGAAACACTGTCACCGACGTGCACTTGCAACAGCTCACTGACACTGAACACCAATACCGTCCCCGCCGAGCTGAAGAATCGCTGCTCGCCATCCAGCCACTGCAACCGCGCGCTGTAACGCTGCGGTGCATAGATCAGGTTGAAATCGCGAATCGCACCGCCTAACAGCGTGCACGACACCTGGCTCTCACCACTGAAAGCAAACGGGTCGAGCGGTAACAGCGGCCGCGTATCGTCGCCGTCAACGCACAAGGTCATGCCGTCACCCTGCAACACGGTAATCACCCGCTGGTAACCGGCGAACGTCGAAAAACCGCCCGACTCAGCAATGTCGGCAATCGACAGGCGCCAGCCAAAACCGTCCAGGCCGGCACCCGCGTCACGGGTGATTTCTTCAGTGCTGCCGCCACCGTTTTTCCACGGCATGCGCGGGTAGCCTTCGGCGCGTAAAACCTTCACTTGAGTCATTTATGAAAGCGTCCTTCCAGACGATGACGGGAACCTGGGTGAATCAGTCGAGCAGCGGTAACCGGCTGGCGCCCCGACCACGTGCGGCGACGAATCAGCAAACACGGCTCGCCTTTTTCAATCTGCAGCAACTTGCACTCGGAGGGCTCGGCCAGAATCGCTTCAACCACGTGCTCGCCCTCAGTCAGCGGTGCCACCTGATTGAGATACGCGTAAGGCGTCTGCAGAGTGAAATCCTGCTTGAGGTATTCCGGCGCGACCAGTGCGTTGACGAAACGGTCTTCGATTTGCACCGGAATATCATTTTCGTAATGCACGATCAGCGAGTGGAACACCTTCTGCCCTTCACGCATGTCCAGCGCCAGCGCGCGCTCGGAACCAGCAGCCTCTTCTTCAAGAGTGATGACCTGGCAGGTGTGGCGATGGCCACGGGAGGCGATTTCGTCGGCGATGTTGTGCACTTCGAACAGCGCAGACTGGCTCTTCGGTTCGGCGACAAAGGTGCCGACGCCTTGCATGCGCACCAACAGACCATCGGCAGTCATCTCGCGCAGGGCGCGGTTGATGGTCATGCGGCTGAAACCGAGTTGATTGACCAGCTCGCTTTCGGACGGCACGCGGTAGTGCGGCGGCCAGTTTCCGCTGTCGATCTGCTGGGTGATCATCTGTTTGACGCGGGCGTACAAGGGCGCCGGACTGTCGCCCATGTTCGCGGCCAACGGGGAGACTGGAGGCGGAGTCGGCACGGTTGATCCCTGTTCATTGGTGAAAGTGGCTAGCTTGCCGGAGTTTACCGGGCAGGCAAACGTCTGTATATGTATATACAAATAACACACGATGGGGTGCCGAACCATGTCCGCCTTCTTTGCCGAACGCGCGCTGCTGCCTAACGGATGGGCCAACAATGTACGTCTTGAGGTCAGCGCCGATGGCCTGCTGACCCAGATTCAGGCCGATTCCACCGCAGACGGCGCCGAACGGCTGAGCGGCCCGCTGCTGCCGGGCATGCCGAATCTGCACTCCCACGCCTTCCAGCGGGCGATGGCGGGTCTGGCTGAAGTGGCCGGCAATCCGAACGACAGTTTCTGGACGTGGCGCGATCTGATGTATCGCCTCGTCGGAAAAATCAGCCCGGATCAACTCGGCGTGATTGCCCGTCAGCTGTACATCGAAATGCTCAAGGCCGGTTATACCTCCGTCGCTGAATTTCACTACGTGCACCACGACAGCAATGGTCAGCCTTACGCCGAGCCGGCTGAACTGGCCTTGCGCATCAGCCAGGCTGCGAGTGAAAGCGGCATCGGTCTGACCCTGTTGCCGGTGCTCTACAGCCACTCTGGTTTTGGCGGTCAGACGCCGAATGACGGCCAACGCCGCTTCATCAACAGCACTGAAAATTACCTGAACCTGCAATCGCGCTTACAGCCGTTACTCGCGCAGCAAAAAGCGCAGTCGCTGGGGCTGTGCTTCCACTCGTTGCGTGCGGTAACGCCGCAGCAGATCAGCGAAGTACTGGCCGCCAGCGACAAGCAATGCCCGGTGCACATCCACATCGCCGAACAGCAGAAGGAAGTCGACGACTGCCTGAGCTGGAGCGGTCGGCGTCCGCTGCAATGGCTGTATGAAAATGCCGAAGTCGATCAGCGCTGGTGCCTGGTCCACGCCACTCATGCCAACCCTGAAGAAGTCACGCTGATGGCCAAGAGTCGCGCCATTGCCGGTCTGTGTCTGACCACCGAAGCAAATCTGGGCGACGGGATCTTCCCGGCGGTGGATTTCCTCGCTCAGGGTGGGCGCATGGGTATCGGTTCCGACAGCCATGTGTCGCTCAGCGTGGTGGAGGAATTGCGTTGGCTGGAATATGGTCAGCGTCTGCGCGATCAGCGGCGTAACCGTTTGTACGGTGCAGATCAGCCGATGGTCGGGCGCACGTTGTATGACGCGGCGCTGGATGGCGGTGCGCAGGCGTTGGGGCAGCCGATCGGGGCGCTGGAAGTGGGCAAGCGTGCAGACTGGATCGTGCTCGATGGCAATGACCCGTATCTGGCGACGGCCAATGGCGACGGGATTTTGAATCGCTGGTTGTTTGCCGGTGGCGATCGGCAGGTGCGCGACGTGTTGGTCAATGGTCAGTGGGTGGTGCGCGATGGTCGACATGCCGGGGAAGAAGCCAGTGCGCGAGCGTTCACCCAAGTCCTGCGCGACCTCCTCGGCTGACGCATAACCAAATGTAGGAGTGAGCCTGCTCGCGATCGCAGTGTGTCAGTCACTTATTGGTGCTCTGACACAACGCTATCGCGAGCAGGCTCACTCCTACATTGGTTTTGTGGTGTTCTTTAGTTTGAGGTCTTGGCCATCTGCCGATCCGACGCTCGCCAGATCAATCGCGTGGTGTCATAACCCTGCTGACGCGCCTTGCTCAGCAGCTCTTCACGGACCACCCCGTTGACGGTCGGTGTGCGCGACAGCAACCACATGTACTTGCGACTCGGGTCGCCGACGATGGCGGTCTTGTAGTCATCGCTGACGTACAACACCCAGTATTCACCTTTCGCCACACCCGGAATCAGACGCGAGAACCAGGTATCGAATTCGACCCACAGCTTGTCGGTCTTGCCCGGCACCTGTGGATAAGCCGTGCCCTTGGCTTCTTCCCATTGCCAGTCCGGTGTCAGGCAGCGATTGAGCACCGCGACATTGCCGTCCGGCTTGAGGGTGTAATGGGCTTCGGACTGCGCGCAATTGCGCTGGAAATACATCGGCAAGCGCGCCAGTTCATACCAGGTGCCCTGATAACGCTTGAGATTGACGCTGTTGACGGTTTTCGGCGCCAACGGGTCGACGCCGGAAGTGGCGCAGCCGGCCAGTACCAGGCCGGCAAAAAGGATCAGCAATAACCGCTTCATTTTTCTTCTCCGTGGGCGCGAAGCCCCGGTTTACTTCAGGCCTTGGCCGGAAAACATCAGCACTTTGTCACCGGCGTACTGCACGCTGATAAAGCTGTTCTTGTCGCCCCAAGTGCAACTGGACATGCCGAGCGCGCCCGAGCAATCGGTGGGCTTGCCGAGCAGAGTCTCGACTTCGGCCTTGGCCATACCGGCCGAGAGCTTCGAATAGTTTTCCTGATTGACCTTGCTGCATGCGGCCAACAGCACGCAAAACGACAGAAGGGCGAGAGATCGCAGCGACATGGTGTAACTCCTGGAACGAGGGGGGATGGCATGGTGCCAACCAGAAGCTTAGAAGAGAAAACCCTCATCTGGTTCCGTGGCTGGACGGCTATTTATTAGCCCGCTCGTCCGGCATTTGCCGATAAATCAGCCACTTTTTAACGCTATTGAGCATTTCGTCGCATTTCGCCAAAGACGCCTAATCTTTGGCGCAACGCGGTCGACATAAAAGCAGCGCAAAGCCCCAGAGTGTGGCAAATTGCCGCCCTTTCTTGACCAGCCCCTTCGCGGTAGTTCATTCGATGACCAGAAACATGAAATTCAGCCACAAGATCTTGTTGGCTGCCGCCCTCGTGGTGGCCATTGCGTTCGCCTGTTTCATTTTCTTCAACGACTATCGACAGCGCGAAGCCTTGAACAGCAGCACCGAAGCCTCGATGCAGGAGCTGGGCAGCCTGACCACCAGCAACATCCAGACCTGGCTGGAAAGCCGCATTCAATTGCTGCAATCGCTGTCGCAGCAAGTCGCCGTCGACGGTAACGCTCCCGCCAGCCTGAAACGCATCATCGACCTGCCCGCCTACACCGGCAATTTTCAGCTCAGCTATTTCGGCGGCGCTGACGGCGTGATGTTCTCGGTGCCTGCCGGCAACCGCGCACCGGACTACGATCCACGCGCCCGTGGCTGGTACAAAGCGGCAAACAGCGCGCAACAGACCATTGTCACCGAACCGTACATCGCCGCGTCCTCGGGCAAACTGGTGATCACTGTCGCAACACCTGTTCAGCGCCAGGGCCAGATGCTCGGCGTCGCCGGTGCCGACATCGACCTGACCAGCGTCAGCGCGATCATCAACTCGCTGAACTTCGGTGGCCACGGTCACGCATTCATCGTCAGTGCCGACGGCAAGATCCTGATCCACCCGGACAGCAAACTGGTACTCAAGACCCTTGCCGAGGCCTATCCCAATGGTGCGCCGAAAGTCAGCCCGGGTCTGAAAGAAGTCGAGTTCGACGGCAAGACCCAACTGATCTCCTTCACCCACATCAACGGCGTGCCGTCGGCCGACTGGTACGTGGCGCTGGTACTCGATAAAGACACCGCGTTCGCAATGCTCAGCGAATTCCGCACCTCGGCGCTGATCGCCATGGTTATTGCCGTGGTGATCATCATCGCCCTGCTCGGCATGCTCATTCGCGTGCTGATGCAACCGTTGCTGACCATGGGCCGCGCGATGCACGACATCGCCGAAGGTGAAGGCGACCTGACTAAACGTCTGGTGATCCACGGCAACGACGAGTTCGGCGCGCTAGGCACCTCGTTCAACCGTTTCGTCGAGCGCATTCACACCTCGATCCGTGAAGTGTCTTCGGCCACCGGCCAGGTCAACGAAGTCGCCCTGCGCGTAGTCGCGGCGTCGAACTCGTCGATGTACAACTCCGATCAGCAGTCCAGCCGTACCAACAGCGTCGCCGCCGCGATCAACCAACTCGGCGCCGCCGCCCAGGAAATCGCCCAGAACGCCGCCCTCGCCTCGCAGCACTCCAGCGATGCCCGCAGCCTCGCGGTCGACGGTCAGCAGGTTGTGGATAAAACCATCCAGGCCATGCAACAGCTGTCGGCGAAGATCAGCGATTCCTGCGGCAACATCGAAACCCTGAACAGCAACACGGTGAACATCGGCCAGATTCTCGAAGTGATCACCAGCATTTCCCAGCAGACCAATCTGCTCGCGCTCAACGCCGCGATCGAAGCAGCGCGTGCCGGTGAAGCTGGGCGTGGTTTCGCCGTGGTCGCAGATGAAGTGCGCAACCTCGCCCACCGCACCCAGGATTCGGCGCAGCAAGTGCAAAAGATGATCGAAGAGCTGCAGGTCGGCGCGCGTCAGGCGGTAAGCATCATGACCGAGAGCCAGCGTGAGAGTGAAAGCAGCGTTGGCATCGCCAATCAGGCCGGTGAGCGATTGGGTAGCGTGACTCAGCGTATCGGTGAGATCGACGGGATGAACCAGTCGGTAGCGACGGCGACTGAAGAGCAGACGGCGGTGGTCGAGTCGATCAATGTCGATATCAACGAGATCAACACGCTGAATCAGGAAGGTGTGGAGAACTTGCAGGCGACGTTGCGGGCGTGCTCGGATCTGGAGCAGCAGGCGGCGCGGCTGAAGCAATTGGTGGGTAGTTTCCGCATTTAAGATCAAGGGCTTTACCCCCTCACCCCAGCCCTCTCCCCCAAGGGGGGCGAGGGGGAAAGGGAGCCGATCGGGGGATTTTCCAGACCTGAGTTCGACTCAGAAATTGCAGGTCGATGTATCAAGACCAGACAACTCGGTCAGTCCCCTCTCCCTCCGGGAGAGGGCTAGGGTGAGGGAAAGCTCTTAAAACCGTGAACCCGGCTCGGAAAGAAACACCAACTCCTCCGCCGTAGACTCCCGCCCCAACACCGCATTGCGATGCGGAAACCGGCCAAACCGCGCAATCACTTTCCGATGCCGCTCGGCATAATCCAGATTATCCGCAAACACCGCCCGCTCCGCTTCCGGCTGTTCAGCCACCAGTTCGATAAACCTGGAAACCGCCTCGTTCTGCACCGCAAGATTCTCGCAGTGCTCAAACACAAGATAAATAAACACACGCTGAATCGGTTTCAACTGCCGATCAAAATCCGCCGCAATGCCTTGCGCAACGAGTTTCTGCGCGCGCAGATCGCCGGAAAACGCTTTTGGGGTGTCGCGAAAGATCATTCGCGGCAGTTGATCGAGCAATAACACCACCGCCAGCCAACCTTCGGGACGTTGCGTCCACGCGGTCAATTCGCCGGCCAGGGCCTGATCGACAAAGACCCCGAAACGCTCACGCGCTTCGAGGTCTTGGCTGTCTCGCTTACCGAACCACAACTTGCCCTTGTCAGCCGCTATCTCGTCGGGGGATTCGGCATGTCCGAACCACCAATCGAGCAACGGCTGCCAGGGCGCGGTCATGGTTTATTCCTTGTGGTAGGCCGTAGCGCGGGCGACTTCTTCTTTCGAACCGAGGAACACCGCTACACGCTGGTGCAGACCGTCCGGCTGAATGTCGAGGATGCGCTGGTGACCGTCAGTGGACGCGCCGCCCGCTTGTTCCACCAGGAACGACATCGGGTTGGCTTCGTACATCAGACGCAGTTTGCCTGGTTTGGATGGCTCGCGGCTGTCGCGCGGGTACATGAACAGACCGCCACGGGTCAGGATGCGGTGTACGTCGGCAACCATCGCCGCGACCCAACGCATGTTGTAGTTCTTTTTCAGCGGACCTTCTTCGCCGGCCAGCAACTCGCCAACGTAACGTTGTACCGGGGCTTCCCAGTGACGCTGGTTGGACATGTTGATCGCGAATTCCTGGGTCGATTCAGGAATGGTGATGTCTTCGTGGGTCAGCACGAAGCTGCCCATTTCACGATCGAGGGTGAAGCCCTTCACGCCGTCGCCCAAGGTCAGTACCAGCATGGTTTGCGGGCCGTAGATCGCGTAACCGGCAGCAACCTGCTGGGTGCCTGGCTGCAGGAAGGCTTTTTCGTTCAGCGGCTCGTTCTGGCTCAGGTATTCGTTCGGGCAACGCAGTACCGAGAAGATGGTGCCGACCGGGGCGTTGATGTCGATGTTCGACGAGCCGTCCAGTGGGTCGAATACCAGCAGGTATGCGCCTTTCGGGTATTTGCCCGGGATCTGGTAGGCGTTGTCCATTTCTTCGGACGCCATGCCGGCCAGGTGACCGCCCCATTCGTTGGCTTCGAGCAGGATCTCGTTGGAGATCACGTCGAGCTTCTTCTGCACTTCGCCTTGGACGTTTTCAGTGCCCATGCTGCCCAGAACACCACCCAGGGCGCCTTTGGACACGGCGTGGCTGATTTCTTTGCAAGCACGCGCGACCACTTCGATCAGGAAACGCAGATCGGCAGGAGTGTTATTGCTGCGGGTCTGCTCAATCAAATAGCGACTCAGGGTAACGCGGGACATGGACGGCTCCGGTGGAATGGGGGGCTAAAAACCCGCGCAGTTTACAGGGAGTCTGAAAACGTAGCGAGCGAAGACGCCCGGTAACGTGCGTTGGGGTGTATTTGCCTGTATGAGACGTGATTGTCGGTGGAGAGTTCAGGTAGCGGATTTAGCGTAGTCCGAAATCCGACGAAGGCCGATCGGTTTGGGATATGTATTGATTGAGATACCGCGTTCGCGAGCAGGCTCGCTCCCACAGGGGGATTTGAGTGAACACACAATTGGCGTCCACTGCAGATCCACTGTGGGAGCTAGCCTGCTAGCGAATGGCGCGCAGCGCCAGCCATTCTCAGGAATTGGTTGGAGGCTTGCGCAACAAACTAAACGCCATTGCCCCCAAAAACACCACACTCAACAACAACACAGCCCACAAGCCGATCTTCTTCCAATTGGTCTCAGCCACCGCCGCCGTAGTCGCCGTAGAAGTCTGCGTAGCCACCACCTCACCCTGAACCACAGCCTTACCCAACCCCGCCAGCTTCTCCGGTTTGAAATCCGGAATCAGCGTCGCCAACGGCAAGTTCGCCGTCTTCACCGTCGCATTGCCCACCGCCAGACTGTACGGCCCCTCGCCCCGCGCGAGGAAAACCACCTGCGTCGCCCGCACCGCATATTTCAGACTCGGCGCCTGCTCACCCAAACCACCGCCACGCTCATCCACGCTCAGTTTCAACTGCTGCACGGTCTGCCCGTAGAGCGGCAATTCGTTCTGCACCACATCCTGACCATTCTGGCTCAGGCGATAGAGCAAGCCATTGCCCAACGTCTGCCACGGCAAGCTGCTTTCGCGACGCCCCGCCAGCGTCACCGGCGCCAGGCTGTTCGGCTGTTTCAGCTCGACCTGCACGCGCTCGACATTCAGCCCCATCGGCAACTGCCAGGCGTACTCCCCGGCCTTGGAGCTGCTGCCGGCCAATGCCGGCGACCAGACCAAAGGCAGCGGCACATTGCGCGGATCACTGCTTTTCAGCTGCGCCGACGTCAGGATCGGCGCCGAGTTCGGCGACTCCCATAACAACCGCACATAACGCGCCGACTGCCCCGGCAGCGTCACTTCGTGCTGCTCGATGCGCTCATCGGAAAAGGTCAGCCGCGCGACCTGCCCCTCGCCCCACGCTTGCCAGTGTTGCAGATCGTCGCTGGCTTCAATGCTGAAGCGCTGGAAGCCGTCGCGCTCGCTGGTCCAGTCGAGGATCAACTGCTGCAACGGCGCCTTGATCGCGCTGGCATCCAGCAGCCAGCCACGCAGCACCTCTTCACCCGCTTCCAACTGACTGGACGGCTGCACCTCGACCAGCGTGCCGTTGGTGGTCGATTGCACACGCACATTCGGCGCGCGTTCGCTGGCGTCGGCGGCGTTGTACAGCGGGAACCATTTCACCTCATGCAAGCGGCCGTCGTCGCGGGTCTGCGCTGATTCGCGCGCCAAGGCGTAGGCCTGCGCTTCGCCGGCAGCGTTGAACACACGCAGATCACTGAGATCGGTCTGGCGTGCCTGCAATTGCACGCTCAACGGCAATTCGAGGCGGTACCACGGACCGTTGCCAGAGACTGACAGCGACACCTGCGTGGCGAAGTCCGCCGGTTTTTCCTGAGCGTCGGCCGCCATCACCACGCCCAACGCCAACCAACCCAGATTTCGCATGCGACTCAAGATGAAACTCCTTCGGTGTCCGGGGCCGGTTTGTCCGCCGCCGGTTCAGCGTCGACGCGTTTGGGCGGCAGTGGCGCGAAATAGCCGACCACCAGCAGCAACACGCCGACACCGATAAACGAGACGATCCGGGCGAGACCGCCACGGTTGCTCAATTCGACAAAAATCAGTTTGGCCACCACCAACGCAATCAGCGCCGCGCCGATCAGCCACACTTCGCGGCGATGGCGCAGATGGCCGCCGATCATCAACCCCAGCGCCATCAGCGTCCAGACGATCGACAACCCGGCCTGCACCAGCATTGAGGCGAGCAACGTATCCAGCTCGAACGGGATGCCGGCCCAATGGTGCGCCGCGCGGGTGACCAACGCGGTGCAAAAGGCGAACAGCGAAACCCCGGCGACCAGTTGCGTCGCGTAATCGGCGTAGTCCTGGCGAATCGACAGCTGCGAAACCGCGCTGCGCGACCAGACGTAAACACCGAACAATGCGAACAACAAACCCAGCTCCAATGGATTGAGCAGCGGCACGTATGGCAGCGGCTCGGCGTTGCCATCGCTGACACCATTCGCCAGCCAGAACCATGCGAGCATCAACACCGCCAACGGCGCAGCGGCGTACAAACGGTACTCGCGAGGGAATGCCGCCACCGGCCACGGCCAACTGCGCGGTGCCGCCGCCAGCAGCAGATACAGGCTCGGCAGAATCGCCCAGCCCAGCCAACGCCAGGCGTTGTATTGCTCGGACAACAGCAGCAGACCGTAGCGCAACTCCAACGCCAGCACGCCAATCAGCAGCCAGCAGCCGAGCACATGCGCCGCGCTCAAGGCGCGCGCCGGCAACATCGGCGCCAAACGTCGCAAGCTGAAGAAATGCACGGGGAACACTGCTGCCCACGCCAGCCAACCGAAATCGGCCGCCGGGTGATAACGCGAATGCCAGGCCCCGAGCAGCACCAGCGCCGCAGCCGGAATCAACAAGGTGCAAAGCAGGCCCAGCGCCGGCCATTTCAAGCGCAGCGACAACAGCGTCCACAGCGCCACGCTCAAAGCGGCGACCAGCAGTAACAACGGGCCTTGCAGATTCGGCGCAGCAAAACGCAGCACCTCGCTGACCCACGCCAACGCCCACCAACCGGCACCCCACAGCAGCAACACTTCTGACAAGCGCTGCAAACTCAACGCATCGAATGCCGAGGCGTGATTGCCCAGTTGCAGTCGCCAGGCACCGATCATCGCAGCCAAGCCCAGTACCAGCGGTGTCCAGAATCCGCCATGGGCCAACGGTTTCAGGCCTTCGCTGGACAGTGGCCCAAGCAACTCGGGGCCGGCCAGCAAAAACGCCGCGCCACCAATCAACTGCAACAGCAGACCAAAGACAAAACTTACGCGCTGCTTGAGGTACAGGCTGAGCCAGATGATCAGCAAACCACTCGCGGCCCACACCGCACTCGCCGTTTGCCATGGCAGCACGAACAGCACTGCCAGATTGATCAGCACCAGACCGGCCAGCAGCACCACCGACAAACCGCGCAACAGACGCACATCGCCACGCACCATTTCATCGCGAGCCGCCAACAGCATGCCGGCGATCAACGCCAGCCCGATCAACGACGCGCTGAGCAATCCGCTCCAGCCGGCGCTGAACACCGCCGCCGAATCCTCGCCCGCGCCTTGCAGACGCAACAGGAATAACGCACCGCCGAGCAACTGCACGGCAAACGCGCTGAACAGGAACGTGCGCGATTGAATGCGCAGACCGACCAACAGAGTTGCCAGCCCGGCCAGCGCCCAACTGATCGCCGTGGCTTGAACGAAGAAGAACAGCGGCGCCAGCAGATAGAGGAAGGTCAGGCCCAGACACGCCAACACCGGCAAGCCTTGACGCTCCCAAGGCGAGGCTTGTTCCGGCGTGGCCTTGCGCAATTGATAGAAACTGAACAGCAACGCAATGCCGAGCATCAGCGCACCCAGCGGAGCACCGTCAAGCAGACTGCTCTCGCCGACGCGCAACTGACTGAGAAACGCTAGTGCCGACCCCAGTTGCAGCAGCAAGGCAAACGCCCGAGCGAACGGTCGATGCTGACGCAAACCGAGCCAGAAAATCCCCGCGCCTTCCACTGCCCATGCCGCCGAGGTCCAGCGCGCATCGAGTCCCAGCGGGATCGCCAGACTGGCAAAAATCACTCCGAGCGCCAGACAGGTTTCGCCCAGCAGAACCGCCCGGCCACCCATCAACACCTTGGCCAGTGCCATGTAGATCATGCCTAGCGCCAGCGCACTGAACGCTGCGGCAAATTCCATATGCTGCACCAACGCAAACTGCAATCCGAAGCCAATGATCGGCGGTCCGAAGAGCATCGTGCCGTCAACGTAATCGCCCTTGCGCGCCGACCAGTGCAGCAACGCTTCGCGATCGCCATCCGCAGGTGCGTCGGGCATGTCGAGCAACTTGCGGCGGGCGAATAGCAGGCCGATGGCGAGATACATCAGGAAGAACAGGATCAGGAACGGCTCGGTACTCCACAACAGTTCTGGCGCATACGAACGAAGGCCCCAGGCGAAGCCGATGCCAAAGGTGCCGACGAAGCCGATCAGGTTGAGTAGACGCCAGGCCTTGAACCAGGCGATGGCAAGAATGCCAGCATTGAGTAGCGCGAAATAGCTGAACAGCGCGACGTGGTTGCCGGCGCCGGCCGAGGTCAGGATCGGCGCGGCGAAACCGCCCAATGCCGCCGCTGCGGCAAGCCCTAAAGCATCTTGAGTGATGGCGAGAATCGCCGAGAAAACGGTGACCGCCACCAGCAGGCCGAGCGCGGCCGATGGATCAAGCAACGGATGCAGACGCATGGCCGCAAACACCGTCAAATACAGCACCGCGATCCCGGTGCCTTGCAGCATCAACGCGTAATTACTGTTGCGCCGGCGCAACCACCAACCCAGCGCGAGCAGGCCCAACGCGGCCGCCGCGACACCGGCGTAACGCAACTCGATCGGCACGACCATGCCTTCGGTGGCGTAGCGCAGCAGGAATGCGAGACCGAAGAACAGCAACACCACGCCGACCCGCAGCACGGTGTTGCCGCCGAACAGCCAGTTGCGCGCGGCCCTGATACCGCGCTCGACAAGGTTCGGGCCACGGGGTTCGGCAGGTGTTTGCGGTTCGGGCGTAACGGCGTCGAGGCGCCAGACATCAGCGGGCAGCGGTTGGCTGGTTTCGCTGGCGACGGCGGAAATCGGTTCGAGTTCGGGCGGCAGCTCCCAGATCAGTTCGGGGGCCGGGGCTTCTTCGACTGCTTTGAGGGGTTCGACGACAGGTTCGGCGGCCGGCGCCGAAGTCGGTGGCGGCGCAGCATGAAGGGGCGCGCCTTCGAGCAAAAACAGACGTTGCTCGACGCCTTGCAAAGCGACCTTCGCCTGCTCAAGTTGCTGCTGTTGCGCCGCCGCCAACGAGCCTAGCCGCGCGATGCGGATCGTCTGCCCGATCACCAGCCCCAGCAACGCGCCCAATAGCGCATCACTGAACGACTCGTCGAGCAGCCAGCCGAGCACCAGCCCGATCAACATGAACATCCATTGCATGGTCGATATCCCTAAGCAGCCCCAAGACGGGGCGAGTCCGGCGATTGCTTCAGTCTAGGCACAAACCCTGTGGGAGCGAGCCTGCTCGCGAAAGCGGTTTGTCAGCCAACATTTCTGTTTAACAAGACAACCGCTTCGCGAGCAGGCTCGCTCCCACATTGGATTGGTGGTGACTGGAGCTACCGGTAACCGGCGCTCAGTATATCGATCCGGCCCAACAAACGTTGGGCCTTGCGCAGATTTGTTGCGGAAAGTTACTCCAACGCTTTCCAGATATCCGTGGCGTACTCACGAATCGTCCGGTCAGACGAGAACCAGCCCATCCGCGCCGTGTTGAGTACTGCTGAACGCCACCAGTTGTTGGAGTCGTGCCAGTGCGCCTCAACGCGTTTCTGCGCTTCCCAGTAGGAGTCGAAGTCGGCGCAGACCAGGAAGCGGTCGTAATCCACCAGCGAATCGATCAGCCCGGTATAGCGCGAGGTGTCATCCGGCGAAAACACCCCGCCGCGAATCGCTTGCAGCACATCGTTCAAGCGATGGGATGCAGCAATGTCTGGCAACGCACTGAACTCGTGATTCTGTTTACGCGCTTCCACCTGCTGCGCGCTGAGACCGAAGATAAACATGTGCTCGGCCCCGATGCGTTCGCACATTTCCACGTTGGCGCCGTCCAGTGTGCCAATGGTCAGCGCGCCGTTGAGGCCGAACTTCATGTTACTGGTGCCTGATGCTTCGAAGCCGGCAGTGGAAATCTGCTCGGACAAGTCCGCCGCCGGAATGATGCTCTCCGCCAGGCTGACGTTGTAGTTGGGCAGGAACACCACTTTCAGCAGGCCGCGCACGGTCGGATCGTTGTTCACCACCCGAGCGATATCGTTCGTCAGTTTGATGATCAGTTTGGCCTGGTGATAACTCGCCGCCGCTTTACCGGCGAAGATTTTCACCCTCGGCACCCAGTCGACTTCCGGCTCGGCGCGGATCGCCTGATACAGCGCCACGGTGTGCATCAGGTTGAGCAACTGACGTTTATATTCGTGGATGCGTTTGACCTGTACATCGAACATCGCCGCCGGATTGACCGCGATGCCCAAGCGTTCGTGAATCAGATACGCCAGGGCTTTCTTGCTGTGCAGCCGTTGCTCGGCAAAGGCTTTGCGGAATGCGGTTTTCTCGGCGAACGGTTCGAGATCGAGCAGGCGCTCTTCGGGGTTATCCAGCACCTCGGGACCCAGCGAGTCGACCAGCATCGAGGTCAGTTCAGCGTTGGCCTGGAACAGCCAACGGCGGAAGGTAATGCCGTTGGTTTTGTTGTTGATCCGCTCCGGGTAGAGCTTGTGCAGTTCAGCGAACACGGTTTTGCGCATCAGTTGCGTGTGCAGCCCGGACACGCCGTTGACGCTGTGCGAACCGAGGAACGCGAGGTTACCCATGCGCACACGGCGACCGTTGTCTTCTTCGATCAGCGACACCGCGCGCAGCACGTCGAAATCGTGAATGCCTTTGGCGCGCAGCGAGTCGATGTGCTGAGCATTGATCAGATAAATGATCTGCATATGTCGCGGCAGCATGCGCTCCATCAAGCCCACCGGCCAGGTTTCCAGCGCTTCCGGCAGCAACGTGTGGTTGGTATACGACAGCGTGTCGACGGTGACTTGCCACGCCGCATCCCAAGCCACGTCGTAGACGTCGACTAGTTGGCGCATCAATTCGGCGACAGCAATCGAGGGGTGCGTGTCGTTGAGCTGAATCGCCGCGTGATCACCCAGGGTCAGCACCGAGGTGTGCATGTTGCGATGACGGCGCAGCAGATCCTGAAGCGAAGCGGCGACAAAGAAGTATTCCTGACGCAGGCGCAGTTCCTGCCCCGCTTCGGTGCTGTCCGCCGGGTAGAGCACGCGGGAGATACTTTCGGCCCGGGCCACTTCGGCGACAGCGCCCAAGTGGTCACCGGCGTTAAAACGCTCCAGGTGCAAATCTTCCATGGCGCGCGCACGCCAGAGGCGCAGTGTATTGACGCTCGCCCCGCGCCAGCCAACGACCGGCGTGTCATAAGCGATCGCGCGGACAGTTTCTGCCGGCGACCAGACTTGTTTGGACTTGCCGGAGATGTCGGTGACGGTTTCGACGCTGCCGCCGAAGCCGATGGAGTAGACGACCTCTGGCCGCTCGAACTCCCACGGGTTGCCGAAATCCAGCCAGTGCTCGGTCTGTTCCTGCTGCCAGCCGTCGACGATGGCCTGGCGGAACAAGCCGTGCTCATACCGAATGCCATAACCGTGGCCGGCGATGCCGAGGGTCGACATGCTTTCCATGAAGCACGCGGCCAGACGACCGAGGCCACCGTTACCGAGCGCTGCATCAGGTTCCAGCAAACGGATACGCTCCAGGTCGACACCGAGTTCAGTCAGCGCTTCACGGGCGACGTCGAGCAAGCCAAGATTGCTCAGGCTGTCGTAGAGCAAGCGGCCGATGAGGAATTCCAGCGAGAGGTAATACACCCGTTTCTGACCTTTGCGGTAGATCTGCCGGGTGTGGTCCATCCAGTGCTCGACCATATGATCACGCGCCGCCAAAGCGATGGCTTCGAACCAGTCATGGTCGAAGGCGTGGTCGGGGTCTTTGCCCACCGCGTAGGTGAGCTTGGTCAGGACGGCGTCGCGGAATGCGGCCACCTCTGCTTCGCGAACTAGTGGTTCTTGAGTCATCAATAGGACCTCGAGCGAGCGGGAATTGTCTGAGCCTAGACGGTCTGACCGACGGTCGCGGCGCTGGTTCGGCAGTTTTTCCTGAGACGGTGCGATGGCCCGGCATTACCCTGGCGGATGGGCTAATGAATGCAGGGGCCGTGCCGAATTGTCCGGCAATGTGCCTGCATGAAGAAAAAATCTGGCGAAAGGTTGTTCAAAAATCCACCAGTCCCGGTATGATCGCGCGCCCTGATGCACACACGCCTGGTAACTCCCGATGATGAAGCCCAACCTGATTGCCGCCGCCGAGATCGATCGTCTCGATACGTGGGCGAAATATTCGGCCCCGATGTGCGGTTCCTGCATGTCCAGCTGCTGCACGCTGCCGGTCGAAGTAAAGATCAAGGATCTGGTGCGCATCGGCGTGGTCGACGAATTCGAACTGGGCGATCCGCCGAAGAACATCGCCAAGCGTCTGCAAAAGGAAGGCCTGGTCGAGCGCTTCAACCAGAAGTCCGGCATCTTTACCCTGCAGCGCATGAGCAACAACGATTGCTACTACCTGGATCGTAAGAGCCGCTTGTGCACCATTTATGACAAGCGCCCGGATACCTGCCGCAATCACCCGAAGATCGGACCGCGTCCGGGGTATTGCGCGTATAAGCCAAAGGAAGTTGAGCGCGTGCAGAATTTCCGCGCGATAGAGCGCTTCTGAACGACGCTGAGTTCTTCGGTAGCCGTTAAACCCCAGCCCCTCACCCCAGCCCTCTCCCGAGGGAGAGGGAGCCGATCTCTGTCGCTTCCAAACCTGAGGTCGACTCGATTACTCAGGTCGATGCAAAGCCAAAGAACAACTCGGTCAGTCCCCTCTCCCTCTGGGAGAGGGCTAGGGTGAGGGGCTTTTCAGCTTCAACACACTTATCCCAAACAAACAAAAACGCCCCCGGTCTCGCGACCGGGGGCGTTTTTTCAAGCTCAGGCTAAATTACGCCTTGGCTTTCTTGGCAGCGCGGGTACGCTCGCTTTCGTCCAGGATCTTCTTGCGAAGACGGATGGACTTAGGAGTAACTTCGCACAGCTCGTCTTCCTGGATGTATTCCAGAGCCTGTTCCAGAGTGAAGCGAACAGGTGGTACCAGAGCGATGGTTTCGTCTTTACCCGAAGCACGCATGTTGTCGAGCTTCTTGCCTTTGGTCGGGTTTACACCCAGGTCGTTGTCGCGGCTGTTCTGACCAACGATTTGACCGTTGTAGATCTCCTGGCCGTGTTCTACGAACAGCTTGCCACGAGCCTGCAGGGTTTCCAGCGAGTAGGTCAGTGCCTTGCCGGTTTCAACCGAAACCAGAACGCCGTTCTGACGGCCGGACATGTGGCCCGACTTGACGGTGTCGTAGCGATCGAAGATCGAGGTCAGGATGCCAGCACCGTTGGTCAGGGTCAGGAACTGGTTACGGAAACCGATCAGACCGCGAGCAGGGATGTTGTACTCCAGACGAACACGGCCCTTGCCATCCGGCACCATGTTGCTCAGGTCGCCTTTACGCAGACCCATCTCTTCCATGACCTTGCCCTGAGCTTCTTCAGGGATGTCGATGGTCACGTTTTCGAACGGTTCTTGTTTAACGCCGTTCACTTCACGAATGATCACTTCAGGACGGCCCAGGGCCAGCTCGAAGCCTTCGCGACGCATGGTTTCGATCAGTACCGAGAGGTGCAGCTCACCACGGCCGGAAACCTTGAACTTGTCAGCGGTGTCGCCTTCTTCAACGCGCAGTGCAACGTTGTACAGCAGCTCTTTGTCCAGACGGTCCTTGATGTTGCGGGACGTCACGAACTTGCCTTCTTTACCGCAGAATGGCGAGTCGTTTACCTGGAAGGTCATCGAAACGGTTGGCTCGTCAACGGTCAGAGGCTTCATCGCCTCGACAGTGTCCGGGTGGCACAGGGTGTCGGAGATGAACAGCGAGTCCATACCGCTGATGCAAACGATATCGCCTGCTGCAGCTTCTTCAACGTCGATGCGGTGCAGACCGTGGTGACCCATCAGTTTCAGGATACGGCCGTTACGGCGCTTGCCGTCGGCACCGATCGCCACAACCGGGGTGTTCGGCTTGACGCGGCCACGAGCGATACGGCCAACGCCGATAACACCCAGGAAGCTGTTGTAGTCCAGAGCGGAGATCTGCATCTGGAACGCGCCGTCACGGTCAACGGCCGGAGGCGGAACGTGGTCGACTACCGCTTGGTACAGCGGAGTCATGTCTTCCGCCATGGCGGTGTGATCCAGACCGGCAATGCCGTTCAGGGCCGAAGCGTAAACAACCTGGAAGTCCAGTTGTTCTTCGGTCGCACCGAGGTTGTCGAACAGGTCGAAGATCTGGTCCAGAACCCAGTCCGGACGTGCGCCTGGACGGTCAACCTTGTTGATTACCACGATTGGACGCAGGCCGGCTTCGAAAGCCTTCTTGGTCACGAAACGGGTTTGCGGCATAGGGCCGTCTTGAGCGTCAACCAGCAGCAGAACGGAGTCGACCATCGACATTACGCGTTCAACTTCGCCGCCGAAGTCGGCGTGGCCCGGGGTGTCCACGATGTTGATGTGGTAGCCGTTCCAGTTGATGGCGGTGTTTTTCGCCAGAATGGTAATACCGCGCTCTTTTTCCTGGTCGTTGGAGTCCATCACGCGCTCGTCGTTGAGCTCGTTGCGCTCCAGGGTGCCGGATTGACGCAGGAGTTTGTCTACCAGGGTGGTCTTACCATGGTCAACGTGGGCAATGATGGCGATGTTGCGTAGATTTTCGATCACTTGTGTATCTCGATCAGAGGATTCGGTTTGCTGACAAGTCTTGGCAGCGATTAGCAGTAGTGTCCGGCATGGCCGTTACAGCTTGACGGCGGTGTCGGGGGGCCGGTGACGCAGGCCACAGGCAAACAGCCCCGGGCACTTAGCTCGGTCGATAAACGCGCACATTGGCATGCCCCTCACTGAGCAAATGGTGAGCATGCAGGCGACTCATCACGCCTTTGTCGCAATACAGCAGGTACTGGCGAGTCGGATCCAGCTCCTTGAAACGAGCGTTCACTGCGTAGAACGGCATCGTCTGTACTTCTACGCCAGCGAGTTCCAGCGGCTCATCCTCGGCGGCATCCGGGTGACGGATGTCGATCACGATCTGACCGGCCAGTGCTTCGCTGACTTCTTCAATCTGTACGTCCTGGCCCAATTCGTCGATCACCCGATCGATCGGCACCAGTTTGGCGTTTTCGAGCGCACGCTCGAGCACCGCCATGTCGAATTCTTTCTCTTCGTGCTCAACGCGACCGCGTTTGGCGGCCGTCTTCGGATTGACCGAAATGACCCCGCAGTACTCCGGCATGTGCCGGGCGAAATCGGCGGTGCCGATCTCATTGGCCGTGTCGATGATGTCCTGCTTGTGCGCCACGATCAGCGGACGCAGGACCAGTTTGTCGGTCACGCAGTCGATCACCGACAGATTCGGCAGGGTCTGGCTCGACACCTGGGAGATCGCCTCGCCGGTGACCAGCGCGTCGATGTGCAGGCGATCAGCGATGTTGGAAGCCGCGCGCAACATCATACGCTTCAATACGACGCCCATATGACTGTTATCGACTTTGCCGAGAATTTCGCCCAACACTTCTTCGAACGGAACACTGACAAATAGCACGCGTTGCGAGCTGCCGTACTTCTTCCAGATGAAATGCGCGACTTCCATCACGCCCAATTCATGGGCACGACCGCCCAGATTGAAGAAGCAGAAGTGCGTCATCAGGCCGCGACGAATGATCTGGTACGCCGCAACGGTTGAGTCAAAGCCGCCGGACATCAATACCAGCGTCTGCTCCAACGCACCGAGCGGGTAACCGCCGATGCCGTTGTGCTGGCTGTGAATGACAAACAACCGTTTGTCGCGAACTTCGATGCGGACTTCGATTTCCGGTGCTTTCAGGTCGATACCAGCGGCACCGCACTCACGGCGCAGCTTGCTGCCGACGTATTTTTCGACGTCCATCGAGCTGAAGGTGTGCTTGCCCGCGCGCTTGCAGCGCACCGAGAAAATCTTCCCGGCCAGTGCATCGCCGTAGTGCTGTTTGCACTTCTCGGTGATGTCGTCGAAGTCGCCCAGCGGGTACTCGTCGATCTGCAGAAAGTGCGCGATGCCCGGCATGCAGGTCAGGCGCTCACCCATCTCTTTCAAGGCTTTGGGGTCGGTAACGCGGGTTTCCAGCTCGAGATTGTCCCATACACCGTTCACCACCACGGCCGGGTCCAGGTCACGGAGCACGGTGCGGATGTTCTTGGCCAACTGGCGGATGAACTTCGTCCGGACAGGTCGGCTTTTGATGGTGATCTCGGGGAAGACTTTTACGATTAGTTTCATGAAAACAGCGCGCGAACGGCCAGCCGAAAAAGGGGGGCGCGGATTATAGCGGAAATTGCTCAAGGTTTAACCAGTTAATGTGCAGAAGGTTTAGCACGCACCAAAACAGGTCATTTCTGACTCAAGACGCTACATTAGAGGGCGAGATTTTCCACAATCAGGTGCTTTGCACCTTTATAAGCGTGAATTTGGGGCAAAAAACCCATGCTGGGGCACTGGCATGCAATTTGCTCCCTTGTGAGGCAGGTTGCCTTGGCAGAGTATTCGCGCCGGCATCACCCAAATTCAAGGGCATCCACTACCAAGCCCGAAGCCACCCGGAGGACATATGTCGAAGACGGTTCAACTCATCAAAGATCATGACGTCAAGTGGATTGATCTGCGCTTCACGGACACCAAAGGCACTCAGCACCACGTGACCATGCCGGCTCGCGATGCGCTGGATGAAGACTTCTTCGAAGTCGGCAAGATGTTCGACGGTTCCTCCATTGCTGGCTGGAAAGGCATCGAAGCCTCCGACATGATCCTGATGCCGGTTGACGAAACTGCCGTTCTCGACCCGTTCACCGAAGACGCCACCCTGATCCTGGTGTGCGACATCATCGAACCTTCGAGCATGCAAGGCTACGACCGCGACCCACGTGCGATCGCCAAGCGCGCCGAAGAACACCTGAAAGCCACCGGTATCGGTGACACCGTGTTCGCCGGTCCGGAGCCTGAGTTCTTCATCTTTGACTCGGTGAAATTCAAGTCGGACATCTCCGGCTCGATGTTCAAGATCTACTCCGAGCAAGGTTCGTGGATGTCCGACCAGGACATCGAAGGCGGCAACAAAGGTCACCGTCCAGGCGTCAAAGGCGGCTACTTCCCGGTTCCGCCGTTCGACCACGACCACGAAATCCGTACCTCCATGTGCAACGCACTGGAAGAAATGGGCCTGACCGTCGAAGTTCACCACCACGAAGTGGCGACTGCCGGCCAGAACGAAATCGGCGTCAAGTTCAACACCCTGGTGAAGAAAGCCGACGAAACCCAAACCCTGAAGTATGTTGTGCACAACGTTGCTGACGCTTACGGCCGCACTGCGACCTTCATGCCGAAGCCACTGTACGGCGACAACGGTTCGGGCATGCACGTACACATGTCGATCTGGAAAGACGGCAAGAACACCTTCGCCGGTGAAGGCTATGCCGGCCTGTCCGATACCGCTCTGTACTTCATCGGCGGCATCATCAAACACGGTAAGGCCCTGAACGGCTTCACCAACCCGGCGACCAACTCCTACAAGCGTCTGGTACCAGGCTTCGAAGCTCCGGTAATGCTGGCCTACTCGGCCCGCAACCGTTCCGCTTCGATCCGTATTCCTTACGTGTCGAGCCCGAAAGCCCGCCGTATCGAAGCACGCTTCCCGGATCCGGCTGCCAACCCGTACCTGGCCTTCGCAGCTCTGCTGATGGCCGGTCTGGACGGTATCCAGAACAAGATCCACCCAGGCGACGCAGCTGACAAAAACCTGTACGACCTGCCGCCTGAAGAGGCGAAAGAGATCCCGCAAGTTTGCGGCAGCCTGAAAGAAGCCCTGGAAGAGCTGGACAAGGGCCGCGCGTTCCTGACCAAGGGCGGCGTGTTCTCCGACGACTTCATCGACGCTTACATCGCGCTGAAATCGGAAGAAGAAATCAAGGTTCGCACCTTCGTACACCCACTGGAATATGAGCTGTACTACAGCTGCTGATCCGGTAGCGCTGCGTTAAGTGGCGTGAGTGAAAGAGGCCTCCTTCGGGAGGCCTTTTTTATTGCCCGGATTTTAAGGTCGACCAGGATCCCTGTAGGAGTGAGCCTGCTCGCGATAGCGGTGGATCATTGGAGGTAATGCTGACTGACACGACGCCATCGCGAGCAGGCTCACTCCTACAGGGGAATTGTGGTGTCTGAATGATCTCCGGATGTGTGCCGGGTTGGGCCAACCGCCGCGTCTGGCCTATGCTGCACCCCATCGCTTTCAATCCCGGTCGATTTCATGGGTCGCACCTTTCTCTACATACTGCTGCTGATCGCCCTGCCCGCCGTCGCGCAGATCTACAAGTACACCGACGCCAACGGCAACACGGTGTACAGCGATCACTCGCCAGACGGCGTGCAAGCACAGCCAGTGGAGTTGCCGCCGCTTAACAGGGTCGAGCCGCAAACACCGAGCACACCGCCCGCATCCAGCACCGAAACCCGTGAGCCTGTACGCAACGCCTACGACATTCTTGAACTCGCTGGCCTGCCCACCGAAGAGGCCCTGCGCGCCAATAACGGCACGTTCACCGTCCAAGTGCTGATCAAGCCGCGTCTGCAACCGCCGCATCAGTTAAGGCTGGTATTGGACGATGAGCCTTACGGCCAGCCGAGCAACGTGCCGATCCTGCAATTAGTGAACGTTGATCGCGGCGAACATCGTCTAGCGGTGCAGGTGATTGACGGGCAGACGGTCATCCAGCAGAGCGCGCCAGTCCCTCTCAGCGTACAGCGGGTGCACAAGCCATGATTCGTGCGTGGCTGATTGCGGGGCTGGCGCTGCTCACGCTGCAAGCATCGGCTGAGGTGTTCACTTATATCGATGCCCAAGGCAATCGCGTCTACACCGACCAGCCGCGTGGCAATGCCAAGCGCGTACCGATCGCGAACAGCAATCGCATGTCCGCAAACCCCACCGTCGCCGTGCCAATCACAACTGCAAAAAAAACCCCAGAGCAACCGCCCTTCCACTACGACATGCTGCGCATTCTGGTACCTGAACCCGATGCAACGATTCGCAGCAGCGCCGGCGAAATCATCGTCAGCGTCACCAGCGAACCGGGCCTGCAAAAAGGTCATCGTTATCGACTGCTGCTGGATGGCCAAGCCACCGGCGAGCCCGGCCTGAGCCCGGTCTTCCCGCTCAGCAACATCGATCGTGGCAGCCACAATCTCTCGGTTGAAATCCTCGACATGGAAGGACGCACCGTCGAACGCACCGCCAACCAGCCCTTCCACATGCTACGCATTTCCCTAGCGCAGAAACGCCAAGTCAAACCCTGCGTCGCCGACGACTACGGCGTGCGCCCGGAATGCCCGCTGAAAGACAAACCGCCCGAGCCGAAAAACCCCTTCCTGCGTTTCTTCTAACTCCGCCCAGCTTTGCGCACTATATTGGTGCAACGGACTGCACCGTACTCACATTCCAACCCATTTTGGTTCGAAACTTCCCGTTCGAGCTGGCACCCTGCCACTCAAACGAGCGTCAAACGCCTGTTTCAGGCGACGAACGCTTCTTTTCGGAGCCTTGGTTTGGTTTTTGCATTTTCCGTTCACCGACGCTTGCTTGTTGCGCACGCTCCGCCCCCAAAAGAGGCTCCGATGACTATTAGCGACGCAATCCACCGTTTGCTGCTCGACAACCTGACCACCGCCACCATCCTGCTCGACGCCGAATTGCGCCTTGAGTACATGAACCCGGCGGCGGAGATGCTGCTCGCCATCAGCGGGCAGCGCAGCCATGGGCAGTTCATCAGCGAGCTGTTCACCGAATCCACCGAGGCGCTGAATTCACTGCGTCAGGCCGTAGAGCAGGCGCATCCCTTCACCAAGCGCGAGGCGATGCTCACCGCCCTCACTGGCCAGACATTGACCGTGGATTACGCGGTGACGCCAATCCTCAGCAATGGCGCGACCATGCTCCTGCTGGAGGTCCATCCGCGTGACCGGCTGCTGCGGATCACCAAGGAGGAGGCGCAGCTGTCCAAGCAGGAGACCAGCAAGATGTTGGTACGCGGCCTCGCTCACGAGATCAAGAATCCGCTCGGCGGCATCCGTGGCGCCGCGCAACTGCTGGCCCGCGAGCTGCCGGAAGACAGCCTGCGCGACTACACCAACGTGATCATTGAAGAGGCCGACCGCCTGCGCAATCTGGTCGACCGCATGCTCGGCTCGAACAAGTTGCCGTCGCTGGCGATGTGCAACGTTCATGAAGTGCTGGAGCGCGTCTGCCAACTGGTCGACGCGGAAAGCCAGGGCTGCATCACCTTGGTGCGTGATTACGACCCAAGCATCCCCGACGTACTGATCGACCGCGAACAAATGATTCAGGCCGTGTTGAACATCGTACGCAACGCGATGCAAGCGATCAGCAGCCAGAACGAACTGCGCCTGGGCCGCATCAGCCTGCGCACCCGGACCATGCGCCAGTTCACCATCGGCCACGTCCGCCATCGTCTGGTGACCAAGATCGAAATCATCGACAACGGCCCGGGGATCCCGGCGGAACTTCAGGAAACCATTTTCTTTCCCATGGTCAGCGGTCGTCCGGACGGTACCGGACTCGGCCTGGCCATTACCCAGAACATCATCAGCCAGCACCAGGGCCTGATCGAGTGTGACAGCCATCCAGGCCACACCACCTTCTCGATCTTTCTGCCACTGGAACAAGGAGCCACATCGACATGAGCCGTAGTGAAACCGTGTGGATCGTCGATGACGACCGTTCTATCCGTTGGGTTCTGGAAAAAGCCTTGCAGCAGGAAGGCATGACCACCCAGAGCTTCGACAGCGCCGATGGCGTGATGAGTCGCTTGGCCCGTCAGCAGCCGGACGTGATCATTTCCGACATTCGCATGCCCGGTGCCAGCGGTCTGGATCTGCTGGCGCGGATCCGCGAACAGCATCCACGGTTGCCGGTCATCATCATGACCGCTCACTCCGATCTGGACAGCGCTGTCGCCTCGTATCAGGGCGGCGCGTTCGAGTACCTGCCGAAGCCGTTCGACGTTGATGAAGCGGTGTCGCTGGTCAAGCGCGCGAATCAGCATGCGCAAGAGCAGCAAGGCCTGGAAGTGGTGCCGGCACTGACGCGCACCCCGGAAATCATCGGCGAAGCGCCGGCGATGCAGGAAGTGTTTCGCGCCATCGGCCGCTTGAGCCACTCCAACATTACCGTGTTGATCAACGGCGAATCCGGTACCGGTAAAGAACTGGTGGCCCACGCCCTTCACCGCCACAGTCCGCGCGCGGCCTCGCCATTCATCGCGCTGAATATGGCGGCGATCCCCAAGGATCTGATGGAATCCGAACTGTTCGGCCATGAGAAAGGCGCGTTCACCGGCGCAGCAAATTTGCGTCGCGGGCGTTTCGAACAGGCCGACGGCGGCACACTGTTCCTCGATGAAATCGGTGATATGCCGGCCGACACCCAAACCCGCTTGCTCCGGGTTCTCGCCGATGGCGAATTCTATCGTGTGGGCGGCCACGTGCCGGTCAAAGTCGATGTGCGCATCATCGCCGCGACGCACCAGAATCTGGAAACCCTGGTGCACGCCGGCAAGTTCCGCGAGGACTTGTTCCACCGCCTCAACGTAATCCGTATCCACATCCCGCGCCTGTCGGATCGTCGTGAAGACATCCCGACCCTGGCCAAGCACTTCCTCAGCCGCGCTGCGCAAGAACTGGCGGTGGAACCGAAGCTGCTGAAGAGCGAGACCGAGGAATACCTGAAGAACCTGCCGTGGGGCGGCAACGTGCGTCAGTTGGAGAACACCTGCCGCTGGATCACCGTGATGGCGTCCGGGCGCGAAGTGCACATCAGCGACCTGCCGCCAGAACTGCTGAACCTGCCGCAGGACTCGGCGCCAGTGACCAATTGGGAGCAAGCACTGCGTCAGTGGGCCGATCAGGCGTTGGCGCGTGGCCAGTCGAGCCTGCTCGACAGCGCGGTACCGGCGTTCGAGCGGATCATGATCGAGACGGCTTTGAAGCACACCGCCGGGCGTCGTCGCGATGCCGCCGTGTTGCTGGGCTGGGGGCGCAATACCCTGACGCGCAAGATCAAGGAATTGGGGATGAAGGTCGATGGCGGGGATGATGATGAGGGGGATGAGGGTTAACGAATTGTTCGCTTGAGGATTGCTGCGTGCTCAGGATCCATCCCAGCCCTCTCCCAGAGGGAGAGGGCGCAGATCCCGGATGTTTTCGAAACCTGAATTCGGCTCAATATTTCAGGTCGGCGCAACTTGAACCAGCAACTTGGTCAGTCCCCTCTCCCTCTGGGAGAGGGTTAGGGTGAGGGCCACCGTGCACCGCATCAATGCACAATGACCCGCGATCGCGCACAGCCGCATCGCCACAACTCAACCCTGAAAACGCTGATAAACCCGTTTTCATAAACATCAAAGCCCCGAATTTCGGGGCTTTGATGTCTCTGATCAGATTTTTTTGTTTCAGCAAATGAAAACCTGGCACGCCCCCTGCAAGACCTCTTACAGGTGATTCGATTCACCACCCGTTTCGGGGACCTTGGTACAGGCAGGCCGGGGATTCCCCTCTTTACACCGGGCTCATACCGCAACGCGACGAGCCCACCCTTTTGGGATCCTTGGTACAGGCAGGCCGGGGGTTCCCTCTTTACACCGGACCGACGCTAGCAGCGAAGTCCACCCGTTTTGGGAACCCTGATACAGGCAGGTCAGGGATTCCCGCTTTTACACCGTTCGCCGAGACATCGAGTCCGACGTCAATTGAGCCTGGGCCGTTTGGGTAAATGATGCAGGGGCTGATTTTGCCGCCCTGAGTCATATTCCCGAATCACGGCTTCCAGCCTGTCCAGCATTTTTCCGGGGCTGGATTCATTGATCAGAATGCCCTTCATCCTTGCCTGATCGCCTGGGTCAGCCTTCGCATAGATATCCAGGAACCACCACACCCGCCGCTGCAAAAGCGGATGCTCGACGTGAAATTCAGGCGTGCGACTCAGTTTGCGAATCCCATTGATAACGTCACTTCCAGCCCCGCCAAAGCTGTCCCAGAGCTTAAGTTTTTCAGGTATTTCCAAGGGCGGCACATTTCGTAGCCACAGGTTTGCCGACCGATCAGTGCTTTCCTCTCCCAGCCAGATGTCGGTGCCTGTTTTTATACGCGCATGTATCAACCGCCGGAGGGAAGCCGGATCGGTAATTGGATTACCACTGAGCTTGAATCCGGCTCTGATTTCAATGGATTCGGGAATCGATGTAATTCGATTGTTCGTCAGATCCAGCACTTTCCCGGGAATCTCGTTGGTGATGCCCTCCGGAAATCTGTCTAACCCTGCATAGGAAAGCTCCAGCACCTGCAGCTCGGTCCTCCCTTTGACAGAAGGCGCAACCGTGAGTGGGTTATTACTGAGTTTCAATACTTCCAATCGCAACGGCCCGTTATCGGCATCAAGCCCTGGAAGATGGAGTATTCCGTTCTGCTCCAGCTCCAATACACGCAACCCGGTCATGCCGGCCACCGAAAAATCAGGCGACAGGTTGGTCCTTTGCAGCGTCAACTCTCGTAATCGCGCACGCCTTGCCAATTCATCAACACTGGCTGGCCCCTCGGTGAGCCGCAGCCCGCGATTATCAGAAAGCAATGCACGTCCATTAACCACCCTCAGACTTTCAAGATTGGGGAAAGCTGAAAAAAAACCTTCCGGAAGAGGCACGCTTGCCCCCCTTAGCTCAAGGGAAACGATGGCGTTGAAGGGTGTTGAGAGTGGCCGATGGCTTGGCCATATCGAAAGACTCGAAGACAGCTTGAAACCCACCGGCCGCTTATCGTGAAAGACCAGCTCGTCAGGCTCCCCTTGCCACGTGTACAGACGGCGCAACGTGGAACCCAACTCACTTCCGTAGACCCCAGAGCTGAGGTCCTGGTCCAGTTGAGCAAGTCCAAGCTGGAGTCGTTTGAGCTCCACCTCTGCCGCATCCTTGTCACCGAAGTGCAGGCGAAAGTGATCTGCTTGTTGATCGGTCACTTGCGGCAAGTATTTTCGGACCTGCGCTCGGGTGGTTAGCGCAGCGGCATTGAGCAAGGACCCAACGTCGCTGCCGGTATCGCTGCGCAGCACCAAGCCCGCCGGCAGTGATTCGCTTGACAGCCCTGCTTCTGCCTCCAGCCTTTCCAGCTTGTTCAAGGGACTGATTACATCATCCTGAATGGCCCTCAGCCTGACCTGAACGCCAGGCTCAGCCTTACGGTAGTGCTCGAAAAACCGCCAGACTCGTTGCTGCAAAAGCGGCCGCTCAATGTGAAACTCGGGTGCACGCGCCAGATCCCAGACGATTCTCCTCGCCACGAACCAATATGCGTCAACGTCAACACTGTCCCAGAGCTTCAAATTTTCAGCGAGTTCCTCTAGCGGCGAATGTCGTAACCAGGCATTTGGCGAGCGATCAGTACTTGGCTCTCCCAGCCAAACGTCAGTGCCTGTTTTTATCCGCGCGTCCCTCAGCCGCCGGAGAGTCGCCAGATCTGTTATGGGATTGCCAAAGAGATTAAAGCCCGCTCTGATTTCAACGGACTCAGGGATCGATGCAATACGGTTGTTCGAAAGATTCAGCATTTTTCCGGGAATTTCGGACGTGATGCCCTCCGGAAACCGGTCTAAACCGGTGTTGGGAAGGTGCAGCTCCTGCAGCGCAGTCCTGACTTTTAGTGAAGGCATGACAGAAAGCGGATTGTTGCCGAGCTTCAATATTTCCAATCGTAACGGCCCGTTATCAGCATCAAGCCCGAGCGGGAGCTGTTCTATACCGGTCTGCGTCAGATCCAATACGCGCAACTGAGTCATCCCCGTCACGTCAGGTGCCACTTTCAAGGACGGATTCTGGTGCAGGTCGAGGACCTGCAAGCTCAACCGCCCTGGCAGGCCATTCACTACGGCATTCAGATCCGCCACCCCCTGAATGTTGCCAAGAGTCAGAGCTCGCAGGCCGGTCATGCCTGTCAGCGAGAACTCGGCTGGCAAATTGCAGTTTTGCAGGTGCAGCTCGCGTAATTGGGGAAGCTTTGCCAATTCTTCAACGAAACCTCGCTCAATGTTGTGCCTCGAGGCAGTCCGAAAAGGATTACCGTTAGGGAAAATGGGTGGCCAGCCAACCACCGTCAGACTTTCAATGTTGGGAAACTGCGCAGATAAACGATACGAGTTTAGATCTCCACCCACTCTCAGAGTAAGGGCGACAACAGCGTTGAATTTTGTTGAGACAGGAACACCGTATTGCCGAGCCCCAAGCTCGATATCCATCTTGAAACCCACTAGTCGGCCTTCGTGATAGACGCGCTCACTGGGTTCGCCCTGCCACATGTAAAGTCTGCGTAGCTTGCTCGCCATTTCCTCACTGACACTAAAGCTCGTCCTCTCCAGCTCAGAGAGCCCACGCTCGATACGCTTCAGCTCCACCTCTGCCACATCCTTGTCGCCAAACCGGGCGATGAAGGCATCAGCGTCCAGGTCCGTCGTTTCCGGAAGGTATCTTTGGACCTGCGCTCGGGTGGTTGGCTTTACGAGCGTACGCTGGTACCAAAGACCGTTATCGACATTACGCAGCATCACCGGACCTGGGAGCAGCTCACTTGGCCGTCGGGCACGATGCAATCCAGTCACCGGATCTACGGCGACAAGAACGAAAGCGCCATCGGCCACCTCAGCGTAGGTACGATTGTTAAAAACCCTTAAGCCTTCGCCGTTGGTTTCAGGAAGTAACGACCGGGCATTGATTACGTAATCGTCCAGCGTCGGTTGAGGCGCAAGCAAACGAGCTTCAACAGGGGCCGCGTGAACAATGATCGACGGCGTTGCACGAGTGGCATCTGCCTCAACGGCCCTGGACGCCCCGGCTCGCGGCTGCGAATCATCGCGAGAGGTGCCTGAATCAAAACCGCTGCGACTCAATAAGCCAGGGAGCGGAATGTCCACGTCGGCCGGTCGAGTCGGGCTGGTAGAAGCATCTACTTTGACGTGGGTGCTGCCACCGGTAGGTGGTTTTACTGGCATGTTTTTCATCCTTGAAAAAGTCGCCCTGGCTGTCGTGCCAGGGACGAAGGCTTTCGGCATCCTGCCGGTCTAAAAGAGGAGCGCACGATAGCGTGCGCAAGTATTCAAGGAGAGTGGAAAGGCAGACAGGCGCAGTGGGAAACGACGTCAAGAAGCGTAGGAGTACTCGAGAAGGACGGCGGGATTACGATCAATTCGTTTGCAAACGGATCTCCAGCCGCCAGCGGTCATCGACCTCACTGCCGACCCAATTACCCTGCAACGGCCGCGCTGCCAGTATGGTCAACAACAACCCGCCATCGCTCATGCGTGTACGCCAGTTCACATCCCTGCCGTTGAGTTTGAACTGGCCCTTCTGCGCCCGGCCTTCGGCCTGAAACAGCAACGCCACGGTGCCATCGATGATTTCGCCGTGCAGTTTGGGTTCGTTGTTGAACCACACCACCAAACCGCCATCGGTCATTTCAACCTGCTGCAATATGCTCGGGTCCGGCGTGGTCAGGCGGCCGATCATCAAGCCGATCATCAAGCCGACAATCGCCAGCGAACCGATGACGCGCGGGAATAGTTTCGAACGGTTGTCCACAGGCGGCGTAGAATGCCGCTCATCTTTACCTTCGGAGCCGTGCATGTTTCACGTCATCCTTTTTCAACCAGAAATTCCGCCGAATACCGGCAACGTTATCAGGCTATGCGCCAACAGCGGCTGCCACCTGCATTTGATCGAACCGCTGGGCTTCGAGATGGACGACAAGCGCCTGCGCCGTGCCGGTCTCGATTACCACGAATATGCCACGCTGCAACGTCACGCGGACCTGGCCACTTGCCTGGAAAGCCTGGGCAACCCGCGGTTGTTTGCGTTCACCACCAAGGGCTCACGGCCGTTTCATGATGCCGCGTTCGTCCCCGGCGATGCGTTCATCTTCGGCCCGGAAAGCCGTGGCCTGCCGCCGGAAGTGCTCGACGCACTGCCGCCGGAACAGCGCCTGCGCCTGCCGATGCGCGAAGGCTGTCGCAGCCTGAACCTGTCCAACACCGTAGCGGTGGCCGTGTACGAAGCCTGGCGCCAGAACGACTTCAAGTAACACCACAAAACAAATGTGGGAGCTGGCCTGCTCACGATTACGGAGTGTCAGGCAACATTGATGTGTCTGACAGACCGCTATCGCGAGCAGGCTCGCTCCCACATGGGGTGTTGCTGAACCGTCTTACTGAACGGTTGGCGTCTCGCCGCTTTCCTGCATGCGCTGCAGCTCTTGCGCGTACAGGGCGTCGAAGTTCACCGGGGCCAGCATCAGGGCCGGGAACGAACCACGGGTCACCAGGCTGTCCAGGGTTTCGCGCGCGTACGGGAACAGGATGTTCGGGCAGAACGCACCCAGGGTGTGGCTCATCGAAGCCGCGTCCAGGTTCTTGATCAGGAAGATACCGGCCTGTTGCACTTCAGCGATGAAGGCGACTTCTTCACCGTTTTTCACGGTCACGGACAGGGTCAGCACGACTTCGTAGAAATCACCTTCCAGTGCTTTCTGACGAGTGTTCAGATCCAGAGCGACCGCCGGATCCCACTGCTGGCGGAAGATCGCCGGGCTTTTCGGGGCTTCGAAGGACAGGTCGCGTACGTAGATGCGCTGCAAGGAGAATTGCGGTGCGGTTTCTTCTTCGCTGGCTGCAGTGTTCTGTTGGTCAGTCATCTCAGATCCTTATCGATCTTGGGTCTTTTAGGGAGTGCTGTACGTGGGTGCAGCCGTTCAGGCCTTGAGCAGCGCGTCGAGCTTGCCGGCGCGTTCCAGGGCATACAAATCGTCACAACCGCCGATGTGCTTGCTGCCGATCCAGATCTGCGGCACGGACGTACGTCCGGCTTTCTGGGTCATTTCAGCGCGCACTTGCGGCTTGCCATCGACCTTGATCTCTTTGAAGGCCACGCCTTTGTTCTCGAGCAGGTACTTGGCTCGCGAGCAATAAGGGCAGTAATCGCTGGAGTAGACGATGACTTCGCTCATATCACTTCACCAACGGCAGGTTGTCGCCTTTCCAGCTGGAGATCCCGCCGGACAGCTTGGCGGCGGTGAAGCCGGATTTCATCAGCTCGCGGGCGTGGGTGCCAGCGGTCTGGCCCAGCGCGTCGACCAGAATGATGGTCTTGGCCTTGTGTTTTTCCAGCTCGCCGATACGCGCAGCCAGTTTGTCCTGGGGAATGTTCACCGCGCCAACGATGTGGCCGGCAGCAAAATCCTTGGCCGGACGGATGTCCACCACCACGCCTGCGTCTTTGTTGACCAACGCGGTCAGCTCGCCGGTGCTCAGGCTTTTACCGCCGCCCTGCATCGTGTGCGCCAGCAGCAGAGCCAGCAGTACGACGAAGATACCGACAAGAATGTAGTGGTTAGTGGCAAATTCAATCAGGTGAGCAACCATCGAAGGAGGTTCCAGGGCGTTAAAATGTCGGCCAGTATACACAGCCACTATGGTCGGCCAAACCCCGTCCGGCGGTGACGCGGTCGGAACTTAGCTTTAAACTCCAACTCCCTTTTCCATCGCCCTCTTCTTTATTAGCCACGAGTGGATTCCATGACTACCACGCCTAAACCTTTGGTCCTGATGATTCTCGACGGCTTCGGTCACAGCGACAGCCCCGAATCCAACGCCGTTTTTGCGGCGAAGAAGCCTGTTCTGGATCGCCTGTGGGCCACCGTGCCCAACGGCTTGATTTCGGGCAGCGGCATGGACGTCGGCCTGCCGGACGGCCAGATGGGCAACTCCGAAGTCGGCCACATGAACCTTGGCGCCGGCCGCGTGGTGTATCAGGACTTTACCCGCGTGACCAAAGCGATCCGCGACGGCGAGTTCTTCGAGAACCCGACCATCTGCGCCGCTGTGGACAAAGCCGTGGCCGCCGGCAAAGCCGTGCACTTCATGGGTCTGCTCTCCGATGGCGGCGTACACAGCCACCAGGATCACCTGATCGCCATGGCCGAACTGGCCTTCAAGCGCGGCGCCGAAAAAATCTACCTGCACGCTTTCCTTGACGGTCGCGACACCCCACCGAAAAGCGCTGCGTCGTCCATCGAACTACTCGATGCGACCTTCCAGGCACTGGGCAAGGGCCGCATCGCCAGCATCATCGGCCGCTACTTCGCCATGGACCGTGACAACCGCTGGGACCGTGTGGCTCAGGCCTACAACCTGATCGTCGACGGCAACAGCGAATTCCACGCCGCCACTGCGCAGGAAGGTCTGGACGCCGCTTATGCGCGCGGCGAGAGCGACGAATTCGTCAAAGCCACGACCATCGGTGAGCCGGTGAAAGTCGAAGACGGCGACGCCGTGGTGTTCATGAACTTCCGCGCCGACCGCGCCCGCGAGCTGACTCGCGTGTTCGTCGAAGACGACTTCAAGGATTTCGAACGCGCGCGCCAGCCGAAACTGGCCGGTTTTGTGATGTTGACCCAATACGCAGCGAGCATCCCTGCACCCTCGGCGTTCGCCCCGGGCAGCCTGGAAAACGTCCTCGGCGACTATCTGGCGAAAAACGGCAAAACCCAGCTGCGCATCGCTGAAACCGAAAAATACGCCCACGTGACCTTCTTCTTCTCCGGCGGTCGTGAAGAACCGTTCCCGGGCGAAGAGCGCATCCTGATCCCGTCGCCGAAAGTCGCCACTTACGACTTGCAGCCGGAAATGAGCGCGCCGGAAGTCACAGACCGCATCGTCGACGCCATCGAAAACCAGCGTTACGACGTGATCGTGGTCAACTACGCCAACGGCGACATGGTCGGCCACAGCGGCGTGTTCGACGCGGCGGTGAAGGCTGTGGAATGCCTTGATACCTGCGTCGGGCGCATTGTCGAAGCGCTGGAGAAGGTTGGCGGCGAAGCGCTGATCACCGCTGACCACGGCAACGTCGAGCAAATGGCCGATGAATCCACCGGCCAGGCGCACACCGCACACACCACCGAGCCGGTACCGTTCATTTACGTCGGCAAGCGCGACCTCAAGGTCCGTGAAGGCGGCGTGCTGGCGGACGTGGCACCAACCATGCTGAAGCTGCTGGGCCTGGAAAAACCGGCGGAAATGACTGGCACTTCGATTCTGGTCTGACCCGAATCACCAAAACACCGCAAAACCCTGTAGGAGTGAGCCTGCTCGCGATAGCCATCTGACAGTCAACTACTCTGTTGAATGTCAGTAAGCCATCGCGAGCAGGCTCACTCCTACATTGGTTTGTGGTGTTTTTCAGGCCAGTTATCACACAGCCCCAATTGGGCGTTTTTTTTGCAGCCTCGGGCGGGCATACTAGGCCGTCCATTACCCTGGTGCCGCCCGCCTCTATGCTCCGCGTCCTGATCGCCCTCGCTCTGACCTGCCTGCTCCAACCGGCCTTCGCTGACGAGCGCGCGCAAACCCAACAACAGTTGGACGCCACGCGTCAGGACATTGCCGAGCTGAAAAAGCTGCTGAGCAAAGTCCAGGAAGAAAAGTCCGGCGTACAGAAAGAGCTCAAGGGCACTGAAACCGAGCTGGGTAAACTGCAGAAGCAGGTCGACGCGCTGCAGAAAGAACTGCAGAAAAGCGAATCCGAGCTGCAGCGACTCGATGCAGAGAAAAAAAAACTCCAGAGCGCGCGCACTGAGCAGCAGCGACTGATCGCCATTCAGGCCCGCGCGGCCTATCAGAACGGTCGGCAGGAATACCTCAAGCTGCTGCTCAACCAGCAGAATCCCGAGAAATTCGCCCGCACCCTCACCTATTACGATTACCTGAGCCAGGCCCGCCTGGAACAGCTGAAGAACTTCAACGAAACCCTGCGCCAACTGGCCAATGTCGAAAAAGACATTGCCGCCCAACAGGCGCAATTGCTGGTACAGAAAAGCAGCCTCGATACCCAGCGCGACGAACTGGAAAATGTCCGCAAGGAACGCCAGCAAGTGCTCGCCAAGCTCAACGATGACGTGAAGGCCCGCGACCAGAAACTCGCCGCCCGCGAGCAGGATCAGGCAGACCTGTCTAAAGTCCTTAAAACCATTGAAGAAACCCTGGCCCGCCAGGCCCGTGAGGCAGAAGAAGCGCGGCAGAAAGCGCTGATCGCCCAGCAGGAAGCGGAAAAAAAGCGTTTGCGTGAGGCGCAGGCTGAAAACAGCGACGCCCCACGAAAACCCGCCAGATCCACTCCCGGCGCGCTGGTCTCCAGCAGCGGCGAGACCTTCGGTGGCCCTTTTGCTGCAACCCGGGGAAAACTTCCTTGGCCGGTTGATGGTCGATTGTTGGCACGCTTCGGCGAATCCCGTGGCGACGACGCCCGCACCAAGTGGGACGGCGTGATGATCAGCGCCTCCGCCGGCAGCCAGGTGCATGCCGTACACGGTGGTCGCGTGGTGTTCGCCGACTGGCTGCGCGGCGCCGGGCTGCTGGTGATCCTCGACCACGGCAACGGTTTTCTGAGTCTTTACGGTCACAACCAGACACTGCTCAAGTCAGCCGGTGACGTGGTTAAAGCCGGTGAGTCCATCTCCACTGTCGGTAACAGTGGCGGCCAGGACACATCAGCGCTGTATTTCGCAATTCGTCAGCAGGGTCACCCGAGTGATCCAGCACAATGGTGCCGCGCGCAAGGATAAGCGTGCCGCCTAATTCAGGAGTTCGTTCGACATGCTGCATTTGTCCCGCCTTACCTCGCTGGCCCTGACGATCGCCCTGGTGATCGGCGCGCCTCTGGCGTTCGCCGCTCAACCGGCCCCGGCCGTCGCTCCGGCAGGCACTGCCGCGACTTCCAAGGCACCGTTGCCGCTGGAAGAATTGCGCACCTTTGCCGAGGTCATGGACCGGATCAAAGCCGCTTACGTCGAGCCGGTGGACGACAAGACCCTGCTGGAAAACGCGATCAAGGGCATGCTCAGCAACCTTGATCCGCACTCGGCGTACCTCGGCCCTGAAGACTTCACCGAACTGCAGGAAAGCACCAGCGGTGAGTTCGGTGGTCTGGGCATCGAAGTCGGCGCCGAAGACGGTTTCATCAAAGTCGTCTCGCCAATCGATGACACCCCGGCGTCGAAGGCCGGCATTCAGGCCGGCGACTTCATCGTCAAGATCAACGGCCAGCCGACGCGCGGCCAGACCATGACCGAAGCTGTCGACAAAATGCGCGGCAAGATCGGCCAGAAAATCACCCTGACCCTGGTACGCGACGGCGGCACGCCGTTCGACGTGACCCTGGCCCGTGCGGTGATTCAGGTGAAGAGCGTCAAGGCGCAGTTGCTGGAAACCGGCTATGCGTACATCCGCATCACCCAGTTCCAGGTCAAGACCGGCGAAGAGGTTTCCAAGGCCCTGGCCAAGCTGCGCAAGGACAACGGCAAGAAGCTCAACGGCATCATTCTCGACCTGCGTAACAACCCGGGCGGCGTGTTGCAGGCAGCAGTGGAAGTGGTCGACCACTTCATCACCAAAGGCCTGATCGTTTACACCAAAGGCCGCATCGCCAATTCCGAACTGCGTTTCTCGGCCACCGGCAAAGACGAAAGTGAAGCCGTGCCGATGGTCGTGCTGATCAACGGTGGCAGTGCCTCGGCTTCGGAAATCGTCGCCGGCGCCCTGCAGGACCAGAAACGCGCGGTGGTCATGGGCACCACCAGTTTCGGCAAAGGCTCGGTACAAACCGTACTGCCGCTGAACAATGACCGTGCATTGAAGATCACTACCGCGCTGTACTTCACGCCGAATGGTCGTTCGATTCAGGCGCAGGGCATCGTTCCGGACATCGAAGTGCGCAAGGCCAAGATCACCAACGAGGCCGATGGCGATTACTTCAAGGAAGCCGACCTGCAAGGTCACCTGGGCAATGGCAACGGCGGCGCGGACAAACCAACCGGCTCCGGCGCCAAGCCCAAAGCCATGCCGCAGGATGATGACTATCAATTGGCCCAGGCCCTGAGCCTGCTCAAAGGGCTGAGCATCACGTCCGGCCGTTGAGGATGTCGCTGCGTTTCGTCCTCGTTCTGTTGTGCTGTCTGGCGGGTGCTGCTCACGCAGAGCCCGCCAGCCCAAAGCCACACAAAGCCTATCTGACACTGATCATCGACGACCTGGGGCAGAACCTGCCCAGGGATCGCCGCGTGCTGGCCCTGCCCGGCCCGGTGACCACGGCGATCATGCCGGACACCCCGCACGCCACCGAGTTTGCCCGCGAAGCCCATCGCGCCGGCAAGATCGTTATCCTGCACATGCCCATGGACCCGGCCACCGGTCCCTATGCCTGGCACCCCGAACTGCCCATCGAAGAGCTGGAAAAACGCCTCAACGCCGCGTTCAAAATGGTCCCCTACACTGCCGGCATCAATAACCACATGGGCAGCCGCATGACTGCGCAACCGGTGGCGATGGCCTGGTTGATGGGCGAACTGCAGCGCCGGCACAAGTTCTTCGTCGACAGCCGCACCAGCGCCCAGACCGTGGCGGCGCAGCAGGCGCAGAAGATCGATCTGGCCAGTGTCTCGCGGGACGTGTTTCTTGATGACGAGCGCACTGAGGCAGCGATCTACACGCAGTTGCAGACCGCGATCAGCCTGGCGCGCAAGCAGGGTTCGGCGGTGATGATCGGCCATCCCTATCCGCAGACACTGGCGGTGCTCGAGCGCGAACTGCCGAAGTTGAAGGGCCAGGGAATCGACTGGATCGATATCAAACAGATGATCAGCCTGCGCAGCAATCGCGCCATGGCCAGTCATGGTAAAGACGGGGTTTATCGGTAATACCCTGTGACGCTAGCACATACATAGTTACCACCCGGAAACCGTCCCCATTCCCGATAGTGCGACCTGCAACAGGTTGCGACGCCCTCGCGTCGCTTTCAACTATCAGGAATCATCATGACTATTGAAGACAACACCGCAGCGCATCCCATGCCAATGGAACCGATCATGCAGGACAATCTGCTGATCAACTTCACCACGGAGTTTCACCGGGTCTGGAGCACTAACGGCTCAAAAGCCAAACCTGCCACATTCTGGCGCCCCACTCCTGCTCCGGATGCATTGCCGGGCTACTTTCCGCTGGGCGACGTGCTCTTTCCCGGCGACGCCAATATCAATGGCGAAATGGTCGCAGCGGTGGTCTGCGAGAAAGATATGGCAGGGTCCTTAAGCACTAAAGGAAAGGCACTGGCCCGCCCTGCCGATTTTGAACTGGTCTGGAAAGAAACCGGAGCGCCCGGTGTTACTCGCATGTCGATCTGGCGACCTCTGGCACCCGTCGGTTACGTCGCTCTGGGGCTCGTATGCTCCAACGATCACTGCAAACCTTCGTTGAACTCGGTGCGCTGCGTCAGGCTCGACCTGGTCATAGCAGCGAACGTCGGTGATCTGATCTGGAATGACAAGGGCAGCGGTGCCAAGCTCAGTTTCAGCGCCTTTGGAATCGAACCGTCGACTGCCGCCGCAGGCGACATCCATTTTGCGCCCGGCACCTTCGTGGGCATCCAGGGCTACAGCAAGCCTGCAGCACCTTCGACGGCGTATGGCTTGCGCATGCAAATTCCGCTGCAAGTCAGCGCATCGCCGCAAATTCCGACCCTCACCGGATACACGAAGCCCGTAGTGAACGAACCCGCCACCGTCACCCAGATTGCCCGCCTGCCTTGGTTCGCAGTGCGAGATCATGCTCATCCCGGCGAACAGTTTCGCAATTCGCCTTACTACGAACTGAAGAGAACTGACGAATATGTGCTCATTGGTCACGAGCGCAATGAATCAGACAAGTATCGGGCCGTTAAATGGACAGCACCACGCCTGCAAAACGCGGTGACAATGCGTATGTTCCATAGTTTTACCGCCATGGAAATCGTCAAAGCCTGGCCGGCCGTGCCTCTCAGCGATATCCGCATGACAAAATTCTCGGCCTGCCTGCCAAAAAGTTTGACCCGCACCGAAACGTCTTCCAACGGTTGGAACGAGCTACGATCTCAAGTGGTTGTTGCCATGGCGCCGAAGCAAACAGCCGTCGCGGTTTATCAGATGCAAAGCCATTACGAGTTGGTACGGGAAGACGGTACTCAAGTGGCGGTCGACTTTGGTTATACCGATGATTCAAGCGTTCTGCTGACGCAATATCCGCCGGAGTCCGTTGAGCTCGCCAGCGCGTGTCCGCCGCTGACGACAGACACCCCGGCAATATCTGGCACCGATGGCGCTAACGCTAAAGAGCAGCCATCATCGGGCCTGGATGTCGTTATAGATACCGCCCCATGATTTCGTCCACCACGCCTTCTTTGCGCAACTGATCCAGCGCAGCCTGAAGCTTGGCGACCACTTCGTCGGACACGTCCTTGTTCAGCGCCAGATACAGTTCTGCACTGTTGAAGCGCAGCACGGTCTTGAGACCGGTGACACCGTCCTGCCGCGCCAGATAACGCCCGGCAGGATCACCGGTGGCCCACAGGTCGATCTGACCATTGACCAGTTTCTTCGCGTTGTCCTGATCGCGCAGCACTACTATCGGCTTCAGACCTTGTTTGGTCAGTGTCTCGGCAATCGCATCGCCCTTGTAGGCACCGATCTTGTACTTGCGCGCATCATTGAGGGTTTCGAGGGTGATCTTGCTGTCAGCCTTGGCCAACATGATCCAGTCATCCGGACCGATCGGGCCGACCCATTTGAAGAGCTTTTCGCGGTCCGGCAGACGCGCCATCACGAAGGCGCCATAACCGGGATTTTCCAGAGCCAGTTTGTAGACGCGCTCCCAAGGAAAGCGCAGGGTCAGGCTGTAAGTGATGCCGGCACGCTGGAACACTTCGCGCACGATGTCGGTGGCGATGCCATTGATGTTCTCGCCCTGGGCGAAGTTCTTGCCGTTCTTCGCCATGTTATACGGCGGGAAATTTTCGGTGAGGAGCACCAGATCGGTGTCGGGACTGTTTTCGGCGCGGGCGGTGTTGATGAGCAACATCGATGCACTGGCGAGAACAAGAAGCAGGCGTTTGATCATGTCGGGCTACCGGAATCCATGGCGTGCCCAAGAGTGCCTTGGGTGCGCCATGCTGTCCACTGGCCTGTATCGATCGTGACGCTTAACGCATCACGATCCCGCGATGCGCCATATAGGCCTTGGCTTCCTGCACGGTGTATTCGCCGAAGTGGAAAATACTCGCCGCCAGCACCGCACTGGCATGGCCCTCGAGAATGCCGTCAGCCAAGTGCTGCAGATTGCCGACGCCGCCGGAAGCGATCACCGGGATGCCCAGCGCATCGCTGATCGCGCGGGTCACGCCGAGATCGAAACCGTTTTTCATGCCGTCCTGATCCATGCTGGTCAGCAGGATTTCACCAGCACCGAGGCCTTCCATTTTCTTCGCCCACTCGACCGCGTCGAGGCCGGTTGGCTTGCGCCCGCCGTGGGTGAAGATTTCCCAGCGCGGGGTTTCGCCCGGGCCGGAGACTTTCTTCGCGTCGATGGCGACAACGATGCACTGCGAGCCGAAATGCTGCGCCGCTTCACCGACGAACTCCGGGTTGAACACGGCAGCGGTGTTGATCGACACCTTGTCCGCACCGGCATTGAGCAGGTTGCGGATGTCCTGCACGGTGCGCACGCCGCCGCCGACGGTCAGCGGGATAAACACCTGGCTGGCCATGCGCTCGACAGTATGCAGCGTGGTGTCGCGACCATCGACGCTGGCGGTGATGTCGAGAAAGGTAATCTCGTCGGCACCCTGCTCGTCGTAACGACGGGCGATTTCCACCGGGTCACCGGCGTCGCGGATGTTTTCGAACTTCACACCTTTGACGACCCGGCCGTTGTCCACGTCCAGGCAAGGGATGATGCGTTTGGCCAGCGCCATGGTCAGTCCTCAGCCTTGGTACGAATCGCAGAAAGCTTGCGCTTCGGCGACGTCGAGGGTGCCTTCGTAAATCGCCCGGCCGGTGATGGCGCCGATGATGCCTGGTGCTTTGGCGTCGAGCAGCGACTTGATGTCACCCAGATTGTGGATGCCGCCGGAAGCGATCACCGGGATCTTGGTGGCAGCGGCCAGCGCAGCGGTGAACGGCACGTTGCAACCCTGCATCATGCCGTCTTTGGCGATGTCGGTATAAACGATCGAGGAGACGCCGTCGGCTTCAAACTGCTTGGCCAGATCGATGACCTGCACGGTGCTGATTTCAGCCCAGCCATCGGTGGCGACGAAACCGTCTTTGGCGTCCAGACCGACGATGATCTTGCCCGGGAACGCGCGGCAGGCTTCAGCGACGAACGCTGGATCTTTCACGGCTTTGGTGCCGATGATCACGTAGCTCACGCCAGCCTTGACGTAGTGCTCGATGGTTTCCAGCGAACGGATGCCGCCACCGATCTGGATCGGCAAAGTCGGATAGCGCTTGGCGATCGCGGTAACCACTTCGCCGTTGACTGGCTGGCCTTCGAACGCGCCGTTCAGATCGACCAGATGCAGACGGCGGCAACCGCCCTCCACCCACTTGGCAGCCATGCTCACCGGGTCATCGGAGAACACCGTGGAATCTTCCATGCGGCCCTGACGCAAACGTACGCAGGCACCGTCTTTAAGATCGATAGCGGGAATAATCAGCATCTGGCAAACCTTCAAATTTGAATGTTCAGCTTGGCTCGGAAATCAGTTTTTCTCGAGCGCCCACAGGTCGCTTTCGATGCTTTCAAACCGCTCTTTGAGGTGGGTCTGCACATCGAAAATCGCCCTGTTGTAATAGTGCGGAGCAATTTCGCGGGTAAACAGCTCAAGAATTTCCGCCGCTTCGAACGAACCCAGGTCCAGTTCGAAACGGTCTTCCATGAACCGCTGAATCTTGCGATTGGCCTCGTTCTCCTGTTCGGGAGTGAGGGTCAGAATCGGCGGCTTGGACTTCTTGGCAGCCATTTACCAGCGACCGTCCCACGCAGCGAAGTTCTGCAGCAATTGCAGGCCATGGGTATGGCTTTTCTCCGGGTGGAACTGCACGGCGAAACGCGAGCCATCGGCCAGCGCCGCAGCGAAATCGACACCGTAATGACCGCCACCGACCACCTGCCGCGCGTTGGCGGCGGCGATGTAGTAGCTGTGCACGAAGTAAAAACGCGCCATGTCCGGAATGTCGTGCCACAACGGGTGGCTGACCTTCTGCTTCACCTCGTTCCAGCCCATGTGCGGGACTTTCAGGTGTTCGCCGTCTTCATGCAGGTCTTTGCCGAAGAACTTCACCGCGCCCGGGAACAGGCCGATGCAGTCGACGCCGTCGTTCTCTTCACTGGTGTCGAGCAACGCTTGCATGCCGACACAGATACCGAGGAACGGACGATCCTGACTGACTTCACGCACCAGTGAGTCGAAACCGAGACGACGGATCTCCGCCATGCAGTCGCGAATCGCGCCAACACCGGGAAACACCACGCGGTCAGCTTCGCGAATCACGGCGGCATCGCTGGTGATCAGCACTTTACCGGCGCCGACGTGCTCGAGGGCCTTGGCCACCGAGTGCAGGTTGCCCATGCCGTAATCGATAACTGCAACCGTCTGCATTACAGAACGCCTTTGGTCGATGGCATTTGCCCGGCCATGCGCTCATCCAGCTCGACAGCCATGCGCAGCGCGCGGCCGAAAGCCTTGAACACGGTTTCGATCTGGTGGTGGGTGTTGGTGCCACGCAGGTTGTCGATGTGCAGACTGACCAGCGCATGGTTGACGAAGCCCTGGAAGAACTCCTGGAACAGGTCAACGTCGAAGCCGCCGACGGTGGCGCGGGTGTACGGCACGTGCATCTGCAGGCCTGGACGACCGGAGAAGTCGATGACGACACGCGACAGCGCTTCATCGAGCGGCACGTAGGCATGACCGTAGCGACGGATGCCTTTTTTATCGCCGATGGCTTTGGCAAACGCCTGGCCGAGGGTGATACCGACATCTTCCACCGTATGGTGGTCGTCGATATGCAGATCGCCCTTGCATTCAATATCCAGGTCGATCAACCCGTGACGGGCGATCTGATCCAGCATGTGCTCAAGAAAAGGAACACCGATATCGAATCGGGCCTTTCCGGTGCCATCAAGGTTGATCGAGGCTTTGATCTGGGTTTCCAGAGTGTCGCGCTCGACAGACGCCTTACGTTCGGCCATCACCAGCTCCGCAAAATCATTGGGCGAAAAAGGCAGCCATTATAGGCACGCGAGGCGCAAACAGAAACACGAGAGGTGAGATGGCTGACGGATAGAACGCCCGGCTGTCGCGGGTAGACATGTCCATACAAGCCATTACAGGCAGCGCAAAAACAAATGTGGGAGCGAGCTTGCTCGCGAATGCGGTGGGTCAGCCAGCAATTAAGTTGACTGATATTCCGTCTTCGCGAGCAGGCTCGCTCCCACAGGTTCGGTGTTTATCCAGCTAACACCTTAGTGAAACAGTACCGCCGTTTTCTGCAGGGTCACCCAAACACCCCACGCCAACGGAATACCCACCACCAGCCACGCAGCGATCGCCAGCGGCTTGCTGCCCGGGGCGGCTTTCCACTCCAGGACCGTGCTGGCATCAGCACCTTTGTCGTGACCCAGCGCTTGTTCGGCAGCCAGCTCAGCGTCGGTCATGAAGTATTTGTCAGCCACCGGACGCACCAGCAGGTTGCACAGGAAGCCCAGCACCAGCAGGCCTGCGAGGATGTACAGGGTGATGTCGTAAGCGGCAGCGCGTTCAACGCCGATGCTCAACTGATACTCACGCAGGTAGTTCACCAGCACCGGACCGAGCACGCCGGCCGCAGCCCAAGCGGTCAGCAGACGACCGTGGATCGCACCGACCATCTGCGTACCGAACAGGTCGGCCAGATACGCCGGCACCGTGGCAAAACCGCCGCCGTACATCGACAGAATGATGCAGAACGCCGCCACGAACAGCGCAACGTTGCCCAAATGGCCCATGTTCGGGATCAGCGCGTACAGGGCAAAACCCAGGGCGAAGAACACGAAGTAGGTGTTTTTGCGGCCCAGGTAGTCCGAGAACGAAGCCCAGAAGAAGCGGCCACCGATATTGAACAGGCTGAGCAGACCGGTGAAACCGGCAGCAATCGCAGCGATCGAAGCCAGTTGCCCGGCGTCGAGCCGACCAAACGGCACATCGACACCCAGCAGTTTGCCGCCGAACACTTCCTGCAGCAGTGGCGAAGCCATGCCGAGGATGCCGATGCCGGCAGACACGTTCAGGCACAGCACCAGCCAGACCAGACGGAATTGCGGGGTTTTCCACGCCACATTCACGTGCACGTGACGGTGGGTGATCATCGAGTTCGAGGCTTTCTTCGCCGGAGCGGTCCAGCCTTCAGGTTTCCAGCCGGTTGGCGGAACGCGGTAAGCCAGAGCACCACCGATCATGAACACGAAATAAATCGCGGCCATGGCGACGAAGCTCTGCCAGACGCCGACACCGGTTGGCGAAGCGAAGTGGCTCATCAGCGCGGTTGCCAGCGGTGCACCAACCATCGCGCCGCCACCGAAGCCCATGATTGCCATGCCGGTAGCCATGCCGCGCTTGTCCGGGAACCACTTGATCAGGGTCGAGACCGGCGAGATATAGCCCAGGCCCAGACCGATACCGCCGATTACGCCAGAGCCAAGCCACATCAGCCAGATCTGGTGGGTATAAATACCCAACGCGGAGATCAGCAGACCGCCGCACCAGCACAGTGCAGATACGACACCGGCTTTGCGTGGCCCCGCGTGTTCCAGCCAGCCACCCCAGATCGCTGCCGAGCAGCCGAGGAAGATGAAGAACAGCGTGTAGATCCAGCCGAGCATCGAGATCGGCCAGTCGCATTGCGAGGAAAAGACCTGTGTGATGAAGCTCATGTCCGGTGCGCAAGCCACCGGAGCGGTGACGCCCAGCGCCTTGGACAGCGGCAACCAGAACACCGAGAAGCCGTAGGCCATGCCGATGCACAGGTGGATGGCCAGAGCGGCCGGTGGCACCAGCCAACGGTTGAAACCGGGCTTGGCGATGATGCGTTCCTTGGACAGGAACGCGGGCTGATCGGCTTTGAGGCCGTCCGCCGTGATGCTCGTGCTCATTGTGTATCCCCCAATTATTAGTATGGTTCGCCAGCCACTGTTCACCCCCGGCCTTTATGCACGCAGGCATGACCGTTTTTTTGGGTGAAGCTCCTTGAAGGCGCGACGTTAAGTCGCAGAAGGACGGACGAACGGGCGAAGGTTACCATTTGCACGTGACAGAAAAACCAAACTGATATCACCTTTTTTCTGTCGTCTGATCTCGTATCACTCAGGAAAACGTCATGCCAATCGTCGTACAAGCGCTGAACGCCGCCAATTATCAGGACCAGGAGGATTTGCGGAAGATTTATCGCGACGCGCCGGACTGGCTGTTCGCGCCGTTTTCCGGTGAAAACAATCTGATCGACCGCACGCTCGCCGAGGGAAGTTTTATTGCCGGGCGTTTCAACGACCGCCTGCTCGGTGCCGCTCGTCTACAGAGGCACCACGACGTTTGGTACTTGTCCCATTTATGCGTACGAAAAGTTACCCGTCGCCGTGGGGTTGCTGAACGGCTGGTGAACCAAGCGCAGAAAATGGCGTCGCAAGCGGGGGCTGAACTGCGTCTGCTGGCGCCTGCCGGGCATCCTGAAGCCTTGGCAATTGCAGCGAAGTTACACCTCCCGCTGGAGGTACTGGCAACATGACGCCACACCGAACCGGGCAATTGCAGCGCTATACTCCCCGGCTAAATTACGAATTCGACTAACTACAAGGACTCGCCCATGAAAGCGTTCGGCAAAATCCTGGGTCTGGTACTTCTCGGATTGTTGCTGATCATTGTGGCGGCAGGTTTTGCCCTGACCCACCTCTTCGATCCCAACGATTACAAAGACGAGATTCGCCAGATAGCCCGCGACAAGGCCCACATCGAGCTGACGCTCAATGGCGACATCGGCTGGAGCCTGTTCCCGTGGCTCGGCCTGGAACTGCACGAGGCCAGCGTTGCCACCCTGATCAATCCGACTGAACCGTATGCCGATTTGCAGATGCTCGGCCTGTCCGTGCGGGTACTGCCGCTGTTGCGCCGCGAAGTGCAAATGAGCGATGTCCGCGTTGAAGGGCTGAACCTGCGCCTGAAACGCGACAAAAACGGCCACGGCAACTGGGAAGACATTGGCAAGGTACCGACAGCCGCCGCACCTGCCGGCAGCCCGGCACCTGCTAGCGCAGCCACTGCACAAGCCCCTGCCCAACCGGAAAAACCGCCACAGCCGATCCGCCTCGACATCGACAGCCTGACCGTCAACAACGCCCGCGTTGAATACAACGACGAGCTGACCGGCAAGCAATTCAGCGCCGAGAGCATCCAGTTGAGCACCGGCCCGGTACACGATTCGACGAATATTCCGGTGAAAGCCACGGCATTCCTCGGCACCAACCAGCCGGTCCTGCGCGTGCGTACCGAGCTCACTGGCGAACTGCGCATCGAGCGCGCACTGCAGCGCTACAAATTCGAAGACATGAAGCTGTCCGGCGAACTGGCCGGCGATCCGTTGCAAGGCAAGACCATGACCTTCGCAGCTCAGGGCCAGTTATCGCTGGATAAAGCGGCGAACGTCGCCGAATGGACCGGTATCAAAATCTCTGCCAACCAGTTGCGCGCCTTGGGTGAGCTGAAAGCCAATGACCTCGACAAGACTCCGCAGATCACTGGCGGGCTCTCCATCGCCCAGTTCGATCTGGCGAAATTCGTCGACAGCATCGGTCAGAAACTGCCGGCCATGGCCGAGGGCAGTCTGAGCAAAGTCGAATTGGTCAGCCGCGTTGCCGCCACGCCAACCAGCATCGCCTTCGACAACATCAACCTGAAACTCGACGACAGCAGCTTCAGCGGCCGCATCGCCGTCGAAGACTTCGCCAAACAATCGCTGCGGGCAATTCTCAAGGCCGATACGTTCAACGCTGACCGCTACCTGCCGCCGAAATCGGCACAAGCCAACAGCGCCACGCAAGTGCGTCAGGCCGAAGTCGCCAGCACCGAAGCCGATGCCATGGCCGGTGCCGGCTCTACCCCACTGCCGGACAAACCAAGCAAAACCGCCTGGAGCACCGAGCGCCTGTTACCGGTTGAGCGCCTGGCCAAACTCGACGTCGATGCCGATCTGACCTTCGGCCAACTGACCCTCGACAAACTGCCGATCCAGAACGCCGCACTGAAAGCCACCGGCCAAGGCGGCTTGCTGACCCTGACCAACCTGAGCGGCGAACTGTACAACGGCGGTTTCGCCGCCAATGGCACCCTCGATGTACGCCCGAGCGCGCCTGTGCTGAACCTGCAGACCAAGCTCAATCGCGTGCCTGTAGAAAAAACCCTCGAAAGCCAAGGCAAGAACCCGCCCGTCAAAGGCCTGGTAACCCTCACCAGCAATGTCACTGGCAGCGGCAACAGCCAGCAGGCGCTGATCGATACGCTTAACGGCAACGCCAGTTTCGTGATCAACAACGGCGTGCTGCTCAACGCCAATCTTGAACAGCAACTGTGCAAAGGCATCGCCACGCTTAACCGCAAAACCCTCAGCGGCGAACCACGCGGTAAAGACACGCCATTCCAGGAACTCAAGGGCAACCTGACCTTCCGCAACGGCATCGCCAGCAACCCGGACCTGAAAGTGCGCATCCCCGGCATGACCGTCAACGGTGACGGCGACATCGACTTGCGCGTGCTCGGCATGGACTATCGCGTCGGCATCATCGTCGAGGGCGACACCAGCGCCATGCCGGATCCGGCTTGTCAGGTCGGCGAAAAATTCGTCGGCATCGAATGGCCACTGCGCTGCCGTGGCCCGCTGGAATTGGGCGCCAAGGCCTGCCGTGTCGACAACGATCGCCTCGGTCAGGTCGCAACTAAACTGGCCGGCGACAAGCTCAGCGAAAAAATCGACGAAAAACTCGGTGACAAGGTCAGCCCGGAACTGAAAAACGCATTGAAGGGGCTGTTCAAGCGATGAGAGCGGAGCAATTTTCCACGGCGGTGCTGGATTGGTTCGACCGCCACGGCCGCCACGATCTGCCTTGGCAGCAGAACATCAACCCGTATCGGGTGTGGGTGTCGGAGATCATGTTGCAGCAGACCCAGGTCAGCACCGTGCTCAATTACTTCGACCGTTTCATGGCCGCGCTGCCGACGGTCGAAGCGCTGGCAGAAGCCCCCGAAGACGAAGTGCTGCACCTGTGGACCGGGCTGGGTTACTACACCCGCGCGCGCAATTTGCAGAAGACTGCGAAGATCGTCGTCAGCCAATACGCTGGCGAGTTTCCGCGTGACGTTGAAAAGCTTACCGATCTACCAGGCATTGGTCTGTCCACTGCTGGCGCCATCGCGAGCATCAGCATGGGCCTGCGCGCGCCGATCCTCGACGGCAACGTCAAACGCGTGCTGGCGCGCTTTACCGCGCAAGAGGGCTACCCCGGCGAACCGAAGGTCGCCAAACAACTGTGGGCCACCGCTGAACGCTTTACGCCGCACGATCGGGTCAACGCCTACACCCAGGCGATGATGGATCTCGGCGCCACACTGTGCACGCGTAGCAAGCCGAGCTGCCTGCTGTGTCCGCTGGAGCGTGGCTGCGAGGCGCACATGCTCGGCCTGGAAACCCGCTACCCGATTCCCAAGCCGCGCAAAGCCACTCCGCAGAAGCGCACGCTGATGCCGATGCTGGCCAACGACGACGGCGCGATTCTGCTTTACCGTCGCCCCTCGAGCGGTTTGTGGGGCGGTCTGTGGAGCCTGCCGGAACTCGACGACCTCGATGACCTGCAACATCTCGCCGATCAGCACTCGCTGACCATGGGCGAGCAGCAGGCGCTGCCGAACCTCGTTCACACGTTCAGCCATTTCCAGCTGTCCATCGAACCCTGGCTGGTTCAGGTGCAGGAGGCCGCCCATCACGTGGCCGAGGCCGACTGGCTCTGGTATAACCTCGCCACCCCGCCGCGCCTGGGCCTCGCCGCCCCGGTCAAAACCTTGCTCGAACGCGCGGCCGCCGTCTTGAATGCAGGAGAGTCGCCATGACCCGCACCGTAATGTGCCGCAAGTACAAAGAAGAATTGCCCGCGCTGGACCGCGCCCCTTTCCCGGGCGCCAAAGGTCAGGATATTTTTGACCATGTCTCAGCCAAGGCCTGGGCTGACTGGCAGAAACACCAAACCCTGCTGATCAACGAAAAGCGTCTGAACATGATGAACGCCGAAGACCGCAAATATCTTCAGGGCGAAATGGACAAGTACTTCTCCGGCGAGGAATACGCCAAGGCCGAAGGCTACGTTCCGCCTGCTGAGTAAACCCTGCAAAATCGGGGGCCGGATCGTAAGCGACGGAATTAATTTAAGAAATTTTAAAAAAGTCGTTGACGTAAATCCGAAAAACCCTTTTAATGCGCCCCGTTGCCCAGATAGCTCAGTCGGTAGAGCAGGGGATTGAAAATCCCCGTGTCGGCGGTTCGATTCCGTCTCTGGGCACCAAATACCGAAAACCCTGAATCGCAAGATTCAGGGTTTTTTTATGCCTGCGATTTGATCACGCCTCTCTCTGCGCCCCGCAACGCCCTCCTCTCGATACACCTCAAACCCGCCTGTACTGAAAAATACCCAAAATCTGTATCTCTCCCCGTGTAGGAAAATTCGCCAGTATTCCTCCAAGCCTTGGCGAGCCAATGACTGGCTCTACTTTGCGCCCCGCAACACTCTGGGCCTCTGAAGCCCTCAGAGCGCAAAACCTGATTTTTTGAATAGATCGGCGTCCACCGCAAGGTCACTTCCTGTCCAGCTAAAAAATCTAAAAACAAACCCAACAGGCGAACTGCATTTACTGCTTTTCAAACATTCCAGGATGAATGCTGGCGCCCCTGCGCGCCCGGCAAAAGAGCGAAACGGACGACGTATGATCAAGCAACTTATCAATGAAGACAGTTATGTGCAGATTGGCGATCTGTGCAGCGCAACGATCCAGCTGAAAATCGAAGGACTGAATCCTGCCGGATCGATCAAGCTCAAAACCGCACATGCCCTGATCACGGATCTGGAAAACCAGGGCCGGATTCACCATAAGACCCGCCTGGTCGAGTCTTCTTCGGGGAATCTGGGGGTCGCGCTGGCCATGGTCTGCGCCGCCAAGGGGTACAAGTTTGTCTGTGTGATCGACCCGAACATTTCTGCGCCGAACAGAAAACTCATGCAGGCACTGGGTGCCGAAATGATCATGGTCGATCAGCGTGACGAAAACGGCGGCTACCTGAATTCGCGTATCCGTTTGATCGAGCAACTGGTCGCAGGGAACTCCGACTACATCTGGCTCAATCAATACAAAAACCCGACCAACCCCCTCGCTCACTATCAAGCGACCGCGAAGTCCATCGCCCATAAGTTTCCACACGTGGACTACTTGTTCGTCGGCGCCGGTACCACCGGTACTTTGATGGGCTGCAAGAACTACTTCGCCGAACACCATCCGCACACCAAAGTGATTGCCGTCGATACGGTCGGCTCGGTGACCTTCGGTCTGCCGGGCGGTACGCGGCATATCCCGGGGCTGGGTACCAGCCGTCTGCCAGAGATCTTCGAGCCGTCGGGGATTCACGACTTCGTATCGATCGCCGAGGAACAGACGATCAAGGTCTGCCGCTGGCTGGCGCAACGCTACGGCCTGCTTTTTGGTGGCTCCACCGGCACTGTCCTGGCGGGCATCCAGCAATGGGCGCCGCACATCCGTCCTGACGATGTCGTCGTGGCGATCTCCCCCGACATGGGTGAGCGCTACCTCGAAACCATCTACTCCGATGACTGGGTCACCCAGCGAATCGGCGCAAGCGCTTTGCAATCACTCTTTCCAGAAATCGCTCTGGCACTCTCGGCGTAATCCCCATGACTACACACAACTCGATTCAACCGTTCCATGTCATCCCAGGCGCCGTCGTCAAGGACATCCTCAACGGGCTGCGTCACGAAACCATCGACATGGTTGCCCAGACCTACCTGACCCACGAGCGCGGCGAAACCGTTAACCCGGATAGCTACTTCCTGCGTTTTGCGGCGCAACCGGCGAACCGGATCATTGCCTTGCCAGCGGCGATCGTCGACAGCGAGGGCGATCAGTCCGTCTCCGGGATCAAGTGGATTGCCAGCTATCCCGACAACATCAAGTCGGGCATCCCGCGCGCTTCGGCGGTGCTGATCCTCAACGATCCGGACACCGGCTATCCCTACGCGCTGCTTGAAGGCGCGCTGATCAGTGCCGTGCGCACCGCAGCGTCGGCGGTGCTCGGTGCCTGGTGGCTGAATGGCCAGAGCAAGAGCGCACAGAAACTCTCGATCATTGGCGGCGGGGTGATTTCGCGGAACATCCTTGAGACGTTCATTGCCGATGACTGGTCGTTCGACAGCGTGGGTATTCACGACCTCAACGCAGAGTCAGCGCAAGCGCTGTCGTCCTTCGGCAAACAGCTCGGGGTGCCGGATGTACAACTGTCGTCGCTGGACGAGGCACTGAGCGCCGACATCGTGGTGTTCGCCACCAGTGCCGGCGAACCCTACGTCAACGGCAGCGGCACCTTCCGCCCGGGGCAGATCGTGCTGAACATCTCGCTGCGGGATATCGGCGCAGAGATCATCGAAGAAAGTTACAACTACTTCGACGACGTGACCCATTGCCTGAAAGCCAATACCTCGCCGCATCTGGCCGAGCAAAAGTACGGGCATCGTGATTTCGTTACCGGCACCGTCGGGCAATTGATTCGCGGCGACCTGCAGGTTGCCACGGACAAGCCGCTGATCTATTCGCCGTTCGGCATGGGCATCCTCGATCTGGCAATTGGCCGGATGATCCACGACATCGCGGTCAAGGACGGTTCGGCGGTCGCCATCCCATCCTTCTTCGGGGAGGAGCGCAGATGGTGAAGGCGCCTCTGCACATCGGCCTGGTGGGCTGCGGCTCACGCGGGCTGTCGATTTTCGAACGCCTGTTGAGCCTTGCTGAAACGCTTGCGGAGCAGCCAGTCGTCATCGATATTTTCGATCCGAACGTGCTCGGAAGCGGCGCGCATTGGCCGGATCAACCGGACTATCTGTTGCTCAACACCGTCGCAGGCCAGCTCGGAGTTTTTCCCGACGCAGCGGCATTCGGAAACCTGGCGGATGCGCGGGAACGGCCGGGCGCGGATTTCCTGACGTGGTGCCACGAGCAGCGCATCAAGGTCGACGCGGACAGCGGACTGCTCGCCGCCGACGGCCGTGACGTTGAGCCGCAGGACTTCCTGCCACGCCATTTGCTCGGCGCCTATCTGGCGGATGCCTTCGCGCAAATCCTCGCGACGGCACCGCACTGGGTGAGCGTGAACCTGCATCAGCAGGCCGTCACCGCAGTCGAGAGCAACGCCGGTCAGCAATACCTGCTGCAGACCGCTTCGGGGGCTGCGGTCACCGTGGATCGGCTGATTCTGACGGTCGGCCATACCGGTCGCCTGCGCTCGGCGGATCGCAACCGCGTTGATGATGTCTATCCGCTGCCCGGCAGCCTCGCCACCATCGAGCCCGGCGAAACCGTGCTGGTCGAAGGGCTCGGGCTGGGTGCGATGGACACCCTGGCGGCGCTGACCTCCGGCAGGGGCGGAAGCTACAAGCGCATGGCCGACGGCAGTCACGCCTATCAGCCTTCGGGCCAGGAGCCGGTGATTTTTATCCAGTCGCGGGACGGGCTGCCGTTTCGCACCCGGCCCAACGGTCTGATTGAATGCCCGCGCCATCGCGCCGTACTGCTGACGAGTGCGCGCATCGAATCCCTGCGGGCAAGCAGCAATAACCGACAGTTGGACTTCGAACAGGACATCCTGCCGCTGATGCTGCTGGAGATGCGGGCGGCGGCCGTCGCCGTCGTACACAGCCCATCAGCGCCAGAGCAGGTGCTGGAGCGACTCAGGGCCGTTAGCGTTGCTGGCGAACCCGGGGTTGTCGCCTGTGAGACGTTACTGCGTGAGTACGAAGCGACCAGCGGCTCGATCGATCCGCAAGCGCTGATCTGGCATGCACTGCCGGACGACGTGCAGACCTACAACTATCACGCCTGGATCTACGACACCCTCGAAGCCGATTTGCACGAGTCGCGACTGGGGCGCGGAGGATCGGCGATCAAAGCCGCCATCGAAGTCTGGCGCGATCTGCGTGACCGCCTGCGTGAGGCCGTCGATTTCGACGGGCTGACCAACGCGTCGCATCGGCAGTTCTATGGCCGTTGGCACAAGGCGATCAACCGCCTCGTTGCGGGCCCTCAAAAAGAGCGCCACGCCGACCTGCTCGCCCTGTGTGACGCCGGTCTGCTGACATTTCTCAAGCCCGGCTCGCGCCCTGCGATCAACGACTTCAAACGCGTCGCCGGTTATGTCCAGAGCAGCGGCGTGAGCAACAGCGACTGCGCGCCGGTGCGTGATCTGGCGCGGCTGGGCCTGATCCGCCCGAGAACCGACGAACCGGGCATCGACGGCATCGATGTCGACGCCGCGTGCCACCCGAAATCGAGCGCTGGCGAACCGGTGCGCAACATTTGGGTACTCGGCCCGCTCGCCGAAGGTTCTTGCTACTACAACCACTACGTCACCTCGGCGGGCGCGCCTTCGCGTCTGTTCATGGACGCCCATCGAGCAGCCACTGCCATCCTTGAGACAGGGACTTCAGCATGAAGCTTTTCTACCAAACGCATTCACCCTACGCCCGCAAGGTGCTGGTGCTGGCTCACGAACTGGGCATCGCGTCGAGCCTGGAAGTGATCCATCACGAGACCAGCCCGACGTCGCCAAACGAGATCATCTACAAGGCCAATCCGCTGGGCAAAGTGCCGGTGCTGATCCTGCCTGACGACACGGCGCTGTTCGATTCCATCGTGATCTGTGAATACCTCGACGACCTGAGTGACGGGCCAAAACTCATCCCGGCAAACGGCCCTGAGCGCTACAAGGCGCTGCGCCTGCAAGCATTGGCGCAGGGCATGTGCGATGTCGGCATCAAGCTGCGCTGGGAAGTCGAGCGCCGCCCCGAGGCCTTGCGCTATCCGGCCTACGCCGACGGTCAGGCGTTCAAACTCAAGGAGGCTTACCGCTTCATCGAGGAACACGTCGACCTCAATGGCCCGATCACCCTCGGCCACATTGCCCTGGCGACCGCGCTCGACTGGATCGCCTTTCGCCAACTCTCGGACTTTTCCGCTCAAGCACGCCTGACCGAGTGGTATCAGACTTTTTGTGAGCGGGCGTCCATGCGGGCGACCGAGTACAGCGGGCAGACTCACGATTAAGTTAAGGAAAACCGGGTATGAGTTCTCTCTTGTTGCAAATGTCACCGATCGCGCTGGTGATCGCGTTGATCCTGATCGTCCGCCGACCGCCAGTGCAAGCGGCACTGGCCGGCGTAGTGCTGGTGCTCGTGCTGTGGGCCTTGGGCGCAGCCGGGCCGGTGTCGGCGGCAATCAGCACGGCGATCTTTCAGGACACCACCATCCTGTTTCTCAGCACGGCGTGCGTGATCATCCCGGGGCTGGCCTTCGTCATCCTGGTCGAGCGCGGTGGTGCGCCGCAGGCCATCGGCGCCTGGGTCAAAGAACTCGGCTGGACACCGCCGGCGCAGGTCATCTTCATCGTGCTCGGCCTCGCACCGCTGCTTGAAGCGATGACCGGTTTCGGCGTTTCGCTGATCGCAACCGTGCCATTGCTGATGGGGCTGTTCACCCGCCAGTCGGGGATGAAAATCGCCCTCGCCGGGATGGTCATCATGCCTTGGGGCACACTGGGTCTGGCCACCGTGATCGGCGCGCTGTTGGCGCACTTGCCGGCACAAACCCTTGGCAGTCATTCGGCGCTGATCAGTGCGCCAGTGTTCCTCTGCCTGGCGGCGATTGCTCTGTGGCAGGGTGGCATCCGCACGGTTTCGCCGTGGCTTGGACTGATCGTGGTGACGGCGCTGTTCGTCGCGGTGCTGTTTTCCATCAACCTGTGGATCGGCCCGGAAGTCTCCGGTGTGCTGGCCGGTCTGGCGGTGGCTTGCGTCGGCCTGGGGATCTCTTATGCACAACGGAAGAAACTGGTGCGCTGGCCGAACGCAGCCTGGCCCTATCTGGCCTTGCTGGGGGTAATCGTTGCGTCACGCGGGCTGTTCGTCCTGTCGGGCTGGGATGGGCTGTGGATCATCAAAGGCGAGCATGTTTCGTGGAAGCCATTGGCCTCCCCGGGGCTCGCGCTATTGATCGTTACGCTGTTGATGGCAATCAAGCAAAGCGCCGCCGCAGGTTTCCCGTGGCGAGCGCTGTTCAACCGGGCGAAATTTCCGGTCACGACGATTTTCCTGTTCCTGCTGCTATCGCAGGTGATGGTCAACGCCGGTTTCCTCGTCGAAGCACAGCGCACACTGCAATCGTTGTCGGGGATTTCCCTGGCGCCAACCATCGCAGTGCTGGCGGGGCTTGCCGGTTACGTCACCGGTTCCAACGTCGGCGGCAACACTCTCGTCATGCCGTCCATTGCTGCGCTGAGCAGCGAACACGGTGCCTGGCTGGCCGCGATGGTCAACAGTGCCGCCGGGCATGGCGCGCTGGGGTCGCTGTCGATCCTGTCGCTGATCACCGGGCTGGCGGGCGCCAATCGGCATGAAGAAAACAACCTGATCCGATTCGCCTTCGGCCTGGTTGCGCTCAACATCGTCATAGTTGCTGCAACGGGGATCGTTTTGCTCTACTTTCTCTGAATTGTTTCGAAACATCACAGAGAACTTATGGACAGGTTTGATCTACCGGACAAGCGCTGGCGGATAGTCAAGGACTGGATTATTCGTCAGATCGACAGCGGTGAATGGGCAGCCGGAGCGAAACTGCCCTCGATCCGTACGCTGGCGCGAATGTTTGAAACCAGCATCACCACCGTTCAACGCGCGTTGGCGGATCTGGAAGCCGATGCTTACGTTTCGACCAAACCGCGCATCGGCTACTTCGTCTCAGCCTCCGGACAAGCAAAACCCGCCAGGGGCTTTGACTTCTCCAGTGTCACCGTCAACGTCAATCATGCGGTGGTCGCGATGCTCTCCCAAGCGGCCTCGCGCACCACCGCGTCGTTGAATTCAGCGGTGTTGCACAGCGACCTCACACCCAACGTGCTGCTCAACAAGTGCCTGTCGGTATTGGCTGGCAAAGCTGACAACTCGCTCACCGGACTGGTCGCACCGCCCGGTCTGCCGGCACTGCGACGACGCATCGCCGGGCTGATGCTGACCCGTGGCGTGGTCTGCGGGCCGGACGATATTCTGGTGACGTCGGGCGACACCATTGCCTTGGAACTGGCCCTCGAAGCCGTCGCCTCGAAAGGCGCTACGGTCGCTATCGAAACGCCGACTTATTACGGCATCCTGCAGACCATCGAACGCTTGGGCATGCGTGCCTTGCCCATCCGCACGCACGGTAAACTCGGTCTCGATGTCGATCACCTCGAAGAAGCGTTGAAGCTGAAAAAGGTCGCGGTGATCTTTCTCAACCCAACCCTGCAGAACCCGCGAGGTTTCATCATGCCCGACGAGACTCGCGCACGGCTGTCACAGATCGCGCGCGAAGCGGACGTGCCGATTATCGAGGACGACATCTTCTTCGACCTGGTGCCGGAAGGCGATCGCCCCCGCGCCATCAAGAGCTACGACACCAGCGGGCAGACGATTTACTGCTCGTCGTTCTCCAAGACCATCGCGCCGGGTTATCGCGTCGGCTGGTGTCTGGCTGGCAAGTACCGCAATGCCATCCTGGCGCAAATGTTTTCGCGCAATCTGGCGGTTTCCAGCCTTGCGCAAAATGTCCTCAACGAATTTATCGGGCGCGGCTACATGGAAGAGCACTGCGCCAGACTCCGCTCGCAACTGTCTTCGCTGGCCAGTTTTGTCGAAGCGCTGGTGCGTACGGATTTCCCTGCGGGCACCGTATACGTGCCGCCGCGTGGAGGGTTCATCCACTGGATTGAACTGCCGCTACACACCGACATGTCGGCATTGCAGGATTTAGCCAGCGAACGCGGCTGCCACGTGGCCGGCAACGGCATCTTCTTCGCCGACGGGCATGCAACCACGGGTGTGCGCATCTGCCTTGGCACTGCGCTGACTCCGGGAGTGATCGAGATCCTCAAGGTGATTGCCGAAAGCGCACACCTCGCCGGGCGACCCTCTGACGGACGGCAAAACCTGACTGAGCAACATCAAGAACCAGCCGTTTCCTGAGCGCAAAAGGACGTTTGCAGTAACACTTCATGAATCAGAAAAGAACCCGCACTCCCCTGCCCCATCCGCCGCCGTATCGCCAGAGCCGGACAAGCTTCTGGCTGACCGTGCTCGTCGGCGTACTGATTGCCTTCGCCCTCTGTGCATCGATCTACATATTGATCGACAGCTGGATCAGCGGCGCCATCACCACCACCAACCGCGGCCCCAAGCACACTTATCACCTGGCTGTGCAACCACGACGGTTCTGGATCGAGTTTGTCTCGCAAAGCCTAGGAACCGTGTTTCTGCTGGCTGCCGGGGTGTTCGGCCTATGGATTTATCGCAAAGTGCAGGAGCCGGCGGAGAAGCCCAAAGGCAAGCGCATACGACGATAATCAGGTGAGCGGTTTCAGAGCGTATTGACGTAGTCGATGGGCAACAGAACGGTATCCACGGCGGCATCTACCGGTAGCGATACGACAGTTATCAAAGGGCAAACGATCGTGACATAACAGATCACCGCTGTTGGCTTGCCGTCGTCACCCCTCACGCCGAGCAGGCGTAAATTACCGTCGACACCCTTGTAGTAAGGCTCTGGCGAGGCGCCACTCAAGCGCCCCGTCATCGTTCCACAACCGGCCAACAGCGCAACAAGGCTCGCCACGGAGCCAAAAGGCAAAATCCCTTTCAATTCCAACATCCTTCTGACCGTAAAGCGTGAGGGCCGCGATTGTACGCACAATCAACCGCGCCCTCCGCGCCAGGCACCGGTGATTAATCGTTGTCGCTCCAGTGAAACACCAGATTGCGCGCAGTACCGTTTGCAACATCGGTCACATCGCGCCGCACCTCTCCCTTGCGTGTGGCAACCACGGTGTATTTGCCGGTCGGCAATTTTGCGTACAGCAACGGGCCGGTCTGATTGAGAACCAGCAGATTTTGTCCTGCAGCATTTTCAATCGTCACATCGACGTCGGAGGTGTACTCGTTCTGCATGCCCACCGAAAAGGTCATGTGCAGGTTGTAGCCAACGGTTTGCTGGATGGCTTTTGCTTCATCCTCGCCGACCCCGCCGGCCAGATAGCTGATACCGTTTTGTTGCTGCTGTTGAACTTGCACGCCTGCGCTGTCGACAGGCTCAAGACTGGCGGCTTGCGCCGTCGCGGCAAATAACAATGCAGCAACCGCGACGACAGGTAGCAGGCAGGAAAGGACACTTTTCATGATGGCGACTCCCGGGCTCTGACAGAACCCAATCGTTACCCTGTATTGGATTCAGTGCAGGAGGGTGACGTTTCAGAATGATTCGAACTTGGGATGTGTACGAAATGGACTACAGACTAAAACCCGCAAAAGCGTCCCTGGCCAGCAACTTCCTGCAACACCCATCCCGTCTTCCTGCTGGCTTCCAAGGCTCGGCCGACATCCTTCGCAAGCGGTTCTCGGCATGCTGGCTCTTCTGTTTTCAATGATGCGGAAAATTCGATGAGCCAGCTGAAACCTGCTGACCTGCAAGACCCGAAAATCGATTCGTTGCTGGGTGATCTGGGCGAACTGATCCGTCAGGCACGGCAACAAGTGCTGCGTGTGGTCGATACGATTCAGGTTAAGACCTGTTGGCAGATTGGCCAGCATATTGTTGAGTTTGAACAGGGAGGCGCCCGGCGAGCGGGGTATGGCAAGCAGTTGCTGGCCATACTGGCGAAGGATCTGACGGTTCAATTCGGGAAGGGATTTGATGAGACCAACCTGCGCAAGATGCGCCTTTTCTATCAGACCTTCCCAATTCGAGACGCACTGCGTCCCGAATTGAGCTGGACGCACTATCGCAGGCTCCTGCGGGTTGAAAGTGACAAGGCCCGCCATTGGTACATGGATGAGTGCGCCACCCTCAACTGGTCTAGCCGTGCCTTGGACCGACAAATCAATACGATGTATTACGAGCTCCTGCTGATGAGTCGAGACAAGGCGGGTGTAACTGAGGAAGCCACGACCAACATCGCAGCGATGAACTGCAATCCCCGAGAGTTCATCCGCGACCCCGTGATTCTCGAGTTTCTAGGCTTGCCGTCTCCGGGCAAGGTCAACGAAACCGGACTTGAACAAGCACTCATCGATCACCTGCAGAGCTTTCTGCTTGAACTGGGCAAAGGGTTTTCCTTTGTCGCTCGACAACAACGCATCAGCGCCGGTGGCTCGGATCTGTACATCGATCTGGTGTTTTACAACTACTTGCTCAAATGCTTCGTGATCATCGATCTCAAACGCGGCCAGCTCAGTGCGCGTGATGTCGGACAGATGGACATGTACGTGCGCATGTACGACGAACTCAAGCGCAGTGAAGGCGACAAACCCACTGTCGGGATCATTCTGTGCTCACAGGACAACGAGGCCGTCGCGCGCTACTCAATACTTAAAGGCAGTGAGCAACTGTTTGCCAGCAGCTATAAAACGGTGCTGCCAAGTGTGGAAGAGCTGCGAGCGGAGCTGCAAAGAGAGCAAGTATTGATCGAGGAACGCTTGCTCACCGAGTCCACTGAATAAGCGCTGCGGATTGTCCGCTGGATGCACTGAGACTATTGTTGCCAGCTACCCGCGAAGGTCGAGCGCCATGAGTTTTCAGGACACGCCTCCATTGCCAGCTGTGCAGCGCAAGCCGCTATTGGCCGCCGAGCTGCAAAATGAAGCCTTCAAGGAAACAGCCGCCGACGGTTTTGTCCTTGGCGGTTTCACCTGGCGCCATGCCCTGCCCGACCTTCAGCGCCCGGTGGTGATCATCAACGCCGCCACGTCCGTGCGCTGTCGCCATTACTCGCGTTTCGCGGCCTATCTGTTCGCCAATGGTTTCGACGTGATCATCTTCGACTACCGTGGCATCGGCGAATCTCGACCCGACTCAATGAAAGGCCTTGAGGCCTCGTGGACAGACTGGGGCGCGCTGGATTTCGAGGCGATGCTCAAACGCGCACAACGGCAATTTCCCGGTCAGCCGATCGATGTGGTCGGCCACAGTTTTGGTGGCTGCGCCGCTGGCCTCGGTGAGTCGGGAAAGGTTATCCGACGGCTGGTCACCGTCGGTGCCCAGTTCGCCTACTGGCGCGATTACGCCCCCGAACAGCGCTGGCGAATGTTCGGCAAATGGCATGTGTTGATGCCACTGCTGACGCTGGTCTGCGGTTACTTCCCGGGCAAACGTCTTGGCTGGCTGGAAGATACGCCGGCCGGTGTAGTGCGCGACTGGAGCACGCCTGCAGCGCGTTACGAACAGCGCCCCAGTGGTCGCGCGTTGATGAAAAAGAGCGGCGCCCTGCCCTTCGCCAACGTCCGCGCACAGACACTGGCGATCAGCATCAACGACGATCCCTACGGCACCCTTCCTGCCATCGAACGCCTGCTCGACTACCTCAGTAACGCTACGAAAACCCACTTGCGCATCGAACCGCAGGACATCAACGAACAACAAGTCGGACATTTCGCCTTTTTTCGCAGCGCATACCAAGCCACACTATGGCCCATCGCTCTGACCTGGCTGCAAACCGGAGAACTGGCCCCCGATACTCCCGGGCGGCAAGTGCCACGCAGCTGAGCCCCTCTCAACGCACGACGGAACACATCATGGCCTCCGCCAACAAGCAGCAAAAACGCGCCACCCGGGCCAAAGCCAAGGCCAAACAGAACCGTACCAAACGCGCCGAAGCGCCGGTCGAGCTGGACCCGAACGATGATCGCATCGACTTCGAATCGGTGGACCTGACCGAGCTGTTCAAGAAAATGATCGACGCCGAGAAGATCAGCCAGCAAGCGCTGTGCACCGCGTTCCTCGAAGACCCGCTGCTGGAATTGGTCTACGAGCAGGAAGGCGAAGAAGGCGCGATGGATTTCATCCTCGCCGCGCTGATCGAGTATCGCCAGTGGTCGCAGGAAACCGACGAGGCCGGCGCGCTGGCGTGGATCGAATCCCCGGCCTTCCAGGCCGACTATGTGGCGGCGTCCGACGCGATCGCCGCGCAAACCCAACAGAAGAACTGAGTTCCCATGGCATCCCTGAACAAGCAACAGAAACGCGCCAAACGCGCCAAGGCCAAAGCCAAGCAAATCCGTATGGTCGGCCGCAAGCCGCTGGAACAGGACGAAGACCTCGACCACCTCGCCGAGCCGATCCCGGAATACACCCTGGCGATGTTCAGCAAAATGCGCGACGCCGAAGCCGTCAGCCGCAACGAAATGCTGCTGACCCTGCTGCGCGAACTGGCGTTCGTCATCGTTGACCATCCAGAGCTGCTGGACATGGAAAACGCCGACAACGAAGGCATGGCCGCCACCCACCTGGCCGCCGACATGCTGATCGACTACCGCATGTGGTCCGAAGGCGTAACGATCGAAGAAGCCCAGGCCTGGCTGAGCGAACCGCAGTTCATCACCGATTTCGGGGTTGCGCTGGATGCTTATGGCAAGTCGGTTGAAGACACCGAACCCAAGGCCGAGTAATTTTTTCCGCTTCACGTCCACGCACGATCAGGAAAAGGAAGTCAGATGAAGACAGCAGACTCACGCGAGGACGGGCAAATCCCGAAAGCAGAAGACTCAGCAGCGAACCTCGAGAGCGACCCTGTTAAATCTCTCAAACAACCAACTTGGGATGAATGGTTCGACGGAGAGAAATGCAGCTCAGACTTCATGCTCTCGCGAGAACAAAGCTGATCCGGATCTGAAGCGCAGAATATTTCGAAACCGTTAGCAGAAACAAAAACGGCCGCTAGTCATCACTGACAGCGGCCGTTTTGCGTTACGCGTAACGGATCAGTTCAACACCACCGCGCCACGTTTTTCCAGCTTGCGACGGCGTGCCACCAACAGACCGGCAGCCACCACCATCAGACTCAGCAAGCCAGTCGCGAGGATCTCCACGCGATGCGCTTCCTGGAACAGCATGATGGTCAGGGCTGCGACGATGAAGATGATCACCGCGTAGGTCAGGCCCGGGAACAGCCACATGCTGAAGACGATTTTCTCGCCGCGCGCCATGCGTTGTTTACGCATACGCAGTTGCGAGAAAGCGATCACCAGGTACACCAGCAGTGCGATCGCACCGGAGCTGGCCAGCAGGAATTCGAACACCGCCGCCGGGGCCACGTAGTTGGCGAAGGTGCACAGGAACGCAGCGCCGGTGGACAGCATGACCGCCCAGTAAGGTGTGCCGCTTTTGTTGGTGCGTGTCGCCATGGCCGGCGCATCGCCACGCTTGCCGAGGGAGAAGAGCATGCGCGACGAGGTGTACAGCGCCGAGTTCAGGCAGCTGGTCACCGCGACCAGTACCACGATGTCGACGATCATCTTGGCGTTCGGGATGCCCATGCGCTCAAGCACAGTCTGGTAGGAACCGAGATTGGCCAGCGTAGGATCGTTCCACGGCACCAAGGCCACAACGATGAAGATCGACACGAGATAGAACAGGCCGATCCGCCAGATCACCGAGTTGGTGGCCTTGGAGATTTGCTTGCCCGGGTTCTTCGATTCCGCGGCCGCGATGGTGACGATCTCGGTACCCATGAAGGAGAACATGGTGGTCAGGATCGCACCCAGTACCGCGCCCATGCCGTTGGGCAGGAAGCCGCCGCTGTCGAACAGGTGCGAAACGCCGCTGACCTGGCTGTTCGGCAGAAAGCCGAAGATCGCCGCAAGGCCGAGGATGATGAAGCCGATGATTGCCAGCACTTTGATCAGCGCGAACCAGAATTCGAACTCGCCGTAATTCTTTACGCTGAACAGGTTGGTGACGGTCAACAACAAGGTGATGACCAGCGCGAATGCCCAGATGCCGACATCAGGGAACCACGCATGGAGAATGGTTGCGGCGGCGTTGGCTTCCAGTGGAATCACCAAGACCCAGAACCACCAGTACAGCCAGCCGATGGTGAAACCGGCCCAGTGCCCGATGGCACGGTCGGCGTACGTCGAGAAGGAGCCCGTGTCCGGCGAGGCAACGGCCATTTCGCCGAGCATGCGCATCACTAAAACCACCAGGGTACCGGCGGCGGCGTAGGCCAGCAGCACGGCAGGGCCGGCGGCTGCGATGGCGTGGCCGGAGCCAACGAACAGACCGGCGCCGATTACACCGGCGATCGACAACATGGTCACATGACGCGGTTTGAGCCCCTGTTCGAGGCCATTGGAGCTTGGGGTACTGCTCATCGAAACTACCTTTGCGAGGAAAGCGATTGCGTCCGGCCCGTCTGGCATTTTCTTTCTCGTAAAAAGAAACCAACGGGGCGTTCCGTATTCTGCACGCAATAAATGCGCCAAAATGTTTCAAACTCTTCAGGGCTGCGGTTTTGCGCGAGACCGGACAGTCATCGCAAGTCCTTGGATTTAATGGCAATCCGCCAGAGCGTTACCCTGCGACTCACTTTTCAAACGAAACAGCGCACCAGAAACACACCGAAAAAGTGTGGGATGCACAATAAAAGGGCGATTCAGGAACGTTCGGCCGGATAGCGCTTCCAACACCCCGACAAAGCTGGCAACATCGCGCCTTTTTTTACGCGACACCCACGGGTTTGCACGATCAAACACCCGTTCGGTTGTTGATGGGGCGACAGTCTGCTGTGCCGATGCGACAACCTGCCACATGCCACCCGTTAACCGCTCGTAGCGCTGTTGGCTGCCATTGAAACGCTATGCTAGCTTGGCCGCCTCGCCAGGAAGGCCATCCAACAGCTGGAGCGCAACATATATGAGGAACGCACATGGCTGAGGCCACGCCCGCGCTTGAAATCCGCAACTTGCACAAACGCTACGGACAGCTTGAGGTACTCAAAGGTATCTCGCTGACCGCCCGCGACGGCGATGTGATCTCGATCCTCGGTTCCTCCGGTTCCGGCAAGTCCACGTTCCTCCGTTGCATCAACCTGCTGGAAAATCCACATCAGGGCCAGATTCTGGTGGCCGGCGAAGAACTCAAGCTCAAATCCGCCAAAAATGGCGAACTGATTGCCGCCGACGGCAAACAGATCAACCGCCTGCGTTCCGAGATTGGTTTTGTGTTTCAAAACTTTAATCTGTGGCCGCACATGAGCATCCTCGACAACATCATCGAGGCACCGCGTCGCGTGCTCGGCCAGAGCAAGGCCGAAGCCATCGAAGTCGCCGAAGCGCTGCTGGCCAAGGTCGGCATCGCCGACAAGCGCCATGCCTACCCGGCGCAACTGTCCGGTGGCCAGCAACAACGCGCGGCGATTGCCCGCACGCTGGCGATGCAACCGAAGGTGATCCTGTTCGATGAACCCACCTCGGCGCTTGACCCGGAAATGGTTCAGGAAGTACTTAGTGTCATCCGCGCATTGGCCGAAGAAGGCCGTACCATGCTGCTCGTGACCCACGAAATGGGTTTCGCCCGTCAGGTCTCCAGCGAAGTGGTGTTCCTTCATCAGGGCCTTATAGAAGAGCAAGGATCGCCTCAGCAGGTGTTCGAAAACCCGCTTTCGGCGCGCTGCAAACAATTCATGTCCAGCAACCGCTAACGGAGCAACATGCATGCAGAATTTTAAAAAGGTCTTCCTGGCCGCCGCCGTCACCCTCGCGTTCAGCGCCGGTGCCATGGCCGAAACACTGAAGATGGGCATCGAAGCGGCTTACCCGCCGTTCAACAACAAAGACGCCAGCGGCAACGTGGTCGGCTTCGACAAAGACATCGGCGACGCCCTGTGCGCGAAGATGAAAGTCGAGTGCACCGTGGTCACTTCCGACTGGGACGGCATCATCCCGGCCCTGAACGCGAAGAAGTTCGACTTCCTGATCTCCTCGCTGTCGATCACCGACGAGCGCAAGGGCGCGGTCGACTTCACCGACCCGTACTACTCGAACAAACTGCAGTTCATTGCACCGAAAAACGTCGACTTCAAAACCGACAAGGACTCGCTGAAGGGCAAGTCCATCGGTACCCAGCGTGCCACGCTGGCCGGCACCTGGCTGGAAGACAACTACGGCAGCGATCTCAACGTCAAACTCTATGACACCCAGGAAAACGCCTACCTCGACCTGACGTCCGGTCGTGTCGACGCGATCCTCGCCGACAAGTACGCCAACTACGACTGGCTGAAAAGCGACGCGGGCAAGAACTACGAGTTCAAGGGCGACCCGGTTCTAGAAAGCGACAAGATCGGCATCGCCGTGCGTAAAGGCGATCCCCTGCGTGAGAAGTTGAACGCTGCCCTGAAGGAAATCGTCGCCGACGGTACCTACAAGAAGATCAACGACAAGTACTTCCCGTTCAGCATCTATTGATCCTGACCTGTGGGACTGGCGCCGTGATTCGACGGCGCCGGCTCCCGACTTTGCCTGCCGCAATTTGAACAGAAACCCATGATTATCGACCTCTACGGATTCGGCCCGGCCCTCGCTGCCGGCGCGCTGATGACCGTCCAACTGGCTCTCACCGCCCTGTGCCTGGGGCTGGTGCTCGGTCTGCTCGGCGCCTTGGCCAAGACTTCCCCGTACAAGCCGCTGCAATGGCTTGGCGGCACTTATTCCACGTTGGTGCGTGGCGTCCCGGAATTGCTCTGGGTGCTGTTGATCTACTTCGGTACGGTCAACCTGATGCGCGCCCTCGGTGAGTTCTTCGGCAACCCCGACCTGCAACTCAACGCCTTCGCCGCCGGTGTGATCGCACTCGGACTGTGCTTCGGCGCCTACGCCACGGAAGTGTTCCGTGGTGCGATCCTCGCCATTCCCAAAGGCCACCGTGAGGCCGGCCAGGCCCTGGGTCTATCGAAATGGCGGATCTTCACCCGGTTGATCATGCCGCAGATGTGGCGCATCGCCCTGCCCGGCCTGGGCAATCTGTTCATGATACTGATGAAAGACACCGCACTGGTCTCGGTGATCGGCCTGGAAGAAATCATGCGTCACGCGCAAATCGGCGTGACCGTGTCGAAACAACCGTTCACCTTCTATATGGTCGCCGCGATCATGTACCTGGGCCTGACCGTGCTGGCGATGACCGGCATGCACTTCCTGGAAAAACGCGCCGCTCGCGGCTTTGCGAGGAGCGCTTAATGAACTGGGAAGTCATCATCAAGTGGCTGCCGAAACTGGCGCAGGGCGCGACCCTGACCCTGGAACTGGTAGCCATCGCCGTGATTGCCGGTCTGCTGCTGGCGATTCCGCTGGGCATCGCCCGCTCTTCGAAGCTGTGGTACGTGCGCTCGCTGCCTTACGCTTACATCTTCTTTTTCCGTGGCACGCCGTTGCTGGTCCAGCTGTTCCTGGTTTATTACGGCTTGGCGCAGTTCGATGCGGTGCGTGAAAGCGCGTTGTGGCCGTACCTGCGCGATCCGTTCTGGTGCGCCACGGTGACCATGACCCTGCACACGGCGGCGTACATCGCCGAGATCCTGCGCGGGGCGATTCAGGCGATTCCGCCGGGTGAGATCGAAGCGGCGCGAGCGTTGGGCATGTCCAAGCCCAAGGCGATGTTCTACATCATCCTGCCGCGTGCCGCGCGCATCGGCCTGCCGGCCTACAGCAACGAAGTGATCCTGATGCTCAAGGCCAGTGCGCTGGCCAGTACCGTGACTCTGCTGGAACTGACCGGCATGGCGCGCACGATTATTGCCCGCACCTACTTGCCGGTGGAGATCTTCTTCGCGGCAGGCGTGTTCTATCTGCTGATGGCTTACGTTCTCGTACGCGGCTTCAAGCTGCTGGAGCGCTGGCTGCGCGTCGATGCCTGCCAAGGGCGCTGATACTTCCCTCGTGCTGACGGGCGAGGACTTACTCGCCCGCTTCACGGCGCTGGATGCTTTTTTGATTGAGCATCAGGCGCTGTGGAAACCTCGACCGTTCACTCATCTTTCGCTTGCCTGGGAAGCGTCCTACCCGGAGTTGGCCTTGTGGCTACGCGGGCGCTCGCTGGAAGACGCGGAAAGTGCTCACAACCAACCCGCTGATCTTGTCGATGCGCCGGAACCGTTCGCTTCATTGGCGGCGTTGTCGGCCGAGCTGAGTGCTGTTGGTGAGTTGCCGGGGCATGCACTGGAAGCTGCGGGGCATCGACTGAATGTCGATGTGCCGGGACGCAAGTGGCAGCAGATCGAGGCATTTGCCAGCCGTTTGGCTTTTGCCTCACAACCGACGCACTGGCTGGACTGGTGTTCGGGCAAGGGGCATTTGGGGCGACGCTTGTTGCGCGCGGGGCAGCAACTGACTTGCGTTGAATACGATCCTTTATTGGTCGCGAGCGGTCAGGCGTTAAGTCAGCGTCATCACTTGCACGCTTTGCATATGGAGCAAGACGTACTGGCGACTGATGCCTCTGCTGTATTGAGCGCGGCTCACACGCCCGTCGCCCTGCATGCGTGTGGTGATCTGCATGTGTGCTTGATGCAACTGGCCAGTGCAGCCGGTTGCCAACGAATGGCGATCGCGCCCTGCTGCTACAACCGCATCAGAAGTAGCGAATATCAGGCATTGTCCTGCGCAGGATCGGCATCGCTCCTACAGCTCTCGCTGGAAGATCTGGCGCTGCCGATGAGCGAAACTGTCACCGCTGGTGCACGCATCCGACGTCAGCGCGACACCTCAATGTCCCGCCGCCTCGCCTTCGACCTGTTGCAACGACAAGTGCGCGGTGTTGACGAATACCTGCCAACGCCCTCCCTGCCCAGCGCTTGGCTGGAAAAACCGTTCGCCGATTACTGTCGCGATCTGGCTGCGCTCAAAGAGTTATCCACAATCGGTTCGCCAGATTGGTCCGCACTCGAAGCAGCCGGTTGGCAGCGATTGACCGAAGTTCGCAACCTCGAATTGCTTCGCGGGCTGTTCCGACGGCCATTGGAGCTTTGGCTGAATTTGGATCGGGCGCTTTTCCTTGAAGAAAAGGGCTACACCGTCCGCCTAGGCGCCTTCTGCGACACCCCGCTGACTCCGCGTAATTTGCTGCTACTGGCCGAACGCGTTTAAAACATCACAGCCTGTGGATAACTCTGTTGATGGTTTTCCCATGGATCCAATATCTGCGCCTGTTTCGCTGCGTTAACAGCACTGGTCATTTTTTGTTCACATGAATAAAAAACCTGTAAAACAGGGATTTGCGAACAAAATGAGAATGGGTTCACAAAACCTCGCCTAAGCCAGTCCTCGCGCCTCTCAGTTGTGCATAAGCTGCCAATCAAAACGACATAACCGCCGGATAATCGGCTCGCCGAGTGAATAATTGCAGCCTCGCGAAAGCCGAAACTCCACTGCCTGCCCTGCAAAACAGCCCTATCGTGCGTAAGGCGCGAATGCTGTGTTACGCATTGCGCAGGGCTTAATTTGCTGCGATGCAAAAATAGTCTGAATTCAGGGGTTTACAGGATCTTCCCAATCGCTATAATCGTCGCCCACAACGCCGGTATAGCTCAGTTGGTAGAGCAACTGACTTGTAATCAGTAGGTCCCGGGTTCGACTCCTGGTGCCGGCACCATACAAAACGAAGCCCCTGCAGAAATGCAGGGGCTTTGTTGTTTCTGGCGTTTAGAACTCCGTAGAAGCTTCCGCATCGCTGAGATGCGATCAGCGACGCCACTCAATCAACAGACCAACTCAGCCCGCGCGCCTCGACCCGTTACAATTTCACATCAGCCCAACATTGACGGGCTCTTACACCTACCTATAATGCACCCCAACACACCCGCCAAGCCTAGGTTGACCCTGTCAGCAAGCTCAAATCGTGCGGGTTTTTTTTGCCTGGAGAAAACTACATGAGGCCCTTCGACAAGCCGGCCCTCAGCGTAGAACAGCAATTGGAACTGCTAAAGCAACGAGGCCTGCAAGTCGCAAACGACGAGCGCGCCATGCGTTTCCTGGAAGTGGTCACGCTGTTTCGCTTGAGCCCCTATATGCGCCCTTTTCAGGAAACAAACCCTGAACACACCTTCAAACCTGGTAGCACTCTGAAAGCAGTCGTCGACATCTACCGTTTCGATGGTTCGTTGCGACGCATTACCATGGATGCTATCGAACGTGTCGAAGTCGCCATACGAGCGACTATCAGCAATCACATGTGCCCGAAGTACGGGCCTGATTGGATAGCTGATGCGTCAATCTTCTCCTCGTCATATTCACATTCGGATTTATTGCGGCCCCTGCGAGATCAACTGAGCAAGGAACGCAACAAACTTGGACGTGAGATTGATCGTATAAAAAAGAGCAGCCGAGCAGATCAGATCCAGCAGCAGCGAATTGAAAATCGCACGCGCGATAACTATTTTCGATTCTACGGATCAACATATTCCAATCCCGAGTTGCCGCCCGCTTGGGCTGTTCTGGAAGAGCTTAGCCTTGGGACGGTATCCACCCTGTTCAATGCCATAGGCAAAAGCGTCGACAAAAAAGCGATCGCGAGCAGATTCAATCTCCCCTTCGAAGTACTGGCCTCCTGGCTCCACACTTTGACCTTCATTCGAAACTGCTGCGCCCACCACGCACGACTATGGAACAGAGAGCTCTCGATTCGACCATCCTTACCTAAAGAATGGGTCATCCAAAATGCACCTGGCGATCGGCCTCAGCCCAAGCAGCGGCTATTCATAGTACTAACGATGCTAGCGTATCTAACCGATTTGATCAGTCCAGACAGCCATTGGAAATTTCACTTGGCCGAAATGATGGACGAAAGAGAGCCGCGTTATTTGAGACTTATGGGATTTCCAGATGACTGGAAACGGCAACCGCAGTGGTGTTTGGGGTAGGGAAGACATACGTCTTGTTTTTTTGCCATTGCGTCTGGAGAAATGTCAGGAGCGAACGCAGGCCTAAAGCAAAATGTGGTGCCTAAACCACAGATTGCCAAGCGTGGATCCGTTCGTCCTGTACCGCACCATACAAAACAAAGTCCCTGCAGAAATGCAGGGGCTTTGTTGTTTCTGGGCGTCTATATCTTTAACCGCGTTTCACCTTCAGTAGAAATAGAGTCTCTCCTCCGCACACGTCGATCTAATTGCCAGACGCCCTTCTCCCAAAAAGCACAGCTTCTGACCAAAACGCTCAAATTTCCGCTTTTATGCCAAATTATGAACTGGCAAAAATTATGGCGAGCCCATAAAAAAGTGTAATTGCATGAGCAGCGTTTCTCAGCGCCCTGAACCGCCTGACTCAATGGCAACCCGGTTTCCCAGTCCAAGAGTGCTTGATGCCTCGACGCTTGGTTTCTCCGCCGCAGAGAACGGCATCGGCGTTACGCGCGCGGCTTCACCGGCCTTCATCTGACGTACAGACTCCAGTAAATCCTGCTGGAATTGCTCCAGTTCATCGACCATCTCTGATCTCCTCGTTTTGTTGCTTAGAAAAGGCTAAGGACAAGTCATGACCGACAAAACGCACGGCGCGAAATCCTGAGAAATCTGCAGTAACGAGAATCCAAGCAAAGCCACTACTGGCCACAATTGCGCGCCTGCTACCTCCCAAGCTACCGTCAAACCCGTCGCTGCCAATTCAGCGACCGGGCCTGAGAACCCGGGTAAGATGCAGGCGCACCAGCGCCCCAACTCACGTTTGCCGGCGCATTTTTTGTGTCAGCATTACTGTGCAATGGCGGCTGTGCGTGGGAGACCTTCGGGTCTGCCGGGTTCCTGTATCTCCGGTTTCTCAGCCTGCGCATAGCTGCCACCTTTTCGCCTGAGAACGAAATGGCAGCTCTCATTTGATACAGGGAGTTAACAAATGAAAGGCATTGATCCGTCAGCACACCGGTCACTTCAAGTCCGTCCATCTCGAACGGCAGGTGAAGCGAAATGACCAACTCTCAAGATCTGAAAACCCTCGGCCTCACCCACTTTTCCTTCCACTCCAATCAAGCGATGTTCCGCAACAACCGTGGTGTACCGGTAATCGCCGCCCTTTCCCACGCCTCGCACTTGCTTCACATTTCACGACTGCTCACTGCGGACACCTCAGTCTCTCGCGACCCTGACCTTCACGCTTATGCCTCGCAGTATCTGCAGGAGTTAAGCAAGGCGTTGATCGATGATGTCGTGAAAGTGATGGATGCGCCGCCGGACAAGCCGTTGATGTAAACGCCGGTTTAAGGCCCTCGTTGATGCGAGGGCTTTTGCGTTTCAGACCTGACTGATCTCAAACACAAACGAAATCTTCTGCTGACTCGCACTCCACACATAGCGCAAATGCTTACCCTGCTTCGGGATCGACACTGCCGGTGGTCGAAACGCCGCGATGCATTCATGGCCCGGCAGGCGAACGCTGTTGTAAAGCAGCCCCCACGACTCGGTTTCGCGCAGTTGCCGGGCGAATTGCTGAGACGGCCCGTAAGCCTCCGGATCCGGATTGTGCAGTTCGGGGTGATTGTGGCGGATATCGTGCAGCGGTTTAACCACCCGATTAACGTAAGTCCGCATGGTCAATTCAAGGTCCGCTTCTTGGGTCGCCGCAAGAAATCGTTCCTGGTGATAACAGGTCTCGGCGATGGCAGCAGCCTGACTGCTCGCAGCGTAGTAAACGCCGAAGGTGCCGTCGCAGAAACGACTGCGTTTGCCGATGTGGGTAAACGCAGCCATCACCGGAGTCGAGCCGGGGCCGGAGAGTCGATCTTCGAGTCGCACGCGGGCGAGTACGCCGGCCTGTTCGATCAGGCGATCGTTGGTTAGCGCTTCAATCGCGTAGGCAACTTCCAGGTCTTCGGGATCGAGCACGTCTTCGAACAACGCAATCGGCGGGAAGCTGCTGTTGACGATCCGATAGGCTCGCGTCCACGCCACATCAACCAAATCGGGCGCCTTCAACCGCGCACCCCATCGAGGTAGCGGCGAACATCGGCGATGTCGACCACGCGTCCGGCGAGCATGTAATCCAGCGCCGTTAGCCCATTGAACGGCGCCGCCGTGTTCGGACTACTGACCCATGTGTACGCGCGCTCACGGCTGTTGCTGAAGATGATGCTCAACGCCTTGTGAATGCCCATCAGGTAGGAGATGCGCTCAAGGGTGTCGTTAGGCAGACGTATGTTCGGCAGGTGTTTGTATTTATAGAACGTGGTGTTGCCAACGCCGCCGAGTAGTGTGCGTTGCTGCTCGGCGCTGCAGCCCCAGCGCTCCATGAGGTTGAAGAAGAACTTCAGCGCGACGCGGCCGGCTTCGGGGGCGTCTAGTTGTTCGCGTGGGGTGAGGGCTGGGGATGAGGTAGTCATTGAGCCTCTCCAGATTTGTCTTGCTTTGATACTAGTACATATACGAATAAATCGATAAAAAAGCTCCGTAAGCGTATTACTGGTTACCACATTCCCCATTGATTGGGATTCGGATATGACCGGATTTGAGCATTTCGTCGACCGAATCGAACCGCTGCCGAATAGTTCGTGCTTCCAACATGGCTTGGGCAGTCTTGTCCGTAGGAATTCGTGCAATGGACGGCTGCTCTTGGATTTCAATAACGTCGTGAAGCCTGTTGCCAACTTGGCACTCCATATCGGCCGCTTCTTGTGATGCAATCACTTCGCTTACCTCACTCAGAACTGTAGCCACAGAGACTCGATGTCTCGACGCTGCCACTTCATCTGCTTTAACAAGTCGCCGCTATCAGCTCGGTCGCAAGTTCGCCTAGGATGCATCCACGTATTTCGCAGGCCAAAACCACTAACGTTGTCAGCCATTTCCCCGTGAAAAATCACCCCCACGCACCAAAACCACGCACTTTTTTTGACCCCCATCACCCGCACGTCACCAAAAACCCCGATCCTGTGTCAGCCTCCAGCCATCGGCGAGGACATCAATTCGCTACTAAACCCGCGACAACTATGCTCAGGTACAGGAATATAGCCAGCATATGGCGCCTGACCGGCAGTCTCGTAAACAACAATACCCAGCCCACTTTAGAGGGCATTACCCATGGATAGCAGAACCTTACGCAACCTCATGCGCATCGTGCAGACCGGCTCGTTGTCGGCCGCAGCCGAGCATTCGTGCCTGACTGTGCAGGCCTTGGCCGCGCAGTTGAACAAGGTCGAAGAGCAGTTCGGTTTCCGCTTGTTTCGACGTTCCAACAAAGGCCTGACGCTGACGCCGCAAGGCACTGAGCTGACGCCTTATATGGACAAAGTGCTGATTGCCACGCGACAGATGGAAGAGAAGGTCGAGGCGCTGAAGGTGCCCGGCCAGCGCACGTTGAAGGTGGCGTTGAACAACACTTTGGCGGCTGACTTCAACCGCCGAATGATCGGACGCCTGATCGAGGTGTTTCCCGATTATCAGATGGAATTCAGCTACGCCGAGTCGATGGAAAATCTCAGCAAGCTGAAGAACGAAGACTTCGACCTTGCGGTACTGATCGGCCCGCAGCGGCCGGGCTTGCCGAGTATCGTCCTGCCGGATGTACAGGTGCAGGTCGTTGGCGCCCATTGTGGTCAGGAGAATGATCCCCTGACCTTGCTGGGCAACAAGTTTCAGGTACGTCCTGCGGAAGATTGTCCGTATTCCCACAGCTTTTTGCGTTTTCTCGACGCGGGGCTGGGCAATCACGAGAACGGCCAGCGCATGGTCTATTCATGCAGTGAAACGTTAACGCTGTCGTTGATCACGCAGATGGACGCGGTGGGCATGGTCTCGCGTGAAGCTGCGCAGAAGAACGGCCTGACGATTTTCCCCGGGTTCGAGGATTTTCTCGAAGTGCGTCTGGCGGTGAACAATCCGGAGTTGTCGAACCAGGCACTCAACGATGTCGTCGACTTGCCGCTACATGAACGAGCCGAGCGCAATGTACGCAGCCGTCCCAACCGCCACACTGAGAAAGAGGTTTTTGCTGAAATACGCACATAACAACGTCGGAATTGCGGCATAGAATTCCGGGCGATCGAGCTGTATGTGCTGATCCTTGATCAACAAGGGTGTCAGGCTGATCGCAGCGACGATCGCCACCGGCAAGTATTCCAGCGCCCGCGCAATAAACGGCGGCCAGTGCTCGGTGTTGACTTGCAGTGGCAGCGCGCGTGGCAGGAAAGTCACGGCCATCATCAGCGCGACCACCAGAATCAGGAACGTTTGGTCAGGCATACACCCACTCCGCAGCCCACAAACGTGGCGATAAACACATTGAACGGCGAACTGCCGACCAGGCTCAGCGCGCCCATGCAGGCCACGGCAGCCGAAGCAGCGATGAGTTTGTTGCGCGTGTTGCACAGCGACACCAGCACGTAGAGCATCATCGCGGTCAGGGCGTAGTCGAGCTGATATTTGATCAGGTGCGCCGCGTACTGCGCACAAACGGCGCCAAGCAAACCGCCGAGCACCCACGAGGTGTGGCAGAACAGGTTGAAGCCAATCAGATAACGCACATTGACCGGCGCACCGGTGCCGAGTTTAACGCTGTGGAAAGCGAAGGATTCGTCCGTCAGGCCACCGGCATAAGCCCAGCGCTCCATGCGGCTCAAGCCGAGTGCGCGCAGAGCCTTGGCCATGTAAACCGACATCAACATGTGCCGCGCGTTGATCAGGAAAGTGGTCAGTACGATAGTCGTCAGCGAGGCGCCGCTGGAGATCAGCGCCAGTGCGGCGAATTGCGAAGCGCCGGCATATACGAACAAACACATCGCCACTGGCAGCCACATCGGCAACCCGGCGTTGACGGCCATCAACCCGAACACGAATGACACCGTGAAGTAGCCAGCGACTACCGGGCTGGCTTCGGCAAACGTGCGCGACGGCTGATGGGTAGCCATCAGCGGCGCACTGCCGGACGTTTCATTCATAGATCCCTCTCAAATGTCCGCTCGCCGTGGGGTTCGCAAAAACCCTGGGCAGTCCAGAATCGCTTGCCCGCGAGGTTAGCATCGTCGACGAACAGAAACATCCGTAACACGCCGACCCGTTTCATATCGGACGACGCCGCTTCAACCAGTCGTTGACCGACGCCCTGGCTGCGATAGCGCGGGCTGACCGCCAGATGATTAATCGTGCCGCGACTGCCGAGCATGCCACCGAGTACCGCGCCGACGATCTCGCCCGCCACGTCAAAGGCGAGATAGGCCGTGGTGGTTTTCTGGATCAGCACGCCGCGCAGGCACTTGGCGTCCTGCCACTCGCAGAAGGACACTTCGTCGAACTGGCGGAAGAAGCGCTCCATGCGCTGCGCATCCTTGGCCGTGGCGCGTCGCAGCACCACCGGCGTCGAGCACTCGACGCCGTCGATTGGGGTGATCTGATTAGCGAACAATGTCGAAAGCGGTCCCGGGCCGCGAGAAGGAGATCGCCAGAATCTGCCGGTATGCCATTGCATGGGTGTGCGTGTTGCGCGCCGGAGTCACGTAGTGGCGCATGTCACGATCGAGGAAGTAGGTGGTGTCGAGAATTTCCTGGTAAGTGGTCGACGCCAGTTGATGCTCGTGGATGTCGTACAGACGACTCTCCGCGCCCTCGACATTATTGCGACCCCAGAAGTGCACACCGCTGAACGGATAGCCGTCGCAGTGAATGCCTTCGGGGGTGATTTCCAGTTGCTTGCCGGGTTTGATTTCGATGCGGATCTGATGGATCTGGCACTGCCAGATTTCATCGTGCAGCTCTTCCGGCAGTACGCTTTTGTACACTTCGAAATCGGTGTCGATAAGGCTGCGCATCACCGGTGAAGTAATTACTTCATCGGAGAAGTCCTGAAAGTGTCGTACCAGGCCGCCAACATAGGCGTTGTTCTCTTTCGACTGCACGTAGGCGCGATGCTCGAGTTGCTTGAGCTCGCGGGTTTTCGGGTTGTACTCAAAGTCGCTGTAACGACGGTAACGCATGCCGGCTTCGGCCTGACCGTAGTAGCTGTCAGGCTCCATGTTTTCCCAACTTTTGGTCAGTCTGACGAAGTCGGCAAAATGACCGTAGAGATTGAAGTCACCACCCTGGACGTTGACATATTTGTCGCGCCGTAGCGATTCGCCCACTTCTCTGTTCAAAACGATCATTACCAAATTCTCCGCTGCGTTGAGCGGCCTAATCTATTAGGTGGAGAATTTGCGTCCATGAGAAAGAATTTCAGGCATTTAAAGCACTGTTTGAAACGGCGTTTGCAGGCGCTTAAAAACAACTTTTACATGACAAAAACACGGGTTTTTTCCGGTTTTCATCGAATAACCGTCGAAAAAAAACCCCGAACCAGTCGGGGTTTTTCTCATGTTTCTTACACTGGATCAGGCATCAGAAGATGTTGATCGGGTAATCCACGAAAACGCGCAGTTCGTTACCGCTGACGTTGTACTCGCTGGATTTCTGCGAAACACGCAGGATCGAGCTGCGCAGTTTCACGCTCAGGTCTTTGGCCGGGCCAGACTGCACGACGTATTTGAACTGGTTGAAGATCTCACGCTCGGTACCGCCTTCGCTGGTGGACGTGGTGATGTTGTCGCCACGCACATAAGCGAAGTTGTAGCTCAGACCCGGTACGCCGAATGCGCCGAAGTCGAGGCCGTAGCCCAACTGCCAGCTGCGCTCGTCTTCAGCGTTGAAGTCGGACCAGTAGGAGTTGGCCAGGTAGATGGAGTTACCACCGTCACCGACGCGGTGTTGATCTTTCTGGTAACCGCCATAGGCGTAGCCCAGGTTGCTGTCGCCGGTGGAGCGCTGGTGCGCCACGGTGAACGAGTGCGGGCCAGTGGCGAATGTCGCGGCCAGGCTCCAGATCTTGTTGTCGCGACCGGTCACGATGCTTTCGCCCGGAACGGTGTTTTCGCGAACGTACGAGCTGTCGAGCTTGGTGCGATAGCCGTTGAAGTCCAGGGTCAGCGACTGATCCTTGTTGAACGGCAACACGTAGTTGGCGTTCACGTATTGTTTCTTCAATACGTCTTCGACGTCGGAAGCGTACAACGCACCTTTGAAGTTCTCAGTGAACTGGTAGCTACCGCCCAATACGTTGATCGACTTCAGTCCACCGCTGTCACGGCCTTCATCGCTCTTGCGCGATTCGGCGGTGAAACGACCGGCGTTCAGTTCCAGGCCTTTGATCTCTTTGGAAGTGATCAGGGTACCGGTGTAGCTTTCCGGCAGCAGACGCACATTGTCGTAGCTCAGCACCGGCAGGGCCGGCATCTGGTCGCCGTAGGTCAACACGGTGTTGGAGAAGCGGAACTTCACCGCTGCACCGCCCTTCGCTATGTCATGGTTCGCGCGACCGTCATTTTCCTGCTTGAAGAAATCGATACCACCGGCGCCGCTACGGCCCTTGCCGCCGTCCAGACGCAGTGCGTACAGACCGAAAGCGTCGACACCGACACCCACGGTGCCTTGGGTGAAGCCGGACGAGAACGTACCGATGGCCGCTTGGCCCCACTCGGCTTTGTCTTTGTTGCCGTCTTTGTAATCACGATTGATGTAGGCATTGCGCAGCAGCACTTTGAGGCTACTGTCTTCAACAAAACCCTTGGACTCGGCCTGGTCGTTAGCCATGGCCTGAGTGGCGCTCAACATCCCCAGTGCGATCAGACTGATTCGCTTGTTCAACATTTTGTTTTCCTTATTACGGGTTGAAACGCGCTGTGTCGAACGGCGGAAACGGCGCTTTTGCACTCTTTTATTCACCCCGAAACAAAAAGACCCGCCCACGACGATGTCATGGCGGGCCTGCTCCTTATTTTGAGTCATGGCGGTTGGCCACAGGCGTTGGGCCGAATCGTAGCCGCGCCCTGAACAATGTGTCAATTTCAAGAATCGTCTTTAAATAGGTAAAAATCGTCTAAGAAACGTAAATTTTGCGCTGACTCCTTGCTGGGAAATGCAAACAGCCAGTGAATCCAGCGCGTATCAGGCGCAACCATCGATAGAACAAAATGCAGAAGTTTTACCGGTTTCATCGACGACGATTGCCTGTTGCAACCAATCGGCAAATGCCTGCGGCTTGCCCAGCCAGGGGCTGATGTCGATCAACTGGAACGTGCCGTTCTGCTCCAGAGCAATCGTTGGAAAACCCTGACCCCCCAATTGAGCCAAAAACTGGCGACTGGCTTTTATATGCCCCTCGCTATCAACGGACTCAAACGCAAGGTGGAAATCTTCCTGCGCATAGCCCATCTGCATCGCCAATTCCAACAGCACGGCTGAATCGGCAATGCGTCGCCCTTCCACATAGTGCGCCGTCTGCAACCGCCCCAGCAGGCGCAAACCGCCGCCGTCGATGGCTTCAGCCGCCATGACCGCAGCAATCGCTGGCGTCGAATCGAACACCGCTGAGTGATCACGCAGCAAACCTTCGAAATAGGCCTCGCCAAACGGCTGGCCGGTGTACTCGGCAATGCGTCGGTCGTGGGGTATGACGTAATTGCGCAGTTGCGGGGAAACACGCTGGCGATTGGCGCCACTCATCATTCCGCCGGCATGGGCATTCACCGGCAACACTGACTGTGCCGCTTCCACCAGCGGCTTGGTGCCGTAACACCAGCCACACAGCGGATCGTAGATGTAGTGAAGAATCATGGGAAAAACTCCGGCAGAAAGTCAGGAAAATCGATGGCGGCAGATTAGTCCTCGCACTCTTGCGGAAAAACGCCGGAATGGCTTTCAGTCTGTTTCATGAATCGGTCGAATGATTCGTCCAGTCAGATTGTGTCGGTTAGGACACAAATTGAAACAATCAGCCAAGGGAACTTATAAGGAATAATTAACGGAAGTAAATGCAAAGCATTACCATTCGAGCGATCGAATTCTTCCACCCTTTCGGATGCGCTGTTCAATGCCTGCCCCGTTCCGTCTTACGCCCGTCACCCTTGGGCTTTCTGTTTTTCTGTCCAGCGGTTTTGCCTACTCCGCGACCGAGTTACCCGCCACCGCAATCAGCGCCGAAGCGCAAGCCGATGACCCACGCGTGAAGCTCAGCAGCACCGCGACTCGGACCTCGACGCCCGTACGTTATGTGCCGCAGGCGATCGATTCGGTCAAGACCTCGAACGTCGCCAGCTACGGCACCAATGACATCGGCGACGCGTTGAGCGGTATGCCTAACGTCAGCAGCAGCGCCGACACCCGTTTCGACAGCCTGCGCATCCGCGGCTTCGACGCGAGCAACGATTTCTATCTGGATGGCATCCGCGACGACAGCCAATACAAGCGCGACTTGCACAATATTGAACGCGTCGAAGTGCTCAAAGGCCCGGCCGCCGTGCTGTACGGGCGTGGCAGTCAGGGCGGGATCGTCAACCGCGTGAGCAAAATACCCGAGTTCGGCCGGCGCTCGACTATCGAAGCCCAGGCTGGCAGCGAAGATTTGCGCAGTCTTTACGCCGACCTCAGCAGCGACCCGAGCGAAAACATCAGCCTGCGCCTGAACATGGGCAACATGGATGAAAACAGCTTCCGCGACGGTGTCAGTGGCAATCGCCAATTGTTCGCGCCGTCGATGAGCTGGCAACTGACGCCGGACCTGAACTGGCTGGTGCAGTACGAATACAGCCGCTACAACCGCACCCCGGATCGCGGCATCCCCGGCATCAACGGGCGCCCGGCCGATGTCGGGCGCGATACGACCTACGGCAACGATCACGATTTCATCGACGACAAGTCGCAATCGCTGCGCTCGAAACTCACTTATGAAATCAATGACAACTGGCAACTGCGCCAGACCCTCGGCGTGTTCAAGCTCGACAGTGATTTCGACAACACCTACCTCACCGGTTACACGCCGGCGACCAACAAGGTCACGCGCCAGCATTGGCAGCAGGATCTGACCACTCGCAACGTCTATAACAACGTTGAACTTGAGGGCGGATTCGATACCTTGGGCCTTGAGCATCGCCTGCTCACTGGCATCGAGATCGGCAGCCAGCGCCGCGACCCGACGCTGTACAACGCGGCCACTGGCAGAACCCCGGGAGCGCAGCCCGTACCGTCGCTCGACCTGTACAACCCGAACCGTGATCTGCGCCACACCGGCAGCATGCAGGTCTCCAGCAGCAGCCACACCGAAGTCGAAAGCCGTGCGGTATATGTGCAAGATCAACTGCGCCTGAACGACCAATGGCAAGTGCTCGCCGGTCTGCGTTACGACACTTTCGATATCGAGTCGACCAACAAGCTGCGCAACATCTCCGAAGATCGCGACAGCCATAGCACCAGCCCGCGCGTCGGCCTGGTCTGGACGCCGCTACAAAATCATTCGTTCTACGCCTCGTGGTCGAAGACGTTTTCGCCGGTGGGCGGTGGCTTGATCGGCATCACTCCGGGTGCGGCCGGCAACACCAACGACCTCAGTCCCGAGCTGACCAAGCAGAAAGAAATCGGCGTGAAAAGCGACTGGCTCGATGACCGCTTGAGCACCACGCTGGCGATCTACGATCTGGAACTCTACAACCGCCGCACAACTGATCCAAACGATCCGACCCTGACGGTGATGTCAGGTTTGCAACGCTCGCGCGGGATCGAATTGACGGCCACCGGCAATCTCGTCGGCAACTGGTACATGCGCGGTGGCGTCGGTATGCAAGACGCGAAGATCGAGAAGGACAACAACGGCCTGGAAGGCAAACGCATCAACAACGTTGCCAAGCATAACGGCAGCCTGTTCCTGACCTGGAAACCGGAGATGGGCTGGTACGGCGAAACCGGCCTGACCCTGGTTGGCCAACGCTATGCCGATAACGCCAACACCACCGTGTTGCCGGGTTACGGCCGCTGGGATGCCCTAGTCGGTTACCGCTTCAAGGATTGGGATTTACGCGCGGCGCTGAACAACATCACCGATCGTGAGTACTACGCGTCCGCGACCAGCCAGTATCAAATCCAACCGGGTGCACCACGTAGCGTTGTGATGACCGGCACCTACGGTTTCTGATTTCACACCAATCCTGTGGGAGCGAGCCTGCTCGCGAAAGCGTCGGATCAGTCGGCATCTTCGTTAACTGATCCACCGCTTTCGCGAGCAGGCTCGCTCCCACATTGATTGGGTGTGTACAAAATAGCCGTGCATAAAAAAGCGCCGCCATCCCGGCAGCGCTTTCACCAATCCCTGTTGTGCTTCTTATCCTTCCATCACAGCCCACAATGCTTCCAGTTCGGCCTCGCTGAACAGACCAGCGGGGTAACGCTCGATCATCATCCGGCGCGGATCAGGTTCCCTGATCTGACGCGTTCCATTGGACTTTAACCAGTGCGCGACAATCTGGAGCGATTCGCCGTTTACGGCCATGGGATGCAACGTCCGCTCGCTGACTACGTTCACTTCGGCGTTCATTTCAGCGCTCTCTCCCCGTTCGTGAGCGGCTACGTTATCCAAGGTTTATGACAGAACTGTTGAAGTTCTCCCCCCTCCCTAGTGCACGGGTGATGAATACAAGAGCTATGCCAATGTTTCTTAGTTGTCGACAAGCGGATACAAAGAAGCCCGCGGTCCTGTCGGGCTGCGGGCCTCAGTTGATGCATAGCGAGCTAATCATTACCCGGCTGATTTGTTAATCAACTCAAGGTGTTACGACTCAACTCACTCTTTGTGCGGCGCGGGTTGCTGTTGGGTAAGGCAATGGATATTGCCGCCACCCAGTAACAGTTCGCGACCCGGCACCATCACCACTTCGTGCTGCGGGAACAGCTTCTGCAGGATTTCCTTGGCCGGCGCGTCCATTGGATCGTCGAAGCTCGGCGCGATGATGCCGCCGTTGACGATCAGGAAGTTCACGTAGGAACCCGCCAAGCGCACAGACGGATTGCGTTCCTGCGTGCCGTCCACCGGATCGACACCGGCGCACTCTTCTTCTGTCGCGTAAAGCGGTCCCGGAATCGGCATTTTGTGCACCGTGAACGGGCGACCCTTGGCGTCAGTGCTGCTTTGCAGGACTTTCATCGCAGCCTGGCAGCGCGGGTAGTTCGGATCCTGCGGATCGTCGGTCCACGCCAGCAACACTTCGCCCGGACGCACGTAGCAGCAGAAGTTATCCACATGGCCGTCGGTTTCGTCGTTGAACAGACCGTCCGGCAGCCAGATGATTTTATCCACAGACAGATTGGCGCTGAGTACCGCTTCAATCTCTTCGCGGCTCAGGTGCGGGTTGCGATTGCGGTTGAGCAGGCATTCTTCGGTGGTGATCAGCGTGCCTTCGCCGTCGACATGAATCGAACCGCCTTCAAGCACGAAACCTTCAGTGCGGTAACGCGGGCTGCGCTCGATCTCGAGGATCTTGCCGCCGACCTGCGAATCGCGATTCCACGGCGAATACAAACCGCCGTCGAAACCTCCCCAGGCGTTGAAGTCCCAGTTCACACCGCGCACTTCGCCGCTGCTGTTGATGACGAAAGTCGGGCCGCTGTCGCGTACCCAAGCGTCATCGCTGGACATCTCGACCACGCGGATATTCGGCACGTCGAGGCGCGCGCGGGCGTTTTCATACTGGCCGGCGGACACGGCCACGGTGACCGGTTCAAAACGCGCGATGGCCTTGGCCACCGCAGCATGTGCGGCTTGCGCCGGTTTGCCGCCCAGACGCCAGTTGTCCGGGCGCTCGGGCCAGATCATCCAGGTCTGCGTTTGCGGCGCCCACTCGGCCGGCATGTGAAAGCCGTCGGCGCGCGGGGTACTTTTCAAAGTTGTCATCGGGATCAGGACTCCAGGGAACCGTCGAGGGTTTTCAACGCGCCGTACAGGTTCGGACGGCGGTCACGGAATGAACCCCACGCGCTGCGAATGTGTTCGAGCTCGTCGAGGTTGAAAGTGTGCACAAGAATACCTTCTTCGGTTTTATTCAGCTCCTGCACTTTTTCGCCGAACTGGTTGGCGATGAACGAAGAGCCGTAGAACGTGATGTCGTAGCCGTCCTGTCCTTCGTTGCCGATGCGGTTGCTGGCGATCAGCGGCATCAGGTTGGCGCCGGCATGACCCTGTTGCACGCGCTGCCAGTGATCGCGCGACGAAATGGTCTTGTCGTGCGGCTCGCTGCCGATTGCGGTTGGATAGAAGAGGATTTCAGCGCCTTGCAACGCCATGCTGCGCGCAGCTTCCGGGAACCACTGGTCCCAGCAAATGCCCACGCCGATTTTCGCGTAACGGGTGTTCCACACCTTGAAACCGGTGTCGCCCGGGTTGAAGTAATACTTCTCGTGGTAGCCCGGGCCATCCGGGATGTGGCTTTTTCGATAAATCCCGAGGTTGCTGCCGTCGGCATCGATGATCGCGATGCTGTTGAAGCGCGCACGGCCGGCCAGCTCATAGAAGCTGATCGGCAGCACCACTTGCAGCTCTTTGGCGATTTTCTGGAAATGTTTGATCGCGACGTTTTCTTCCACCGTCGTCGCCAGTTGCAGATAGTCCGGGTTCGGCTTCTGGCAGAAGTATGGCGCCTCGAACAGCTCCTGAATCAGGATGATCTGCGCGCCTTTGGCGGTGGCTTCGCGCACCAGCCTTTCAGCGATTTCGAGGTTGGCTTCCAGATCCCAGGAACAGGCCATCTGAGTGGCGGCAACGGTAACGATACGGCTCATGAATCATCTCCGGGCAAGTGCTTTGACGGTCGACAATTCGACCGAAAAGAAAAACGCGCGCACCGGACATGAGATCACCATGCCGGAGCAATGGCGACTTTATAGCCGATAAATATCGGCTTTAGAAGCTTGCAAAATGCCTTTCGTCTAAATAATCCCGATAAAAGCCGATACAAATCGAATTAACAACCCAAGAAAATGTGGGAGCGAGCTTGCTCGCAAATACGGTGTGTCAGGAACTGAGTAAGGTGACTGACACACCGCTTTCGCGAGCAAGCTCGCTCCCACAGGGGATTGGCTGCGTTTTACAGGCCCTCGGTAAGGACTTGATCAAGCATATCGACAAAGAAATCCACACTCTGACGCGACGTCACCATCGGCGGTTTGATCTTCAGAATGTTCAGATCATCCCCGGTCGGCTGCATGAAAATCCCCAACTCACGCAAGCGATCACACAGCAACACCGTCTCCTCGGTCGCCGGCTCCAGCGTCTCGCGATTGCGGATCAGCTCAAGTCCCAGATAGAACCCGGAACCGTGCACCGCGCCCACCAACGGATGTTTATCGATCAACGCTTCGAGACGCGCCTTGAAGTGGCCACCGACCACCTGCGCGTTCTCCCAGAGCTTTTCTTCTGCCATGACATCGAGCACCGCCATGCCGATCTGACAACTGACCGGACTGCCGCCCGCCGACGAGAAGAAATAGCCCTCGGCCTCCAGCGCCTCGGCAATTTCCCGTCGCGTGATCACCGCGCCCAGCGGTTGACCGTTGCCCATGCCCTTGGCCATGCAGATGATGTCCGGCACCACACCCTGCTCTTCAAAGCCCCAGAAGAAGTGGCCCATGCGCCCGTAACCGACCTGCACTTCGTCGGCGATGCACACGCCACCCTGCGCGCGTACCAGCGCGTATACCTGCTGGAGATATCCCGGCGGCAGCGAGATACCGCCGGCATTGCCATACACCGGCTCGCAGATAAACCCGGCCAGTTGGCGCTTCTGTTCGGCAAGTTTTGCCAGGTGATGCTCAACACTGCGCACGTAATCCGGCGCAGAATCGAGACCACGGAATTCACCGCGATAAGTGTTTGGCGCAGGCACCGGATGCACCCAGTCCGGGCGGCTTTCCAGGGCTTTCGGGTTGTCAGCGATTGACGTCGATACCGCATCGGCGCCGACCGTCCAGCCGTGATAGGCCTCAAGCACGCTGATCATGTCGCGCCCGCCGCTGTAGGCCCACGCCAGACGAATCGCCAGGTCATTGGCCTCGCTGCCGCTGTTGACCAGAAACACCCGGTCCATGCCTTCCGGCGCCAATTTCAGCAAGCGCTCGGAAAACTCCGCCACCGCCGCATAGTTGAATCGCGAGTTGGTGTTGAGCAGCGACCACTGCCGCGCCGCGACTGCCGCCATGCGCGGGTGGCCGTGACCGAGCACGGCAACGTTGTTGAGCATGTCGAGGTAGGAGCGGCCCTGCATGTCGATCAGGTGATTACGCCAGCCGCGTTCAATGCGCGGCGGATCAACGTAGTAGTGTTTCTGCGTGCGGGCGAAACTGGCATCGCGGCGTTCGAGCAGGGTTTTTGCGTCCAGCTCCGGCTCGGCATCGCAGGCCAGTCCTAACAACGCCGCTGGCGACGGGCACAGGGCCTGCCACGCTGCTGCATGCGCCGGGGTGCAAAACAACGGCGCATTGATCTGCGCGCCCCGGCACAACTGCACCCGTAATGGGCCGCTGACTGCGCCCAGCACCTGACCTTTGACCAGCGCCGCGCCGCTGTGTAGCGAAGGTGTCACGCCCCACAGGCGCACGCTGAGTTGCGGGCCATCCAGTTGCAGCACACCGTCTGCTGGCTGATGCACGACGCCAGCGAACGGCGCTTCCACGGCGGTACCATCGGGCACGCGCAATTCCACGTGCAGCGGGAAAGTGTCCGGTTCAACGGCGCTGTCGGGACGGGTGCGCGACAAACGGTACTGACCATAACGGCTTGCCGCCAAACCATGGGCCGCCGCCGCTTCGTTCAACAGGTGCTGATCGATGCCGGCCTGCTCCCAGTTGCCGGCCTCGAAATGCGGGCTGAGGACACCGAGATCGATCAGGGCAAATTCACGTCCGACCAGACCGGGCAGCAAGGGCGCAAAACCTTCGCTATCGATCACCGGCAATGCGTGACCGACGGCAGTGAGGATCGCCGCTTCCATGAGTGCCTGTGGCACCGATGTCGCTACGCGGAAGATTTCCCACTCATGGCTTAGGTTGTCACGGCTGTAGGTATTCGCGGGGTCGATGCTGACCTGTTGCTCGCCACTGAGCACCAGCACCGCCGCACGCGCGACGATCAATGGCCACAGCGCCTGCAGCTCTTCATGTTGCAGCGGGTTGACCGCGTGGTAGGCCTGCACCGCCGGCAGGATGACAAACGGATCGCCACCGGCGTGATGCAGCAACGCCGCACAGGTCACCGACAGATCGGTGATGCGCCAGGTGCGCACCAGATCGCCAAAGTCGATCACGCCCTGCAACTGCCAGTGACGCAAGGCATCGCGCGCCCAGACGGCGTTGTCGTCGGTGATGTCCATGTGGATCGCCTGCACCGGCAGCTTGCCCTGCAACGGCTGCAAGCGGCGCTCGGCTTGTTCGGCCGCATCGGCAATCAATGTGCGTTGCTGCTCATCCTTGATCACCGGCAGCAGATGGCTGATCAGGGCACTGGCGTGACGGGCATCCCACTGCAACGTGCGCTCCAGGCCCGGGTGATCGAACCCGGCCAGCGCCAGATCCATCTCACCGCAGAGCCGGCCAAACCCCGCCACCACGTCGCGCCCCAAGTGTTCGAGATGCGTGAGCGGCTGGCCCTCGATGTAATCCAGCAGCCGCACATGGACGGCTTCGCCGCCGACCTCGAGCGACAGCAGATCCTCGCCGTTATTGGCCGCGATCACCCGCGGCACCGTCACCGCCGAGTGCTCGGCCAGATACTTGAGCCCGGCATGCTGGGCTTGCAGCTCCACCAGGGCGTAATCGCCACGGCAGATTTTCAGCACGAACCGCCCACGCGGGCTGTCGACGCGGTAATTGAGATCCTGCTGACTGCCAAGAGCCTGCAACGTGCCGCTGAGCCCGTAATGCTCCGCCAGCCATTGCCGGGCCTGCTCGGCAGAAACCTGCGGGCTGGGCAAACTGGCGCGATGAATCAACGTGGCGAGCGGCATGAAAAGACCCCTGTAATTTTATTAGGCGCCTATATCGCCATTGCTGGACGGGATCCGCAACCCCCAACCGCGCAAAGGTATACGGGCTATTTGTCTTGCAGCACTCGCACCCTCAGGCACTTTGCGCAAGAATGTCGACCATTCACACCTGCCTATGGAACTCCCCATGAATGTAATCACCACCGACCTGCCCGGTGTCCTGATCATCGAACCGAAGGTGTTCGGTGACGAGCGCGGCTTTTTCTACGAGAGTTTCAATGCCAAGGCGTTCCAGGACGCTACCGGTCTGGACACGCAATTCGTTCAGGACAACCACTCGCGCTCGCAAAAAGGCGTGTTGCGTGGCCTGCATTACCAGTTGCAAAACACCCAGGGCAAACTGGTCCGTGTGACCGTCGGTGAAGTGCTGGATGTGGCCGTGGATATTCGGCGCAGCTCGCCGCACTTCGGCAAATCGGTGGCTGTGCGCTTGTCGGCCGAAAATCATCGTCAACTGTGGGTGCCGGAAGGTTTTGCCCATGGTTTCGTGGTGCTGAGCGAGTTCGCTGAATTCCTCTACAAGACCACCAACTACTACGACCCGTCGTCCGAGCGCAGCATTCGCTGGGATGATCCCGCGCTGGGCATCGACTGGCAGCTGGACGAAGCGCCGAAGCTGTCCGCCAAGGATCAGGCTGCAGCCCTGCTCAAGGACGCTGACGTCTTCGCCTGAGCCTAGGCATAATGCGCCTGACATCTCAGGCGCATCCGGCTCATGAAACCAACCCTCCCCCGCAGACCCCGCTGGCGCAGCCTCGCCCTGCTGGCCCTGTGTCTGGCGCCGCTGCTGTGGCCGCTGGAACATCTCGCCGAGCGCTATTACCGCAGCGAACTGGCGGGGCAGAACCGGCAGACCCTCGACCTGTACGTCGCCAACCTGCTGGGCACCCTGCACCGCTATGAAGTGTTGCCGCAAATCCTCGGCGACCTGCCCGCCCTGCGTGCGGTCCTCGGCGCACCGGACGACGGCGTCACCCAAGGCAATGCCAACCGCCTGCTAAAGAACATCGCCGCGCAGACCGGTGCCGAAGTCATGTACCTGATGGACACCAGCGGGCAGACGCTGGCGGCGTCGAACTGGGACAAACACGATAGTTTCGTCGGCCGCAATTTCTCGTTCCGTCCGTACTTCAGTGAAGCCATGGCCGGACGCCTCGGACGCTTTTTCGGCCTCGGCACGACCTCGGCCAAACGCGGCTACTTCTTCGCTGCCGCCGTGCGCAACGGCGAAAAAATCATCGGCGTGCTGGTGATCAAGGTTGACCTCGACCACACCGAAAGCCTCTGGGGCAAAACCCCGGAACAACTGCTGGTGACCGACCACAACGGCGTGGTCATCCTCACCTCGCGCCCGGAATGGCGCTTCCGTTCGACCCGTAACTTGAGCGACAGCGAACGCTCGGCGATCACCGCTATCCAGCCTTACCCGACCCGCGAGCCGCGCCCCCTGAACCTCAGCCCGACTGCGTGGCTGATCCAGACTCACGACATCGCCGAAACCGGCTGGAGCGTCAGCATCCTTGCCCCACGCACGCTGATCGACCGTCCGGTGCGCACCGTGGTCGCCATCGGCGGCGCCACGCTGCTGGTGCTGATGTTGTTGCTCGGTCTGATGATGCAGCGCCGCCGCCATTATCTGGAGCGCATCGCGTTCGAGGCCAAGGCACGCCGTGAACTGGAAGGCCGCGTGGCGGAACGTACCAGCGACCTCGAAGGCCTCAACCGGCGCTTGAAGGAGGAAGTGCTGGAGCGTGAACAAGCCCAACAGGAACTGGTGCGTGCCCAGGACGATCTGGTCCAGGCCGGCAAGCTGTCGGCGCTGGGGACGATGTCCGCGAGCATCAGCCACGAACTCAATCAGCCGTTGGCAGCGATCCGCAGCTACGCGGAAAACGCCGAAGTGCTGCTCGATCATCAGCGCACCGACGATGCGCGCGGCAACCTCAAACTGATCAGCGAACTGACCGGGCGCATGGCCTCGATCATCGCCCACCTGCGCGCCTTTGCCCGCCGCGATCGCCACGCGCCGGAAAGCGTTGCCCTGCAACCGGCGCTCGACGATGCCTTGGCGCTGCTGGCCAAACGGCGTCGCAGCATGGAAGTCGAACTGATCCGCGATCTGCCAGCCGCGACTCTGTGGGTCGAGGCCGGAGAAACCCGATTGCGCCAAGTGCTCGGCAATCTGCTGGCCAACGCCCTCGACGCCCTCACCGAGAAAGGCCCGCCGCGCAAACTCTGGCTGAGTGCCGAATCCACAGCCGAAGGCGTCAATCTGTACATTCGCGACAACGGCCCGGGCTTTTGCATGGAAGCCCTCGGCCGCGCCAGCGAGCCCTTTTACACCACCAAGACCCGCACTCAAGGCCTTGGCCTGGGGCTGGCCATTTGTGAAACGCTGATGCGCGCCTTCGGCGGTGAACTGTCGTTCGCCAACCACAAGCAAGGTGGCGCCTTGATTACCCTGCGGCTGCGCGCCGGTGCGCCCGGGGTCAGCCTGCAACCGTCCGAGGATCGAAGTGCATGACCATCGACAATCGCATTCAGGTGGTGTTGATCGACGACGATCCGCACCTGCGTCAGGCCCTCGGCCAGACCCTGGATCTGGCCGGCCTGAAAATTCTGCCGCTGTCCGAAGCCAAAGGCCTGGCCGCACAGCTTGAGCGTGACTGGCCGGGTGTGGTGGTCAGCGATATCCGCATGCCGGGCATGGACGGTCTCGAGTTGCTCAGCGAACTGCACGCGCAGGATCCCGAACTACCGGTGTTGCTGATCACCGGCCACGGCGATGTACCACTGGCGGTGCAGGCCATGCGTGCCGGCGCTTATGACTTTCTTGAAAAACCTTTCGCCAGCGATGCGCTGCTCGACAGCGTGCGCCGCGCCCTGGCCTTGCGCCGCCTAGTGCTGGACAACCGTAGCCTGCGCCTGGCCCTCAGCGATCGCAATGAGCTGAGCGCGCGGCTGGTCGGCCATTCGCCCCCAATGCTGCGCCTGCGCGAGCAGATCGGCGCGCTGGCAGCGACCAAGGCTGACGTGCTGATCCTCGGCGAAACCGGCGCCGGTAAAGAAGTGGTTGCCCGCGCCTTGCACGATTTATCCAGCCGCCGAAACGGCCCGTTCGTGGCGATCAACGCTGGCGCACTGGCCGAGTCGGTAGTGGAAAGCGAACTGTTCGGCCACGAACCCGGCGCGTTCACCGGCGCGCAAAAACGGCGGATCGGCAAATTCGAATTCGCCAATGGCGGCACTTTGTTTCTCGATGAAATCGAGAGCATGAGCATGGATGTGCAGGTGAAGTTGCTGCGCATGCTGCAAGAGCGCGTGGTCGAGCGTCTGGGTGGCAATCAACTGATCCCGCTGGACATCCGCGTCATCGCCGCGACCAAGGAAGACTTGCGTCAGGCCGCTGACCAGGGCCGCTTCCGCGCCGACTTGTATTACCGCCTCAACGTCGCGCCACTGCGCATTCCGCCACTGCGTGAGCGCGGTGAAGATGCGCTGGTGCTGTTCCAGCATTACGCCGATGAAGCCAGCGCCCGCCACGGTTTGCCGCCCCATGAACTGCAACCGGCGCAACGCGCCTTGCTGCTGCGCCACACCTGGCCGGGCAACGTACGCGAACTGCAGAATGCCGCCGAACGTTTCGCCCTCGGCCTGGAATTGGCGCTGGATAACGCTGACGCCGAGGGCGGTGGCAGTACCACGGTCGAAGTCATCAATGGGGGCCTCAGCGAGCAGGTGGAAAATTTCGAGAAATCGCTGATCGCTGCTGAACTGGCGCGCTCCCACAGTTCGGTGCGCAGCCTCGCCGAAGCCTTGGGCATTCCGCGCAAGACCCTGCATGACAAGTTGCGCAAGCATGGCCTCAACTTTGGCGACAGCAGCCATGGGGACGAGAACGAATGATCAGCCACAGCGCCTATCTTCAGTCGGTTTTGCATCACGACATCCCGCTGACCCGAGACATGGGCCTTAAGGTGCTCGACTGGCATGAACAGCAACTGAGCCTGCATCTGCCACTCGAGCCGAACGTCAACCACAAGAGCACGATGTTCGGTGGCAGCCTCTACTGCGGCGCGGTGCTGGCCGGGTGGGGCTGGTTGCATTTGCGCCTGAAAGAGGAAGGAATCACCGACGGGCACATTGTTATTCAGGAAGGGCAGATCAGTTATCCGCTTCCGGTGACCGGGGACGCTACGGCGATTTGCCCGGCGCCTGATGCGAAGGAGTGGAAGAGGTTTCTGGCGATGTATCGGCGTTATGGGCGGGCGCGGTTGACGTTGAATACGCGGATCGTCAATCAGGGTAGCGAAGAAGACGCCGTGACATTTACCGGGCAGTACGTTTTGCATCGCTGACAATCAAAAGCCCCTCACCCTAACCCTCTCCCAAAGGGACAGGGTTAGGGTGAGGCGTCTTGCGATATAGATCGACCTGAAAGATCGAAGCGATTATGGATTCAGCAAAAGCTCGACCAGGTCGGCGCTACTCTCAAATATCCCGCGGTCGGCTCCCTCTCCTGGGGGAGAGGGCTGGGGTGAGGGGGATTTCGGATCAGCCCACTTAACCGCGAGCCAACTCCAACAATCTGGAGCGCCAGGCCGCCTTGGCCGGCAATGCCAAAAAGAACTCATTGAGTAGCGATTCCCGCGCCGGATAACAGAACGCCTCCCCGCGCAGATCCAGCACCTCACCGCCCGCACCTTCCAGCACACCTTGAGCCGCCGCCGTGTCCCACTGCGAAGTCGGCGCCAGTCGCGGATAGCAATCCGCCACGCCTTCGGCCAGCAGGCAGAATTTCAGCGAGCTGCCAATATTGGCCAATTGCAACTCGCCCAGACTCGCACTCAACCCGGCGAGCAAACGTTCCTGCTCGGGACTCGAATGGCGACGGCTGGCGACCACGGTGAACGCCTCGCCCGGCCCCGGTACATCGCGCACCTGAATCGCAACCGGCGTGCCGCCCTTGTCACAACGCCAAGCGCCAAGCCCGGCACCGCCGACGTAGAAACGACCATTGGTCGGCATCGACACCACACCAAACACCACGCGACCGTTTTCGATCAGCGCGATGTTCACGGTGAACTCTTCGCTGCCGCTGATAAATTCCTTGGTGCCGTCCAACGGGTCGACCAACCACCAGCGCTGCCAGCCGGCGCGCACGCTCTGAGGGATGTTGGCGTCTTCTTCCGACAACACTGGAATGCTCGGGTCCAGCGCCGTCAGCCCGGCGAGGATCAGGTGATGCGCGGCCAGATCGGCCGCCGTCACGGGCGAGTCATCGGACTTGGCCGTGACCTCAACGCCGGCGCGCCAGAACGGCAAAATCGCCTCGCCGGCCTGCAAGGCCAGCTCTACGACCGGCGCCATCAACGGGTGGGGGAAATTCATCGATATCTCACTCATGCTGGAAAGAACCCGCGCTCGGTCAGCAGATCGCGGGTCAGATACAGTGCAGCCAATGCACGGCCTTCGGAAAACTGAGGATTGAGCGCCAGCGACGACAGTTCGCGCAGGTTCACTTTGTCGACACGCATCGGCTCAGGCTCGTCGCCTTCCAGACGTTCCTCGTACAAATCAGTCGCCAGGACCACCTGAATCTTCTGGCTCATGTAACCGGGCGACAGCGACAGCTCGGTCAGATGCTCCAGTTGCCGCGCACCAAAACCAGCCTCTTCCTTGAGCTCACGTTCGGCTGCCGCCAACACATCCTCGCCCGGTTCGATCAGACCTTTGGGCAAGGACAATTCATATTCATCAGTGCCGCCGCAATACTCTTCGACCAACACCGCGTGTTCGGCATCCAGCATCGCCACGATCATCACCGCGCCGTAGCCCGCACCTTTACCAACCAGACGTTCGTAAGTGCGTTCCACGCCGTTGGAAAAGCGCAGCTTGAGTTCTTCGACGCAAAACAGGCGACTGGTGGCGACGATCTCGCGGGCAAGTACGGTGGGTTTCTGGCGCATGCAAAGCTCCTTGGCGTGAACGCGCTACTATAACGCGGCTTTCCCGATTGTTTATGTCGGATATCTTTCTACCGTTCGAGACGTTGCCATGCCTTCATTACCGTGGTCCGACATCGATACCGTTCTGCTCGACATGGACGGCACGCTGCTGGATCTGCACTTCGACAATCACTTCTGGCTGGAACACCTGCCCCAGCGTTACGCCGAACTGCACGGGGTCAGCCGGGCCATGGCCGAGATGGAGTTGCAGCCGTTGTTCGAACGCCATGCCGGCCAGTTGCAGTGGTACTGCCTGGATTTCTGGAGTGCCGAGCTGAAGTTGTCGGTGCGTGAGTTGAAACAGGAAACCGCGCACCTGATTGCCCTGCGGCCGGATGCCGATACGTTTCTGGCGGCAATCAAACGCGCGGGCAAACGGGTGATCATGATCACCAACGCGCACCGCGATTCGTTGTCGCTGAAGCTGGAGCGAATCGAACTGGCGCCATATTTCGAGCGGTTGATCAGCTCCCACGATTACGGTTTCCCCAAGGAGAACCCGCAGTTCTGGGATGCCTTGCAGGCGGACATCGGCTTTGATCCGGCGCGCAGTCTGTTTATCGACGACACCTTGCCTATTCTGCGCAGTGCGCGGGATTTTGGTGTGGCGCATTTGTTGGCGGTGAAGGAGCCGGACAGTCGCAAGGGGCCGAAGGACACGGCTGAGTTTGCGGCGGTTGAGGATTATCGGGATTTGATTGCCGGACTCTAATCTTCTGTAGGAGCTGCCGCAGGCTGCGATCTTTTGATTTTGATTTTTTACAAACAAGATCAAAAGATCGCAGCCTTCGGCAGCTCAGAGGGTTTGTGTTACTCAGGAATACGCAGGGTCTGACCCGGATAGATTTTGTTCACATCCTTGAGCATCGGTTTGTTGGCATCGAAAATTTTCTGATACTTGTTGGCATCCCCGTACACGCGCAGAGAAATTGCGCTGAGGGTGTCACCCGACTTGACCACGACAAATTGTGCGGCAGTGACAACTGGCCCGCTCACGGTGATCTGATCATCCACGCTGCCAACCCCGGCAATATTGCCCACCGCCAGCAAAATCTTCTCTTTCTCTTCCTGACTCGCGACTTCACCGGTGACGGTCACTTTGTCGCCATCCACCGTCGCCTGCACATTCGGATTACCCAGACCGACCTTGCTGATGTGTTCCTTCAACTGCTCACTGGCATTGGCGTTGCCCGGGGTCAACAGATCAAGCAGCTTTTCACCGGCTTCTTTTACAAAACTTAAAAGACTCATCGTGGTTCTCTCCATGGAATAAAGGTTCAGTCGTCCAAGCCTAGACCACGACAGACAAACCCGGTTCCAAGCCGACCAATGACCCTGCCACCGCGCAAGCGGTAGAATCGCCCAACCCTGCCAGCGCCCGGAGCGAAGATGGACATCAAGCAGCTGAAATTCCTCATCGCCCTCGACGAAACCCGCCATTTCGGCCAGGCCGCCGCGCGTTGCCATATCACCCAGCCAACCCTGTCGATGCGCCTGCGCAGTCTTGAAGAAGAACTCGACCTGCCACTGGTCAACCGTGGCCAGCGTTTCGAAGGTTTCACCGCGCCGGGCGAGCGCGTGCTGGCGTGGGCACGTTCGGTGATGGCGGCGTATGACGGTTTGCACGCGGAAGCGGCGGCGTGTCGCGGCAATCTGATCGGCACGCTGAGGCTGGGCGTGGTGCCGCTGTCGAGTTTCGATCCACTGCCGTTGATGCAACGCCTGCACAGCGCCCACCCGAATCTGCGCTTTGAAATGTCGGCACTGAGTTCTGAGCAGATCCTCGAGCATCTGGCGAACAACCGAATCGACATCGGTGTTTCTTATCTCGACCGCCTGGACCACGAACGTTTCGAATCACTGGCATTCGACGAAACCCGCATGGGCCTGCTGTACGACCAGCGCACTTTTACCTTCGGCGAAGCTCCGCTGAGCTGGGAATCGCTGATCGAACTGCCGCTGGGCATGCTCACCAGCGGCATGCATTTCCGTCAGTCCATCGACCACAACTTCCACAGCCGTGGGCTGACTCCGCAACCGTTGCTGCAAACCGACGCCGTGCATCAATTGTTACAAGCCGTACACGGCGGTTTCTGCTGCGCGATCATGCCGTTGGACGGCGGGCTGGAAAAACTCACCGACCACCTGCGTCTGCAGCCCATCGAAAACGCCCAGACCCTAGCGCCACTGGGCTTGATCATGCGTCGCGGGGCGCCACGCTCGGCGCTCGCCGAGGCCTGTTTCGCGCTCTATCAGAAATCGCCAACGGCGCCTTGATCGACGGCCTCTATCGATAGATCGACACTAGCGATTAGACGCGACAACTTGCCGCGCCTAGTCTTAACGTTGATCAAACCGTCGGTGATGCCATGAACGCCAAGCGCCCTGCCTGCGCGGCGCCTGCACTTGAAACGCCCGCGCCTGCCGCCAGCCAGACCTACAGTTACAGCGATTTACCCCGTGAGGAATCGGCCAGCACTGCGCTCGCCGAGGAAGTCGCGTTGGCAATTGCCTACAACGGTATCAGCCAGGCCGTCATGCTGGTGACGCCGACCGACCTGGAAGACTTCATCGTCGGCTTCAGCCTCGGCAGCGGCATCATCATCGATGCCACCGACATCTATGACCTGCAACTGACCGGCGCAGGCTCAGCGCAGTATGCGCAAGTGACCATCGCCAACCGTGCGTTCTGGAATCTCAAGCAACAGCGCCGGCAAATGGCAGGCACCAGCGGTTGCGGATTGTGCGGGGTTGAAGCGGTGGAGCAGGCGCTGCCTGATCTCAAGGTCTTGCCCGGCGCGCCGCTGCCACCGAGCGAATGGCTCGACGGTCTGCGCCAGCGCATCGGTGCGTTCCAACCGCTCGGTCAGCACTGCGGCGCGGTGCATGCGGCGGTGTTCATGAACGCCAGCGGCGAATTGTTGCTCGGGCGCGAAGACATCGGCCGGCACAACGCCCTCGACAAGCTGATCGGCGGACTGATCCGCCAGAAGATATCCACAGATGGCGGACTGGCGATTGTCACCAGCCGTTGCAGTCTCGAATTGATCCAGAAAGTTTTGCGCGCCGGCATCCAGACACTGGTCAGCCTTTCCGCACCCACCGGTCTTGCCGTGCAATGGGCGCGTCGACATAACCTCAATCTCATCCACCTGCCGCAGAAAAGTGCGCCGCGGGTGTATAGCCCCGCGATGGAGAATCAAGCGTGAGCCAACATCATCAAGCCGACCAGAAACCTGTCCCGCGCTACAAGCCTTACAAAGGTGCCGCCGGCGGCTGGGGTGCCCTGATCAGTGTGGCTCAGGCCTGGTTGACCAGCGACAACGCCCTGAAAAACCTGCGCATGATGCTCAAGACCAACCAGAACGGCGGTTTCGACTGCCCGGGTTGCGCGTGGGGCGATTCGCCGGAAAGCGGCATGGTCAAGTTCTGCGAAAACGGCGCGAAAGCGGTGAACTGGGAAGCGACCAAGCGTCGTGTAGACGCCAAGTTTTTTGCCAAGCACAGCGTCACTTCTTTGCTGGAGCAGAGCGACTACTGGCTCGAGTATCAGGGTCGTCTGACCGAGCCGATGGTTTATGACGCCGAAACCGATCGCTACAAACCGATCAGTTGGGACGACGCCTACACCCTGATCGCCAAGCACCTGCAAAGTCTGCCGAGCCCCGATCTGGCCGAGTTCTACACCTCGGGTCGCGCCAGCAACGAAGCGGCGTATCTGTATCAACTGTTTGTGCGCGCCTACGGTACCAACAACTTCCCGGACTGCTCGAACATGTGCCACGAGGCCAGCGGTGTTGCCCTGGCGCAGAGCGTCGGCGTCGGCAAAGGCACCGTGACCTTCGATGACTTCGAACACGCCGATGCGATTTTCGTTTGGGGCCAGAACCCGGGCACCAACCACCCGCGCATGCTCGAACCCTTGCGTGAGGCAGTGAAACGCGGCGCGCAAGTGGTGTGCATCAACCCATTGAAAGAGCGTGGTCTGGAACGCTTCCAGCATCCGCAACACCCGATCGAAATGCTCACCAACGGCGACAAGCCAACCAACACCGCTTATTTCCGCCCGGCACTCGGCGGTGACATGGCGCTGCTGCGCGGCATGGCCAAGTTCCTCCTGCAGTGGGAGCGCGATGCGCAGAAGGCTGGCGAACCTGCCGTGTTCGATCATGACTTCCTCAATGCCCACAGCGCCAACGTGCTCGAGTACCTGGGCGTGGTCGATGACACCCCGTGGGAACAGATCGTCGAGCAATCCGGCCTGACCCTCGTAGAAATCGAGCAAGCCGCGCGTATGTACGCCAAGGGCAAGAACGTAATCATGTGCTGGGCGATGGGCATCACTCAGCATCGCCACTCGGTGCCGACGATTCAGGAAATCGCCAACCTGATGCTACTGCGCGGCAACATCGGCAAACCGGGCGCCGGCCTGTGCCCGGTGCGCGGCCACAGTAACGTGCAAGGCGACCGCACAATGGGCATCAACGAGCGTCCGCCGGTGGCGTTCCTCGATTCGCTGGAGCGACGCTTCCAGTTCAAGGTGCCGCGCCACAACGGCCACAACGTGGTTGAAGCGATCCACGCAATGGCTGAGGGTCGCGCCAAGGTCTTCATCGGTCTGGGCGGTAACTTCGCCCAAGCCACGCCGGATAGCCCGCGTACCTTCGCCGCACTGAGCAATTGCGACCTGACCGTGCAGATCAGCACCAAGCTCAACCGCAGCCACCTGGCTCACGGTAAAGACGCGCTGATCCTGCCGTGCCTCGGTCGTACCGACATCGATATCCAGACCGAAGGCCCGCAAGCGGTCACCGTGGAAGACTCGTTCAGCATGGTTCACGCTTCCAACGGTCAGTTGCAGCCGCTGTCGAACCAGATGCGTTCAGAGCCGTCGATCATTGCCGGTATCGCTGCCGCCACATTGGGCAGTAAACCGGTGGACTGGAACTGGCTGGTGGCTGATTACGGGCGCATCCGCGAACTGATCGCCGACACCATTCCCAACTTCAAAGCGTTCAACGAGAAGATCAAGAACCCGGGCGGTTTCTACCTCGGCAACAGCGCTGGCGCACGCAAGTGGAACACGCCGTCGGGCCGGGCCAATTTCCGCGCCAACATGTTGCCGAAAGATCTGGTGCACGAACGCACTCGCGCCACCGGGCAAATACCGGACCTGATCCTGCAATCGATGCGCTCCCACGATCAGTACAACACGACGATTTATGGTCTCGACGACCGTTATCGCGGAGTGAAAGGCCAGCGTGATGTGCTGTTCGCCAATGAGGCGGACATCATTCGTCTGGGCTTCCGGCCGGGACAGAAGGCTGACATTGTTTCGATATGGGACGATGGTCGCGAGCGTCGGGTAAAGGGCTTCACACTGCTGGCATTTGATATTCCGGCGGGGCAAGCCGCAGCTTATTACCCGGAAGTGAATCCGCTGGTGCCGCTGGAAAGCACCGGGGATGGCAGCCATACACCGACGTCGAAGTTCATTGCGATTCGGTTGGAAGCGGCGAGTGAGACTGGGGTGATCATGGCCAAGTCCGCGTAACGCGATGTCAGAACCGGCCTCTTCGCGAGCAAGCTCGCTCCCACATTGGAATGCATTTCAAATGTGGGAGCGAGCTTGCTCGCGAAGGCGTAGGTTCAAGCAATACGCTTCCAAGCCCTAGCACTTTTCCAACGCCCACAAAAAAGGCCGCTTTTTCACAAAAGCGGCCTGTCCGAAGTAGCTAAAGACCGGCGAAAATCGGTTAAGTTCCGCTGATAAAACAGCAACTTGCAAAATTGTATACAAGTCGTGTTATTCGTCGGATTTCGATTGTCACGCTCGTTACACAGCCTCAGGATCGGCGCCGTCATCCCTTTGAGGCTCATCTATGAAGTTCTCCTCGATTCTCTTGTTGTCCCTTGGCCTGGTCAGTGGTTTTGCTTCCGCAGGCGGCACCACCGAAGCAGGTGTGGGCGGCGCATTGGGCGGGGTTCTTGGCTCGGTCGTCGGTCAGTCCTTAGGCGGCAATACAGGTTCCACCATCGGCGCAGCCTTGGGCGGCGCGGGTGGTAGCGCGGTTGGCGCCGACAAACGCAGCCGTGGCGAAGCCGCCATCGGTGGTGCGCTGGGCGCAGCCGGCGGTAACGTGGTCGGCCGCAGCATGGGCGGCACCACCGGCAGCCTGATCGGCTCCGCAGCAGGTGGCGGCGCCGGTGGCGCGCTGGGCAACTACATGGGCAACAAGAGCGATGACGACGATCGTCGTTACGATCGCCGCCATGATGATCGTCGCTACTATCGTGACGACCACCGTGGTCGCGGCCATGCCTACGGCCACCGCAAGCATCACAAGTACTATCGCGACTGAGGCCTCAAACACCTCGCTGGCCGGTAAAGCAAAATCGCAGCCCAAGGGCTGCGATTTTTTTTGCCGTTTACACCACCAGGTATTCCAGTGCCTGTCGCAGTTCAGCAGGGATCGGCACCGGCTGATTACTCGCCCGATCGACGAATACGTGAACGAAGCGCCCGGCCGCACACGCCTCGCTTTCACCCACCTTGAACACCGCCAATTCGTATTGCACTGAACTGTTGCCCAACTTGCCGACTCGCAGACCGATCTCGATCAGATCCGGGAAGGCGATCGAGGCGAAGTAATCGCACGCCGAACTGACTACAAATCCCACCACCTCACCGTCATGAATATCCAGACCACCGACCTGAATCAGGTAAGTGTTCACCGCCGTGTCGAAGAAGCTGTAGTAGGTGACGTTGTTGACGTGACCGTAGGCGTCGTTGTCGTGCCAGCGTGTGGTGATGGGCTGGAAGTGTGGGTAGTCGGTGCGCTGAGGGGTGGACATGGTTGGGCTGGTTCTCTTGTTTTTTGAGTGAGGCTGCTTGCCCTCACCCTAGCCCTCTCCCAGAGGTAGAGGGGACTGACCGAGGTGTTCTCTCGAAATACACCGACCTGATCCTTCGAGTCGAACTCAGATGCTGAAACCCACGCAGATCGGCTCCCTTCCCCCTCTCCCCCCTGGGGGAGAGGGCTGGGGTGAGGGGGAACGATTTTGGCCGCGACATTACACTTGAGCAAACCCCTTATCCTGCGCCACCAACTCACCAATCAACCGCGCCGGTTTCCACTGATCGCCCTGCCGCGTCTCCAGCGCCAACAGCCGCGAATGAATATTCGCCAGCCCTTGCTGATCCGCCCAGGCCATCGGCCCGCCCTTGTCCGCCGGGAAGCCGTAGCCGTTCAGGTACACCAGATCGATGTCGTGTGCAGACTCGGCAATGCCCTCCTGCAAAATCTTCGCACCCTCGTTGACCAATGCCAGAAGACTGCGCTCCAGGATCTCCTCAGGACCGATCTCGCGGCGCTGGAAGCCCAACCCTTCGCTGACCTGCAATACCAGCGCATCGACCTCAGGATCGTGCTCAGCCTGACGACTGCCCGGTTCGTAATGATAATAACCGTTGCCAGACTTCTGCCCGAACCGGCCCATCTCGCACAAACGGTTATCCACCTGCACCTCTGGCGCATCCTGGCCCTTGCCGGCCAACTCGCGTGCACGCCATTCCAGATCAATGCCGACCACGTCGTACATGCGGAACGGCCCCATGGCAAAACCGAAACCTTGCAGCGCTGCGTCGACCTGCTGTGGATAAGCGCCCTCAAGCAACATCTTGCGCGCCTCGAGGACATACGGATGCAGCATGCGATTGCCGATAAAACCATGGCAGTTACCCGACACCACACTGACCTTGCCCATGCGTTTGCCCAGTGCCAGTGCCGCCTCCAGCACCGTCGCAGAGGTCTGTGCGCCGCGAACGATTTCCAGCAGTTTCATGATGTGCGCCGGGCTGAAGAAATGCAGGCCCAGCACCTGATTCGGACGCTTTGTCGCTGCGGCTATCGCATCGATGTCCAGCGCCGAGGTATTGCTTGCCAACAAGGCCTCAGGCTTGAGCAAACCATCCAGCTCACGAAAGATCTTCTGCTTCAGCTCAAGATTTTCGTACACCGCCTCGATCACCAGATCGACATTGCGAATCGCCGCATAATCCGCTGCCGCACTGACCCGCGCCAAACGCGCATCCGCTTCGGCCTGATCAATCCGTCCCTGGCGCACGTTGTGTGCATAAGTCTCGGCCACAGTGGCGAGTGCCTGTTCAAGCATCTGTGGATTGTTATCCACCCAATGCACCGTCACGCCGGCATTGGCCAGACACATGACAATGCCCCGGCCCATGGTGCCCGCGCCGATCACCGCGGCTTGCTGAATATCGAAGGTTGTCTGGCCCATGTTGTTCTCTTGTTGGCGATCCAAAGACAGACCTCAACCATAGTCAGCCAACGACGGTTTTTGAAGTTTATTACCGTGATGATCGACATTCAGCGGATGGATACAGCCCTGCTTTTGTGGGAGCGAGCCTGCTCGCGAAAGGGTCATCACATTCAAAATAGTGTTGCCTGATGTACCGCTTTCGCGAGCAGGCTCGCTCCCACAAGGGCTCTTGCTCAACCGAGCAAATGATCATCAGCCCAGCTGCGGACTTCGGCGTAGGGATATTCCTCCAACGCAGCAAACCCGGGAATAGCGCGCGCCTTGAGCTTGGTGAACAACGGCACGCTGATCCCACACAAAAATCGCGTCAACCGCTCAGCCGTTGGAATCACCCCGCTGTACTGCTCATGCCTGTGGATAAAATCACCACACAGCGCCGCAAAGTTTTTATCCACAAGTGCTGGCAACTCCGGTGGTGCCGGCAACCGCGCCACTTGACCATGACACACCGAACAATGCCCACACCGCTCAGGCGCATTGTGATCACCGAAATACTCCGCCAGGCGATAACCCAGGCAGCGTTCGGTGGCGAATACCTCAAGCATGGCGTGGATGCGCGCCACTTCGGCCTGCTCATGCCGGGTGAAATACTCATGCAGCTCGGCACTCAGGGCATCGCTGTCGAAGTCGCTGTGCAGCAGGCTGTAGACCTCGGTCATCTGCTTGCTTTCCAGCTCGACCCAACCCTTCTCCTGGAAGTAATCCAGCGCCTTCACCACTCGATTGCGCTCGGCGGAATACTGCGAATACATCGCCTCGAAATTCACCGTGGCCCAGGTGCGCGCGCGCGCCGAGGTCTGAATGATTGCGCCGACAAAATCCCTGCGCTCACCGTCGAAGCGCTCAAGCAGCGCTTCGGGTTCCAACAGGTATTTGAAACGGTATTCGGCGTAATAGGCGTAGCGCGGCGCGATCAAACCGCGCAGTTCCAGTTGCACCAGCAAGGTCTTCAGCGGCAGTGCACGTATGTTGCTTTGATCAGCCAATGGCCCGAGCAGAAACTCCCACTGCCCTTCCGGCACCGAGGCCTTTAGCTCATCGAGTACATAGCGAATGCCGTCGCGCTCCGGCGTATCGCCGTAGACGAAGTTTTCCAGCACATTGAGGCTGTCGCGATTGGCCAATACCAGACAATCCGACGGCTGCCCGTCACGCCCGGCGCGGCCGATTTCCTGACTGTAGTTTTCGATGGATTTGGGCAGGTCGAAGTGCACGACATTGCGGATGTCACTCTTGTCGATGCCCATGCCGAATGCGATGGTCGCGACGATGCAATTGGACTGCCCAGCCATAAAGCGCTTCTGGATCGCCTCGCGTTTGTCGTGGGCTAAACCGGCGTGATACGCCTCGGCCTGAATGCCGTTGCGCTCAAGGTGTTCAGCGATGTGCTCAGCAGTTTTCTGCAAGGTCACGTAGACGATGCTCGGCTGCCCCGCACGCTCGGTCATCCACTCGACCAGCCGCCGGCGCTTGTCCTGGCCACGTACCGGTTCCACCAGCAGATTGAGGTTGGGCCGGTAGAAGCCCGTGGTCACCACATCGTCAGCGGCGATAGCGAATTTGGCCTGCATGTCGGCGATGACTTTCGGCGTTGCCGTAGCGGTCAGCAGCAAGGTTTGCGGGATGTTGAACTGGCGCTGATAGTCCGGCAGCTTGAGATAATCGGGGCGGAAGTTATGGCCCCACTCCGAGATGCAATGCGCCTCGTCCACCACCAGCAGCGAGATGGGTACCTGCTGCAAAAAGTTGCGAAAGCGCTCGTTTTTCAAGCGCTCCACCGAGATCATCAAAATCTTCAATTCACCCGAGCGGGCGCGGGCCATCACGTCATTGGCATCATCGCGACTCTGCGCCGAATCGATGCTGCCAGCCGAGATACCGTGTCGCTGCAAAAAGGCCAGTTGATCCTGCATCAACGCCAGCAACGGCGAGACTACCAACGTCAGGTGCGGCAGCATCAGCGCCGGCAATTGGTAGCAAATCGACTTGCCGGAACCGGTGGGAAAAATCGCCGCTGCCGAGCGCCCGGCCAGCACCGCGCTGATCGCCGCCTCTTGCCCGGGTCGAAACTGTGGGAAACCAAAAACCTGTTCCAGGGTGTTGTGCATTCGCTGTCACTCCATTGACTGCTGCCATGCCAACAGCCTAGCGGGCGATCGCAGCGAGTCGAGAAAAGGTCGGGGCCAAATCGATTCGGAATGATACAGCGATTACTTGATTGCCACGGTCCCTGTGGGAGCGAGCCTGCTCGCGAAGAGGCCAGTCAGAACAACACCACACCGAAGGTTCAGGGGCGCAACACCGCCACCCGCAACTGCTCATTCAGCATCTGCTCATGCACACCTTGGCTCTTGCTCGCCCACAGCGCATGAGCCGGGCTTATGTCCCCCGTGAACGCTGCCGCCAACTGCCGCAGGTCAGCGACGCTGCGCACACGCGGGCAGAACAGTTGTTCATCACAGCTCTGACTGGCGTTGCGATAGGTGCTCAACAACCCCTCCCAGAGGCCATCACGCACGTGGCGAATCGACTTCAATTGCACGTGGGGCACACCGAGTCGCTGCTCAAGCCCTTCCTCATCCAGTGCTTCGCTGGCCAACAGAGCTTTGGCGAACATCAACACTTCACCGCGCGCCGCCGTGTCCATGCTCGCCTGGCTGATGATTGCCTCCGGCCAATCGGTGCGATCGAGGCAATCCAGCACCCACGCATTGCCAATGTCAGAGGCCATCGCCAAACGGCAAGTGCCCAGCCCGAGCAATAAAATCGCAGCCATTCGTAGCCAGTGCATACCTAATTCCCTTTAAGCGCGTGTCAGACGTTTGGAAACGCCCTACAGATTCTGGCGCGCACGATACAGCGGTTTACCGCGAATCGCCTGACAATCACGTAGGAATTATTACGCCTAAGGGTTTTGGCCTGAAAAAGCTGCGAAAACACGTAGGGTATTTCCTCAAAACACGGAAAACCCCCTACGAATACTGTCCATTGCGGCTGTCTTGTCCCACAGAGAAACGCCCTTCTATAGTGGCCGGCGCGGCTGCAAACACTGCACCAGCCCGCCCCAGCGCCTTCGAACAGGACACGCCTCACATGATCAACCGCTATCGCCCCCTCAAGACTTGCTACAGCGAAAACCCGGTACTGCTTATCGACAGCCACTCCAGCCAGACTGACCTGATCAATGCCGCCGATCAACGCCTGCGCGCGGCCGGGGATTTGCTGGAAACGCTCTACTGCTTATGTTTCAAACAGGCTGACGTGAAAGATATTCCAAACATCGTTAACGCGCTTTATCTGCTGGTTCAGGATGGTTGTGACTTGCTTGAAGTGGCCAAACAAAAACCACCACAAACAACATATAACTAAAATTTGCTACAAACTCGGAAACACCAGAACTCTTTATTTATATATGAAACCCGCACTAACTTGTTCGCTCTTACAACTAAGCGAGAGCAACACCATGACAGTTTTAACCATATTTTTTTGCGGCACTGGCTCCAACAAGTTCGATACCGCCCATGAAAATTTCTGGGACGGCGAACTGGTTTCAACACTGGCCGCCAATCATACCGGCCGTGAGTTCGCCGAATGGATCATCGTCGACGGACCTGGCAGCGGCAACCTGCAAGCTGACGATCTGTTCACCAAAACCAAGGAGTACGGCCTTACCGGCACACTGTTCGGTAAAGGCTGGGAGGAAAACGTGCAGCATGCCGTCAATGTTATCAAGGGCAAGTGCGACTGGCAGCGTGAGCAACTTACCGAGGCCGAATACAACCGCCTCAAAGCCGCTGGGATTCCCATTGAAGATGTAAAAGTCGAGGGTTCGTGGTTCTGGCGTAAATATAACTACGGTGATCGCAGCGTGACCCAACAAAAGTTACAGGAGCAGATCATCAAGACATTTCGCAAGGATGGCGTTATTCCCACTCAGGCCAATCTGGTGGGCTGGAGCCGAGGTGGTGTAAGTTGCCATATGCTGGCCAATGCGATGCTCAATGATCGCGAGCTGAATAATATCCCGGTGAATATATTTGCCCTTGATCCGGTACCAGGAATCGGCAACTTCCAGGATGCGCGCGTCAAACTCGGCGCCAACGTCAAAGAATATGTCGCCTTCTATGCCCGCGATGAACGCTCCAAAGGGTTCAGCTGCGTCATTCCACAAACCGCCACCGGCACTAAAACCTGCGTCTACCCGATGGCCGGTCGCCACGCGACCATGGCCGGCAACGCCACAGCTGACGGTGGCGTGCCTGCCAGCGCAAGCGACCTGAAAACCCTGGTGGAACCTGGCCGCATCGTTCGCCACCTCGCCGAAACCTGCCTCAAACGCTGGGGCGTACAACTGAACAAAACCCTGCATCTGAGCGAAACAGATCTGCTGCGCCTGACGGGCGCCATCGTCGCCGACGAAGCGCGCTACAAGCAGATGCACAGCGTTTCTTACACCTACTTCACCGAACTGGATAAAGGTGAGCGCTATGTTTCGCTGGGCAGCAAAGGCGTGCCGTTTTCGGCGGTGAAAGGCGCGATCTACGCGCCGGCTACGGGGCTGACGACGAGCCTATTGAACGTTGCGGAGTATCGGATTATTGGTTGATGGCGCTGGGGGTGTGAGCGGACGAAAAAACCTACAGCAATAGCCTATCCGCTATTCGTCCAGTTCCTACAAACCTAGACTCCGTTACCGCCTATCGCGGCTTGGTAAGTCAAATCTATAGTCGTAACTGTCGCTGCCAAATCAGCGACTCGGGTTTGGTCACCTGAAATTGAGAGAGAGAAACTACGCATGCCCTTGTATGCTTGCCGCCATCTATTGTGCGGCATGCTTTATGGCGGCTGTGTTTGGGACGCTTCGGCGTACACGGAGTTCTCTCTCTCTGGTTGACCAACCCGAACACAGTCGCCTCCCATCGTTTGGTCATGATGGCGGCGGCTATTGGAACGCCTATAGAGAGAAGAACAATGAAAGCATGGAATCCGCTTACCCCTGATCGCTACCGCCCACTCGAATCAAACCTCACCGACACCAAGCCCCTGATCATCGACACAACGGCCAACCCGCAAGACATCCTCGAATGCGCCGTTCAGCGCCTGCGCGCTTCAAGCGACCTACTACGCACCCTCTACTGCCTCAACTTCAGACAAGCCGACGTCGAAGACATCCCCCACATCACCCACGCCCTTTATCTGCTGACACAGGATGGCTGTGACCTGCTGCAAGTCGCACAGCAGCAAATGCTCAATTGGAAGGATCCAGCCTGAAAACAATCTCAGGCAGGTGTGTTTCCGACAAGAATCGCCTGCCTCACGAACGAACATAATTTTGGACACTCGGTGTCTACTGCCAGGAGTTGAATTTTGCAAACTACTATTGATTGCGTACGATGGACGCCACTGTTCAGCCAAGAGTTTGCCTCCATGACCACTGAAACCATTGATCACAGCACTCTCAGTCGCCTGATTGAAAACGGCTCTGTAAAAAGCACAAGTATCGTCGCCAAGTCTGGTGGCTGGGCGATCCAAATTCAGCATGGCAATGAAGAATATCTGCTAACAGCGCAACGGAGTGGCCAGGTGCGCCTGTTCAAAAGGCTTGAAACACTGGTGACCTATTTGAGAGGACTGGGTATCAACCAGTTCGATGTTGACGCTTCCAGCTATGACCCATCGCAAATGAAAACATACGCTCGTCCTGATCGCGCCGAAGCAATGAAACAAGCGCATGAGGCAGCCGCATATGACGAATGGTTCAAACGACAGGTACAGATCAGTATTGACGATCCAAGACCTAGTATTAGCGATGAAGAAACCCGCCGAATATTTGCCGCCAAGCGTGATGCCCTGCGTAAACGAGTGCGCTAATGAAGTTGATTTGGCGTCCGGAGACGCATATTGACCGAGAGCGGATTATGGATCGTATTAGTCAGGACAACCCTGAAGCAGCGGCTGACCTCGATGAAATATTTGAATCAAAAGGGGAGCTCGCCCGACAGCGTCCAACGCTGTACAAAAAGGGCAGAGTTGAAGGAACACGGGAAATCGTCGCAACCCCCAGTTACGTCATCGTTTACACGATCAAAGACGAATGTGTGGAAGTATTGAGAGTGATGCATGCCAGGCAAAAATGGCCGTGATCACGTCAGACAGTTGAGTGATGGGGCGCTCAGAAGGTTGAATGACCCAAGGGTAAACGTAACTCCTTGCCCCCCGGCCAACTGTAATTATTCCGTTTTTATCACCCCAAAAGCGAAGGAATTTTAGCTTTATGGCCAGGAGAACCTCGCCGCTACTTCCGAAGGTTGCACGACTCTTGAACGATCTTGGTGAGCGCCTGAAACTGGCCCGTCTTAGGCGCAGACTCACTGCAAAACTAGTCGCTGAAAGAGCTGGAATGTCAGTCATGACATTACGCTCACTGGAAGCAGGTAGTGCAGGCGTCACAATGGGAGCGTACTTGTCAGTGATGCACGTACTAGGTCTCGAGCAAGATCTGAATCTTCTGGGTTCCACGGATGAACGCGGTTACCGACTGCAGGACTCCAGGCTTCTTTCCTCCAAGACTTCACTCGGCAAAAAATCAGCGAGTGAACCGAGTCTCGATATTCCAAAGCAAAGAAAACTACCGACTTCACACACGAGCGTTATCGAAGCCGCGTATGTGAGTCAAGACAAACTCAAGAACTTCCCAATGAATACTCACTCGCTGTCTGAATTGCTGACGCGAAAGCCCTCGCAGGGCACATAGCAAGAAAAACGCCCACAAAAAAGCCGCCCCAAGGGGCGGCTTCTTCATTGACGACAGATCTTACAACTTCGGCCCTGCAGCCTTGATCGCGTCGCTCACTTCGAACTTCTTGAAGTTCTCGATGAACAGACCGGCCAATGCCTTGGCAGCCTCGTCGTACGCAGCCTTGTCAGCCCAGGTGTTGCGTGGGTTGAGCAGGTTGGTTTCAACGCCCGGTACGGCCAGTGGCACGTCGAGGTTGATGGTGTCGAGGTGTTCGGTGGCTGCACCGATCAGCGCGCCGCTCTGGATCGCTGCGATCACCGCGCGGGTGGTCGGGATGTTGAAGCGTTTGCCGACACCGTAGCCGCCGCCGGTCCAGCCGGTGTTGACCAGGTAAACCTTGGAGCCGAAGCCGCGGATGCGCTTGATCAGTAGCTCTGCGTATTCGCCAGCCGGGCGCGGGAAGAACGGTGCGCCAAAGCAGGTGGAGAAGGTCGACTTGATGCCGCTGCCCGAACCCATTTCAGTCGAGCCCACCAGTGCGGTGTAGCCGGACAGGAAGTGGTAGGCCGCTTGTTCTTCGTTGAGGATCGACACTGGCGGCAGCACGCCGGTCAGGTCGCAGGTCAGGAAGATCACCGCGTTTGGCTCGCCGCCCAGGTTCTTCTCGGAACGCTTGGCAACGTGCTCCAGCGGGTACGCGGCGCGGCTGTTCTGGGTCAGGCTGACATCGGCGTAGTCGGCGTGCTTGGCGTCGTCGATGACAACGTTTTCCAGCACTGCGCCGTGCTTGATGGCTTTCCAGATCACCGGCTCGTTCTTCTCGGAGAGGTCGATGCACTTGGCATAGCAACCGCCTTCGATGTTGAACACCACGCCTTCGCCCCAACCGTGTTCGTCGTCACCGATCAGGTAACGGCTTTCGTCGGCCGACAGGGTGGTTTTACCGGTGCCCGACAGACCGAAGAACAGGGTCACGTCGCCTTCTTCGCCGATGTTGGCAGCGCAGTGCATTGGCAGCACGTCAGCGGCCGGCAGCAGGAAGTTCTGCACGGAGAACATGGCTTTCTTCATCTCACCGGCGTAACGCATGCCAGCGATCAGGACTTTCTTCTGTGCGAAGTTGAGGATCACGCAACCGTCGGAGTTGGTGCCGTCACGCTCAGGCACGCATTCGAAGTTGGCCACGTTGAGCACTTGCCACTCTTCACGACCGGCCGGGTTGTACTGGGCCGGGTTGATGAACAGGCAACGACCGAACAGATTCTGCCAGGCAGTCTGGGTGGTCATTTTCACGGCCAGGTAGTGATCTTCCGCCGCGCCTACATGCACGTGGGACACAAAGTGCTCTTGCGCGTTGTTGAAGGCTTCTACGCGAGCCCACAGCGCGTCGAACTTGTCGGCCGGGAACTTGCGGTTGATCGGGCCCCAGGCGATAGCGGCCTGGGTGGAAGGCTCTTCAACGATGAAACGGTCAACAGGCGAACGACCGGTGCGGTGACCAGTGCGAACAACCAGAGCGCCGGTATCGGCAAGCTCGCCCTCACCGCGGTTCAGGGCTTCTTTAACCAGATCATCAACACTCAGATCGGTGTACACGGCGTTATTGGCTTGCGTCATGAGGTTCCCCGTCGGCCAGTGGCCGAGTGTGCTCCAAACGTTTTGTAGTAGAAAGTCGTGCACTACTACCGCGAAAAAAGTGGGCCGGATTATGCCAGAAAAGCCCAAAAAGAGTAGGGTCCTCCCGTCGTAACGGCGAAATTCCGTCGTTACGCAGTGAATTTACCTGCGCTGAACCGTTTTAGTGCCGGGTATCTGACGGCGTGTCGACGCCTGCGCCAGCGAACAATTGAGCAATATCGGCTGCGTCGAACAGGTACTGCTGGTTGCAGAACTGGCAATCGATCTCGACAGTGCCGCCGTTCTCTTGAACCAATTGCTGTGCATCCTCAAGACCCAGACTGACCAGCGCGTTGCCCGAACGCTCGCGTGAGCAGGTGCAACGGAAGCGCAGATTCTGCACATCGAACAGGCGCACCTGCTCTTCATGGTAGAGGCGATGCAGAACGGTTTCGTTGTCCAGGCTCAACAACTCATCGGCGGTCAGCGTGCTCGCCAGTGCCGTGAGGTGCTGCCAGCTGGCGGCGCGCTCTTCTTCGTCTTTCAGGCGATCGGCCGGCAGTTGTTGCAGCAGCATCCCGCGGGCGCGGCGGCCGTCAGCGAACAACTTGAAGCGCGTGCCGACTTGTTGCGACATGACGAAATAGTTGGTGAAGCACTCAGACAGGGTTTCGCCATCAAGATCGACGATGCCCTGGTAACGCTGGCCAATCGTCGGGTCGACGGTCAGGGTCAGGTCACCGCCCGGCATCAGGTCGGCAAGGCTCGCGTCCGGCTTGATCCGCTCAGCGTCATAACGCGCCAGACCACGAATTTCGCGCTCGCTGGAGCATTCGATCATCAGCAGCGGGATCGGCCCTTCGGAACGCGCCTGCAGAATCAGCAAGCCATCGAACTTCAGCGTGCCCACCAGCAACGAGGCGGCCGCCATCAATTCGCCCAGCAATTGCGCCACCGGCTCCGGGTACGGGTGCTTGGCGAGGACTTCGGCGTAGCTGCGTTCAAGCGCAACCAGTTCGCCGCGCGTGTCGCTGTCATCGAAGATGAAACGTTGGGTGAAATCGGTATCCGCTAGCTCGGTCATAATTTTGGGTATCTGAATGTGGTGACAAAATGGTTACAAGGCGTGAAAATTTGCGCTTCTTGGCACTCTTTTTGGTGCCGACTGCTCTGCCATGGGAGGCATTTTATGAACAATCCGGGTTTGTTCCAATCTAGGTGGAACCTCGGCCGGCTGGTTCTGTGCAACGTAGTGCCACTGGCGCTACTGGCTTTCTGGTTATGGCCTACGGGCAACTCGCTGTGTGTGATTTTCGACGAGTGGCTGTTCCGCTTGCTCAATGCACCGCTGGCCAGCAACCCGATATGGCTCCACATCTGGGCAATTGCAAGTCTGCGTCCGTTCGACATCGTTGTCGGTCTGATCTTGCTGACGCTGCTGATCAAGGGCGACTGGGTCTTCAAGGCAATTGATGTGCGTCGTGCGTTCTTCGGTTTTTTCTCGATCCTGCTATTGATGGTGGTGATTCGCGCACTGTTTTCCAAATTCGCCGACCACATGGACTGGCAGCACAGCAGCCCGTCGATGGTGCTGGAAGGCGCGGTGCATATCAGCGATTACTTCCCGCACATGGAGAAGACCTGGGAGCTGAAGGATCGCTCGAGCCAGAGCTTTCCCGGTGACCATGCTTCGGTGCTGCTGATCTGGGCGCTGTTCATGGGCGTGTTCAGCCGCACGGTCGGGCAGTTTGTGGCGATCTGGGGTCTGGCACTGTTGTTCATGCTGCCGCGTCTGGTGGCCGGTGCGCATTGGGGTCAGGACGATTACATCGGCGGTATGCTGCTGGCGGTGTGGGCGTTGGGCTGGGGTTACTACACACCGTTTGCTTATCACGCCTCGAATTTCTGGCTGAAGGTGACTTCGCCGATTTTCAATCTGCTGAGCAAGTTGCCGCTGGTTTCGCGAATGAGTGTGGTGCGTAGCGCCTGATACCGAGCTGGCTTCGGCGAGGGCTGCTCCCTCGATTCGCGAGCAGGCTCGCTCCCACAATTGATCAAGTATCCACTGGAGGAACCGGATCTACTGTGGGAGCAACCTTGCTCGCGAAGAGGCCAGCACAAGCAGCCCGGAAACGTCGCGCTTACTCGTCGTTGCTGCTACCCCGAAACTTGAACAAATCCCGCCGCTGCTTCTTGCTCGGCTTGCCGTCGGTACTCACACCCAACGCCCCCGCCTTGCGCATTGCCGCGGCCGCTTCACGTTTGGCAATACTCGCCTCGGTCTCCGCGTACAACGTCTGCGCCTCCGGTGCGCCGCGCCGCACAATCGACAACGCCTCGACCTTCACCGTACGCACCTCGAACCCGGTACGAATCTCGAACTCATCGCCGATGCGCGGCTCTTTGCCAGGCTTGCAGCGCTCACCGCGACAATGCACCTTGCCGCTTTCGATCGCCGCTTTGGCCAAGGCACGGGTTTTGTAAAAACGCGCGGCCCATAGCCACTTGTCGAGACGAACCTTGTCGTCCTCTTCGCTTTTTTGCGCCATTTGAATTCCTCGTTCAGCCAGTAGTCGGAACTGTACTACCGTTTCTGTCGGGCGCAACAACTCGGCCCTCCAGATAGACTGTGATCTTGGCCGGTGCACCGGCATGGGGGTGCTCGAATGACTAAATTTCCCTCTTCATTGACTTCGACTCACACCGGTTGCCAGGGCTGCCAGCACAGTGAACCGTTGGGCTTCGATTTTGACTTTGCCTATCAACCCATCGTGGATCTGCGCGATCAGTCGGTTTTCGCCCATGAAGCGTTGGTCCGTGGGGTGAGCGGTGAAGGCGCATTCACTGTGTTGAATCAGGTTACAGAAGAAAACCGCTACCGCTTCGACCAGCTCTGCCGGACCCGCGCCATCAAAGGTGCGGCTGATCTTAATATGCAGACACACTTGTCGATCAACTTCATGCCCAACGCCGTCTATCGTCCAGAGCTGTGCATTCGCAGTACGCTCGAAGCGGCAAAAAAGCACTGTTTCCCGCTCGACCGACTGATTTTTGAAACCCTGGAAAGCGAGCACGTAGATAACTATCGCCATTTGACCAATATTCTGCGTGAATACCGCGAATTCGGCTTCAAGACCGCCATCGACGATTTCGGTGCCGGTCATTCGGGGCTCAATCTGCTGGCTGATTTTCAACCGGACCTGATCAAACTCGACATGGCGCTGATCCGCGATGTCGATCAAGACCGTGTTCGTCAGGTGATCGTTCGGGGGATTGTCACAATCTGTGCGGAGTTGGACGTTACAGTCATTGCCGAAGGCATTGAGAGCGCCGGTGAACGGGATTTCCTGGCGGACTGTGGAATATTTCTGATGCAGGGCTACTGGTTCGCCAAACCTGCATTCAAAGCGTTGGCCCGGGTTTCGCCTGAGGCCTGGACGCGTTAATCGTTGGTTTTTTCTATTGAAGACATTTGACCATTTGACCGTTGTCGGTCTGCGCGAGTGGGTGGCGCTCCCGGATTTGGGAGTCGCAGGCCTGCGAGCGAAAATCGACACCGGCGCCAGCACCTCCAGCCTGCATGCCACCGACATCGAGCCGTTCGAACGCGACGGCCAGAAGTGGGTACGTTTCACCGCACACCTGGGCACGGTGGTGCAATTGCGTCACCGCCGCTGCGAAGCGCCACTGGTGACGCGCAAAACCATCAAAAGCTCCAACGGTCATGCCCAGGAGCGCTATGTGATTAGCACCACTCTGGCCCTGGGTGATCGGGTCTGGCCGATCGAGTTCACCCTCGCCTGCCGCAAGTCCATGCGCTATCGCCTGTTGCTCGGTTCCAAAGCCCTGATCGATGGCCATCTGGTCGTCAATCCGGGCATCAAGTATGTACAAGACAAGCCGGTGTTCCCGGTATCTACCTCTTCCACAGGTGTTGCATGAAGATCGCTGTGCTGTCGCGGAACCCGCGTCTGTATTCCACCCGCCGTCTGGTCGAAGCCGGAACCGAGCGCGGGCATCAAATGGTAGTGATCGACACCTTGCGCGCCTACATGAACATCGCCAGCCACAAGCCGCAGATCCACTATCGCGGCAAACCGCTGGAGGGTTTCGACGCGGTGATTCCGCGGATCGGTGCGTCGGTGACGTTTTATGGCTGCGCGGTGTTGCGTCAGTTCGAAATGATGGGGGTGTTCCCGCTCAACGAATCGGTGGCCATCGCCCGTTCACGGGACAAGTTGCGTTCGCTGCAACTCCTGTCGCGGCGCGGCATCGGTCTGCCGGTGACCGGTTTTGCTCACTCGCCGGATGACATTCCCGACCTGATCGACATGGTCAACGGCGCGCCACTGGTGATCAAGGTGCTGGAAGGCACGCAGGGCATCGGTGTGGTGTTGTGCGAAACCGCGACCGCCGCCGAATCGGTGATCGAGGCGTTCATGGGCCTGAAGCAGAACATCATGGTTCAGGAATACATCAAGGAAGCGGGCGGTGCGGATATTCGCTGCTTCGTGGTCGGTGACAAGGTCATCGCAGCGATGAAGCGTCAGGCCAAGCCGGGCGAGTTCCGCTCCAACCTGCATCGTGGCGGCAGCGCCAGCCTGATCAAGATCACCCCGGAAGAGCGCATGACCGCATTGCGCGCGGCCAAGGTCATGGGCCTGGCGGTGGCGGGTGTGGATATCCTGCGTTCCAATCACGGGCCGCTGGTGATGGAAGTGAACTCGTCGCCGGGGCTGGAAGGGATCGAGACCACCACGGGGAAGAATGTGGCGGGGATCATCATTGAGCATCTTGAGAAGAATGGCGGGCCGAATATGACCCGGACCAAAGGCAAGGGCTAGAGCGAAGAGCTAGAGCCCCTCACCCTAACCCTCTCCCATAGGGAGAGGGGACTGATTGGGGGATATTGGAAAACTCCGCCGACATGATCGATCTTTACCGAATCCATAATCGACTCGGACTTTCAGGTCGATGTATAACGCAAGACACCTCGGTCAGCTCCCTCTCCCTCGGGGAGAGGGCTGGGCGGGGTAAAGACCGGGTACATCCTTTACGTTTGAGACCGGGGACATGGTTTACAGGTATCAATCATGGTCAGGAGGTGCTGACCATGCCCTGGAAACAAGAGTCCCCAATGGATCAACGAGTGAAGTTAATTAGCGATTGGCTCAGCGGCAGCTACACCAAAAGCCAATTAAGCCGGCGGTATGGCGTCAGTCGTCCAACCATCGACAAGTGGCTGGAACGGTATGCAGCGTTGGGCGTGGATGGCTTGAAAGAGCAGTCGCGTAAGCCGCTGAATTGCCCTCACCAAACTTCCGATGAAAT